>JBBSLL010000009.1:0-90184 GCA_038255255.1 Lysobacterales bacterium
GGCGACCGCGTGACCTCGCTCGGTGACCTGCTTGACCGCTTCCACCTTGAACGCCTCGGTGTAACGCTTGCTGCTCATAAACTCCCCTCTCGTGGCCATAAATTATGGCTCCAGGGTGTCTACGAAAGGCGGGGCGATTCAAAGCGTGGTCGCAGAACCAAGCAAGGAAAACATGGAAGCCTTGCGCAAAGCGTTCTGGCGGAACCGTGACTCGGATGACGTGGACCCGCACTACGACAGCCGGTTCTGGTGAGCTGATTTCTAGACCAAAAGCAGCAGGGAACGGGCTGGCGGAAATCGACCCTAAGTATTTGTCTCTTCGATGTGGAGCTTTGCCATCGAAGTAAGCCCAGCGTCATGGAAAAGGTTGCCACACGATGTCAGCGGGCACGAGGCCTTGATGCTGCCGAAGCGATTCCACGTCTGCGACTGCGTTGATTTGTTCCGGTGAGATATCTCGTTCCGTGTGGATGCAATCTAGGCTGCCCTCCATTCTGTAGTCATCAGTGTCCAGGAAGCGGCAGATGACGACGGTGCAAAGCAGGTCGCCGATCAGCCACGCAAGCGTGTCCGCCGGAATGCTTGACCACGGAAGATTGCACGCGATGAAGTAGGCGCGGTGATCTCGCTGTGCGTGATCTGCAAGCCCCACCTTCGCGCCAACCGCGTCAATAAACTCTCCACCAGAGAGAGTAAATGGCGGTAGTCGCCCTGGCATGGCGCCACCGTAAGTGCTGAGCGCATGCGACAACGATGAAAATGTATAGACCTTGCCACCACGATGCTCGGGCAAGCTCTGCTCTATCGCACGTCGGAGCGACTCCGCATCGGTCTGGTCGCCGTACTTGGTCTGTGCAGCGCCCCGAAGCTCCGCCGCGCTCCAAGCCCGTAGCCCTGACTCTCGGATCCCATGCAAGTTTCTGAGGCGCGTGGCATGGACGACGCGGACGCCATGGAACCTCTGCTTGAGCAGTACCTTGAAACGTTCAACAAGAGTCCCTTCGGAAACGCGTGCAGTTCGCGTGTCGAGCCACTCCAGCCAAGTCGGCTCAACACCTTCGTGAAAATCATCGAGAGCTTCCCTGGAGAGCTGAGCTTCCAGCCAAGGGACGAGTTCCGGACACCATGAGCGCCAATCGTCTCGGTCGAGGTACATGGTTCGTCCCGATCGCCTGAGTAACAGAACTCGTCAACTATGGCCCGAGGACTGAGGCCCGCGGCACGCCTGCTCGGACAGTACATCTGCTCCAGATGCCAGGGCCCCCGAGGCACTTAAACAGGTTCATCAGAGCCCCTCCACCTCGTTGGCAAACTCTTCCGCAACTGCCGGAATCGCATTGGGGTGACCGCCGCCGCGGGAGTGCGATATCCATTTGGTGCGGGTGGAGTAGACCTTGAAGCCCCTGCGCATGAAAGCGTTCGTCACTTGCCCACGCGGGTAGTCATGCTTGTTTGAACCGACCGAGCAGAACGCTGTGCCGACCACCGTATCTTGCGGTTGCTTAGGTCCTAACCACATGTCCAATACCGTTGGAGTCACATTGTGCCTGCTTCCATGGTGCGGCACTTGCACGAACGTTGGCCGGTTCAAGCCAAGCTGAGCACCAAAGTTGCCGGCTTCCATCAGCCCGATGGGTCCCACGTCTGCAGTGAGCAGAACGCCCTTGCCGCCAAGTACGCCATACTGAACCAAGCAGCTTTCATTGGACGCCGAGGTCACCGTGTTTTCCGCAAGGGTTTCCACATCCCACTTTTCTTCTAGCCATTTCTTCGCAGCTTCTGTCAAGGATCGGAGCAGCCCGAAGCGTTGCAATCCAGCGGCGTTGGCCGTGTACTTGTCGGGCGTCTTCCCAAAATCAGGTATGGAGTTGACATACCGGTCTTTCGTGGGCGCGAGGACGGTAAATTCGCCAATCTTCGCGCCCTGAAAGGCCTCGTGGATCTGGGTTCCCTTTTGAATGGCAAGCCTCTCAAGATCCACTAAGTACGGATGCCGTTCCTTGATGTTGTCAATCAGGCCTTGCAGTGTGAAGTTGCCGTGGAAGTGATGAAGAATCTCCGCGGCATAAAGCCATGGTCTGTTCATCCACAGATGCTTGACGTCGATCTTTTCCATCACACCAACAAGCCCGGACGCATGATCGTCATCAGCGTGCGATAGCACCATGTGGTTGATGTAGTAGCCGGGGTAGAACTTGCTGATGTGATTGATGATGGTTTCCGCCGTTTCAGTGCGCCCTCCATCGACCACGTGGAGGCAATAGCCAGCGGTGTCGTCCCCGTAGCGGATAACAATTGCGTCTCCGGAGCCTTCCCCTACGGCCAAGAAATCGACCTCATAGTCCATTGTTGCTGCCCCCATTTTTTTGATCCTCAATCGCAACGGAATGCAGCAGCCTGCCGCTGGGTGATTGCAGCCGGTACTACGGTATCGCCTGGCGCCTACGTTTCGCGGACACTGGCTCAGAATTCCTACTGATCTGTGTAGTACTGCTGGAGATGCCGGTGGTTCCGAAGTGACGTCGGTCGGTAGGTGCGCAGAATTCCGTGCTGGATCACGGAGCCGAGTTCGAAGCGACGCAATACCGACGGATGAAGAACGGCCTCAGCATGGATCGCTCTCGGCTTCGATGGCCAGCTCTTGCGAAGCGCCTGCGGCCACCAGTTGGGGTAGCCATCACGCAGCATCTCCACTTGGCAATGCTGGGGGCCGTCAGCGGCGGGATACAGATGCAGTTTCGTGTGATCTACGCAAATGGGGTGCAGCGCGTCGGTGGCTTCGCCGAGGAGCCAGTTAAGTGCGATGTCCGAAAGTCGCGACTCGTCCTCGGGGTAGCTTCCGCCAATATCGGAGTGATTGCCGGCGAACCAGACTTGTTCGAAACGCTCGAGCTCGCCAGCCGACCTCGTGGGTTGGTCGCCAATGACCCCCCATTTGACGCGCTCGAAACTCGTACGCGTTTCGTCAATCGCGAGGGCGTGCCTGACGACGCTCACCCGCTTGTCGAGGAATCGGTCGTACTCCTTACCTTGCCAGCGGGCAAGGTGCCACCGCCAAACGCCCCTTCTGGCTGGAAAGTTCCGGATCCATTTGAAGGTCGCTCGCAGGTACTGCACACCAAAACCTGCTGACAACGCTGCAATGAGCATCCAAAACGTGGTCTCGACATTCAAGCTGACTAGCCAGTGCAGGAACAACGCGCCTATCCAAGCGACGACCGCGCTTGCTACGACGAAGGCGGCCGCCAAGGGAATGCGAACGCGTTTGGGAAGGCCAAGCGCCGCAACGGCGTCGAACAAGCCTATGAAGTAGGGGTGGACCGTAGCCGTGTGTTCGTCGCCCGATGCGTACTTGTGACGAAACCGACGGGCAAGCTCTTCGCGCTGCTCCTCATACAAGGCCCTGGGCTTGCCGGCGCCATGATCGTAAACGCGGGTCACCGCTTCCGCGGCAATGGCGCGCAGGCGGCGCCCGGCACGGGGCAGAGGCGATCCGCTTCGGTCCTGAGTCGGCACGCCGCACAAGTTGAGGACGCCGGCAACGCTGCGAGCCGTATAAGCACCGCGACTGAAACCGAAAAGATAGATGCGGTCGCCCGGCTGATAGTGCTTTAGGATGAATTCATAGCAGTCAGTTACATTGGCGCTGATGCCGATTCCGGCGATCGAACCCGCAAGCGCGCGAAGGCGATCGACGAATCGCAGCTTAACCAAACCTGCGTCCGTCGTGGTTCCCAGGCCCGGATCGTAGAAAGCGATCTGCTCTGCCGGATCGATCGGGCTATCCGGCCCACTGCGAGTTGCGCGATAGAGCTTGTAGATGTTGCTGAGCAACTGGTCGGGCCGCAACCCGCCAGCCTGGCCAGTTCCGTCAGCGAAAATCAGGATGTTCTTGGCCATCATTTCCCTCTGGACTTTGGGGGTTGCACCTTTGCAGGAGACGCCAGCGTCTCTGCGGCTTCCAGGAGTCGCTCGGCATAGGCAAATGCGGTGCGCCTTGCCGCCGACGGCGTGATCGCGAACACCCAAACGGCCAACAGCGCGATGGCGACCAGCATCGCCAAGGACATGGCGGACGTCATTTTCTGGGCCGCAGCCACATCGAGATAAGGTGGCAAGGTCGAGACAATGCCCACGTGCGCGGCTAGGATCAGCGAGGTTGCCAAGGCGATCGTTGTGCCGACCCAGCGCAGTCCGAGGGCATTGCGCTGAAATCCGAAGTGAATGTTCTCCTTGAACAGCAAGGGAAAGCGGTTGGTGTCGCGAGTCTTGCTGATCAGCCACTTCGATGCCGATCGATATACCTCATCGGCTTTCGACGGGTCCTGCGCTTCGCCCTTGGCAGTGGGGAAGCGAAGCCCAGTGAGCGTCCCCAACTGTTCATGCAGCCTACGTTTGCTGTGGACGTCCAACTTCGTGTCGCGATGCCGAAGTAGCTGGGTTGACGGCGGCCCCGACCACGCCTCGAAGAGGCGATTCTCGATCCGTTTCCCAGCGTCGCGCGCGATCCGCGACAGCAGAAAGATGATGCCGCAGGCCAGAAGCAGCGAGGCTCCGTTCTTCCACCAAGGCTGCTGGTCCCCGAAGACACTCCAAAGAGCCAGCAGGGCCGGCAGCAGACACAACAGCATCGGGAGCACGCGCGCGCGCAGGTCGTAAACGTCGATGATCTTCATGGCGTCCTCAGCGGAAGATTGATGTTCTCGCCTGATGGGTAGCAGCGGAACATGCGGTGATGCGGCCTTACCATCGGTCGACCTCGCAAGTCAGACCTTCCGGACGCCAAACGAGCGAAACGACCGGTAAGCCGACGGCGTCCTGCGCGATTCGATGCAGGGTGTCGCGGTCGATGCCGGAGTGCGAGCCCCCCATGGGATGGCTGTGCCAAGTGCCTACAAACATCAGATAGCCTAGCGAGCGCTCGTGCGCCGTCCGGAGAGCCGCGTGCAGTCCGTGGACACCCAATACAAAACGAGACGCGTCTCGAACGCTGTCCGATGGAGCGTCGACAACACCGGCGATGGTGATGGTGCGATTCGTGTAGCAGGCCCGCCCCAGCAGCGCGCCGCCCGTTTCGCGCGGGAGCCACTGCGAAACCTCCGACGCAATCGACTTCGCAACGGAGCCCAGCACACGAATGGTCCAGCCGTCGTCGGCGTCGACCCGCAGGACGACGCTCGGTTCGATGGGCCATCGCTGCCAGCGCATGCCCAGACCTGTCTCGTCAGCCTGACCAACGCAGAGCTGAGCGTTTGCAGGAAGCTCCTTCGACAGCCACTCTTCGATCTGCGCGCTGAACAGCGCGGCCGCGCGCGAGACCGTGCTGTCGGCCATCGGAAAGGTCAAGGACCGGCAATTGTCACCGATGAACAGGCTGGTGGGCTCCGTTGACGTGCCCGCCATGCACGCACGAAGCGCGTCGTCCGAGCGGCAGCGATCAAACAGCGCGGCAGCAAGGTCGTCGACTCGGACCGCGCGCGCGGCCGATTCCAACAGGCCGACTGCGCAGTGCCCTTGCCCATACAGCGCAATGCGAAAGAGCCGAGCGTCGCTGGCATCCAGGGACGCCGACAGGGTCTCGGCGGCTAGAACCGTCAACGACGCGGTGGCGTCGATGAGCAATACGGTGTTGGCCGGGACGATCGAGTCAAACAATGGCGCGCTGTGGAGAACATCGACCGCGTCGTGATGAAAGGCCTTGGCGCCAGCATGGGAGAGTCGTGCAAAGGCGGTCGCCATCAAGTCGGCCTTCCGTGGTGCATTGACGATAGCCTGGGCTTCCACCAGTGCATGTCGCGCCGAGTTGTGAGGCTGCAGGGTATCGTTGTCGACCAGCGCCACGTTTCCGAAACCGGCGCGACCCAAGTGCAGGGCTACCTTGGATCCGAGGCTTCCGCACCCGAGAAATACGAGGGGGAGCGCCGTAGTCGTACCCTTCAGACCCGATGTCTGGGATAGCAGCGCCGGCGACAGAGCGTGGCGGTGGTGGGCGGCATGCGCTTCCGTGCGCGGCACCATCGGCCCGGCCGAATCGTAGTGAAGGCGCACAGCGTACGGCAGGACTTCCGCGGTTCGGCCCGACGACCCCACAAGAGGGGCGGGTCGCTCGACGACGAGGATGACAATTGCAAGGACGCCGTCCTTCCATGATGCCGGGTCGGTGCTCGCCTGTAGGACCGATCGCGCAAAGTAGGCCTGCAATCTGCCTGCCAATGCTTCGGCATCGACGCCTACGGCCTGGGCACGATCAAGCAGGGTGGGAAGGTCATGAACAGTTTCGGGCTGATAGGTTCCAACGATATAAGGCAGCCCGTCACGATCGGCCGCGCGGGCCACAAAAGTGGCCGCGTCACCGAGGATCCAATTGAACGATTCGTTCTTGTGCTGCGTCTGGCCGAATACCACGTTTTCGCTGGATACGAATGGCGGCGCCACTCGGCTTTGCAGGTGGTCATCTAATGCCAGAAAAGTCGCCGCGAGCGGCAGAATGGTGCCGTCTCGCGGTGTGACGTCGACCAACGCTTCGGCGCTGAACGTCACGCTGGACGGGCAAGCGTCGCGACGCGTCGGCTCCCACCCTTGCCGCAGGTCGATGAGTGCGTCCGCCGCCGCCTTGTCTAGCCAGTCAATAAGCTGGTCTACGATGGCATCGAGGCCGAAGCGATGTAGTACCTCGCCGATGTCACCTTCGAACAAGCAGGGAGCGACCTGCTCTCCGGCGCGATGGGGATTGATGTGAGGCAGGTTTAGTGGAAAGTCCTCGCGCAGCCTCACAAGCGGAGCCGTCATCGGCCATCTGGGACCAAACCACAGCCAGCAGGTCTCGACATTCCGCACACCGCTTGCGGAACGCCCGGACGCACGCGCGCGACTCGGTAGGGAGACCGGGACATCGATGTCCACGACCGCCCAGTCGCCGGTCGGTGCGAAGCTGCCCACTCGGGCAAGGCCGCGATGGCGCCGAAGGTGGTGGAGGGCATCCTCCAGCGCGGTCACGGGTGTCCGTGCGGAAGCGGGGTGCGGACGGACGTGATGATGGCTGCAGACTTTGCGCCACTCTCCTTTATCGACGGGGCCTGCATGCCCTGTCGAGTCACCGTAAAAACAAGCGGCTCGACGGCGCTGGCGCTTGGGAATTCGCCGGTGCAGAAGAACTGCCCTTTGACGCCCGACAGGATGTCGAGGTATTCGCGCTTGGCGCGGATGCACGGCGGATCCGAATCATCATCCGCGATCGGCTTGCAGCTGGCCACGATGAACGCTCCTGCGCGTGCCTGAGCTAGGGCATCCCGTGCATCGTTCTCCACTTCAGCGTCTTCACCGAGCTCGGACCAGCTATCGTAGGAAAGCGAATGCCACGAGCAATGATGGGGCGTCTGTAGCAGGTCGTACTCGAGAACCGACGGATCGGCGCTGTGACGCAGCCACTGCCGGCTCCAGATGAACACCTCGGCGTCGCCGCCCGACAGAAACTTCGCGCCATCAGGCGTGTTGTCGTCCGCTGCGAGCGTAAAGTTTAGGATGATGCTGGACTGGTTTTTCGAGAGGCACTCCTCTTCCTCTTCTTCGTCCTGCGGATTGATCGGCCCGAGCAGGAAGGCCGAGAACTGTGTGGAAGACTGGCCGTTAAGGACCGAGAAGCTTTCGTCGAGCTTGCGCAAGATCGGCTGCAGGTCGTCGGTTTTGCCGTCAATGTCTTCGCCCAGAATCTGAATGCGATCGCCATCGCCAACGATGAAGTTGTTGGCCTTGTTGAGCTTCACTCGCCGCTTCGCTTCGGTCTTGAACGCCAATGCATCTGAGCACAGAGTCTGCGTTCTTTCGTTGCGGCGGAAAACGACCGGGGACGACCAGATCTCTCGAATCACGATCTTCTTGTCTTTGGTCGCCTTCTTGTCGTCGGGATACGCGCTCAGCGGCCCGAGGTGAAAATGGCGTTCAAGGCCACGGCAGTGATCGGCGTCGGGGTGGCTCAGAACGAAGGCGTCGACGTAGGGGCGCCCGTCTGCATCGGACTTCAGCCGCTCCCGCAAGTCCTTGGCCACATCGCGCATCGAGGTAACAGGATCGTCTGCCTCTGTGCGGATGTTCACATCCAGCAGCACGGTCGTCTCGTCGGCGAACTTCAGGAGCGCCATGTCCCCGTTGTCCACGGGGAAGAAGGTAAGGGTGGTGGACATGTCGAGCTCCGGAGAGGTAAGGTGTCGTTGAACCGTAGCAAAATTATACGCATAATTTTTGTATCCGTCTACTTTTTGGTCGCATTCCATGGGTGAGTCTCCCAATTCCGAAATCAAGGTCCGAAAGGGAGGCAGCGCCTGGGGGCAGGGGCGGCGCCTGCAGTTCATCGACTATCGCCTGCGCTGGGAGGGGCGAATCAACCGGACAGACCTGGTCGACTACTTCGGGATTTCTGTGCCGCAAGCCTCTCTGGACATCGGCAGCTATGGCGCCCTGGCACCGGCAAATCTACGGTACGACCACAGCTCCAAGACCTATGTGGCTACCGAAGAATTTGACGCGGTGTTCCCGAGGAACGGCGCGCGACGGTATCTCGCCGAACTGCTCGCCGTTGAAACAGGCGTGGTCGAAGCCGATGCCATCTTCAGCTGCCATGGCCCGGACGTGTATGCGGTCTCCGCGCCGGCCAGAGCGCTTGATGAGCGGACGGTTGCCGGCCTCGTCAAAGCAATTCGCGACCGCGGGGATGTGCAGATCGAGTACCAATCGATGAGTTCGGTAGAGCCCTCTCACCGCGTCATTTCGCCGCACGCACTAGGACATGACGGATTCCGTTGGCACGTCAGGGCCTATTGCCACAATCGCAACCGTTTCAGTGACTTCGTGTTAGGAAGAATTCTGGACTTGGCCTCGGCCGGTCCGAGCGCTGTGGAGTCCACCCGAGATGTCGAGTGGCACACCATCGTGCAGCTGGTGTTGACAACCAATCCTGACCTAGCGGAAGCCAAGCGCAAGGTGCTCGAACTCGACTACGGCATGATTGATGGAGAAGTGATTCTCGAATGTCGCCAAGCCTCGCTCTTCTACACGTTGCGCCGACTGGGACTGGATAGGGCGAACGATCGAGACCCCGAATCACAGCACATCGTGCTCAAGAACCGTGAAATGGTTGAACCCTACCTCTTACCTAGTGCATCTAGTGCATCGAATTCGTGGTCGTCGCTTGGATCGCGGCGCCGCTGATCGACGGGCTATCTCCTGCGGAACTGGTCGTTCAAGACAGGGGGGGCGAGGTTGCAGATCGGGTCAGCAGACTTTTACTCGGATATCTGGGATGACCAGGTGTTCCGCAATCGGCGTGAGCTGGTCGAAGCGTGACGACTCGCTCGCGCACGCCTTGGTGTTCAGTGGAAGAGCCCGCACTGGTAGCAACTCTGTCGCCCGCGGGTTAGCGACTGGGTCGTAGTTCAGATGCTGCGCTACCACGTAGCCGGACTGAACGTCCGCGGTGGCGATGGCCAAGAGGGCAATGGGCTGCCGCTCCAATGCAGTGCCCCAGTTGAGAAAGTGCACTTGGCGATCGGTGTTGAAGTGCAGGCGCGGCCAATGCGCCTGCGCCAGTCCAACGGCTTCGTGGTGCTCCGACAGCGCGCGACACTGCGCCGCGAGTCGCGAGATGCGGTCGTACAGTACTTGCAGTCGCAGCCCGGCAACTTCACACATGCGTCGCATGGGTACCTTGTTGACCAGCAGCCGAAGTACCTCCTCGCTTGCCGTCGGCAATCGCAGTCGATGAGCAACTCGGCGCGATCCTGAGCAGGTGGACCCGCATGCGCGGCAACGCCACCGCGGCGACCCCGCGTTGGTTCGCCCGAACTGATGGTAGCGGTCTGGATGCGACGCGACTGCCACCCCCACATTCGCGCAGCCGACCGGTCGGCAGGCCGGCTGTTCCACCGATAGGGCGAAGCGAGCGAGCTCCTCGGCGATCGCGGCGTTATTGAGCATCGTGGTTACGGCGCCGCAGCGCCCGCATCGCATGCCCTTGTTGCCCAAAGGCCCGTGACCCGAGCCGTGCCGGATGTACCCATGGATCTCCGCATCGGCGTCTCGGGCCGAGGCGCGCGGCGTGGGTGGAATGCCGAAGTTATCGCATTTCGGGGTGCGGCACCCGTTGACGTCTATTCCGTCGACCGCAGGCGGGCACCCAGGCGTCCCACCCATTTCGTTCGTGCGCCTCGCCACGTATACCCCGAAAAGGCGGCGGCGCCCGTGTGGGCGCCGCCGGAGGGGCATTTCGACACATTTACTGAACGCCTAGCGACTGAAGAACGGTGGTTTCGACTCTGGAGGTCAAGAAAAAGTGGCTCGGGTGCAGAGGGTCGATGAACGACAGCCCTGGAGCTTGAACGAATGCCGCACTCTGCGGACATTGATGCATCCGACACGACCGTAACCATGACAGTCGTCGCGCGGCAGGTAGCAATTGAAGTCATCTCGCGACTAAAACGCCACTGTCGATGTCACCAGGGGAATCGGTGCCGCCTCGAGTGCTGCCGTGAACAGCAAAAATGACTTTAGAGAACAAGGCGATACGCGGGAAGAGCGGACGGTGCCATCAATAAGCGTGCTCGACATCAAGATGAACCCAGTGTCGAGGCTACACAACGCGCTCAACCGGGACGCCCCGAGCGGCGGGCCGTTCGCCCGCTCGAAGTACCTGCGCTCTAGGTCGGGCCCGCGGGCAGGCGCCAGTCGATGGGAGCGCTTCCGCAGCCGGCAAGATAGCGATTGGCGGCACCGAAATGCCCGCAGCCCATGAAGCCGCGATGCGCCGACAGGGGCGACGGGTGCGGCGCGCGCAGGATGCAGTGCCGGGTGCGGTCGAGCAGGCGCCCTTTCGCCTGCGCGTACGCGCCCCACAGCATGAACACCAGACCGTCCCGTGAGCCCGCCAGCCGCTCGATCACCGTGTCGGTGAAGAATTCCCAGCCCTTGCCCTGATGCGACCCCGGCCGGCCCGATTCCACCGTCAACACGGAGTTGAGCAACAGCACACCCTGCGAGGCCCACGCCGAGAGGTTGCCGTGCGGCGGTCGCGCCACTCCGGTGTCGCGCTCCAGCTCAGTGAGAATGTTGACCAGCGACGGCGGCGCCGGCACTCCCACTGGTACGGAGAAACTGAGCCCATGCGCCTGCCCCGCGCCGTGATACGGATCCTGTCCGAGGATCACCACTTTGACCAACTCGAAGGGCGTGGCGTCGAGCGCCGCAAAGATGCACTTGCCGGGCGGGTAAATCATGCGGCCGCGCGCTTTCTCCGCACGCAGGAATGCGCCGAGTTCCTGCATCGTCGGGTGTGCGAATACATCGCCGAGTGGCGCGAGCCAGGACGGGGAGAGCTGAACGGGATTCACCACACGCCCCGGCACGGTGCTGCCATCGGGGTTCGGCGCCATCGACACGACCGGAACGCCAGCGTCAGTGCAGCTTGTGGCGGCCGCGCGCGACCCGCAGCTGGAAGCTCAGCTTGGTGACGAGCAGGCGTTCCTCGACCGGCTTGTGCACCAGGTCGTTGGCACCCGCGCGCAGCAGCGCCGACTGGTTGCTCAGGTTGTCGTCGGCGGTCATCACCAGCACCGGCAGGTCGCCGCGACGGTAGCCGTACTCGCCGCGCAGCTTGTCGAGCAGGTCGCGGCCGTTCTCGTTGTCCTTCAGGTACACATCGGTCAGCACGATGTCCGCGACTTCGCGGTTCTCCGCGCGCGCCGCATCGATCAGCACCACGGCATCCTTGACGCTGGTGACGTGCTGCACGATGAAGCCGTATTTTTCCAGCATGCGGCGGGTTGCCATCGCCACCACGCGACTGTCCTCGACGTACAGGACCTTGCCCTCGGCCGACTCCACCGGTGCCACGTAGCCCGAGATGAACTCCGCGAGCGCCCGGAAGCCGAGGCCCTTGTCGAAATAATCCGTGACGTCGTCGGTCATGCCCGCGGACTCGAGACGCTCCTGCACGTTGCCGGAGATGACGACGATCGGGATGTAGGCCTGTGGCGAATTCTCGCGCACGTGTTTGGCGAATGCGATGCCGTCCATGTCGGGCAGGTCGAGCGCGGTGGTGATGAGATCGACGATGCCTTCCTCGAGCGCACGCGCGGCGGCGGCGCCGGTGTCGCAGGACATGACCACTGCGCTCGGCAACTGCTGGCGCAGCACCTGTTCGATCATCATCCGCGTGACCTTGGAACCATCGACCACGAGCACGCGCGGCGCGTCGGATGCGATGTGGCGGGTGATCTGGTCGTCCATCCCGTGCCTCGTGCAGAACGTATCGAATCGACGGTCCAACAAGCCCGCGGCACCACGGTTTCCCGTTGTACTGTCGTGGAATCGGCTACCGGGGTCGGCCCCGTGCGAGCCAGCTCCCACAGGCGGCCCAAGCGCCAAGCCAGCCTAACATGGCGCCCCCGGCCAGCGTCGCCGCCGCCAGTGGCAGGGACACGCCTCGTAAAGCGAAACCCTCCGCGTAATTCGCGGCGAGTGCGAGCGCGGGTTCACGCACCAGCCACAGCACGGTGAACGCGGCGATGAGCGCCACCAGCCCTGCCGCGAGCCCATACCAGAGCCCCGCATAGAGAAAGGGTCGGCGCACGAAACCATCCGTGCCGCCGAGCAGTTGCACAACCGCGATCTCGTTCGCGCGCGCCGCGACGTCGAGGCGGATGGTGTTGCCCACCACCAGCAGCGCCGCGAGTGCGAACAGCACTCCCGCGAGCAGGACCAGTCGCCGCGCCAGCGCCAGCACGCGATCCAGGCGGTCACGCCAGGCCAGGTCGTACTGCACGAACTCAACGCGCTCGTTCGAATCGAGCTTGCGCGCCAACGCGCGGACTGCCCCCGCGTCGAGATCCGAGCGCGGTGTCACCAGCAGTACGTGGGGCAGCGGATTGTCATCGAGCAGTGTCGCCGCGCCGGCGAAGCCATCCAGTGATCGGAGTTCGTCCAGCGCGTCGGCCGGTGTGCGTATCCGCACGTCCTGCACGCCGCTGATGGACCGCACCTCATCGCGTGCCTCTTGCACGTCGGCATCAGCGAGGCGCGGCGCCAGGAACACCGACATCTCGCGTGCGTCGCGCAGCCCGCTGCCAAAACCCTCGAGATTACGCAGCAGCACCTGCAGCAGCAGCGGCAACAACAGCGCGAGGCCCATCACCGCCACGGTCAGCAGCGTCGCGCGACGCCGGCGCCAGAGATAGCCGAGGCTCGAGAACATCCCGTACAGATGCTGCTCGCGCCAGGCGGTGAACGAGAATCCGCGCGTGAAGCGCGCCGCACCGGCAACACGCGGCGTCTTATGCTTCGGTGCCGGCCCCTGCGGCGCGGGCTTGCTCACCGTGCGCGCTCCGGCCGGTAGTCGTCGATCAGCGTGCCGTGATCGAGCACCAGCACGCGGCGCCGCATGCGCTGGATCAGGTGCAGGTCGTGGCTGGCGATGAGGATCGTGGTGCCGGTCTGCGACAGCGCGCCGAACAGGTTGAAGATCTCGACCGAGAGCTGCGGGTCGAGGTTGCCGGTCGGTTCGTCGGCGAGGATGAGCTCGGGTTTGGCGACGATCGCGCGTGCGATGCCGACGCGCTGCTGCTCGCCGCCCGACAGCGCGAGCGGTTGCGATCGGGCCCGTTCCAGCAGCCCCACGCGATCGAGCGCCGCGCGCACGCGCCCCTCGATCTCGGCGCGCCGGGTACCCGCGATCACCAGCGGCAAGGCGACGTTGTCGAACACGGTGCGGTCGAGCAGCAGGCGATGGTCCTGGAACACCAGTCCAAGGCGTCGCCGCAACGCCGGCACGCCGCGCGAGCGAACCTTGCCGAGGTCGGTGCCGCCGAGCGTGATGGTGCCGCGCGTGGCGCGCTCCTCGAGCGCCATCAATCGCAGCAGGGTGCTTTTGCCGGCGCCCGAATGGCCGGTGACGAACAGCATCTCGCCCGCATCGATCGAGAACGTCACGTCGCGTAGGGCGGGTCTAGACCCGCCACCGTGATCCTTGCTCACCCGCTCGAACGCGATCACGCGATCAGCGAGTTGAGCTGGAAGATCGGCATCAGGATCGCGAGCACGATGAGCAACACCATCACACCGACGCCGAGAATGATCGCCGGGCCGAGCACCGCGCTCAGCGTAGACAGCATGGCCTCGACCTCGCGCGTCTGCGCGCGCGCCGCCTGCTCCAGCATCTCGTCGAGCTTGCCGGTGCGCTCCCCGCTTGCGATGAGCCGCACTGTAACCGGCGGAAACTGCCCGCTGTCGGCCAGCGCGCGCGCGAACCCGCCACCCTCGCGTACGCGCGCCGCAGCCTGGCGCAGCGCCGCCTGCATCGGCAGGTTGCGCACCGTTGGCGTCGCCAGGCGCAACGCGTCCAGCACCGGCACGCCGCTTGCCGTCAGCATCGCCAGCGTGCGCGTCATGCGCGCGGTGTCCGCGCCGCGCAGAAGCTTCCCCACGAGAGGCAAACCGAGGCGCCATGCGTGCCAGCGTGCGCGCGTCGCCGGATTGCGCATCGCCCAGCGGATCGCGAACACTGAGGCTATCAACACCAGCGCGATCAACCATCCCCAGTCGAGGATCAGCGCCGAACTCCCGATCAGCAGGCGCGTGAGCAACGGCAGCTCCTGCTGCATGTTCTCGAATACGCCGACGACCTTCGGCACCACCCAGGTCAGCAGTCCCGTGACGATGAGCAGCGACACGATGGTCAGCAGCACGGGATACGCCAGCGCGGCCCACACCTGCCGCGACAGGGCCTCGCGGCTCTCGGCGTGGTCCGCGAGTTTCTCGAGCACGCTGTCGAGGTGCCCGGACTGCTCGCCTGCCGCCACCGAGGCGCGAAACATTTCCGGGAAGCTGTCGGGGAATTCGCCGAGCGCGGCGGCCAGCGTCCGGCCTTCCAGCACGCGTGCGCGAACACTCGAGACGATCGCGCGCACGCGCGGTTCGTCGTTCTGTTCGGCGAGCGCGGAAAGCGCCTCGTCGATGGGCAGTCCCGCGCCGATCAGCGTCGCCAGTTGTCGCGCCAGCGTGGCCAGTTGCGACGGCGAAAGGCCACGATGGAGCGAAAACGATCCCCGCGCGCTCGCTTCGGACACCGCCGACACATCGAGCGGCGCGAGTCCGCGCTCGCGCAGCAGCGCACGCGCCGCGCGCGGCGTGTCGGCCTCGAGCACGCCACGCTGCATGGCGCCGTCCCGGTCGAGCGCTTCAAAGGAAAAGGCAGGCATGGGCAAAGCTTAGCGGTGCCGTGACGATGTGGCGTACGAACCCGGCTTAACGGCCGCCGCAGCCGCCACACAATGGGCCGGCCCCTGCTGATCGATTTGTATCCCGTTTGGCGCGTAGTCTGTGAGTGGCTGGGCATTGCGCCGACCGCCGCCCCGAAGCGTCCAACTTATTCGAGATCAATCGTGAGGAGTTCCATGCAAAGCCGTCTCAACCCATTCGCCACCCAACTGATCGCATGCACGTTGCTCGCAGCGGCGCCGTCACTGCAGGCCGCCGCAGCTACGCCTGTCGAGGCCGCGGCGGCCACCCAGGACCAGAGCCGCAGCGTGCCCTCCGATGGGCAGGGCAAGGCGACACTCCCGGCATTGCCGATGCTCGCGCCGGCGCCGCCATACGGCGATCGGGACCGGGCGGCGCGGCAACCCTCGATGCAGGAACTCGGACTCAAGGTGAACATGGAACTCGCCCCGCTCCGCGCGCGCGCGAACGCAAGAGCGGACGCCCGACTGCACGCACTGGTCGGCCAAATGGAGCACCTGTCCGGCGAGCGCGCTGCCGGAGAGGAGCGTTACCAGCATGCGGTGAAAGCCGCCGGAAAGAACGCGGAGAAGTTGCGGCACGTGCTGTGGAGCCGCGGCTGGGCGCGGCTCTATTCGGGCGACAACGAGGGCGCGCTGCTCGACTGGCGTGATGCCGCGAAACTCCACGGCGGCAAGCCCGAGTGGTATCCGCACACGCTCGCGCTCGCCTACTGGCGCGCCGGCCAGCGTTCGGTCGGCATGCAGTGGTTCGAGGCGTCGGAGATCTCGAGGCGTCCCGACGGCGCTGAAAGACTGCCTCACCTGGGTTTGCCGATGATCGCGCAGAGCCTCATCGGCGATATGTTCAGCGTGCGCGCCTTGCGCGCGAATCCCGCCACTGCACGCCTGCCGGCCGGCTCCCCAATTCTCCAGCGGCAGGCGTACATCGCGCGCCCGCCGCCGAAGTACCCTGCCAGCGCGATAGCCAGTCGCCGTCAAGGCCGAGTCATGGCTTTCGCCTGCATCAATTCCCGCGGTGAGGTCAGCACAACGCAGATCACGGAGTCGAGCGGTCACGCGGACCTGGACCAAGCGGCCACTGACGCGATTGCACAATGGCAGTTCAGGCCCCTCATCTGCGGGGGCAAGCCGCGCGACTCGTGGGTCGGAGTACCGGTCGCCTTCGCGGTGGTGCAGGGAGGCGGACGGTTTCCCCCGCGATTGCCGCGCAAGCCGGACGCGGACGAGGCGGAGCGCGCGCGATGCGAGAGCGAGGTGGGACTCGATCCCGAAGGGTTCACCGCGGTCGTCCCGGAATGCTGGACGCACATCACGTGCAGCGCAAACGCGGTATGGAAGCCTGAGGCTTGCAAGGTTTCGGAGAACTCGGCGGCTGCGGCGCCGTAGCTGGCCGGTCTGGAGGAGTTGCACAGGAGGCTGCGAGGCGGTCGGCGCGGACCGCAAACACGGGACGAATTCGCAGCTACTCCTCGCGCGTGACGCGCAGGACTTCCTCGACGCTGGTGGTGCCGTCGATACAACGCAGCCAGCCATCGCTGGCGAGCGACGGCGCGTGCGGCCGCACCTGCGCCTCGAGCGCGGCCTCGCTCGCACCGGCGTGGATCAATGCGCGTACGGGCTCGTCGATCGCAACGAGCTCGTAGATGCCGGTGCGCCCGCGATAGCCGGCGTTCTTGCCGACGAGATCCAGGCGCGGCCGATACAGCGTGACCTGTTCGCGCGGGTCGCGTCCGAATGCCGCGAGCTCCGTCGGCGTGGCCGGGTAGGCCTCGCGCGTTTCGGGATCGAGCACGCGCACGAGCCGCTGCGACAGCACGCCGATCAGCGACGAGGCGAGCAGGAAGGGCTCGACGCCCATGTCGCGCAGGCGCGTCATTGCACCGATCGCGGAGTTGGTGTGCAGGGTCGACATCACCAGGTGGCCAGTGAGCGAGGCCTGCACGGCGATCTGTGCGGTCTCGAGGTCGCGGATCTCGCCGACCATCACCACATCCGGATCCTGGCGCAGGATCGCGCGCAGGCCGCGCGCGAAGGTCATGTCGACGCGCGTGTTGACCTGCGTCTGGCCGACGCCGTCCAGGTGATACTCGATCGGATCCTCGACCGTGAGGATGTTGCGCGTCGCGTCATTGAGCCGTGCGAGCGCGGCGTACAGCGTCGTGGTCTTGCCCGAACCGGTCGGTCCCGTGACGAGAATGATGCCGTGCGGCCGATGGATCAGTTCATCGAGGCGCGCGTGCATCGTCGCGCCCATGCCGAGTTTCTCGAGGTCGAGCCGGCCCGCCTGCTTGTCGAGCAGGCGCAGCACCACGCGCTCGCCGTGGCCCGCGGGAATCGTCGACACGCGCACGTCGACCGGACGCCCCGCGATGCGCAGGCCGATGCGTCCGTCCTGCGGCAGGCGCTTCTCGGCGATATCGAGCTTGGCCATCACCTTGATGCGCGACACCACGGGTGCCGCGATCGAGCGCGGCGGCGCCAGCACCTCGCGCAGTACGCCGTCGATGCGGAAGCGCACGACGAGGCGATTTTCGTAGGGCTCGATGTGGATGTCCGAAGCGTTTTCCTTGACGGCTTCGGTGAGCAGCGCGTTGATCAAACGGATGATCAGCGCGTCGTCGTCGGACTCCATGAGGTCCTGCGGCTCGGGCATTTCGTCAGCCAGCGCGCGCAGGTCGATGCCGGAGTCGATGCTGTCGGCGAGATCGCGTGCGTCGGTGCCGCCCTGTTCGTAGAGATCGCGCAGCAGGCGTTCATACGCGACCGCATCGAAGCGCTCGATCACCGGCGACACGCCGAGATAACGCTGCAGCTCCGCATAGGTCGCGAGCGTCGCATGCGGCGCCAGCGCGACGGTCGGAACGCCGTCGCGCCAGTCGATCAGCGTGCCGCCCTGGCGCTTGGCAAATGCGAACGAGGGGCGCGACGGGTGCGCGCCGACCTGCGTCGGCTCGGTGCTCATGGCCTGGGTGCGACGCTCGACGCAGGCGGCGGCGCGGGCTGGACGCGGCCCCGTGCCACGCGCGTGCCATCCGCCGCGGGCTCGACTGCGGCGCCTTCGGGCAGTCGCTCCCGATCGACCGGCAACGGTGGCTGCGAGAGCGGAGGCAGGATGGGGTTCTCGCGCCCGTCGCGCCCGTCGGCTTCGCGGCGCTTGAGCTGCTCGGTGCGGATGTAGTTGTACTTGTCGCTCGACACGGCCTGTTCGAGAAACGCATCGCGCAGGATGGTCGGTCGCAGGAACACCATGAGGTTGCGGCGCAGTCGCGTCGAGTTGCGATAGCGGAAAAGATTGCCGAGCACGGGAATGTCGCCGAGCGCCGGGACCTTGCTGACGCTGTTGCGCACCTCGTCGGAGATGAGGCCGCCCAGGACCAGCATCACGCCATCGGGCACCAGCACCGACGTGCTGATCTGGCGGTTGTTAGTGACTAGATCCACCGCGCCTGCGGGAGACGGGGCCAGCGACGACACTTCCTGCACCAGATCGAGCCGGACACTGTCGCCCTCGTTGATGTGCGGCGTGACCTTGAGTTTGAGCCCCACGTCTTCGCGCTCGATGGTCTGGAACGGATTGGTGGGCTGGCCCGCGCCGCCGGTGCCGGTGCTGGTGAAGCTGCCGGTAATGAAGGGAACCTTCTGGCCGACCTTGATCTCGGCCTCGTGATGGTCGAGCGTGACGAGGGTCGGGGTGGACAGGATGTTGCTGCGCCCGTCGCTCGCAAGTGCCGACACCAACGCGCCAATGTCGAGGATCGGCGTGTCGCTGCCGGGAAGCCTGATCGCGCCGCGAACATAACCGAGGCTCAGGCCCGCGCCCAGCGACAAGGGATTGACCGCCGCGCCAAGGATGCTGCCCACGCCACCGGCGCGCGGGAAATTGGTGCCGCCAAACACGCCGGAGCCGAGCGTGCCATCGGACTGCACGTTGACGTCGGTGGCCTGCCACTGCACGCCGATGTCACGCGTGCGGTCGTCCGTCAGTTCCGCGATCACCCCCTCGATCAATACCTGCGCGCGGCGGATGTCGAGCTGGCGCACCACCGCGACCAGCGCGCGATACACGGCCGGATCGGCGGTGATGACCACCGCGTTGGTCTCGTCGTGCGCCTGCACGGTGGCCTTGCGCACCTGACCTTCGGCGCTCGAGTCTCCTGCCAAGGTCGCTGCCGTCGCCTCGAGGATCGGCACCAGATCCTTGGCGGTCGCGTAGCGCAGGTACACGACCTGGGTGCTCTCGCCGGATTCGAGCGGCGTGTCGAGGTGGCTCACCAGCGCGCGCGTGCGCAGACGCGCTGCGCGATCACCCGACACGAGCAGGGAGTTGGTGCGCGTGTCGGCGAGCACCTTGGCCGAAGTCGGCCCCACGCCCAGCGCGCCGGCCTTGCCCTCGTCGAGCAACGCGATGGTGCGCGCAAGCTCCGAGGCATTGGCGTGGTTGAGCGCGATGACCTCGACCGACGCATCGGACGCCTGGTCGATGCGCCGCACGATGCTCTCGATGCGCGCCAGGTTGCCCGCGCGATCGGTGATCAGCAGCGAGTTGCTGCCCTGGTGCACGCTGACCTGGCCGCTCTGCGGCACCAGTTGCGTGAGGATCGGCACCAGCTCCTGCGCGGAGACGTACCGGAGCGGGATGAGCTTGGTGATGAGCGTGTCCGGGCCGTTGACCACGGGCGACGCGCTACCGTCCTGCTTGGCGAGCGCCTCGGGCACGATCTTGATCATGCTGCCCGCCGCGACCGTCGCGAAGCCATGCACGCGCAGCACCGACTCGAATACCTGGTAGATCTCCTCCGGATCCATCGGCCGCGCGGAGATCACGTTGACCTTGCCCTCGACGCGCGGATCGACGATGAAGGCGCGACCCGTGATGTCGGAAACCGCCGCGATGAACTCGCGGATGTCCGCGTCCTTGAAGTTGAGGGTCTGGCCGGTGCCGGCGGGCGTGGCCACTGGCACGGGCGCCGCGACCTGCGCTTGCGCGGCGGCGGCCATCTGCGTCGGCAACTGCGCCGGGACTGCCGTCGACGTCGGGACGAACACGGGCAGCGCCGCGTCGGGCGATTGAGCCGGTGCCAGCGCGGGCCAGGCCATGGCCAGGGCGCCCACCACGCGCCACGACAGCCTCAAGAATTTGGTCACGATCAGGAAACCCCGAAGCTGGATGCGATGGCCGCCACGCCTAGACCGCCGAGATTACCGCACGTTCGCGCCGCCGGAGGCAAAGTTCGCCGACCTGCTCGAGTACCTGCGCGAATTCGGCTTGAAGCTGCCGGCGTTCGGCGTGGTGAAGCCGCTCGACTTCGCGCAACTGCTGCGGCAGGTGCGCGAGCGTCCCGATGCCCCGCTCATCGAATCGGTGTTGCTGCGCTTCTTTCGGACTCTTCGTCGCGTGTGCGGTGCAGATCCCCCAACCGCCGCGCCGCTGACACTCGCGCGGCTCCGGAAAATCGCTCGAAGCGCGGGCGAACTTCGGGTGTACGCTCTGGCCATCGCACACGTGGAAAGGGGAGATCGGCGATGCGAAATGCGACCCGCATGGCTCGCGCGTTGCTGTCGCTGACGATTGTCGGCGCCACGATAGCCATCCCCACGATCGGACTGCCCGCCGAAATCTTCTTCAAAGACAGTTTTGAAGTCGTGCAGACAATCGCGACCGACACGGACGCGCTCAACGTGGGCGAGGCCGGCAGCAGCATCTTCGGCGTGCGGCTCACGTTGCAGCCGCCTGGAAACGTGACGGTCTCCGTCGCCTCGAGCGACACGGGCGCGGCTACTGTCTCCCCGACGACCCTCAACTTTACGATGGCCGACTTCTCGACATTCCAAGCGGTCGGGGTGAGCGGGGTAGACGATCCTGACACCGCCGACGAGACTGTGTTGACGACCCTGTCGAGTCCAGGCGTGGGCAACCAATTCGTGACAGTCAATGTCATCGACAACGACATTCTCTTTGCGCTGACTGTCATTCGAGCCGGCAATGGCAGCGGCACCGTGACCAGCTCGCCGGCAGGCATCAATTGCGGTGCGGACTGTTCCGAGAACTACAACGCCGGCACGTCCGTCACCTTGACCGCCGCGCCCAGCTTCAACTCCACTTTCACCGGCTGGACCGGCGGGGGTTGCTCGGGTACGGGCACCTGCACGGTGAACATGAATGCTGCAACGACCGTCACCGCCACCTTCACGCTCAATAGTTTTGCGCTGACGGTCATTAAAGCCGGCAATGGCAGCGGCACCGTGACCAGCTCGCCGGCAGGCATCAATTGCGGTGCGGACTGTTCCGAGACCTACAGCGCCGGGACGTCCGTCACCTTGACCGCCGCGCCCAGCTTCAACTCCACTTTCACCGGCTGGACCGGCGGGGGTTGCTCCGGTACGGGCACCTGCACGGTGAACATGAATGCTGCAACGACCGTCACCGCCACCTTCACGCTCAATACCTTTGCGCTGACTGTCACCAGGTCCGGCACCGGCACCGGCACGGTGACCAGCTCGCCTGCAGGCATCAACTGCGGTGCGGACTGTTCCGAAAGCTACAACGCGGGAACCATCGTTACCCTGACCGCTGCGCCCGGCATGACTTCGACCTTCAGCGGATGGAGCGGCGGGAGTTGTGCAGGAACGGGCACCTGCGTGGTGACCATGAACAGCGCCCGGATCGTCACTGCGAGCTTCAGTTCCGTAGCGATAGGAGAACGCGCGACGCCTTCGGACTGATTTGACCAGCGGCTGGGGGACGCCGTGGGAACGTGCCCACCGTTCGAGCGATTGACCTTAAGGGCGGCCAGAGCTTCCCGCTCATCCACGGGACATCCGTGTATGCGAAGGAGGGCGACATCTGGAAGCTGGCATTCACCCTGAATCACCTGACGGACTAGATCCCCGGTCCTCACCGCCGTTCGATTCTTTCGAGCGGCGCCCGGGGCCCGCGGGTTGCAGGAATCACGGGCGCGTCGAGCCGCGGCGCGCAGGGGACGCACGACACACAGCCACATCACATCTTGGGGAATGCCGATGGAACCCGCAGCGCTGAACCATGTAACCGTTCCGAACATCGTGCAGCTGATCAATTCGGCGGCCCTGATAGTGGCCGTGATTGCCGGCGGCTTCACCCTGATCGGTGCCGTCGCCGTATGGCGTTCGGAAAAGGCCGGTGCCGCGGCCTTCTTCCGCATGTTCGAGCGGATGCAGGTACTGCAGCTGCTTACCGTGATGCTCGTGATCGCATCGGCGACGGTTCTCGCGCTGCTGGGCATCCTCAATTCGAACGGCATCACCGGGATACTGAGCGGCGTCGCAGGTTACGTGCTCGGCGGACTCTCGAAAGCCCCGAGCGCAGCGCCGCCAAGCGCGGACAAGTCGGCGCGCGCCGGTACTCCCGCACGAAAATGATGGATTAACGGTTTAACGGGGTATGTCCTGCGCTAGGCTGCGCGCGGCCCGCTCGGGGGGAGCGGGGTAGGGGAAGTGGTACATGGATCACGCGGAGAAGTGGGTTCGCATGGAGGCGCACATGACGCGCCTCGGCATACCGAAGTTCGTTCATTCGCCACCGATGTTCAAGTTCTGGCAGCAGGCCGGCGTCCCGATGGTGCCACCGCTGTTCGTGCGGTTCTGGTCGATGGTCGCGATCCTGCTCGTCAGTTTCGGCGCAGCGGCGCTGATCCTCTGGTTCAAGGAGCCCGGCGCGGCCGTCTTCGCGTTGTATGCGGGCGTGCCGATCGCCTTCATCGTTCCGGCGATCTATCGATGGATCGCCCGTCGCCACGGATTGCCGCTCTGGGCGGACTACGCAGGCGATGGCACGGAGTTGCCGAGCCAGGCTGTCGAAAAAATCCGCAAGTTCAAGGCGAAGCAGGCGGATGCACTCAAGCCGCTGGGGCTCAAGGAAAAGGTCTATGGCGTGCTGGGGCTCGCGCTGCTGGCCTTGTTCGTCCACATGAACCTGGTGTGGTCGATCGGCGACGAGGTGGAGAATCTGCTGGCGTACGCCGCCGAGACGACCGAAGGCTCGTACCGCAAGGTGAGCTACTCGCTCGACGGTTCGGTCGAAGCGACGGATCTCGAAATTGCGCCGGGCAATGCGCCTGCCGGCAGCGCGCCGGCGCGCATCGGGCGCGTGTCGATGAAGACGCCCGGGCTCATCTGGATGCTGCGTGCCGGAACGCCTTTCGAGGATGCCTACCCCGCCACGAAATCGCTGTCCATCCGCATCGAGAACGCCGAGTGGGCCAACTGGGGCATGGGTCGGCTGGTACCGGCACTTGCGTGGATCGGTCCCTACAGCGGCGCCGTATTCGAAGCCGCCGGATGCGAATCGAACGAGTGGTTCTCACGCGCAGAACTCGCCCAGGCCTTCGGCGCCACAGAACCGGGCGGTACGATCCAGATCGACTTTGAGGTGGCGGGTCCCCGCACGCTGGTGCAGCGGTCCACGTTCGGCGACTCGGGCGGTTCCCTGGCCCGGCAGGAAATCGAGTACTCCCTCGCCGAAGATGCGGAGGATTTTCTGGAGTCGGACACCGAGACGTGGCGGACCACACGCGAGCGCTGGACAATCGAAGACCAGGGCTTTGTGCGCAAGCGCAATCGGCACTGCGCCGGGGAATCGAATATTTCCGAGTCCGAATTCATCGACCGGCACGTCGCCAGCGTACAGCGATTGCTTCTCGCGGATGGATTCATCGCGGACTCCGCCGTGATCGCGGCCTATCGGAGCTTCGTTCAAGACGGCGGCAAGCTGGTCTGGGAAACGCGCCTCCGCTCAGGTCAAGCCGTCGAGGACTTCGACGAGAACAGCGTCTTGCCGTCTATCCTGAGCGTCAACGACACGCTGCGAGTGGCGTACTCGGGACGCTTCGTGGATCCCGTGGCCCTGCCTGCACTCGGGTCACAGCGATCACTGGTCGCGGTTCTGCGTCACGAGGGAACCTTGCCTCCCGCTGCGATTGGCACGAGCGCCGTCGCATCGACCGTTGCGGCGCAGAACACCCGCGCGCCGCCGAGCCGTACAAGTGGTGCCGAGCCGCAGCCGACACCCGCGCGTCCGGACACAGTGGCACTCAATCCGCCGCAAGGCCCTGGCCAACCGGCAGCCGTCGGGGTGCCGCGGGTCGAGAGATTGACCGTGCGCGATCTGCCGCGCCGAGTTGGCCGTGCCGTGCTCGTGACACTGCGCAGTGGCAGAGCCCACCAAGGCTACGTCGAGAGTGCGACTGGCAGTGCGGTGCGGCTCAAGGTGACGCGACGTGGGGGCTCGGCCACGCTGACTTTCGCGCGCGATCAGATTGCTTCGGTGGAAGCGATCGGACAGTAATCCGGGGGGTGACTTCAGCGCAGCACCACCGAAAGGGTCTGCTGCTTGCCGCCGCGCTTGACGGTGATGTTGGCGTTCTGCGCGGTGCCGAGCGCCTGCATGACTTCGATCCCGCGCAGCGGGTTGTCGAGGGCGACGCCGTTGACCGAGGTCACTTCGTCGCCGGGTTGCAGGCCGAGCTTCTCGAGCAACGCTGCGTTGCTGCTGACGACGCGCACGCCGGTCTGCTTGCCATTCGCGACGACCGGCTCAAGGCGCACGTCGCGCATCAGGGTGCTGGAGTCTATGCCGAGGCCAGTCGCGGCCGCGCCGAATGCAGTTGCGGGAATCGGTGCCATGGCCGGTGCCGAGACGCCGCCCGCGCCGGCGAGCAAACCGCCCGCCGCCGCGGCCGCGGAATCTGCCGTGGGCAAGGCGGGCAACGCCGACGGTGATACGCCGCGCGCCGCGCCGGCCGGCGTCACGGCGCCGCCCGAGCCGTGCCGCGGCAGGCGCAGGACTTCGAGCGCGCCGCCATTCGAGATCGACACGCGATCGGCATAGACGCCGGCCAGTTCGAGATTGCCTGGCAACTTTGCGCCGACCGCGTACTGGCCTTCCACCTGGTCGGGGCCTGCGATGATCGCGCGCCCGGCGCGCGGATCGCTCGACGCGAACACGCCGCGCAGCACGAGTTGCGAGGAGGAGTCGGGCGCGTTGTCCGCAAGCGTTCGCGGATCGATCAGCGGAGCCGAGGTGCCGAACATATGCAGCCGCGACAGGCGGCCGACGGGAGCCGCCGCAACCGGTGGCTGCACGGCCGTCGCTACGATCGGCGTGTCGTTGTCGCTCCAGCGCAAGACCAGCCAGAACCACTGGACGAGCAGGTAAAGGCACGCAGCCGCTGCCAGCGCGATCACGCCGATCGCGAGCGGACGCGCGCGCGCGTCGTGCAAAAGCCAGTCGCGGATATCGAGGTTCATGCGATGCGGATTCGAGGACTCACGCCGCAAGCCTACCAAGACCCGAGCGGCCGGACCGAAGCCGAGCACAGCTCGGCTCTACGATCGGCCGCCGTGTATCAGGGCTTCTTGCCGAGGCCGAGGCCGCGTGCGAGCAGGCCGAGGCCGCGCTTGAGCGTGCCGATGAGGCCGGTGCCCGAACTCTCCGGGGAACGCGCGGGCTTCGCGCGCGCCGAGGGTGAGCGCCCCCCCGGGGCGCGTGCGGATCCGGAAGCCGCGCCACCACGTCCGCCGTTGCCTGCGCGCGCGCCACCGGGCGTGCGTTCCGAACCCGATGAACGCCCTCCGCGCTGCGCACGATCCGGGTTGGCCGAACGCGCGCCGCCTGGCGAACGCGTGTCCGACGTCGCACTGCGCGAACGTGCCGCCGACGCTCCCTCTGCCGACGCCTCGCCCGTCGCACCGGAACCGCGGTTGCGCCCGCGCCCGCCACGACGGCTGCGCTTGCGCGCCGGCGATGCGGCGTCACCGCCGACCGCATCGGGCGCCGCCGAATTTTGCATGGCCGGGGTCGAAGCAGCACTCGGGTCGCCAGCATCGCTCGCCGATGTGTTTACAGAATCCGCCGCTGGCGCGCGACGGGGTGCCTGCGTGCGCTCGCCGCCGCCGGCATCCGCACGCGCTGGACCGCGCGCCGAACCACCGGAAGAGGCACCCGCGCTGCGCGAACGCGACGCAGGTCCGGAACCCGAACCGGTCCGTGAACCCGAGCCAGAACGCGAGGCGCCTGCCGCGCCGCGCGCCGCCTGCTTTTCGCGGATATGCCGCGGCAGCACGTCATCCGGATCGTCCGACGCCGACATCTTCTCTGACGAATCGAGCGGAGTGCGCTCGACGTGCACCAGCATGGACGGGTCGACGGTGCCGACCGGCAGTTTCTGTCCCACGAACTCCTCGATCGCCGGCAGCGAGAACGCATAACGCTCGCAGGCGAAACTGATCGCGTCGCCCTCGGCGCCGAGGCGCGCAGTGCGGCCGATGCGATGCACGTAATCCTCCGCATCCTGCGGCAGGTCGAAGTTGAAGACGTGCGATACCGAATCGATGTGCAGGCCGCGCGCGGCCACGTCGGTCGCCACGAGTACCTGCACCTCGCCCTTCTGGAACTTGGCGAGCAGGCGTTCGCGCTTCTTCTGCGGCACGTCGCCCGACAGCAGCGCCACCCGGAAATGCTTGCGCTCGAGCGCGTTGGCGATCTTCTCCGCCCAGATCTTGGTGTTGACGAAGACCATCGTCCGCGCGACGTCCATGTGGTTGAGCAGCCCGATCAACAGCGCGATCTTCTCGTCGTTGGCCGGGAAGTACACGATCTGGCGCACGCGGTCTGCAGTCACGAACTCGGTTTCGACCGTGACTTTCTCAGGCTCGTTCATGTGCTCGTAGGCAAGCTCGAGCACGCGGTGCGAGAGCGTCGCCGAGAACAGCAGCGTCTGGCGCTCGGTGCGGATCGGCATGCGTCGCAGCAGGAAGCGGATGTCCTTGATGAAGCCGAGATCGAACATGCGGTCCGCTTCGTCGAGCACGCACACCTCGCAGGCATGCAGCGACACGACCTTGTGCTGCTTGACGTAGTCGATGAGCCGCCCGGGTGTCGCGATGATCACGTCGACGCCCTGCTGCAGCAGCTCGCGCTGCTTCTCGTAGTCGACGCCGCCGTACACCAGCGCGAAGCGGATGCCGGTGTTGGCGCCGAACTTGAGCGCGTCCTTGTGGATCTGGATCGCCAGCTCGCGCGTCGGCGCGAGGATCAGCGCGCGTGGATCCTCGGGCTTGCGTTCGGCCAGAGCCGGCTGCGTCAGCAGGCGGTTCATGAGTGCGACGAGGAACGCGAGCGTCTTGCCGGTGCCGGTCTGCGCCTGGCCGGCAACGTCGCGGCCGGCCAGCGCCAGGGGCAGGGTGAGCTCCTGGATCGGCGTCGCGAACTCGAAGCCCGCCTCGGCGAGGCCGGTCGCGAGCAGCGGATGCAGGTCGAGCGTGTCGAACCTGAGTTCAGTGAGGGGCTTGGATTCGGTGGGATTGACGGGAATGGCGGCGAGAGTCATGCGGGTCCGGATATGTGCGCGCCGGCCCAGCGCAAATGCTTACAGGGCGGGCTTTGGGTGAACGCGCGTGAACGCGCGGCTTGAATCGGTCCGGGGGGGTCACCACAATCGACGGATCGCCGAGAGTTCATTCTGAACCTGCGGACGATGTTCGCGAACAGTCGCGCTGGCCCGGAGCCAAGGCGTGCGATTGTAGCGCAGCCCGCCCGCCCACTACCCAGGAGCACCCATGAGCGACCTTATCTGCCACGTCGGCGACAACGATTTCGATGCCGAGGTCCTCAATTCAGCCGAACCGGTGCTGGTGGATTTCTGGGCGGAGTGGTGCGGACCCTGCAAGATGATCGCGCCGATGCTGGACGAGGTCGCGGCTCAGTACGCCGGCCGCCTCAAGGTCGCAAAGGTCAACATCGACCAGCACCAGAAGACCCCGCGCAACTACAACGTGCGCGGCATCCCGACGCTCATGATCTTCAAGAACGGCAAGGTCGAGGCGACCCAGATCGGGGCCATGAACCGCACGCAGCTCACGCAGCTCATCGACCGCACGATCTAGACGCGCCGCCCCGCCTGGCGCCTACAGGGTGTAGGTCGCGTCTTGGACGCGACATCGAAGCTCCACGGAACGAAGCGTCGGGTCCGAGACCCGACCTACAATTAAATGCGCTCCAGGATGAATCGAGATTGCCGTCGGCTTGCCGCGCCTGCGGTAGCGGTGTAAGGTTGAGCTGTCCCCCGGAGCGCGAAACGCGCCCGCTCGCGGACCTCACGAAACAAACCCTCCCGATTCCCATGCGCTAGATGCGCGAGGCATACGTGCTCGAAAACGACGAACCGTCCGGTCAAGACACCGGCGATGCTCCGAACCCGCGGCGCGCCCGCGGCGACCAATCCAGTTCCCAGTCCGACGACAACGGTTCCGCACCGGTCGGCCACTCGTCCGGAGACGGCGGCGACAGCTCCGGTGGCGACGGCGGCGGTGGCGACGGCGGCGGTGGTGATGGCGGTGGCGAGGGCGGCGAAGGCCGCGGCCGTCGCGACCGGCGCAGCCGATTCCGCGATCGCAAGCGCGGTGGTGGCGGTGGTGGTGGTGGCGGACCGAACGCCGAACGCGTCGAGCGTCCCGAGCGCGGCAACCGCGCCGAGCCCGATTTCGACGATCCGGATGCCCCCCGCATCGACACACGGCGCGAGCTTCCCCCGCTGCCGCCCAATGCCCCGACCAGCCTGACCGCGCTCAAGCGCATGAGCGCGACGCAGCTCGTGGCGCTGGCCGACGAGATCGGCATGGGTGAAGTGGTGGCGCGTGCGCGCAAGCAGGACGTCATCTTCAATCTGCTCAAGGTGCTCTGCCGCACGCAGGAAGGCATCGACGGCGAGGGCGTGCTCGAGATCCTGCAGGACGGCTTCGGCTTCTTGCGCGCGGCCGAGGAGTCCTACCTCGCCGGCCCCGACGACATCTACGTGTCGCCGTCGCAGATCCGCCGTTTCAATCTCCGCACCGGCGACTACATCACCGGCAAGATCCGCCAGCCCAAGGACGGCGAGCGGTACTTCGCGTTGCTCAAGGTCGACGAGATCAACGGCGAACCGCCGGAAGCCTCCAAGAACAAGGTGCTGTTCGAGAACCTGACCGCGCTGTTCCCGCGCGAGGTGTTCCACCTCGAGCGCGGCAACGGTTCGAGCGAGGACATCACCGGCCGCATCCTCGATCTCATTTCGCCGATCGGCAAGGGCCAGCGCGGCCTGATCGTGTCGCCGCCGAAAGCCGGCAAGACCATGATGCTGCAGAACATCGCCCAGGCCATCATGCACAACCATCCGGATGCGCACCTCATCATCCTGCTGATCGATGAGCGCCCGGAAGAAGTCACCGAGATGCAGCGCAGCGTGCGCGGGGAAGTGATTTCCTCGACCTTCGACGAGCCGGCGGTGCGCCACGTGCAGGTCGCGGAAATGGTGATCGAGCGGGCCAAGCGCCTGGTCGAGCACAAGCGCGACGTCATCATCCTGCTCGACTCGATCACCCGTCTCGCACGTGCCTACAACACCGTGGTGCCGTCGTCCGGCAAGGTGCTGACCGGCGGCGTCGACGCCAACGCATTGCAGCGTCCGAAGCGGTTCTTCGGCGCCGCGCGCAAGGCCGAGGAAGGCGGTTCGCTGACCATCATCGCCACCGCGCTGGTCGAGACCGGCTCGAAGATGGACGAGGTGATCTACGAAGAGTTCAAGGGCACTGGCAACATGGAAGTGCACATGGACCGCCGCATCGCCGAGAAGCGCGTGTATCCCGCGATCAACATCAATCGCTCCGGCACGCGCCGCGAGGAGCTGCTGATCGAGGCCGATCGCCTGCAGCGCATCTGGATCCTGCGCAAGCTCCTGCACCCGATGGACGAGCTCTCCGCGATGGAATTCATGCTCGACAAGATGAAGACCACCAAGTCCAACGACGAGTTCTTCTCCGCAATGAAGCGCTGAGGTCGCCGAGCCGAGCACAGCTCGGCTCTACGGTCGCCCCGATCGCAGGTCTTTTGTAGAGCGGAGCTGTGCTCCGCTGCTTTGGCTTACGATGCACGCCTCGGGTAATGGGGCGAACGCATGGATTTCGAGCCGTCGCAACGCGCGCAGGATTACCTCTCGCGCGTCAACGCGTTCATCGATGCGGAAGTGCTGCCGGTCGAACAGGCCGTGCTGGCCGAATACGCCGCACTCGATCACCAGGGCTGGAGAAGCTGGCGCGAGAGCGCGCATATCGCTCGGCTGCGTGACGCGGCGCGCGCGCAGGGTCTGTGGAATCTGTTCCTGCCCGACGCCGAACATGGCGCCGGGCTCACCACGCTCGACTACGCCCCGCTCGCCGAGGCGATGGGCCGCGTGCCGTTCGCGTCGGAACTCTTCAACTGCAACGCGCCCGACACCGGCAACATGGAGGTGCTGCATCACTTCGGGTCCCCGGAACAGAAAGCGCGCTGGCTGACGCCGCTGCTCGACGCGTCGATCCGCTCCTCGTTCTGCATGACTGAACCCGGCGTCGCCTCGAGCGATGCGACCAATATCGAGGCCGACCTCGCCTTCGAGGGCGACGACGTCGTGGTCAACGGACGCAAGTGGTGGATCACCGGCGCCGGGCATCCGCGCTGCGCGGTGACGCTGTTGCTCGGTCGATCCGATGCCGGCGCCGAACGGCACCGGCAACACTCGATCGTGCTGATCCCGATGGACACGCCAGGCGTGCGCATCGAACGCATGCTGTCGGTGTTCGGCGACGTCGATGCGCCGTATGGGCATGGGGAGGTCGTATTCGACAACGTACGCGTCCCGGCGTCCAACGTGGTGCTGGGGCGCGGTCGAGGTTTCGAGATCGCGCAGGGCCGCCTGGGGCCGGGCCGCATCCACCACTGCATGCGCTGCGTCGGCGCGGCCGAGCGTGCGCTGGATCTCATGATCGAACGCGGACTTGCACGCAGCGCGTTCGGAAAACCTCTGCTCGATCTCGGTGGCAACCGCGAGCGCATTGCCGACCTGCGCGTGGCGATTGACCAGGCGCGCCTGCTGACGCTGCACGCCGCCTGGCAGATCGACCGCGTCGGCGCGCGCGGCGCGCAGCGCGCGATTGCCGCGATCAAGCTCGTGGCGCCGAGTGTCCTGCAGCGCGTAGTCGATGAAGCGATCCAGCTGTTTGGCGCTGCGGGCCTCTCGCATGACCTGCCGCTCGCGGCATTTGCCGCGCAGGCTCGTGCACTGCGCATTGCCGATGGCCCCGACGCGGTGCATCGACAGACGCTCGCCAAACTCGAGATCGCCGAACACTGGGCCCGTCGCGCTTCGCCATGAACGTGCGCGCGAGCGAAGCATTCGATGCCAACGTAGTCGATGCCTGGCTCAAGACGCAGATGCCACACCTCGAAGGCACGCCTGCGATCACGCAGTATTCCGGCGGCGCGTCCAACTGGACCTACCGCCTGCGCTACGCCAACGACGACGTGGTGCTGCGCCGTGCGCCGGCCGGCACCAAGGCCGCTGGGGCGCACGACATGGCGCGGGAGTTCCGCTTCCAGCAGGCGCTCAAGCCCTCGTTCCATCGCGTGCCGCAAATGCTCGCATTGTGCGAAGACGCCGGCCTCATCGGCAGCCGGTTCTACGTCATGGAGCGCATCGACGGTCACATCCCGCGCAAGGAGATGCCGCGCGACGTGAACCTCGATCGCAACGGCGCGCGCACGCTGTGCACAAACGCACTCGACGCCCTGGTCGAGCTGCACGCAGTCGACGCGAGCACACCCGCGCTCGCCGCGTTCGACAAGGGCGCGGGCTACGCGAAGCGGCAAGTCGACGGCTGGAGCGAACGCTACCGGCGCGCACGCACCTGGAACGTGCCGCGCTTCGAGCGCGTCATGCGCTGGCTGGCGGACGAGTTGCCCGCGGAGTCCGCGAACTGCGTCATCCACAACGACTACCGTTTCGACAACCTGGTGCTCGACCGCGGTGATCCGACGCGCATCGTCGGCGTGCTCGACTGGGAAATGGCGACTCTGGGCGATCCACTGATGGATGTCGGCAACTCGCTGGCCTACTGGGTAGAAGCCGGCGACGACTGGTTCATCCGCTCGATGCGCCGGCAGCCCACGCATCTGCCGGGCATGCTGACCCGACGCGAAGTGATCGACCACTACGCCGAGGCCAGTGGCCGGCGCAGCGCACACTGGGCGTTCTACGAGGTCTATGGCCTGTTCCGTCTGGCCGCGATCGTGCAGCAGATCTACTACCGTTATCACCATCGGCAGACGCGGAACCCCGCGTTCCGCCACTTCTGGCTGATGGTGCATTACCTCGAGCGCCGCTGCCTCGCGCGCATGCGAAAGGAATAAGGAATGGTGCAGCTCTGGCTAGTGCGGCACGCGCAGGCATCCATCGACGCGGAGGACTACGACTGCCTGTCGGTGCATGGCCGCGAACAGGCGCGACTCCTCGGCCTCAACCTGCGCGCCCGCGGCTTCGCGCCGGCGCTCGCGTGCTCCGGCTCGCTCACGAGGCAACGCGACACGCTGTCGCTCGCGCTGCGCGAAATGGCCGAGCCTCCCGTGAGCATCGTCGACGCCGACTGGGACGAAATCGACGCAGTGGCGCTGATGCGCGCGCACGCGCCGGAGCACGAGACGATCGCCGCGCTGCGGCGCGCGCTCGCCGCGGACGCGTCGCCCGAGCGCGCTTTCCTGCGCATGTTCTCGCAGGCGTTGTCGCGCTGGCAGGACGGCGCTTTCGAGCACGAGTACCACGAGACCTGGGCCGCATTCCGCGCGCGCGTCGCGCGGGCCCTCGCTGCGAAAGTAGCGCGCATGCACTCGACCGGCGGCGACGCGATCGTATTGACGTCCGCCGGGGTCATCGCGACCGCGTGTGCGATCACCATGGACCTGCCGGATTCGGGCGTATTCCCGCTCACGCTCGGCCTCGCCAACGCCGGCATCACGCGCCTCGCGCTCGAGGGCGAGACGCTGCGCATCACCACCCTCAACGACTTCGGCTGGCTCGAGTCGCACGACCCCGCCGCCGTCACCTACCGCTGACGGGGTCGCACACCGACACAGCACTCCCGGCCCAACTACAAAGGCGGCAACGGAGGGTCGAAACCGTCGAAGAAGAGCCGATCGGGAAGTGCGGGATCGGCCCATAAGAATGCGGCGCCGGTCAGGCGGTTCGAATATTCACCCGCCGCGGCTTCCGAAGGATCGCTGATCAGCAACGTCGTGCCCGACAACGCGAGCGCATGGCCAAATCCACCGAACGAATTGACGAGAGTCCTGGAGAGTCGCTGCGTGCGCCTCCAGTTGCCGCCGTAACTCACGAACAGGTCCACGTTGCCATCCGGAGAGTTTTCCAGGTACTGGTGAGTCGCGGCGCTGACCACTGCGACGTTGCCCGCAAGTGCCACCGCGAATCCCAGTCGTTCGCCCACCTGGGTCAGTTTCTGCTCCTGCGCCCAGACGCCATTGGTGCGAGAGAAGACATACGCGCCGCCCTGCGAGGGCTCCAGACCGGGCACGCCGGGACGCCAGCTGCCGACCAATGCGCGTTGCCCTGAGAGCGAGAGCGAATGTCCGAAGCGGTCGCTGGCGAGGCCGTCGGTCGCGGTGAGCTTCTGCCGCTGTCCCCAGTTGCCGCCCGCGCGCCCGAACTCCACGACGGAACCCTGGTCGACGCTCGAGGAAATGTCATCGCCCGGCGCACCGACCATCACCGTATCGAGCGATGCCGCGACCGAGGCGCCAAACCAGGAATCCGCCGCAATGCCGGCCGGCATGAGGCGCTGGGAAGCGCTCCATGTCGGCCCGTCACGGGGGAACGCGATGGCCGCATGGTTCCCGCCCGCAACGAGCACCGAGTCGGAGAGCGCGAGCGACACGCCGATGCGCTCGGCGGGTACGCCCTGGGAGTGGACGAGCCGCCTGGTCTGCGCCCATGCGGTACCGTCGCGTTCGAATATGTAGATCGCGCCTTCGTCGAATCCGACACCGCCACCGCTGTCGAAGCCCGGGCTACCCACTGCGACGATCCCATCGGCAATCGCGACAGACGCGCCGAAGGCGTCGCCGTGCCTCCCGTCGGGCACGACCAATTGCTGGTGCACGCGCCAGCCAGCTCCATTGCGCAGGAGAATCCACGCGGAACCCTGCTCGCACGCCGGAGGAATGTTGTCCCCCGGGACACCGACGATCGCCACATCGCCTTCCAGCGCAACGGCGTGACCGAAATGGTCGTCGGCTCCGCCGTTCCCCGCGTCGAGCCTCTGCCCGTGCGTCCAAGCGTTGCCGGTGCGGACAAACGCGTGCGCAGAACCCTGGTCGAGATTGGTCGTTACGTCGTCCTGGGGCGACCCCGCAAGGATGGTCTGGCCATCGAACGCTATGGCGCTGGAGAGGTAATCGTCCGCCGCCCGGTCCGGTGCAAAAAGTTGCTGTTGAAGCGACCAGGAGTTGCCGTCGCGTACGAACACCCGGACGAGGCCGGACTGGTTCGGACCTTCATAGGTGGCCGGATCACCCGCGACAATCACGTCTCCATGCACGGCCAGTGTCCAGCCGAAATTCTCGCCGAGGGCTGGCGTCGCGCCGACGGTCGGGTCGGCCGGCGCGAGGCGTTGCTGCCGCAACCATGTGGATCCCACCCGTTCGAACACGTACGCGAAATGACCCGATCCCGCACCGGCCAGCGTGTCGCCTGAGATGGCGAGGAAGCGTCCGAAGTCAGCGAACGGATCCGTGTCTGCGACGTCGAGCCGTTGCTGCCGCTGCCATGTCGCGCCAGTCCGCGTGAACACGTGCACGGCGCCATGATCGCGTTCTCCGGGAGCGCCGACGATGATCGTGCTGTCCGAGATCGCGACCGATTTCCCGAAGTACTGTGACCCGCCCGGCTCGCCCGCGTCGAGCGTCGCCACGAGCGACCACACGCTGTTGCTTCTCTCGAATACGAACGCAAGCCCATTGCCGCCCGAGAATGCGGAAGAAGTCGAGCCGACCACGAGCGTATCGCCGTGCAGGGCTACCGACGTCGTCCATATGACCGGTCCACCTGTCGCCGTCCGCAACGTGGCCGCGAGAGCCCAGAGGCCCGCATCGCGCTGATACACGAAGATCGAACCGAGGTCCGGACGACCGTCGGTGACCGCTACCATAGTGTCGCCCGACAACGCGACACCGTTTCCGAGCCCCTCCGCTTGCGGATGAAGTGGGCCCGCGACCAGCTTCTGGCTGAGCTGCCAGACGGAGCCGATGCGGGTAAACACCTGCACCGATCCGCTCAATGCAGAAGCAGCGATATCGTCACCGCGCGCGCCGACCACCGCAGTGTCGCCCTCGACGGCCACGGCATTGCCGAATCGGTCGTTGATGTAGCCGTCGGCGCCCGGGCCATTGCCCGGATTGTCGATTCGCAGCCAGTCGTTCCCGACAGCGCCCGCCACTGAATGCGGCGCAGACGGCAGGTGCTGCTCAAGCCGACCCACTACCCGATCGAGGTTCGCCGGGACGGCATCGTCGTTGTCGCACGGCGGCTCAGCGCCAGCGGCGTGAACGCCGCAGGACCACAACAATGCAAAACACAGGCAACGCAGCAGGGTCAGGGTCGGCATGCGGGGGCATTGTCGCCGACTTGGACGCAGGAGACCCGCACCTACTGCGGTGAAGTCAGCAGCAGGAACGGGCTGTTGCTGCGCGCGAAGGTGCCGCCGACCGCGTTCTGCGGTGTCGCGGAGTAGGTGACGCGGTTGTTCGCGCTGGCCGATTCGCTGGGTTGGGTGAAGTTGAAGGTTACCGAGCCCGCGGGTCGATCGACGAAGGGTACGGTCGGGCAAGTTCTGCAATAACCCTTGCGATGGATCACGGGAATCGCCGCGCCGTTGACGAACGACGGGGTCTGCGCGAATGCGAAGCTGCTGTTGCCCACAGCGTCGTAGTAGAAAAGGATCGCGGCCAAGCCATTCTGGTTGTTGAGGCGGAAGTTGAGGATCGACCATCCCCATCCATCGTCTGCCGGGCCGCCATACCAGAGTCCGCTGAAGTCCGGCGTCGCGCGTGCGGTGGCAGTCACGATGGGCTCCATGCACCAGCGGATGTTCTGGTCGTTCCCCAGCGAGAACGTCATCACGGCCACGGCGGTGGACGCTATGCGACCGTCGTTGCACGGAGCCTGTGTCGCGGGCGAGTTGAAATCCATCGACACAGTGCCCGACTGCGCCGGCACCTGCTGCTGCGGAGGCGTGCTGCCGGGCACGTAGCGATACCGGTACAGGGACTTGCCGTTGGCGTCGGGCGTCGGCGCGAACACGCCATTCACCACATTGCCCACCGCCTGGTAGAACTCGGGCTCACCCTCCGCTCCGTAGGTGTAGAGCGTCATGGCGTACAGCGAGTCGCGCACGCGCACGAACTCGATGCCGTGGCCGTCGCGGCGACTGTCGTAGAGGATGTTGGATGCCGGCAGCGGGGCGACGGGCGGCGGCGGGGGCGTGATCGATGCGGTCGGCAAGGGCGTCACCCAGGCACCCCGCGAGCGCGTGAACACCGCCAGCGTCGTGAAGCCGCGATCGATGGCCATGTCCCACACCATCGAATGCGGCAGCCCTTCGTGGCGGAACCACTGCGGTGGCGTCGCGTCGATGTTGTTGGTGAAGTACAGGCCCCAGTCGGTGCCGGCGAACACCTGCGCGCGGTTGAGCGGATTGGCGACGATCGAGTTGGCGGGGATGTTCGGCAGGTTGCCGGTCTTGTCGGTCCAGACGAACGAGGCGCAGTTGCCGGTGCAGGCGACCTGGAACACATGGCCGGGTTGCGACGGAGTGTTCTGGTTGAAGCCGCCTACCGCTGCGTAGCCGATGCGCGGGTCCAGCGGGTCGGTCGCCACATCCATGATCGGACGATTGGGCAACACGGAGTTGCCGCCCGTGACGTTGACCCAGGAAGCGGTATTCGCCACACCGGCTCCGAGTCCGAAGCCGTACCAGACGTTGCCATCATTGGTGCCCGCGATGGCGATGCGCGGGTCGGTCACCGAATGCGCGAGCTGATTGATGAAGGATCGATTCCCCAGCGTACCCTTGGTGATGTTGGGACTGTTGGGATACCACGAGCTTGCCGGCGCCGCGCCGAAAACCGTTTCCCACACGCGGTTGGTGCCGCCCAGCATGCGGCTGCACCCGTTCGCTGTGGTGCAGCCGCTGTCCGGCGCGTCCAGCACGCCGTAGCGATACAGCTCGACAGGCATCACGAAGCTCAGGACGTCGCCGCCCCACAAACCCGGGGCAGACGCATCCTGCGTTGGGCCGCCGGGACCTGCCAGCGCAACGCGCAGTGCGCCGTTCTGGCTCGAGTAGTACCAGCGCCGGCCCAGCACCGGTTCGATTCGCGTGTAGATGCCGTCACCGCCGTTGCGCGTGACCCAGGCGGAAGGGCCGGGCTGCACTCCGCCAAACCACTGCACGGTGTTGGAACCGTTGTCCTGCGCGCCGCCACTCGCCCCCCGCACGGTGGCGTTGGCGAAGTTGGCGGTGATGTCGCCAGAATAGAACTCGATGGTGTTGATGGTGTCATTGAGCGGGATAAAGGTCGGAGACGCTGCTGCCGCGTTGGTGCTGAGCCACATGCCGCCGTCGTTGCCGACGAGCAGTACATTGGGATCGTTGCCGACATAAGCGCGTGCGTGGTGGTCGACGTGCACGTTGCTGCCGCCGATGCGCGCGAAATTCGCGCCACCGTTCTGCGACCGGAACAGGTGGAGCGCACCGCCGAGTACGACGTCGGGATTGTCCGGGGCGACCGTGAGGCCGGCGTTGTACCAAAGCTGCGTACCCTCCAAGCCTGCGTACGCATTGTCCGTGCCGACCTGCATCCAGGTCGTGCCCTGGTCCAGCGACTTCCAGACGCCGACAATGCCGTTGTCGAGATTCGTATCCGAGATCTGCGCATACAGCACCTGCGCGTGGGTCGGCGCCACCGCGATTTCGATACGGCCATTGGAAGTGCCACCGGCGATGCCATTGCCCGTGCCCGCAGGCCAGTTGTCGTTGAGCAGCGCCCAGCCGACCGGGCAACCGCTTGTCGGCAGTTGCGCGCGATACACGCCGTTGGCGCCATTGCGATCGAGATCGGGCTGCACCGGCGTCGGCATGCCACGCGTGCCGACTGCGACGATCAACGTGGTGGTCGCACCCGCGTCGATTGCGAGCAGTCCCGTGGTGTCCTGCCGCTGCGAGGTGTGCGGATTGGTGAGGCAAGGCCCCGTCCAGTTGAGGCCGGCGTTGTACGAGAGGAACAGACCGGTCTTGGTGCCAACGACGAGGTTGGCGCTGTTGTTCGGATCGACGACTACTTTGCCGATGGCCTGGTACTGCGGGAAGCCGAGTCCGGCGCTAGGTCCGTAAAACGGGTTGAACACATCCATGCCGAGCGTGGTCCAGGTTTCGCCCCGGTCGGTGCTCTTGAGCAGGCCGGCGGCGCCGAACGAGAACGATCCGTAGCGAAGGTCGCCGGTACCTGCGTAGATCGTGTTGCGGTCGTTGGGATCGATATGCAGGTCGCCGATCGCGATGTTGGCGATCTCGGGCAGATCGGTTTTCACGGTCCACGTGGTGGCCGCGGAACAGCAGTTCGTCGTTTTCCAGACGCCGCCACCGTCCGAGGCGAAGTAGGCGATGTTCGTCTGCACGGGATCCACCACGATCGCGTTGACGCGCCCCGACGCGGCGCTCGCGCCAGGGTTGAGCGGCTGGGGGCCCAGCGGAGTGAACGTGCCACTGCCTGCAAAAGCTTTTGCCCTGCCTCGAATGACTTCGGAACCCTGCGGAATCCCGGCTTGGACAGCGCGCGCCTCGCGCGCCGATTCCACCAGCCACCGCGGCTCGAACCGGCCGGTCGGATAGGTCATCTGCACGGCGCGAAGATCGCCGTCCGAGGGAGTGCGCCCCGGCTCGGCGTCGTACCAGGCATGGGTCTGTGCAGTCGCGCCTGCGTCGACCGATTGCGCACTGCGTTGCGCGCCGTCACGCGTGGAGTGCACGGAGCAGCCGCCCAGTGCGACGAGTGATGCACTAACGAGGGCAAGGGAAAAAAGTGTGCGACGGCGCATTTTCACGATCCAGCAACTCCAGTCGCACAACGACGGAGGCACGCCGGCCCGGCTACTCGAGCCGGATCAGCGTGGGCATCATTTCAGCGTGGGCATTATTACTGAGGCCGGGTGAGCAGAAGGAAAGGACCGTTGGTTCGTGCGAACGTGCCGCCCACCGGGTTCTGCGGTGTCACCGAGTAGGTGACGCGATTGTTCGCGCTGGCCGATTCGCTCGGCTGGGTGAAGGTGAAGGTGGCCGAGCCGGCCGGTGAATCGACGAAGGGCACGGTCGGACAAGTCCTGCAATATCCGCGTCGGTGGAACACCGGAACCGAAGCGGCATTGACGAACGGCGCGGTCTGCGCGAACGCGAAGGTGCTGTTGCCGGCACCGTCGTAATAGAAAAGCAACGCGGCCACTCCATCCGTGACTCCGTTCGTGCTCGTCAGGCGGAAGTTGAGTACGGACCATCCCCAGCCGTCGTCCGCCGGACCCGCAAACCATAGCCCGCTGAAATCCAGGAAGGGTCTGGCGGTTGCGGCGACGATGGGCTGCATGCACCAGCGCACGTTCTGATCGGCGCCGAGCGAGAACGTCATCACCGCTACCGCATTGCTCGCGTCGCGACCGTCATTGCAGGGTGCGCTCGTAGCCGGCGCGTTGAAATCGACCGATACGGTTCCCGACAACGCCGGCACCTGCTGCTGCGGAGGCGAGGCCCCCGGCACGTAGCGGTACCGGAACAGCGACTTGCCATTGGCATCGGGCGTCGGCGCGAAGACTCCATTCACGACATTGCCCAGCGCCTGGTACCACTCCGGCTGTCCGTCCGCGCCGTATGTGTAGAACGTCAGCGCATACAGCGAATCACGCACGCGCACGAACTCGATGCCGTGGCCGTCGCGACGCGGGTCGAAGAGAATGTTGGAGGCCGGGAGCTGCGGTGCCCCGGCCAGCGGCAACAGGGCGATGCCGCCGCGCGGCAAACCACCGATGCGCGTGAACGGACCTCCGACCCACACGCGGTCGGGCGAGTCGGCGAGCAGTGCGGACGGTGTGTCGTTTGGCCGCGGATCCCAGTCCGTGAGGGCGGACCCATCGCTCGAGCGCAGCTTTTTCAGGAACGGCACGCCCCGATTTTCAAAGGGGTCGTCGGTTTCGAAGTCGAATCCCCCCACGACCAGTTCGCGGGACGCGGTGGCCGCGAGGCTGAAGACGCGACCCAACACGCTGGATGCGGGCCAGGACGAGTCTACGGCGCCGCTGGAACTGGCGACGCGTGCCAGAAAGCAGAGAGACGTGGTGGGCGGCGGCGCCTGATCGAAAGGGCCAAGGCCGCAGAAACCGCCGCCGACAAAAACATCGTCGCCCGACAAGGCCAGTTCGGTGAGGGACCCCGAGCCCGTTCTCAATCTCCATGTGGTTTGTCCGGTCGCCGCTGCGACCTTTGCGACCGAGGAGCCGAACGCGACGTACAGGGAACCTTGGCCATCGTCCACGATGGACCGTACCCACAAGTTGAGAGTGCTGTTCGCGGGCCACGTTGCATCAACCGCTCCGGAGTCAGCGCGCACGCGCCTCAAGCGCGAAGTGCTTCCGGGACAGGAAACGGCACCCACGTGCAGCCAGCCGTCCGAAGAAAGCGAAAGCGAGTCGACAGCGCAGGTAAGCGCGGGCGACCAGTCGGTGATCGTCGCTCCGGTATCGCCACGGAGCTTGGCGACACCCGCAGGGATCCCACTGAGACCTCCCAAAAACACCGCGCCACTCGAATCGACGGCGACCGCAGATACACGCACCGGTACGTCGGAGCGCCATGTCGTGTCCAGGGTGCCGTCGGCATGGAACCTTGCCGCGCCGCTGGTGAAGTAGTGACCGACCTTCGCGAAGTCGCCTCCGACGATCATGCCTCCGTTGGGCTGCCGGGCGAAGGCACTGCCGGACGCGGACCGCTCGACGCTGGGCGAGTTCAGAAGCAAGGACCCGTCCAACCCGAGACGCGCGACGGCGAGCCTCGGCTGCGTGCCGAGCCTGTCGAACACGCCTCCCACGGCCATCCCATTGCCGGACTCCCCGAGGGCGTAGACAAAGCTGTTGGGAGCAGTGTTCCCTCCAGGCACGAGCACGCCATTCTGGTCCAGCCTCGCGAGATAACGCATATCGACGCCATTGACGCGAGTGAAATCGCCACCCAGCCAGATGCCTCCCTGCGAGTCGGCTTCGATCACGCGCACCCGACCGGTGGTCGTCGCATTCCATGTCGTGTCGACGGCTCCGTCGGCGAGTGAATAGCCGAGAACCGCATCGGAATCCGAAGCCGACGGGCCCTGCGTTGCCACATACAGACGGTTGTCGCCGAGACCCAGCGCGCCGAGAAAAGCACTGCTCACGACGATCCACGACGGATCGAGGCGGCCGTCCGGGAGAACGCGCCGCAAGCCGCCCGATATAGGAACGTAGACGCGGCCTTGGGAGTCAATCTCGAATCCGGCAAAGGTGAGCTGGACTTCCGGCACGTACGCCGTATCGATTGCACCCGATGCCAGCGAAAGCCTCGCGATGCGGTTGCCGCCGCCTGCCAGGGGCCATCCCCCCGTCGTATACAGGGCTTCACCATGGACAGCCAATTGCCCGATGTTGGGCGCGCTGGCTGCGAACGCAGCAACCGGGCTGCCGTCCTCAGCCGAGAGTTTGACGATGCGGCTCCGGGTGCCGTCCAGGAACTCCACGACGTAGACGTTGCCCTGGGCGTCGCCCGCGACGCTACGGATATCGCCCAATGCCGGGGGAATCCATCCGGTATCCACCGTGCCGTCCGCCCGGATCTTCGCGAGGTTCGTCCGCGCCACCACGTTCACGCTGGAGAAGAAGCCCGCGACGACCCGGCTGCCATCCGGCAGGACCGCGATGTGCTGCACCGTGCCGCCACGCAGCAGGCGTGAGTCGGGCAGCGCGAGGGGCGGCGGTGACTGCGCCCAGAGTGGACTCGAAGCGAAGATTGCGATGATCAGGGCGAGCACGTAGGCCTGGATGGAGCAATCCGGGCGAAGCGGGCGGCGACAAACTTCGGCAAGTCGCATGGGTAGAATCCTTCTAAGGGGGGAGTCCTGGCGGCGATGGCTGGTCGGCGCGATTACGCGTTACGCGAACCGTGAACTGGCCGATCTTCGGCGCTGCATAAAGTAGCCCAAATCATGGGGGACTTTGGAAGCGCCCACTGAGTGACAATGTTCACAATCATCGGAGTTCGTGGCATGAATTGCAGAATCCTCGTCGCATGCGTGTTCCTGCTGGTATGCAGCCGGGGGCTCGACGCCGCCCCCAGCGGGGCCGCTCGCTCGACCACCGCAGTGCGGGAGCTCCACGCACTGTTCGAAGACGACTGGCAACGCCGGTTGCGCGAGAGCCCGATGCTCGCGAGCAATATCGGCGACGCGCGCTACAACGACAGGTTGCCCGATCGCAGCCTCGAGGCCATCGGGAAACAGCAGTCGGGAGTGCGCGAGTCGCTGGCCCGACTCGAGGCCATCGATCGCAACGCGCTGGATCCCCAGGACCAGCTCAACCACGACATCTACGCGACGGTGCTGCGCAACGAAATCGCGGGTTTCCGGTTCCGCACCGAACTCATGCCGGTGGACCAGCGGGGCGGCCTGCACCAGTTCGCCGTCGGGGCGACGCAGTCGCTGCGCTTCGCCAGCGCGAAGGACTATCGCGACTGGACCGCGCGGCTGCGCGCTTTCGACACGCTCACCGACCAGACCATCACGCTCATGCGCGAAGGCATGCGCACGGGCTGGACCCCTCCGCGCGCGATCATGTCGCGCGTGCCGAAGCAGATCGCGGAGCAGGCCGGCGCGACTCCCGAGACGAGCAGCTTCTACGCGCCCTTCCTGAAAATGCCCGAGTCGATTCCGTCCCGGGAGCAGACCGAATTGCGCGACGACGGCAGGCAGGCAGTGGCGGAAGCCGTGCTGCCGTCGCTCAAGCGTTTCCAGAAGTTCTTCAATGAGGAATACCTCCCGGCCACGCGGGAAACGGTCGCGGCCGGCGAGTTGCCCGAAGGCAAGGCGTACTACGAGCACCTTGCGCGCAGCTACACCACCACCGCACTCAGCGCCGACGAGATCCACGCCATCGGCCTCGGCGAAGTCGCCCGCATCCGCGCCGCGATGGAAAAGATCCGCGTCGAGGTGAAGTTCGAGGGATCGCTGACCGAATTCTTCGAACACCTGCGTACCAATCCGAAGTTCTTCCACGAGTCGCCCGACGAGCTGCTGACGGCGTACCGCGCGTTGACGCGGCGCATCGATCCGGAACTGGTCAAGGTATTCGGCAAACTCCCGCGAACGCCCTACGGCGTCATACCGATTCCGGCAGCCAGTGCGCCCGACACCACGACCGCGTACTACAACCGGCCGGCAGCGGACGGCAGCCGCGCCGGCAATTACTACGTCAACCTCTACAAGCCCGAGAGTCGCCCGACCTGGGAAATGATGCCGCTGTCCCTGCACGAAGCGATGCCGGGCCATCACCTGCAGATCGCCCTGTCGCTGGAGCAGCCCGGGCAGCCGATGTTCCGCCGGATGTCGCCGTTCACGGCGTTCGTCGAGGGCTGGGGCCTCTATGCCGAGCGCCTCGGCTACGACATGGGCCTGTACGACGACCCGTACGACCGGATGGGCCAGCTCGCCTACGACATGTGGCGCGCCGTTCGCCTCGTGGTCGACACCGGCATGCATGCGAAAGGCTGGAGTCGCGAGCGCGCGATCGCGTATTTCAAGGACAACGCGCCGAAGACCGAGCAGGACATCGTCAACGAGATCGATCGCTACATCGGCACGCCGGGGCAGGCACTCGCCTACAAGATCGGGCAGCTCAAGATCAGCGAGCTGCGCGCGCGCGGCGAAGCGAAGCTCGGGGACGCGTTCGATGTACGCGCCTTCCACGATGAACTCATGAGTATCGGCGCCGTGCCGTTGTCGGTGCTTGAAGCGCACATGGACGCCTGGTTTGCGGAACAACCGTCAGGTGGGGCAAAGCCGTAGGCGACAGATCAGGGTCCAGCAGGTCACCGCGCATCCACTAACCTGCGGCGAAGACCATGCGCACCTCATCGCTGACAGCAGTAGACAGTGACGCCGCGAGGCAGATCCGCGCGATCGCCGACACCTGCGTCAAGTGCGGCCTCTGCATAGAGCGCTGCCCGAGCTACCGCGTACTGCAGCGCGAGCAGGACTCGCCGCGTGGTCGCATCGCGCTGGCCGACGCGCTGGCGCGCGGGCAGCTCGCCCCGGACGATCCCGGCGCACTCGCCGCGCTCGACCGCTGCCTCAACTGCGGAACCTGCACGCGCGTGTGCCCCGCGAACGTCGACTACGCCCAATTGATCGACCTGACCCGCGCAGCGTTTCCTGCGCCGCAGCCGATCGCCCGACGAGCCGCGCGCTGGCTGACGCGGCATCGCAACCTGCTGCGCGCGTTGCGACCCATGGCGCGCGTGGCGCGGCGCAGTGCCCTGCTGCGGCGTCTGCTGCCACGCGCAGTACCGCTGCGCGATGCGCTCGCGACGGTCGCGATCGGGTCCGACGCAACGCCGGTCCCGGACTTCACTGCCGCGACGGGCCCGCGGCGTGGAGCGGTCGCACTGTTTCGCGGATGCGTCGCCGGCGTGCTCGATGCCGACACGCAGCAGGCCGCAATACGTGTGCTCACGCGGCTCGGATACGACGTCCATGCGCCGGGCGGCGATCATTGCTGCGGCGCGCTCGATCGCCATCACGGTCAGGCGGATCAGGCGCGCGATCGCGCCCAGGACGCGCGCATGCGCTACCACGCGCTGCCGGTGGACCAGGTACTGGGTTCGGCCACCGGTTGCCATGCGCAACTGCGCGATGCCGTGTTCGCGGAGTCCGGTCCTGCGTTCGACGACCTGTTCGCGTTCCTCGATCGCGACGAGTTGCTGCCCACGTTGACGTTCCGCGCATTGACCATGCGCGTGGCGCTGCACGTGCCGTGCACGCAGCGCGACACGCCGGGAAGCCTGGCGGCGCTGGCGCGCGTGCTCAGCCGCATCCCTGGCCTCGACATCGTGCAGCTGCCCGAAGAACCTGCCTGCTGCGGGGCCGCGGGCTCGTACTTCGCGGATCACCCGCAGGTGGCCAACGCGCTGCGCGCGGAGCGCGTGGCGCACCTGGAAGCTGCCGCACCGATGCGAGTGCTGACCAGCAACATCGGCTGCCGGATGCATCTGGCCGCAGGCCTGGCAGCAGCCGGCAACACCGCAACCGTGGTTCACCCCATTACCTTGCTCGACCTGTCCCTGCGAGAATCCCTCACGTGACCGAATCCCGCCAACTCGACGCCACCGACCGCCTGCTCGCGGGATTCCAGCGCGCGCTCGCCACCACGTTTGGCCCTGCTCCGTCACTGCAACGCGCCGATCCGGCCGCGGGCAAGGCCGAAGGCGTGCTCGACGGGGCCGAACGCAGACATTCCGCCGGGCTCATGCGTGTCAACCACGTTGGCGAGGTCTGCGCGCAGGCGCTCTATCTCGGGCAGGCTGCTTTGGCACGCGATCCGGCGACGCGCGCGCATCTGCTCCATGCCGCCGACGAGGAAGGCGAGCACCTGGCCTGGTGCCAGGCGCGGCTCGATGCCCTGAACGACCGGCCGAGCCTGCTCAATCCGCTCTGGTTCGCCAGCAGTTTTGCGATCGGTGCTCTGGCCGCGCTCGGCGACGACAAGCGCAGCCTCGGCTTCGTGGTCGAGACCGAACGCCAGGTCGAAGCGCACCTGCATGAGCACTTGCAGCGATTGCCGCCCTCCGATGCGAAGAGCCGCGCGGTGCTTGCGCAGATGAAAGCCGACGAGGCTGCGCACGCCGAGGCTGCCGACGCGCGCGGCGCCGAGCCGCTGCCCTGGCCCGTGCCCTCCCTCATGACCGCCGCCGCGAGCATCATGCGCTTCGTCGCCTACCGCGTCTGATGAACGCGCTGAGCATCCGCTTTACCTTCGCCCCGCTTGCGGGGAGAAGGTGGCGCGAAGCGCCGGATGAGGGGCCGCCTGCAATGCGCAAGTACTGATGAAGGTACTGGTCACCGGCAGCACCGGCTTCCTCGGCGGCGCGGTCTGTCGCGCGCTTCAGGCGCGCGGCGACGAAGTGCGTGGCCTGTCGAGAACCCCGGCACCGGCGCTGGCCGCGCTCGGTATCGAACAGCACGTGGGCGACATCGCAAGCCTCGACGCGGTGGTTGAGGCGAGCTTCGGCGTCGATGCCATCGTCCACACGGCAGCCAAGGCCGGCGCGTGGGGCCGGCTCGAGGACTTCTACGCCGCCAACGTCACGGGCACCGACAACGTGCTGGCCGCGTGCGATCTGAACGGTATACGAAGGCTCGTCCACACCTCGTCGCCCGCGGTCGTGCATGGTGGCGAAGATCTCGAGGGCGTCGACGAGACGCATCCGTACCCGGCGCGCCATCGCGCGCACTATCCGGCGACCAAGGCGATCGCGGAACGTCGCGTGCTGGCGGCCAACGGTCCGGAACTCGCGACCGTCGCCTTGCGACCGCACCTCATCTGGGGGCCGGGCGATCATCACCTGCTGCCGCGCCTCGAAGCCCGCGCGCGCGCCGGCCGCCTGCGCTTCGTGGGCGACGGGAAGAACCGCATCGACACGATCTACATCGACAACGCGGTCGACGCGCATCTCGCAGCGCTCGACCGGCTCGACATCGGCTCCGCGTGCGCGGGGCGCGCGTACTTCCTGACGCAGGACCAGCCGATGCCGATCGCGGACGTGGTCAATGCGCTCCTGCGCACGGTCGGTTTTCCACCCGAAACGCACTGCATCTCGCGCCGCACCGCGCACGCGTTCGGCTCGGTGTTCGAAGGGGTGTGGAATGTGTTGCGCCTCGGCGGCGAACCGCCGATGACGCGCTTCATCGCCGAGCAGCTGTCGACTGCTCACTGGTTTGACATCAGCGCCGCCAGGCGCGACCTCGGCTACCAGCCGCGCGTCAGCTTCGCCGAAGGCCTCGCCCGCCTCACCACCGGGCAGCCGCGCAGGTAACGCTGCTGCAGCCACGGTCGCCTTACGGGTTCGCGAGCCCGGCGGTGTCCGGCCGCAGCGCCGAGATAGCAGCCGCGAGATCCGCGACGACATTGTCCGGCCCGACCAGGCCCAGCACGCCCGCCTTGGTCAGCTTCGCGGACACGCGCGGATTGGCGCCGGCGAGGATCACCCGCACGCCCCGCTTCTGGAGATCGGAGATTGCCTCCTCGAGACTCTGCATGCCCGTGATGTCGATGAAGGGAATGCCATCCATGCGCACGATCACTGCCTTCGGATCGGCGTGCGTGTGCGCGAGCGCGCGCTGGAAGTTCTCGACTGCACCGAAGAACAAAGGACCGGTGACTGCGAACACCATGACGCCATCCGGAACCGCCAGTCCGCGCAACGACAATTCATCGTTCAACTCCGCGCCGCTCGCCTGCGTGACCGCGACGCTGGACGCCATGCGCCGCATGAACTGCAGCATCGCCAGGATCACGCCGATGTTGACCGCGATCACCAGGTCCGCGAACACCGTCAGCCCGAAGGTCACCAGCAGGATCGCCACATCGGCGCGCGGCGCGCGGCGCAGCATGCGCACGAAGTGCCGGGCCTCGCTCATGTTCCAGGCCACCACGAACAGGATCGCGGCGAGCACGGCGAGCGGGATGTGCACCGCCAGCGGTGCGAGCGACACCAGCACCAGCACCAGGAACAGCGCGTGCACGATGCCCGACAGTGGGCCGCTGCCGCCATTGCGCACATTCGTGGCGGTGCGCGCCAGGGCGCCGGTGGCCGCGAAGCCACCGAACAGCGGCGCCGCCAGGTTGGCGAGCCCTTGGCCGATCAATTCCTGGTTGGAATCGTGGCGGGTGCCGGTCATGCCGTCGGCCACCACCGCCGACAGCAGCGATTCGATCGCGCCGAGCATCGCGATGGTGAAGGCAGGACCCATGAGCACCAGCACCTTGTCCAGGGTGACTGTCGGGAATCCCATCGCAGGCAACCCCTGCGGGATGCCGCCAAAAGCCGAGCCGATGGTGGCTACTCCATCCCATTGCGCGAACGCCTGCGCCAGCGTCGCCGCCAGCAGCGCAACCAGCGGCGCGGGCACCTTGCCGATCACCGGCAGCCGCGGCACCACCAGCAGCAGCGCGAGCGAGCCGCAGGCCAGCGCGGTCGTCGCCGGATGTAGCCCAGGCAATGCGACCACGAGGTTCCGCAACTTGTCGTGGAAATGCGCGCCCGCGATCGGCCCGACGCCGAAAAATTCCTGCCACTGCCCCACAAAGATGATCACCGCGATGCCTGCGGTAAATCCGAGGATGACCGGAGCCGGTATGAACTTGATCGCGGCGCCCACCCGCGCGATGCCGAACAGCAGCAGCATGAGGCCCGCCATCAGCGTGGCGATCTGCAATCCCTCGATGCCGTGCTCTGCGGTCACCGCCGCGAGGATCACGATGAAGGCACCGGTCGGTCCGCCGATCTGGTAGCGGCTGCCGCCGGCGATCGACACCACGATGCCCGCGACGATCGCGGTGTAGATGCCCTGCTCGGGCTTGGCGCCCGAGGCGATCGCGAAGGCCATTGCCAGCGGCAACGCCACCACGCCGACGATCACGCCGGACACGGCGTTGCGCAGCCAGTGCGGGCGCCCCAGCAGGCCCGCCCGATACGCTTCGGCCAGCGCGATCATGACCCGCTAGGGCGATCCCGCAGCCGGCAACGGGTGGGTGGCGCGAGCCGATCCACAGGTCGGGCATCGAGCGACCCCATCCGGCTCGTAGGGGTCGCGAAGGTCCACGGGTTTGACCGCCGACCTCCGCGTGCGGATATTGAGCACCTCGATGGCCAGCGCAAAAGCCATCGCGCCGTAGACGTAACCCTTCGGGATGTGGTGGCCGAAGCCATCGGCGACGAGCACCACGCCGATAACGAACAGGAAGCCCAGCGCCAGCATCTTGACCGTCGGGTGCGCCGACACGAAGCGCGAAATGACGCCCGCGAACGCCATCATCAAGGCCACCGACACCACCACCGCCGCCACCATCACCGCAAGCTCGTCGACCATGCCGACCGCGGTGATGATCGAATCGAGCGAGAACACCGCATCGATCACGATGATCTGCATGATCACCGCGGCGAACGTTGCGCGAACCGTCGACGAGGCGTGGCCCGGCTCGCCCTCCATCAGCTGGTGCATCTCCTTCGTGCTTTTCCACAGCAGGAATGCGCCGCCGGCCAGCAGGATCAGGTCACGGCCGGTGAATCCCTGGTCGAACGCCGTGAACAGCACCGCGGTCAGGCCCACCAGCCATGTCAGCGTGAACAGCAGGCCGATGCGCATGAACATCGCGAGGAACAGGCCGATGCGGCGCGCCGTCGCACGCTTCTCCGGCGGCAGCTTGTCCACCAGGATCGAGATGAAGACGATGTTGTCGATGCCGAGCACCAGCTCGAGCGCGGTGAGCGTCGCGAATGCGATCCACATCTGCGGATCGCTGAGGAGTTCCATGTAAGGCATGAGGCGGAGTCCGTCGGGTGGGGCGGGCATGCGGCAGCTTGTGCGCCGGGTGCACCGCTACCAACCCTATCCTATTCAACCTTCAGCGCGACGGGTCCGGCGTTTCGAGTGCGCGGAACTCGCGCTCGACGAGCGGCACCAGCGCGGCCGTGAAGCGGTCCGCTTCCGACGCGGACAGGTGCGACCACTCGGGAAGCTCGTAACCCTGCAGCTCCGGATGATCCTCGAAGTGGATGCCGGGCGCGCCGGTGCGGGCCAGCAGCAGGTCCCACGTTTCGGCGCGCGGCAGGTACTTCTGCTCGAACGCGTAGTATTCGCCGTCGCTGGGCGGGCGCAGCCACAGCACGCGCACGCCGCGTTTGCGCAGCGTGGCGACTGCTGCAGCAGCCTTGGTTATCTGTGCGTCGATGGCTTTCGCCTTCTTCTCCGGGGTGTCCATGCCGGGCAAGGGCCCGCCAAAATCCTGGGCCCAGATTTTTCGCGTCAATGCCCGGTAGTCCGCGTCGGTTTCGATCTTGCGCCACATGCGCGTATTGCGATCGGCATCGGCCGTGCTGAGCCTGCGCACCCTGATGCTTTGCCTCACGCCCGGGCGCGCCGGCCACGGCTGGCGCATGACCACAGTGGCAAGCGCGAAGTCCGGCTCGTAGAACGCGAGGAAAGGTTCCAGCAAGTGCATCGACAGCCAGTTGCCCATGCGCTGCGACGGCCCCTGTTTGCGATAGAGCTCGAACGCGCTGCCGCGGTAGGCGAAGCCGCTGAAGAACACGTCGGGCGCCACGCCGATCAGCAACCGACCCGTAAAGTCGGGATCGGCGGCAAGGTCCTCGAGCACGGGCACGGGCGACGTGCCCTCCAGCGCGAGCTGGATAGGGCGCTCGCCCGTGAGCTTTTCCCACACCGGCAACTGCACGTCGAACAGCACGCGCGATGCACCGGCCAGCACCGTCTTGTCTCCTTCACCGTTGTCGATGCGCCTGCGCTGCTGCACCCACTGCCCGTCGCTGTTGCGATACGAGGGTGTGGCACCGAAAGCGCGCCAGTGCCATTCCCAGGCGCCGACCAGCAGCGCGGCGGCGAGTACCGCGAAGGCGAGCAGGCGGCCCCACGGCTGCATGGGGATGTCGCGCACCGGCACAGGCTGTGCGACGCCGGGACGGTCCGATGCGGTCAGGCGCACGAAGCCGGGCCGATGCGGCTGCATGTCAGCCTCGCGCGCCGGGTCAGAACTGGAAGTAGATGAAGGCATTGCCGGCCCCCTGTGCAATCACGATCGCAAACAGCATGGATGCCCAGAGCGCAGCCACCAGCGGTGCCGGCGTACGCGCGATTGCGCTCTCGAGCGTGCGGTTGTGCATCCACCAGTGCGCGCACACGATGCCGGCCACGATGAGCGTGACGAGCGTAAGGTGCGCCGTGGGCAGTATCGGCGCGGCCGACGGATTGAATCCGAACATGCCGCGCAGCAACGTCCAGGCCTTGCCGAACGTTTCGGCGCGGAAAAACACCCACGTCACGTTGACCAGCGCGTACGTCAGCAGGGCGATCGCGAACTGGGACGCCGGCGGTAGGGGCGGAGCATTCCAGCGCGAGCGCAGGAACCGCTCGACCGCGAGATACAGCCCGTGCAGCCCGCCCCAGACGACGAACGTCCAGTTGGCGCCATGCCACAGGCCGCCCAGCAGCATGGTCGTCATCAGCGCGAAGTAGGTGCGCGCCTCGCCGTGCCGGTTGCCGCCGAGCGGGATGTAGACGTAATCGCGCAGCCAGGAAGACAGGGTGATGTGCCAGCGCCGCCAGAAATCCGAAAAGCCGATCGCGGCGTAGGGAAAGCGGAAGTTGTCGGGCATCGCGAAGCCGAGGCACAGCGCCGCGCCGATCGCCGTGGTCGAGTAGCCGGCGAAGTCGCAGAAGATCTGCCCGCTGAAGGCCAGCGTTGCGATCCACGCGTCGAGCGCGCCTGCCGGCGCTTCGACGTCGTACACCAGTTCCACGACCGGTCCAAGGAATGCATCGGCGAGCACGATCTTCTGGAACAGACCCAGCGTCATGAGCGCAAGGCCGAAGCGCAGCATGTCCGCGGTGGCGCGGCGCTGCTCCGCGAACTGCGGCACCAGTTCGGTGGGCCGCATGATCGGGCCCGCGACCAGGTGCGGGAAGAAGGTGACGAACAGCGCGTAGTCGAGGAAGCTGCGCGCGGGCGCGGAGCGGCGCAGGTACACGTCCAGCGTGTAGGACATCGTCGCGAAGGTGTAGAAGGAGATGCCCACCGGCAGCACGATGTCGAACTCGGGCGGCGTGTACGCGACCCCGAAGCCGGCCATCAGCGTCGTGAAGTTGGCGAGCAGGAAGGTGCCGTACTTGAAGTACGCGAGCATGCCGAGGTTGACGACGACGGAGACGATCATCCATGCGCGCCGCGCCGCGGGCCTCTCGGCCTTCACCAGTTGCTGCACCGCGTACCAGTCAACCACCGTCGAAATCCAGAGCAGGATCACGAACGGCGGGTTCCACGCCGCGTAGAAGAGATAGCTGGCGACCAGCAGGTTGATCTTCTTCGTCGTCCAGCGCAGCGGCAGCGAGTGCAGCGCGAGCACGCATGCGAAAAACACGACGAATGTCAGCGAATTGAAGACCACGCGCCGCCCCCCTGCGACGCCCGCCTGCAGCGGGCCTGTGCAAGGTAACGAAATTCCGCGAGCAAAGGTGACAGTTGGCCCCGCAAGGTCGGGGCGGTTGGAGGAGCGGCCGCGGGCCGGCGAAGGGAATTACGCCCCGGGCGCAGCCAGGGCGGCGCGGTATGCGTCTGCGGTGCCGGTGCCGAAGCAACAGAAGATCACGCGCCGCGGTCTCGCGTGGGCCGCGAGCCACGCGCGCACTTCGCGCACCGCGATTGCGACGGCCGCCTCTAGCGGATAGCCGTACAGGCCGCAGGAAATCGCCGGGAACGCGATCGAATCCACATGATGCTGCAACGCCAGCGCCAGCGACTCGCGATAACAGCTGGCCAGCAGGGCGGCTTCGCCAGCGTTGCCGCCGTGCCACACGGGGCCGACCGTGTGGATGACGTGGCGCGCGGGCAAGTCGAAGCCGTCGGTGATCCTCGCCTCGCCGGTTGGACAACGCACGCCGCGCGTGGACTCTTCAATATCGCGGCACGCTTCCAGAAGGTCGGGTCCCGCCGCGCGATGGATGGCGCCGTCGACGCCGCCACCGCCGAGCAGCGAGCTGTTCGCGGCGTTGACGATCGCGTTGACGTCCAGCCGCGTGATGTCGCCCTCGAAAACCTCGATGCCTGGCTGCATCACGTGATGGTACCCGGGGCGTGTTCCAGGCTCCCGCCGCCGAGGTGACGGACCGGCGTTGGCAGGCCAGCTTTCTCGTGCGAGCGACCCGGCGCGGGCTCCTGCAAGGTGCCCTGCAGGGGGTTCGGCATCCCCGGATCGTAAAAAACCGCGAAAATTGCGGTCAAAAGGCTCTTTTGTGGTTGGCGCCACCGCGTACATCGTCTACATTCGGATTGCCAACAGGCAAACCACCCACCCTCGTCACTTCACCCGGGAAAAACATGGCAACTAAGAAGAAAGCAGCGAGCAGCAAAGCTCCGTCGGCACCCTCCAAGCCCATCAAGGACGCACTCAGCAAGTCGGGACTCGTGGCGCACATCGCCGAGTCGAGCGGCGTGGCCGCGCGCGACGTTCGCGCCGTACTGAGTTCGCTCGAAGGCGCAGTGGCCGGATCCGTCCACAAGAAAGGCGCGGGCTCCTTCACGCTGCCCGGCTTGTTGAAGATCACCGCGGTCAGCGTGCCGGCCAAGCCGAAGCGCAAGGGCATCAATCCTTTCACCAAGGAAGAGCAGTGGTTCGCGGCCAAGCCGGCCAGCACCAAGGTCAAGATCCGTCCGCTGAAGAAGCTGAAAGACGCGGCTGCCTGAAATTGTTGAAGTGCTTGCCGATCGGACGGTCCGCCGCTCCGGTCGGCATGCAGCGCGACGGTGGGCCTGCTTGTCTGGCCCATCGCTCGTGCCCGGTTCGGCGCTGGCGCTTCGTCTACGCGTAACGCTGGCCGCTGACGTCGCGGGTGCGAATCACGCGGCGTCCCCCATGCGCGGAGGCCCGCGAGGGGCACCCGCCTCGAAACATCACGGATAGTCGTTGTCCAAGCGCTGGTTGCGACATGCTTGCGTTCGCGCCAAATTCCAGCACTGCGCCCTGCACGTCCTTGGTCGACAACCGGCTCACGGGCCGCGCCTCTGGTCAACCCGGTCGAGAGCCTTCGCCCCGTCGGGTCGCAGGGCTTTTAGCCGACCCCGGCTTCCGTTAGTCGATCGCCCCGTTCGGGACCAGTCGCAGTAGTCTCGCGCAGTGGCGGGGAGCGCGACGATGAGTTTCCTGGGGGAGTTGAAGCGTCGCAACGTTATCCGGGTGGCGGTCGCCTACCTGGTGTTCGCGTGGCTGGTGATGCAGATCCTCGACGTGCTCTCGCCGGTGCTTGACCTGCCGCAGGCAGGATTGCGCATGGTGCTGGTGGTGCTCGCGATCGGCTTCGTCGGAGCACTGGTTTTCAGCTGGGTGTTCGAGTTGACCCCAGAGGGTCTCAGGCGCGAGTCGGAAGTCGACCGCAGCCGGAGCGTCACGCACATCACCGCGAAGAAGCTCGACATCGCCGTCATAGCGTTGCTGGTGCTGGCAATCGGACTGTTCGTGTTCGATCGCGTTTCTCCTGTCGCGACCAAGCGCGCTGCCGCACCGACCGCTGCGGTCGCTGGGGGAACTGTCGCGACTGCCGAGCCTGTTTCTGATGGGACGCCGCCGCGCCCCGCGCCGCGCGGTTCCGTCGCGGTGCTGCCGTTTGCGAACCGCAGCGCGAAGGCTGATGCGGCGTATTTCGTCGACGGCGTACACGATGACCTGATCACGCAGGTCGCGCGCAATGGCGCGCTGAAGGTGATCTCCCGCACTTCGGTGATGGAATATCGCGACACCAAGAAGAACCTGCGCCAGATCGGACGCGAGCTGGGTGTCGCCACCGTGGTCGAGGGCGCGGTCCAGCGCGCCGGTAATCGGGTGCGCATCAACGCCCAGCTCATCGACACGGCGACCGACAAGCACCTGTGGGCCGAGACCTTCGACCGCGAGCTGACGCCGGAGAACATCTTCGAGATCCAGACCGACATCGCGCGCGCGATCGCAGCGGCGCTGGCGCAGGCACTCGGTGAAGCGCACGCAGCGCAGGCGGCGCCCACCATAGCCGCGCCCACTCGCGACTCCGAGGCGTATGACCTGTACTTGAGGGCGCGTGCGATCGAATTCCGCACCGTCTTCACCGCCGAGCCTTCCGAGCGTGCGGCCGAGTTGTACCGAAAAGCGATCGCGCGCGATCCGTCGTTTGCGCTGGCGATGGGCGAGCTGGGATACCACCTCGGCAAGATATATTCGCACTCGCGCGGGGCGCGCGAGACCGCGCAACGCGATGAGGCGCGGCACTGGATCGATCGCGCGCTGGCGCTCGCACCCAACGAGCCCCGGCTGCACTGGATCCTTGCCGATCATCTGTATCGCGGCCGTCTCGACTACGACGGTGCGCTGCAGGAGTTGGCAATCGCCGAGCGCGGAATGCCGAACGGCGCAGAGATCTTCGAGTTGCGCGGGTTGATTCAGCGACGGCGCGGCGATCTGGACGCAGCCCTGCGATCGATGGAAGCCGCCGTTGCGTTGGACCCTCGCAGCGACTTCACGATCGCCGAGATCATCCGCACCCACATCTGGCGCGGCGACCTGGCAGCGGTGCATCTTTGGGGTGAGCGGCTGAAAGCGATTCCGTCGGCGAGCGTCGATTCGCTGGCGTATCTGCCGTGGGCGGAGAACATGCTGCTCGGCGACATCCGACCCACACGCGAATTCATCACGCTGAACCCGGACTTCGTGGGGGTAGATGCCTATCTCCGCTGGTATCTGGCCTATCTCGAACGCCGCTACGACGTCGCCACCGCCGCGACCACGACGAATCCCGGGCCGGTAGTCGAATACAAATATCGCGTATATCGCGTGCTGCCGCCCGAACTGATGCATGCGTTCGTCCTGCGCGCCCAAGGCAGGGCCGCGGAGATGCGTGAGCGGGCCGGCGTCGCCCTGGCCAAGCTCGACGCGTTTCTCGTGGATCATCCGGACAACGTGCGCGCCACCACCTCGCGCGCGCACGCGCTCGCGATGCTCGGGCGACCAGAGGAGGCGCAGCGAGTGGCGCGATCGGCCATGGTTCTCGCCTCGACGCAGGAACGTGAGAGTCAGAACCTCGTGCCGGGGGAGCTGATCACGCTGGCAATGACGGCGACGAGCGAGGAGGTCGCCACAGCCATGGCGAGATATCTCGCGCTCCCAGCCAAGGAGCGCTACTTCGACTCCCTCATGCTCGACCCGGTATTCGACGCCCATCGCGAGCACCCGGCGATGCGCGAACTCGCGCGGAAGTATTCGCGCAAGAACTCACCGCCGTGAGCGCCCGATGAGCTTTCTCGCCGAACTCAAGCGCCGCAACGTGATACGCATGGCGGGGCTGTATCTCGTCGGCGCGTGGCTGATCGTGCAGGTCGCGGGCACGGTGCTGCCGATGTTCGAGGTGCCGAGCTGGGTGGCTCGCGCGGTGGTGATCATCCTCGCGCTCGGCTTCGTTCCGGCGCTCGTGTTCGCCTGGGTGTTCGAGCTCACCCCGCAGGGCCTGCAACGGGACGTCGAGGTCGAGGTCGACCCGCAGCATGCGGTGAGAGCGCAGACCTGGCGGCGCATGGACCGGCTGATCGTCGTCGCCCTGCTGATCGTGATCGGCTCGATGGCGGTGGAAAGGTTCTGGATCGCCGAAAAGAGTACTGGGGGAGTCAAGCAGGCCGAGAAACGCGGTGCGGTATCGGCTGCGGGCAAGACCCCCTTGATCCCCACCGCACCTTCTCAAACCTTTTCCCCGCCGCGCGGTTCATTGGCCGTTTTGTCCTTCGCCAACATGAGTCCCGATCCCGAGAACGAATATTTTGCCGACGGCATCGCGGAGGAACTGTTGAACGTGCTCGCCCGCGTCGAGGGTCTCAAGGTCGCCTCGCGCACCTCCGCTTTCTCCTTCAAGGGCCAGCAGGTTCCGGTGCGTGAAATCGCGCAACAGCTCAACGTGGCGCACGTGCTCGAAGGCTCGGTGCGCAAGCAGGGCGGCAAGGTCAGGATCACCGCGCAGCTCATCGATGCGGCCACCGACCAGCACCTTTGGTCGGACACCTTCGATCGCGATCTCACCGACATCTTCGCGGTTCAGCAGGAGATCGCGCAGTCGATCTCGGCTGCCTTGAGTGGCGCGCTGGGACTCGCTGGTCAATCGCGCAAGGTCGAGGTCGACGCAGCCACGCAGGATCTGCAGGCGTACGAGTTGTATCTGCGTGGCCGCCAACTGTTCTATCAGCGCGGCGAAGCGCTGCTGGCGGCGCGCAAGGTGCTTGAGGAGGCGGTCAGACGCGACCCGGAGTTCGCCGAGGCATGGGCAGTCCTGTCCGGCGTGCATTGGGTGAGCGCCGACTACGTCGACACTCCCGTAGCGCAGGCGACCGCTGCAGCTCTGGCAGCAGCAGGGCGTGCGCTGGAGTTGGACGCTTCGCTGTCGCTGCCATACGCCGTGCAGGCGCAGGTGCGCCATAGCCGGGGGGACCTGATCGGCAGCGAGCGCCTGTACAGCGAGGCGATCCGGCACGACCCGCGCGATTCAACCGTGTTGCTGTGGCGGGGCATGTTCTACCTGGGCGTGGGCGACCTGGCGAAGTCGGAGAGCGACCTTCGAAGGGCATTCGAGATCGACCCGATGGCGGGGATTACACTCGGCTGGCTGGCCACCGTGCAGGGCTTGCGCGGAAACCGCGAAGAGGCAGCCAAGGGCCTGCAACCGCATCCGACGTCGGCTGGCCATTCGCAGACTGGTTGCACGCGCGATTCGCGCTGGACGACCACGACGGCAGCCGTGCGATTCGCTATCTGCGGTCCTACTTCGAGCGAGTCCCCGAGCCGGCGCCGAGCGCGCGCCTCGTCATCGATGCGATGTATGCCGCGATCGAGGACCCCGCGAAAGGCGCAGAACTCTACGCGGCGATCGCTGCGGACCGCGCCGGTTTCAATGGCAAAGGCTGGAGTGGATCACTGGCGGCACTCGGAATGTACCGCGAAGCCGTCGCCGTCGAGCTCGACGAAGCTCTGCCAACTGGCCGTTACCATCTTTACGTATGGTTCCGCTCGGCGCGCGGCATGTTGAGCGAACCCGCGTTCCTCGAACTGGCCGAGCGCGATGGCCTGCTTGCGTACTGGAACGCGAAGGGATTTCCCGAAGGCTGCCGGCTGGTCGACACCCCGCCGCGCCACCTTGACTGCACGCAACCGGAGCGGTGAACGGCGAGATCCGATCGGTCCAGCTTCAGTCGCGATTCGAATCCGTGGAGGACGAAGCGCTGCAGCCGCCCACGTGAGCTGCCTCATTGGCCCGGGGTACACTCGAGGGCCGTCGAGTTGTGCTTTCGCTTGATACGTGCAGCCTCGCGGGTATGAGCTTGCGCCGCAACGCGACCACCTGCACCGATTGGAGTTACAGCTTAGGTATGGGTTGGGCGCGCAGTCGATACAAAAAACCAATACATTCCGATAGGCGCCGCATGCTGCTGATGATCGACAACTACGACAGCTTTACCTACAACCTCGTGCAGTACTTCGGGGAACTGGGGGAAGAGGTCAACGTGGTGCGCAACGACGCGCTAGACGTGGCGGGCATCCGTGCGCTCGCGCCTGCGCGCATCGTGATCTCGCCGGGGCCGGGCACGCCGGACCAGGCGGGCGTCACGCTCGAACTGATCGAGGCGATGGGTCGCGACACGCCGATCCTCGGCGTGTGCCTCGGGCACCAGAGCATCGGGCAGGTATTCGGCGGCAAGGTGATCCGCGCGAATCACATCATGCACGGCAAGACTTCGAACATCCGGCATCGCGGGGATGGGGTGTTTCGCGATCTGCCGGACGGGTTCACGGCGACGCGGTATCACTCGCTGATCGTTGAGCGCGATTCGCTGCCGGAGTGTCTCGAGACGACGGCTTGGTGCGAGGACGATGCGGGTGACTTCGAGGCGATCATGGGCCTCAGGCATCGCGAGTGGCCGCTCGAGGGCGTGCAGTTCCATCCGGAGTCGATATTGACCGAGCATGGGCATGCGTTGCTGAAGAACTTTCTGGTGCAGGGAGGAAGGTGATGGTGCTCGCGCATCGCGCTGCCCCTCACCCGGCGCTGCGCGCCACCCTCTCCCCGTTGCACGGGGCGAGGGTATGGCTTTGCGGGGCGAGGGGAGCAGCAGAAGGCGCTGCGCGCCACAGCTTCTCCACAATGCGGGGCAAGGGTATGAGGTGGTGAGCGCCGTGGCTGGAGCGGGGGTAACGTTCACCGCGCGGCAGGCGCTGGCGCGGGTGATCGAGCATCGCGAGATCTTCCACGACGAGATGGTGGCGCTGATGCGCCAGATCATGCGCGGCGAAGTGTCGGACGCGATGATCGCGGCGATCGTGTCGGCGCTGCGCGTCAAGAAGGAGACCATCGACGAGATCGCCGCGGCGGCGAGCGTGATGCGCGAGTTCGCCACCAGGGTCGAGGTTCCGGACGCGCAGCATTTCCTCGACATCGTGGGCACCGGCGGCGATGGCGCGTCCAGCTTCAATATCTCCACCGCGGCGATGTTCGTCGCGGCCGCGGCAGGCGCGCGCGTCGCGAAGCACGGCGGACGCAGCGTTTCGTCGAAGTCGGGCAGCGCGGACGTGCTCGAGGCGCTGGGCGCGCGCATTGATCTCACGCCCACGCAGGTCGCGCAGTGCATCGCCGAGACCGGCATCGGCTTCATGTTCGCGCCCAATCATCATCCGGCGATGAAGCACGTCGCGGCGGTGCGACGCGAGCTCGGCGTGCGCACGATCTTCAACATCCTCGGGCCGCTGACCAATCCCGCGGGCGCGCCGCACATACTGATGGGCGTGTTCCACCCCGACCTGGTCGGCATCCAGGTGCGCGTGCTCGAACGCCTCGGCGCCACGCACGCCCTCGTCGTGTGGGGCCGCGACGGCATGGACGAGATCACGCTCGGCGGCGCGACGATGGTCGGCGAGCTCCGCCACGGCAGCATCCGCGAATACGAGATCCACCCGGAGGATTTCGGCTTCGGCATGAGCGCGAGCCGCAACCTCGAGGTCGTCGACGCGCAGGGCTCACGCGGGCTGCTGGAGCAGGCGCTCGACAACCAGCCCGGTCCCGCGCGCGACATCGTGCTGCTCAATGCCGCCGCCGCGCTCTACGCCAGCGACGTGGTCGACTCGATTGCCGAGGGCGTTACGCGCGCCCGCGACGCGATCGCGAGCGGTGCCGCGCGCGCCAGGCTCGATGCCTTCGTTGCGGCAACGCAGCGGGCCGGGGGCCTGACGTCCGGCGACGTGGCCTGCTGACGTCGTCCTGCAGAGGTCGACCGCACAGCGGGTACCCATGAGCGTAGGATGAGCCTGCGCTCTGACGTTCGTCGATTTGGGGCAAGCCGACCAGGAGTTTCAAGGATTCACGGGAGTTGCCGGCGAGCGCATAGGCGCGATCCATCCTGCGCACTTCCAACTGGGGGAATCCAATGAACCGAAATACGTACAAGCTCGCAGCGCTCTCACTCGCGCTGGCCTTTGTGGCATTGCCTGGCGCGGTCCTCGCGCAGGACGCCGACGAGATCATGGCGATCACGCGCGCGCAGTGGGCCGCCGAAGACGCCAACAAGCCCGCCTCCGAGGCGTGGTCCTCGATCGCCGACGACTACACCGAGTTCAATCCGGTCGTGCCCGTGCTGGTCAAGGGAAAGGCACTCAGCGGCAGGTTCTATGAAGCAAACAGGCAAAGCGGCGAGACCGGCGTCGTCTCCGAGATGCTCAATCCGCACGTGCAGTTCTACGGGGACACGGCGATCCTGTCCTACAACTTTGCCGGGATGACAAAGGGCAAGGACGGCAAGATGAGTCCCAACCTCGCCAAGTCGACCCGCGTGTACGCGAAACAGGGCGGCAAGTGGATGCTGGTGCATGCCAATTTTGCGCCTGTGACGGTTCCGGACTGACCTCGTTGCTACGGTGCTCGCCTCGGCGACTTCAGCCGGGGCGAGCACGTGTCGTCGGACATGGTGCCCGACGGCCCCGCACGCTTCGCGATGGACTAGGATGCGCGCCTGCAGCAGGCAGCGCCAGGCCGTTCGAATGCCTCTCCCTTCATCAGCATGTCCCGCATGCGCGCAAGCCGTCAGTGCGCCTCGCGTGCGTGCCCGCGTTGGCCGCGAGGGCGCATGAGCTCGCCTGCCGCACTGCCGGCGCCGCCGTACTACGCCGTGATCTTCGCGTCGCAGCGAAGTGCCAGCGATTCCGCTGAATACAGTGACGCTGCGGAGCGCATGGTCGAGCTGGCGGCGCGGCAGCCGGGATTCCTCGGCGTCGATTCGGCGCGCGACGCGGGGGGATTCGGCTTGACGGTGAGCTACTGGCGCGACGAGGCGAGCATCGCGGCGTGGAAGCACCACGCCGAACACGAGGCCACGCGCGAACGCGGCCGCAACGCGTGGTACGACGCGTTCGAAGTGAGAGTGGCGAAAGTGGAACGCGCCTACGGCCGCGCGACTTCGGCATGAGCGACATCCTTGCCAGGATCCTGGACCGCAAGCGCGGCGAAGTTCGCGAGCGTGCCGCCCGAACCGCATTGGAGGGTCTGAAGGCACGCGCGCGGGATGCCGATCGCACGCGCGGCTTCGCGCAGGCCATCGCGGCGCGCATCGCACGCGGTGAAGCGGCGGTGATCGCCGAGATCAAGCGCGCAAGCCCGAGCCAGGGCGTGATCCGCGCCGGTTACGACCCCGCCGCGATCGCGCGCAGCTACGAGTCCGCGGGTGCTGCCTGCCTGTCGGTACTCACCGACATCGACTTTTTCCAGGGTGACGACGCGCACCTGCAATCGGCCCGCGCAGCGTGTGCGCTGCCGGTGCTGCGCAAGGATTTTGTCGTCGACCCGTACCAGCTGTTCGAGGCGCGGGCACTCGGCGCCGACTGCATCCTGCTGATCGCCGCGGCGCTGGGCAATGCGGAGCTCGAGGCATTCGCCGGGCAGGCGCGCGAGATCGGGCTCGACGTGCTGCTCGAAGTCCACGATGCGCCGGAGTTGGAACGCGCGCTGCGGATTCCGGGCGTGATGATCGGAGTCAACAACCGCGACCTGCGCACATTCGAAGTGAGCCTCGATACCACGCTGGAGTTGCGCCGGCACGTGCCAGGTTCGCAACTCCTGATCGCGGAGAGCGGTATCCGCACACGCGACGACATTGCGCGCTTGCGCGCAGACGGGGTCCACGCATTCCTGATCGGGGAAACCTTCATGCGTGCATCGGATCCCGGTGCGGCACTGGCCGAAATGCTGAGCGAGGAAGCCGCATGAAACCGCGCATCAAGACCGAGGAGCACTTCACCGACGCGCAGACGCCGCTCGTGGTGTTCGACTTCGACCACACCCTGTATGACGGTGACTCTGGGAGCCACCTCATCCGCTGGCTGATCCGCCGTTCGCCGTGGCGCACGGCATTGGCGGCCGCCGCCGCCCCGCTGCTTGGCCCGATGGTCGGCTGGATGCCCACGCGACGGCGCGGCATCTCCGGGTTCCTGTGGATCGGCACGCTCGGCCTGCATCGCCGCAAGGAGCTGGACGATCTCATCGATGTGTACGTCGACCAGAACGCGAAGAAGTTGCGCGCACGCCTTCTCCCAGTGGCGCTCAAGGCGCTGCATCGGCACCTCGAGGCCAACGATCGCGTGGTGATCGCCACGGGCTCGCCGCCCGAGCTCGCGCGCGCAATCATGGCCTTCGTCGCGCACGAGCACGTGCCGGTGATCGGCACGACGACGATGCGCAAGTACGGGGCCGTGGTCGCGCGCCATCATTGCCACGCGGAAGAGAAGGTGAGGATGATCCGCGCCGCGGGTTATCGCGGACCGATCACGCGCGTCTACACCGACAGCACCAACGACCTGCCCCTGCTGCGCGCGGCGTCCGACCCGGTGGTGGTCAATCCGAAGGCGGGTTCGATGGCGCGGTTTACACGTGAGCTTCCGGCCGGCACGCCGATGCTCAACTGGGGATGCGCCGATCGCGCGGGCACCAGGGTCCGGGACACGAAGCCGGGGAGAGCGAAAAGTCGCGCCAAACCGGTTGCTTCAAAGCCGAAGTCGGCTGGAGGCAACGCCCGCCGCCAGAGCCCGCGCCGCAAGCGCTGAGGCTCCCGAGCCGAGCACAGCTCGGCTCTACAACAGCACCGATCCATGGCTCTTGTAGAGCGGAGCTTTGCTCCGCCCCCTTGGCTGGCTACCGCTCGCCGAGCACCACCACCGACTTGCCGTTGACGGTGATCTGGCCCTGTTCCTCCAGCTGCTTGAGCACGCGACCGGCCATCTCGCGAGAGCAGCCGACCAGCCGCGAAATCTCCTGGCGCGACACGCGAATTTGCGTGCCGTCCGGATGCGACATCGCATCGGGTTCATGGCACAGATCGACCAGAGTGCGGGCGATGCGGTTGGTGACGTCCAGGAACGCCAGCCGGCTGACCTTGCGCGACGTATGCAGCAGGCGCGCGGTGAGCTGGGCCCCGATCTGGAACAGCAGGCGCGGGCTCTCGTCGCGCAGCGGCCCCTCGAGCAGCCGGAACAGCCGCTCGTAGGTGATCTCCGCCATCTCGCAAACGGTACGGGTGCGCACCAGCACATCGCGTTTCGGGCTCTCGATGAAGAGCCCCATCTCGCCGATGAAGTCGCCCCGGTTGAGGTACGCGAGGATCAATTCCCGGCCGCCCTCGTCCTCGGTGAGCACGGTGGCCGAGCCCTCGATGATGTAGAAGAGCGTCGCCGCGGAGTCGCCGGGCCGGATCACCGGCGCCTTCGCCGCATAACGCCGCCGATGGCATTGGGCGAGAAAGCGCTGCAGCGCGTCGGGCGTGAGGTGCAGCGCCGCCGGCAGCGACGCGCGCGGCGTCGTCTCGATGAGGCGCGGCAGCCTCGTCCCCAACTGGGTCGTCACATCAACACTCTCTGGTCACGCATGGACCTGCGTTATAGGCGCATGGCCGACAGCGGACAACCCCCGCCGTGCGCTGCCGTTCATTGGCTTTGCCTCCGGGGGATGCGGCGCGACTGTCACCAGACAGGGGAAAGCGTGGACGCACCTGGCAAGAGATTCCATAATGCGCGCCCTTCGGCGCGGCTTCGGCTGGCGTCGGCATCCCCCACGCCCCGGGCGTGGCGTTCGCGTCCCGGAGTTCGCCGACCATGCTCAAACCACTGCCCCGGCTCAAGCTGCAGGGCTTCAACAACCTCACCAAGGCGCTGTCGTTCAACATCTACGACATCTGCTACGCGGTGACCGACGAGCAGCAGCGCAACTACATCGAGTACATCGACGAGGCCTACAACGCCGATCGGCTGACCGCGATCCTCGAAGAGGTGGCCGAGATCATCGGCGCCAACATCCTCAACATCGCGCGGCAGGACTACGACCCGCAGGGCGCGTCCGTCACCATCCTCATCTCGGAACAGCCGGTGATCGACAAGCGCGCGGCCGGCAAGGACGTGATCGCCGACGCAGTGGTCGCGCACCTCGACAAGAGCCACATCACCGTCCACACCTATCCGGAGACGCATCCGCACAACGGCATTGCGACGTTCCGCGCCGACATCGACGTGGCCACCTGCGGCGTCATCTCGCCGCTGAAGGCCTTGAACTTCCTGATCGAGACGCTGGAGTCGGACATCGTGGTGATGGACTACCGCGTACGCGGCTTCACGCGCGACGTGAAGGGCCGCAAGCACTACATCGACCACCGCATCAACTCGATCCAGGAATACCTGGCGCGGCCGATCCGCAGCAGGTACGAGATGTTCGACGTCAACGTCTACCAGGAAAACATCTTCCACACGAAGATGCATCTGAAGGAATTCGACCTCGACAACTACTTGTTCGAGGAAAAGGCCAAGAACCTCTCGTTCAAGGAGCGCATGCGGATCGAGGGCGCGCTCAAGCGCGAGATCGAGGAACTGTTCCACGGCCGCAACCTGACCTGACTACTTACCCTCGCCCCGCTTGCGGGGGTGAGCGCGTGCTGCTTGCGAGTCATCGACTCGCGCACGCGCGAACGCACAAGCGGAACGCTTGGGCCGGGGCACGGAGTGGGGTGGCGCGCAGCGCCGGGTGAGGGGCTGTCCGGGAAACGCGAAGCGGCGACTTATCAGCCGTTGCGCAGCACCGCCAGCCGCCGCGCGGCCCAGCGCGCCAGCTTGAGGCGGTCGATCTTCGCGTTGTGGCGCGTGTCGACCGGAAAGGCCGGATGGAACACCACGTCGGTGATCGCGCGCGTCTGGGCGAATCGCCCGGCCAGCGCGCGCGCGTCGGCTTCCATGCGGACCTTGTCGGCGCGTCGCGCACCCGCACCCGGCTGCAACACCAGCACCGGCAATTCGACCAGCGCCGCACCCGCGGCGCCCACTGTCGGAACACCCACCAGCGCGCTGCGTCGCACGCCGTCTATGGCATTGAAGATCGGCTCGACCTGTTCGGTGTGCAGGTCCCCGAGAGCGGTCCGGACGCGCTGCATCATGCGACCGCAGAACCAGAGCCTGCCCTCCGCATCGAAGTAGCCCACGTCGCCCATGCGATGCACGATGCGCGCGCTTCCGCCCGGAAGCGTCTCGCGAATCTTGGCCATGCGCGTGGCGGCCGGGCGATTGAAATACGTGTCGGTCGCAGTCGGACCGGCGACCGTGATCTCGCCAACGGTCCCCGGCGCGCACGCAAGGCCCTCATGCCACTCTTCGATTGCGGAATCGTCGATCCCGATGATGCGCACGACATTCGGCGGCACCGCCCGGCCGACGCAGGTGCCGGCGCCGCGCTCGCTCTCGATGCGCGTGGCTTCGAGTTCGCGCCCCTCGATGACCGCCACGGGCAGGCACTCGGTCGCGCCGTACGGGGTCCAGAGTTGCGCGCTGCGTGGCAGCAGGTTGCGCATCGCGGACACGGTGCCGGCAGGCACCGGCGCGCCGGCGGACAAGACGCGCGCCACGCCGGGCAATTGCCCGTCGAAGTTCACCAGCACGTCGAGTACTGCCGGCGAGCCGAATAGCTGCGTCACGCCGAAGCGGTCGATGGCCTCGACCAGCCGCGCGGGATTCGCGCGCGCCGGTCGCGAAGGGTCCATGTCGGGGATGATCGAGGTCAGCCCCAATGCCGGGTCGAACAGTGCGAATGGCGGGAACGTCGGCAGGTCCACGCCGCCGGGTTCGATACCGAACGAATCGCGCAGCATGTCGATCTGCGCGAGGAAGTGCCGGTGCCGATACACGACGCCCTTCGGCACGCCCGTCGCGCCCGATGTGAACAGGATTGCCGCGACGTCGTCCGCTGAAGTGGTGGGCAGGTCCTCCACGATGAGGTGACCGAGTGCCTCGACTTCGGCGAGTGTCGGGCCGCCGATGCCGCCTCTTCCCACCCACACCTTGAGGTTCGCGGTGGGAGCCCACCGCAACAGGGTGCGCGCGGCTTGCGCAATCGGGATGCCGATGAACGCCTGGGGTTCCGCTTCGCCCAGGCACGCGCGCAACGCGCGACGGTCGATGCCGGGATCGACCAGCACGGGCACCGCACCCGCCTTGAACAACGCGAACATGAGCAGGAAGAACTCGGGACTCGGGCGCACCATCAGTACCGCGCGCATCCCGGGCGCCAGCCCTACGGCAGCAAGGCCGCGCGCAATGAGTTCGCTGCGCAGGTCGAGCTCGCGAAAAGTCAGCGCGACGTCGTAGTTGGCGAAACCGTCGGCAGCGCGCGTGCCGGGGCAACGCAACGCCACCTCGCCGCCGCGCTCCCGCGCAGCGCGCGTCAGCGTCCCCGCGATGTTGGTCAACGCGCTCACTCCTGCTTACCCTCTCCCCGCTTGCGGGGAGAGGCTGCCGAAGGCGGGTGAGGGGCGCTCTTCGCGCTTGTTGGCGCCGTGCTCACGAAGTGCGGTCCAGGAAGTCGCGGATCGCGGGGACGAGCACCTCGTGCTTGTCCTCCATCACGTAGTGTCCGGCGTCGGCCCAGGCATGCACCTCGGCCTTCGGCAGCGCACGCGTGAAACCTTCCAGGAAGTGATGGTCGAACACGAAATCCTCGAGGCCCCAGCCGATGATCGCCGGCCGGTCAGCGAACTCGTGCAGACGCTTGCCCGCTGCCGCGACCCGCGCGAACGCCGCGTCGCCTTGCGCGAGCGGAATGTCCTGCACGAAACGCAGCGTCGCGATGCGATGGGCCCACGAGTCGTACGGTGCGACGTAGGCGGCGCGAACTTCCGGCGACATCGGCCGCACCACGCCTTGCCGCGCCGCGCCCGCGGCGAACGCGTTCAAGCCCCGGATCGCCAGCGCGCCGAGTTGCGAATCGCGTCCCAGCCTGAGCTGCCAGGGCAGTGCCTTGGCGACCGGCATGGGGAACGCCGCGGTGTTGGTTATCACGAGGCGCGCGACCTGGCGCGCGTGCGTCTGCGCCCAGCCGAAGCCGATCATGCCGCCCCAGTCGTGCACTGCCAGCGTCAGTGGATCGTCGATCTCGAGCTTGTCGAGCAGGCGCGTCAGGTCCGCGATGCGGGACTCGAGCGTGTAGATATAGCGGGGCGACGCGTCCAACCCGTCATCCGGCTTGTCGGACGGGCCCATGCCCACGTGGTCCGGCACGATGCAGCGATAGCGATCGCGCAGCGCGACCACCAGGTGTCGCCAGTAGTAACTCCACGACGGGTTGCCGTGCAGCATGAGCACGACCGGCGCGTCGCGCGGACCTTCGTCGAGGTACGACATGGCGATGCCGGGGCGCACCTCGAACCGCCACGCCGTAAACGGGTAACCGGGAAGCTTCATCTCAAGGAAGTCTCGAGTCAGAGGAGCGGCAGTTGGTCGGCATTCTCGTCCCGTAGCACCTCAGCGCGACGAATCATCTGTTGAACTTCCGGCGCGACGTGAACCGCAACGAGTTCCACCTCCGGGTGTGCGTTGGAGAACACCCGGAATATTTCGTCTGCGAACGCTTGGCCAATGCTGCTAACGTCGGCGAAATCCAGCACCACGATACGAAACCGGTCGACGCGTTGCAGAAGCCGCTTGGCTTGTGAACGCGATACGAGATTCTCGTCACCCACCTTGGCCAACCGCACCGGCACCACTGTCTTGGCGAAACTGTAGTCTTCGGGGCCGCTCGAAAACTGATCGATGACGTCCTTGGCGGTGCGGGCCGACTCGATGGAAATTTGCATTGCCACGCGCGTGCCCTTGGCCTCGTCGTCGTCGTCCAACAGATCGTCGTCGTAATGGGCATCGTGATCGAACACCAGCCCTTCCGATGCAATTCGGAAACTGTCGAACATTCGAGAAGAAAAAAAGATCCCCTCGCCCGAATGGCGACGAGGATCGGTAGTGAGCTTGCCTTTCGACAACTCCAGCAATGCGAGTCGCTCGTCCGGCAAGTCGAGCGCACGGGTTATCTTGCGAAAGATGCCTATGCCGTCGTCAGAAATCTCGAACCAAAGCCGACTGTCCCGTCTGTCCATGCGCATTACAACTTGCGACGCATCGGAGTGGTCAACCGCGTTGTTGACCATTTCGGTGACGCCGTGGTGCGCGATGTCGAGTATGTTGCGGGGTAGGTCGCGCAAGAGCGGCAGCAACTGTTCGAACCAGATGGTGTCCTCCGCCAGTCCCTCCCGAACAAAGCGGCGCTCGAAACGACGATTGGAACCCAACGTATAGGTCGGCCGCGTTGTGCCCACTTTGACGAGATATTGGCCGGCGACGAGTGCACGCACCTGCATGCTGATCCTCGCCGTTGACAGCCCCAGCTGCGCTGCCACCATGCCGACGAGATCGCGAGGATGAGCGGCCACTGCTTGCAGCAACGCAGTGTCAATCTCTGAGGACCGGTTCGGCCGGGGCATGTCTGATTCTAAAATTAGACGCGCCTATTTGCTAGTTAAGTTCTCTTAATTTGTGACTCAACGATTGAAATGTAGCTTAAGTAGTTGATTTAAAGGTATTAGCGGTGCTGGCACAGCCATGCTGCCGCTCAAGCCGGTCGGGCAACCAGGCGGGATGACTTTGCTCACAGGGGTTCCGCGCCTTCGCTCAGGATGACTAAATGGGAGCAAAGAAAGGTTGACCACGATTTCTTGCTCACCGCCCCAGACGGCTATCGCAGTCCTACCAGACCACTTCGGCCATCGAGCAGTTGAGGCCCGAGCCGATGCCGAGCAGCGCGACGCGCTGGCCCTTCTGCAGGCGGCCCATTTCGTTGAGCTTGGAGAGCGCGATCGGCACCGACGCCGGGCCGATGTTGCCGAACTGCGGGAAGATGGTGATCACCTTTTTCGGGTCGAGCCCGAGCAGGTCGACGAACGCGGCGGTGTGCACCTTGCTGATCTGGTGGATCACGAACTCGTCCATCTCGCCGGCGGCCCAGCCGAGACCCGCGCGCGCGGCCTGGAAGGTCTTGGCGGCGAGCTTCAGGCCCTCGACCAGCAGCGTGCGCGTGTCGGTGACCATCCGGTCGAGGTTGCCGCGGCACAGGTGCGAGAACTGCGTGGCGGCGCGCGTGACGCTGCCCTTGAAGAGATGTCCGTTGGGCAGCAGCTCGCGCCGGCCCAGCACCATCGCGGCGGCGCCGGAGCCCAGCGTCAGCGAGGCGAACTCGTTGCGGAAATCGTCGGCGGTCGCATCCGGCGAGCTCAGGCGATCCATCGTCATGTCGGTGATCATGTTCGAGGTCTCGCCGTCGACCACCAGCGCATACTCGATGTCGCCGTGCTCGATCATGCGTGCCGCGATATCCATGCCGTTGACGAACGCGAGGCACGCGTTGCCCACGTCGAAGTTCTGGCACGTGTCGGCCAGGCCGAGGTTGCCGTGGATGATGCTGGCGGTGGAAGGCTCGAGGTAATCGCGGCACACCGACGTGTTGATCAGCACACCGATGTGCTCGTGCGCGATGCCGGAGGCCTTGAGGGCCTTTTGCGCGGCCATCGTCGCGGCATCCGAAGGCTGCATCGGTCCGTCCCAGATGCGGCGCTCGTAGATTCCTGCGACATCCTCGAGCAGGTTGTCGCGGATGCCGAGCCGGTCGAGCGTCGGCTGCAGGCGTTCCATGATCGACGCGGAAGACAGGCTGATCGGTGCGTCGATATGCGCGACGCTGGCGATTGCAACATTTTGATACAGCATGGGTTTCGACCAACCGGAGCGGCGCGGACAGGCACCCTAGCTGGTAGCCTTCGGGGCCGCAATCAAGCACGGCGCAGGCCCTCACCGATCATCGGTGCTCTTCGCGTAACGGGTGGGCGCATGCGACGCTTTGATTGCACGCAGTGAGGATTTTCCACGTGCCCGCCCCTTTCAACTTCCGTGTCGTCGCCATCGGCCTGTTGCTTGCCCTGGTGTCTCTGCAACTCGCCGCGGTCGAAGTGACCGGCACGACCCCGGGCGGCGCCGCGTATCGGATCGCCGTGCCCAATGGTTGGAGTACTGGGGGTCCGCTGGTTCTAGTGCAGCACGAGTACCAGCACGAGTTGAACACCAGCCCCGATCTCGGTCCACTGCTAGACATCCAACTCGCGGCTGGTTACGCGGTAGCTGCAAGCGCCTACCGGCAAAGCGGATGGGCATTGTTCACCGCGATCGAGGACAACGCCGAACTCCTGGATGCGTTCACCCAGATCTTCGGCGCTCCGGGGCCGCTCTACCCCGTGGGCGCTTCGATGGGCGGGCTCGTGGCCGTCAAGTTCGCGGAGGATCCGCGCTTCCGCGAACGCACGCGCGGGGTGCTTGCCATGTGCCCGACCTTGGCCGGGCCCGAGTTCTGGGATGAGCAGTTCGACTTGCGCCTTATCTATGACGCGATGTGCGGCGGCGTTCCCGGCGGGTCGTTTCCGGAGGGAGCCGCGCCATACCCCTGGGCGATGAATCTCGCCGACGTACCCACCGACATCGGCCCGTTCGATGCGCGCAACCCGCGGTTGATTGCCGCGCTGGCGCCCGCCGTTACGTGCCTGGGTCTTGGGCTTACGCAATCGCAGCGCACGCAGCAGCAGTCGGGTCGACTGCACACGCTCGGCCCCATGGTCGGCATCAACACGCTCGTCAGCGATGATGACCTGATCGTGCGCCTGGCGTACGCGACGGCCGGCCTCTCTGATCTCATCCGAGCGCCCGACAAGATGGCGGGGCGCAATCCGTTCTTCAATCGGGCGGTCGGGCGCACGCAAAACGTTGATCTCGACTATGGGTACACCCCCACAGGCGTGACCATTCGGCGCGTGATCCAGGGCGATTACCTCGATCGACTCGACTTCGAACGAACGAGCGCCCCGGACAGTTCGGCGACCGCGCGGATCGTTGCCATGCATACCAGCCGCGACGAGGTCGCCATCCCCGTCAACAGTCGAATTTTCATTCGGGACCACCACGACTTCGAGGGCAACCGGCGCGTGCTCCAGGTTGTCGAGGCTGCGCCGACTCACTGTGGATTCACGCCCGCCGAGCGTGCCGCCGCGTGGGACATGCTGGTCGATCAGGACCCGGCTGCTTCTGCGAGCGTCACCTGCGCCGCTCGGGAGGACACGGGTAGCGTCGGGCCGTGCCGGTTCGGCCAAGCCATCTACACCGATCGTTTCCGTTCGCGCTGGGATCAACTGACGCCGGGAGCGGACACCTACACGAAGGTGCCGATGTCTGGCTTGTGGTTCAACCCGGCACGCGATGGCGAAGGCATCGTCGTGGAGGAGTTGAATAACGCGCCGGGCGTGGGACTGCGCTATCTCTCCCCGCGACGCACGACAGTCAGCTGGTACACCTATGCGCCGCCAGGCGATCCGGATCCGGGTCCGCGCTGGTTCACCGGCGTCGGCTTCCAGACCAGCCAGGGCATGCACGTGCCTTCGCTCACCATGACGCGGGGCGCGCGATTCGGCGCGGCCTTCAACCCGGCCGATGTCGAGCGCGTGCACTGGGGCAGCCTCTCACTCACCATGGACGCCCGCTACCGGATGCACCTGCGGTACGCAGGCCCACCCGCGTGGGGCAGCGGCACGCGCGAACTGAATCCTTTGGCGCTCGCTGACCACGTGCCAGCGAGATTCGGCAGCTTCACACCCGATCCGGCCTATTTCGACGTCAAAACCGCCACGGGAACCTACTTCAACCAGGAGCACGACGGCGAGGGCTTGCAGCTCACGATCCTGCCGGGCGCGAACGACACGAAGCGCGCCCATCTCGTCTATTTCACCTACGACACGGAAGGACGACAGCTCTGGTTGACCGGCTCGACCGATCCGGTCGGAAGCGGTCGCGGTGAGATCACCTTCCCGATGTACGTGGCAACCGGCACGGTATTCGGCGAGTCTTTCAATCCCGCAGATGTGCAGCGCAGTTTGTGGGGCAACGTCACGATATCCATTGAAAGCGTGCGTAAAGATCCGCGCTACGAGCCTCGCGAACTGCGAGCCGTGGCGATGCGCTGGGATGCGATCGATCCGCGCTATGGCACCGGGGGTTATGACTTGATACGACTGACCCGAGTCGGTCCATGACGGTCATCAGCTGATCCTCGATGTCATGACGTTTCGAGCCGGCCAGGCGTGGGAATCGTGAACATCGAATCCACTTTGCGCAGATTGCTTCTCGGTGCCTTGCTCGCATTACTGGCGCTACCAATCTTCGCTGCCACGGAAGTGGCCGGAAACACACCGGGTGGTGCCGCGTACCGCATCGCGGTACCCGACGGCTGGCAACCGGGTGGGCCGCTTGTGCTTCTGCAGCATGGTTATCACCAGGCGCCCGATACGGATCCCGACCTCGGCCCGTTGCTCGCGACGCAGCTCGCGTCGGGCTACGCGGTGGCCGCGAGCGGTTACCGCCAGAGCGGGTGGGCGCTGTTCACGGCCATCGAAGACAACGCCGAACTGATCGACGAGTTCACCCGACGCTTCGGTGCGCCGGGGCCGTTGTATGCAGTGGGCGGCTCAATGGGCGGATTGACTGCGCTCAAGTTCGCGGAGGACCCGCGCTTCCGCGATCGCACGCGCGGCGTACTCGCGTTCTGCGCGGTGGACGATGGCGTTGCGGCCTGGGACTTCGCGTTCGACCTTCGGCTGATCTACGACGACATCTGCCGTGACAGCGGCGGAGAGCTGGCCCACGGCGATCAACCGTTCCCCTGGGCCTACAACCTCGACGACATCCCTGCGAACCTCGGCGGGTTCGATCTCGGCAACGCCGACCTGCTGCTCGCGCTCGCCGACGTCGCGCGGTGCACCGGCCTCGGCATTCCGTCCTTCCTACGCACGGGCGGGCAGAACTCGCGGCTGGCGCAGATGCAGCAGTTGAGCGGCATCGGCAATGAGGATTTCCTCGTCACCAACCTCGCTTACGCCACCTTCGGACTCGGCGACCTGTTGCGTGCGCCGGACAAGCTCGCCGGGCGCAATCCGTTCTTCAACGAAGCACCCGGCGCGCTCTCACTGCGACGGCTGTCCTACGGCAACACCGTACTCGACGCGCGCATCCGCCGCGTCCGGCAGGAGGACCCGTTCGCGCGATTCGATTTCGAACGCAGCAGCCGTCCCGACGGCCAGGCGTCCGCACGGATCGTGTCCATCCGCACCAGCAGGGACGAGCTGGCCGCGCCCGGCCCGCCGTCCGGCGACGGGAGCGGAGGCAACGACGTCGGCCTCGGCCAAGGCATCGTGCCGTTGATCTATCGCGAAGCGCGGCACATCCACGAGACGGTCGTCGAGGCGCCGCCGAGTCACTGCGGGTTTACGGCAGCGGAGATCCATGCTGGCTGGGACGCACTGGTCGCGGCTACGGTGAATGCGAACACCGTGGAATCGAGTTGCGAAACGCGCTTGTCGCAAGGCGTTGCGGGGCCGTGCCGATTCGCTCTCTCCTCTGTCCCGGTAGAGACCGTGGCCAGGCGCGGACGCCAGGCCTTGGTGAGCCCATCATCAAGCTCGAGCGGCGTGTGGTGGGATCCGATCCGAAACGGTGAGGGCATCGTCATCGAGGAGATCGGTACTTCTCTCGGTTACGGCGTCGCGTCCCCCGCGAGCGAGCGACGCGTGCTGGTTACCTGGTACACATACGCGCCGCCGGGAGATCCTGATCCTGGCCCGCGCTGGCTGATCGGGATGGGTTTCCAGACGGGCCAGGGCGTACACGTGCCGTCGATGACGCTGACGCGTGGCGCGCGATTCAATGCCTTCAACCCGGCGGATGTCGTGCGCACGGATTGGGGCAGCCTGAGCCTCACTATCGACGCGACGCGCGAGCTCCGCGTGCGTTACGACGGTCCGCCGGGGTGGGAAGGCAGCGAGCGTCGACTGACGCCGCTGGCTGCGCTGTACAACTACGTGGGTCCGTGTTGCATCACTCCGCCCTCGCCCCCCGTGACGGCCGTGAAGGCCAGCGGCACCTACTACAACCCGGCGCGCGACGGCGAGGGCATCCAGCTGCAGATCTTGAACGGCCCTAACGACTCGATGCAGCGCGCGTTCGTCGCGTTCTATACCTATGACTTGCAGGGTCGACAGATGTGGCTGACCGGCACCGCGGAGAACGTGTCACCGTTCGGCGGGCCGGCGACCTTCACCATGACGCGGGCGACAGGAACCGTGTTCGGCGACGCGTTCAATGCTGGCCATGTCGTCCGCGAGCATTGGGGGACGGTCACGCTCGACATCGAGCCGAATCCAGTCGGGTTCGGGAATTTCCACGCAACCCGCCTGCGCTTCCAGTCCATCGATCCGGCTTTCGGCTCTGGCGAGTTCGCGCTGACGCGTCTCACGCAGATCGGGTATCCCTGAGGCGTGACCGTCGATGCGACGCGGCACTTCGATCCGCGACGTGGCGATAGCGCGAAATCCCGGCTTCCGAAGTGCGCATTGCAACATTTGGATACAGCCTGGTTGGTGAACTGTGTTCACGTTCGACGCGTGCGGCCGGCGTAGGCTTGGCGCATCGATCGCCGTCGCTCCAACAAACTGGCCATGATTCTGCGAAACCTGCTCCTGGCACTCACGCTGTTGCTGTCGGCGGCGTCGGTTCATGCCCTCACCGAAATCACCGGCACGACACCCGGCGGCGCGGCGTATCGCATCGCGGTGCCGGACGGCTGGCAGCCCGGTCACCCGCTGGTGCTGGTGCAGCACGCCTATTCGCATTCGCGTGTCACCGCCCCGACGCTTGGTGCCTTGCGCGACACACAACTCGCCCAGGGATTCGCAGTAGCCGCGAGCGGCTATCGCCAGGGCGGCTGGGCGCTGTTCACGGCGCTCGACGACAACGCCGAATTGATCGATGCGTTCACGGCGCGATTCGGCGCGCCGGGCTCGCTGTACGCCACAGGGCAGAAGATGGGTGGCCTGGTTGCGCTCAAGCTCGCGGAGGATCCGCGCTTTCGCGATCGCACGCGCGGCGTGCTGACCACATGTCCGGTAGTCGGCGGGGTCGAGCACTGGGACAAGATGTTCGATGTGCGGCTCATCCTCGACATGGTCTGCGCGGGTGTCTCGGGCAGGCCCCCGATCGGCAGCGAGCCGTACCCCTGGGCGACGAATCTGGCCCACATTCCTCCGGGTCTGAGGGAATTCGATACGCAGGTAGGGGATTTCTCGCAGGCGAACTACTGCCTCGGGTTGGGCGCCGTCGACGTGGTCCCACAGGCGGGATGGGAGGAGCGACAGGCACTCGTCAAGTCGCTGACCCGCATCGACGACAACAACGCGTTGCTTGCGCATATATCGTATGCGGTGTTCGGACTCGGCGATCTCGTGCGTGCGCCGGACAAGTTCAACGGGCTCAATCCCTTCTTCAATGAAGTCGCCGACCTCCATGTCGGTTCGCGTCGCATCCGGTACTTGCCGACCCAGTTCGACAATGCGATCCGCCGGGTACGCCAGGGCACCGGGCAGGAAGATCTGTTCGCGCGGTTCGATTTCGAACTCAACAGCAGTCTCGACGGCACGGCGACCGCACGCATCGTCGATCTGCACACCAGCCTAGACGAGCTGGCGGAAGACCGGCACCAGACATTCCTTCGCACGGTGTATCGGGAGGATTACCCCGCAGGACGCGTGGGCACCACCATCTGGGAGACGGCACCCAGCGACTGCGGCTTGTCGAGCGCGGAAGTCCATGCGGGTTGGGACGTGCTGCTCAATCCCGTTTCGACCGAGACGGACATTGCAGGCAGTTGCGTTGCGCGCCAGGCGCTGGGCCACGCGGGGCCTTGTCGCTTCCAGCCGCCCTCACCACCGACGCGTCAGTTCACCGAACTTCGGACGCGCGAGATTTTTGCCGCGCCACAGCGCAGCGAAATTCCCCTGCCTTCGAGTGGCTTCTGGTTCGATCCGCTGCGTTCGGGCGAGGGCATCGTGGTCGAGGAACTCGGGCTGTCGATTGGCGCCGCTAAATTCATGCCGGCGGATCGACGCGCGGTGCTGGTGACCTGGTACACCTTCGCGCCACCGGGCGATCCGGCACCCGGCCCGCGCTGGTTGACCGGCGTGGGCATCCAGAGTGGGCAGGGTGTGCACGTGCCGTCGATGACGCTGACGCGCGGCGCGCGTTTCGGCAGCGCATTCGATCCTGCCGACGTCGAGCGCCAGGAGTGGGGCAGCCTGTCGCTTGTTGTCGACACAGCCCGCAACATGCGCATCCGCTACGACGGCCCGGAGGGATGGGAAGGCAGCGTGCGCGCGATGGCGCCCATCGCCCTGATCGATTTTCCGGATATACCGCTGCCGTGCTGCTTCGGTCCGGCGTTCAGTCCGCCCCCGCCCAACTCCCCGCCGGACAGCGGATTTGCGAGCGGCACCTATTTCAATCCCGCACGCGACGGTGAAGGAATCCAGCTGCACGTGCTCGAAGGCGCCGAAGCCACGCGCAAGCGCGCTGTGATGGTGTTCTATACCTACGACACGCGAGGCAACCAGCTCTGGCTGGTCGGCTCCAACGACAACGTGCCCGCGAGCGGCGGCGAGATCACTTTCTCCGTGCAACGCGCGCAAGGCGGCGTGTTCGGCGACACGTTCGATCCGGCTGCGATCGAGCGCATCGACTGGGGCACCGTGACGGTGACGCTCTTCCCCGCGACCAGCCTTGTTGGCTCCCCGACCTTTGTGGCGACCGCGCTTCGATGGAACGCCATCGAGCCGGAATACGGCAACGGCGGTTATGCCCTCACACGCCTGACCCGACCGAGCGTCTACGGCAGTCGCAACGGCATCTTCTGATCGTTCGCCCGGCGCCGCACAACCGCCTCAGCGGCCGCAGCGATATGCGGCGAAGTCCTGCGTGCCGTCGCGCGGCTCGTTGCGCGCCTGCACGGTGTCGGCGCCGATGCGCGCGGCCTCGTTGCGCGCCAGCGATTCGAGTTCGTCGCGCACCTTGAGCTCGTTGCGGTCGTAGAACCACACGCGATCCTTCACCGACACGTTGACGTCGCCGCGCTTGGCGCAGCGCGCGAGATCTTCGTTGTACGCGACGCGCACGCTGCTGCCGGCAGCGTCGGGCTCGACCCACGTACATGCCGTCAACAACGCACTACCTGCGGCCATCCATAAAACTTCACGCGTTTTCATGCCCAGTGTCTCCGTTGGTGCGCTGCAGGGAATTCTAGCCGTACCCGATGAACGCACTACCGCACCACGCGCCCGTCGGCGTCGAGCACCTTGATCTCGCCGATGTTCGCGGCGCGCAATGGTGCCTCGATCTGCTTGAGATCGCCGACGACGACCCACGTCAAGGCATCCGGGTCGATGGCCCTGGCCGCAGCCGTGACCTGCGCGGGCGTCATCGCCTCGATCTCGGCGGCGCGACGCATCACGTAGTCGTCCGGCCGGTCGTAACGCACCATGCCGCCAAGCGTGCCGAGCACCGCGCGTCCCGTTTCGAAAGAGCCGGGCAAGCTGCGGATTTCCGTCGAACGGATCTTGTCGATCTCCGCGGTCGAGGCCGCGCGCTTCCCCGACGCATACTCCGCGATTTCGCGCGCCATCTCGGCCTGGGATTCCAGCGTCTTGTCGGTCTGCACCGAGGCGAATGCCATCCACGGGCGCTGCGCGATCGCGTTCTGCAGGAAGCTCGACGCCCCGTAGGCCCAGTGCTTGTCCTCGCGCAAATTCATGTTGAGGCGCGACGTGAACTCGCCACCGAGTACGGAATTGGCGAAGTACAGGCGTATGGCGCCTTCGTCCTTCGTCGAAGGCATGAGCTGGCCGGCGATGAGGGTGGACTGCTGCGCGCCCGGCTGGTCGAGCAGGAAGATGCGCGGCTTCGCGGGCAGCGGCACGTCGGCAATCGCGGGTGCAGCGGGCACCTGACCAACGCCCGACCAGTCTCCGAGGTGCTTCTCGAGCAATGGCCGGATCTCGGCCAGCGTTGTATCGCCGACCACCAGCAGGGTCGCGCCCTGCGGCCGCACCCATCGCGCGTGGTAACCGACGAGGTCGTCGCGCGTCAGCGACTTGATCGAGTCTTCGGTACCCGTGCCGGAAAAGGGAATGCCGTAGGGATGCCCTGCGCCGTATAGCAGCGGAGGCAGGGCACGCAGCGCGAGGCTTTGCGGCTGCGCCTTTTCCTGCGCGATGCCCGCGAGCCACTGGCCGCGCACGCGCTCGATCTCTTCCGGCTTGAACGCCGGGGCGCGCAACATCGTCGCGAACAAGCCGAGCGACGGATCGAGATTTTCCTTGAGCGCCGACAGATACGCACTGCCGCCATCGAGCGACGCGCCCGCGGCGACCGCCGCGCCCAACTGCTCCGCGCGGTTGCCGAATCCGAGTGCATCGAAGTCACCGGCGCCCTCGTCCATCATCGCCATGGCGAAGGCGGCCGTGCCGAGCCTGGCCTTGTCGTCGCTCGCGAAGCCGCCGTCGAGCTCGAGGGAGAACTGCACCACCGGGATGTCGTGGCGTTCGGCCAGGATCACGTCGATGCCGTTGGCGAGCTTCGTGCGCTGCAGTGCCGGGAACTTGAGGCTCGGGAACTCGTCGACGCGGGGCACGCCTTTGCTGCGATCGACGTCACTGGGCACCACGGTGTACTTGGGATCGACCGGCGGCAGCGTGAGCGGCGCGGCGTCGACCGCAGGCGCCTCTACGACCGGGACGCGCGTACCCGGCACCACCGCCAGCGTGTGATCGCCGGTGGCGAGCCACTTTCGCGCCGCGGCCTGCACACTCGCGGGCGTGGCTGCATCGAGGGTCACCAGCGACGCGCGGAAGCAGCCGGGATCGCCGGTGTAGACGGCGCACTCCGCCAGGGCGTCGGCCTTGCCGCCGAAACCACCAATGCGCTCGATGCCGCGCACGAAGCCGGCCTTCAGCACCGTGCGCGCCTGCTCGACTTCAAGCGGGGTCGGCCCTTCCTCGATCAATCGGTCGATTTCCGCGTCTATCGCGGCCTCGACCCGGGCGATGTCACCGCCCGCCTTTACATCGGCCGTGACCATGAACTGCGAGCCGAGCTGCGCGGAGTAGGCACCGGACGACACCCGGTCGGCACTGCGGTCGCGATGCACCAGGCGTGTATCGAGCCGCGAGGACTTCGATCCGCCGAGGATCTGCGAGAAGAGCTGGAGTTGTTCGAAATCCGGGTCGCCGTAGGCGGCGATGTTCCACACGCGGTAAACACGGGGCTGCGGGACCTGGTCCTGCATCTCGGCCCGCGTCGCGGCGGCGCGTTGTGCAACGTCGACCGGCGGCTGCGCGAGCTTCGGTCCGGCGGGAATGTCGCCGAAATAGCGCGTCACCTTCTGCTTGGCGGTGGCGACATCGATGTCACCCGCCAGCACCAGCACTGCGTTGTTGGGGCCGTACCATGCACGGAACCACTGCTTCGCGTCGTCGATCGACGCGGCATCGAGGTCCGCCATCGATCCGATCACGCCGCGATGGTAGGGATGGTTCGCGGGATACATCGAGCGACCGAGCGTATCCCACACCAGGCCGTAGGGCTGGTTCTCGCCCTGCCGCTTCTCGTTCTGCACCACGCCGCGCTGCTCGTCGAGGAGCTTCTGGTCGATCGCGCCGACGAAGTGTCCCATGCGGTCCGACTCCATCCAGAGCGCCATGTCGAGCGCGGTGGTGGGCACGTTCTGGAAATAGTTGGTGCGATCGGGACTGGTCGTGCCGTTCTGGTCGGTGACGCCGACGAGCTCAAACGGGGCGAAATATTCGTCGCGGTAGTTCTCAGAGCCCTGGAACATGAGGTGCTCGAAGAGGTGCGCAAAGCCGGAACGCCCGGCGGGTTCGTCCTTGCTGCCGACGTGGTACCAGACGTTGACGGCGACGATGGGCGCCTTGCGATCGGTGTGCACGATCACGCGCAAGCCGTTCGGCAGCGTGAACTCCTCGTACGGGATTTTGACCTGCGTGGCCCCGGCGGCTTTCGCGACGGGCGGCACGCCCTCGCGTAACGTTGCGTCACGTTGCGCACAGCCTGCGATCAGCGTCAGCGCGGCCATCAACGCCAGCGCCAGAGTCTTTATTGCCGTCATGTACCGTTCCATCGCCAAATGAGGCCGGCATCCTATCAGCGGCTGTGCGCGCGCCTGGGCCGACCAGCATCTGCGCTAGCCTTTGCCTACCCTCTCCCCGTCCCAACGGGGAGAGGCGGGCCATGAGCGGATATCGGAGGAGTGGATGGCGAGCTATCTCATCACCGGCGCGAGCCGCGGCATCGGACTCGAGTTCGCGCGGCAACTCGGCGCGCGCGGCGATCGCGTGGTTGCGGCGTGCCGGCTACCGGGCAAGGCGCGCGAGCTCAATGAGCTTGCGTTTGCGCATCCGGGTCACGTCAAAGTGCTGCCGGTCGATCTCACCAGGCCGGCGAGCATCGTCGAACTCGCGCGCGAAGCGGCCATGGTCGTCGATTCGATCGATGTCGCGATCAACAACGCGGGCGTACTGCCGGAGGGGGAACGCTTCGGCGACATCTCGCTGGAGAACCTTGAAACAAGCCTGCGCACCAACGCGGTCGGCCCCTTGCTGCTGACGCAGGCGCTGGTGCCGCTGCTGTCGAAAGGCGTGGCGCCGCGAGTCGTCAACATCTCTTCAGTGCTCGGTTCGATCGGCAGCACCGACGCCTTCGGCACGCCCAGCTATTCGATCAGCAAGGCCGCCCTCAACATGGCCACGCGCCAGTGCGCGCACGCGCTGCGCGAGCAGGGCATTGCGGTGTTCGCGTTGCACCCGGGCTGGGTGAAGACCGACATGGGCACTGAGCGTGCGCCGATCCCGCCGGCGCGGTCCGTGACCGGCATGTTGCGTGTCGTCGATGCGAGCACGCTCAGGGACAGCGGAACCTTCCGCGACTGGCAGGGCAAGGAATTGCCATGGTGAGCCGCGCCGCGTGGCCAGAGCGCGCTGTCGCTCCTCGCGCTGCTGCTTCTGTAGAGCCGAGCTGCGCTCGGCTGGGGGGCTCGGGGCAGGTTCAAGCCGAGCACAGCTCGGCTCTACAGAAGCGGGCGTGGGTGTGGGCCGCGGGATTGCTGCTGGCGAGCGGGATCGTGCAGGCGGCGACGATGCAGTACGACGGTCGTGCCACGGACCCCGAGAGCGGCGCGTTGCTCTACACCGAGCGCCACCTGCTGCGCGAAGCTGCGGGCCGTCCAAGCGAGCGCCTGGTGAGTTATATCTGCCCGGACGGCAATGTCTTCGCGCGCAAGCGGGTGGACTATGCGCCGTCGACGACCGCACCTTCCTTCCAGCTCGACGACGGCCGCGACGGCTATAGCGAGGGCGTGCGTCGCGACGGTCCGCGCGTCGTGGCGTTTGTGCGGATGGGCGGGGGCAAGCCCGTCCAGGATGGTGTGCTGCCGCAGGGCCCCCGTCTCGTCGCGGACGCGGGCTTCGACGAATACGTGCGGCGCAGCTGGAACGCGCTGGTCGCCGGCAAGACGCTGCCCATCGACTTCGCCGTGCCGGCGAGCCGGCGTGCCTACACCTTCAAGCTACGCAAGCTTGCGTCCACGACTGTTGCAGGGACTCCGGCGCACGTGTTCCGCCTGAAGGTCAGCGGACTGCTGGGACTCGTCGCGCCCCAGATCGACGTGGCCTACGCGCAGGCATCGAAGCGGTTGCTGCGCTTCGAAGGCGTGACCAACCTGCGCGATGTGGACGGGAAGCAGTGGACTGCCCGCATCGCGTTCGCGGATCGCGCCGCCCAGCCAGCCGACGATGCGCAGTGGGCATCAGCGCTCGCCGCGCCGCTGCGCTCGTGCAAGTAGCAAAGAAAAGGGAAAAAGGGGTCAGAGTCATTTTCTCGACCCTAGGCTTTGGCGACCGGAGGGGGCGGACGAAAAAATGACTCTGACCCCCTTTTCCCCCATTTGCCTGCATGTGGTTTTGCACCAGCCGGAGATCCCGCCCAACACCGGCAACGTCATCCGCCTGTGCGCAAATGCGGGCGCGGCGCTGCACCTGGTGGAACCCCTGGGTTTCACGCTCGACCACGCGAAGCTGCGGCGCGCCGGGCTCGACTATCACGAGTTTGCCGAGGTACGCGTGCATGCGAGCCTGGAAGACTGCTTCGAGGCCATCGGTTCACCGCGTGTGTTCGCGCTGTCGACGCGCGGCGTGACGCGCCACGACCAGGCGCGCTTCACGCCGGGCGATGCGCTGCTGTTCGGTGCGGAAACGCGCGGCTTGCCGCAGCAGGTGCTCGACGGACTGCCAGCCGCACAACGCCTGCGCCTGCCGATGCGTCCCGGCAACCGCAGCCTCAACCTGTCGAACGCGGTCGCGATCGTCGTGTATGAAGCGTGGCGTCAGCTCGGCTTCGCGGGAAGCGTGGAGCATGGGGGCGCGTAGGTCAGGTCGCGCAAGCGACCTGACGCGCAGCGATCCGGTCCTGTCCCGTCAGGTCGGCGGCACCGACCTGACGAATGTGTCGCTTCAATCAGAAGATATTGCGCGAGCGGCTTAGAAGCGGACTTCGCCCACGAGAGACAGCACGTTGGTCTCGAGCGAAATGTCGTCGCCTTCCGGACCGAAGTAATCGTACGAAAGTCCCAGGCTGAATTGCTCGTTGAAGTCGTAACCGACGCTCACGCCTGCATAGAGGTCCACTGCGTCGTCATCACGGCGCACGACGATGAAGGAGTTGGGGTTCGTCGAACTCGGCACCAGGGTATCGGCGTCAGCTTCCCAGAAGAACGCCCCGACGCGCGCGCCGAAGAACCAGCTGTTCGCGAACGACGTGCGGTAGTTGCCGCCCAGTGTGAAGCCGCTCACGTCGGCGTCGAGCCGGAAGTTGCGGTCTTCGCCCTCGAAGCCGCTGAAGTCGACGTAACCCGCTTCGAGACCGAATGCGCCCCAGCGATACCCGCCGGTGAACTGGAAGGAGGTGACGTCGTCGTCGAAGTCGTTGGCGGTGGTGCTGGCGGAGCCGAGCCGGCCTTGCGCGAAGAACCCGTCGAGATCCTGTGCGGACACGCTGGTGGCGGCGAGCGCCGCGCCGAAAATCAGCGCCAGGGGAAGTGGTTTGGTTCTCATCGTGCACGTCTCCATCAGTAAGTGTGCTTGCGTGATGCAAGCCGGGATGAGAACGCGGACGCTGTGAAAAGTTCGTTACCTACTGGAACAGGCCCGGGGGATACTCGGGCTTCGGCGACCGCGCGAGCAGTTCGCGCAACGCGGCGTGCGGCGTCAATTCGCCGGCAAGCACCCGTTGCACCTCGCTGGAAATAGGCAGTTCGATCGCGTGACGTTCGGCCAGGCGCATCACTTCGTTGGCGGTCTGAACGGATTCCACGACCTGCCCGATCTCCGCAATGGCGTCCTCGAGCTTGACGCCGCGCCCCAGCGCCAGACCAAGCCTGCGATTGCGCGACAGGTCACCCGTGCACGTGAGGACGAGATCACCCACGCCCGCAAGACCCATGATGGTCTCCGCGCGCCCTCCAATTGCGATTGTCAGGCGCAGCATTTCGTTGATGCCTCGGGTGATGATGCCCGCGCGTGCGTTGAGCCCGAGTTGCATGCCGTCGGCCACGCCGGTCGCTACGGCGAGCACGTTCTTCATCGCGCCGCCCAGTTCGGCGCCGATCACGTCGCTGCCGGTGTAGGCGCGGAACGCGGGCGCGTGCAGCAGATGCGCAACCTGTTCCGCAAACGCGTCATTCTCGGAGTGGACGGTGACTGCGGTGGGCAACCCGGCAGCGACTTCGCGCGCAAAGGAAGGTCCGGTGACGACCGCGAACGGCACACCGGTGCCGAGAAAACGCTCGGCGACTTCGTGGAGGAACCGCCCGGAGCCGGGCTCAAAGCCCTTGGTCGCCCAGGCCACGCCGAGCCGTGGCCGGGGTCGGCGCGCGAGCCGCTCGACCAGTTCGGCGAACGCGTGGCTCGGCGTGACGATGAGCGCGACATCGCAGCCGTCCACTGCGGCATCGAGGTCATCGGTCACCGCGAGTGCGTCGGGCAATTCCGCGTCGGGCAGGTAGCGCGCATTGCGGCGCGTCTGCCGCATCGAGGCGACCTGCTTCGGATCGCGACCCCACAGCGTGGTGGTCGCGCCATTGCGGGCGAGCAGCATGGCCAGCGCGGTGCCCCACGAGCCCGCCCCCAGCACCGCGACCCGCAAGGCGGGAAAAGGGGTCAGAGTCATTTTTCGACCTTTGACATTGGTCAACAGCGCCCTCCGCGTCGAAAAGTGACTCTGACCCCTTTTCGCTTGACCCCTTTTCGCTCAGGCGTTGGCCACCGGCTCGGCTGCTGCTGCGGACTGCTGGCGCTGCATCTGGTCAGCGTAGATCTGCTCGAAATTGATTGGCTGCAACTGGAAGGGCGGGAAACCACCATCCATGATCAGGCCAGCCACGGCCTGCCGGGCGTACGGGAACAACGTATGCGGGCAGAAGGTGCCGAGCACGGCCTGGAGGTCGCCCGGATGAAATCCGGTGAGTCCGAAAATGCCCGCCTGCTGGACCTCGGCGAGGTAGGCCGTCTTGTCGGCCAGCTTGCAGGTAACCGTCACGGTCAACACGACTTCGTACAGGTCCTGCCCGACCGAGGCGGTGCGCTGGCCGAGATTGAGCTGGATCTGCGGCTGGCCCTGGTCCTGGAAGATCTGCGGCGCGGACGGCGCTTCGAATGAAGAGTCCTTTACATAGATCTTCTGCACGTTCACTTGCGCCGTGAGGGGCGCTTCGGCAGCGCCGTTCGCGAGCGCGCCATTGGTTTCGTCAGCCATCTTGCATCTCCGGAAAAGATCGGGGTGGGAAAAAGAGCGGGATTATCCCATGAAAGGGGAAAAGGGGGTCAGAGTCCCTTTTCGATGAGGTGCGAGGGGCGCAGCCGAGCGTGGGTCGAAAAGGGACTCTGACCCCCTTTTCCCTGGTCGAAAAGGGACTCTGACCCCCTTTTCCTAGCGCTTGTCGCGCGTGACGGGCAAGTTCGCGCCGCGCCACGAGGCCAGGCCGCCATCGAGCCAGTTGACCTGCGTGAAGCCGGCCTTGGTCAGCCTTGTGCACGCAGCCGAGGAGGTCTGTCCGGTGCTGCAATACACCGCCACCGGCATTTCGCGCACTCGTGCCAGGTCCTTGTGCTCGGGATCGAACTGGCTGAGCGGCACATGCCGGGCGCCGACGATGTGGCCCGCATCGAAGTCCTTCTGGCTGCTCATGTCGATGAGCAGGGGCGACTGGCGATTGAGCAGCTGCGTGAAAGCCTGCGGGGTCAGCGCCTTGAACTTGCGGGTCAGCTGGCCGTATTCATGGCTGAGCAGGAACGCCAACAACGCGATGAAGATCGTCGTCAGGATCATGTGGTTGGCAAGGAAGTCCGGAAGACGCTCGAAAAACATCGGCAGGTCGCCTGTTGGGGGCGCGGATTATGCCATCGCACCGGCGACGACGATTCCAGTGGGCACGGAAAACCTATCTGGGATCGAGATCCGGCAATCCGGACGTCAGCCACCAGCGCTTGGCTTCCACGTCGTAGCGCCAGTCCTGCACGTCGAGCAGGGTCCGCACGCTCTGCGTGTTGACATTGACCAGCTCGAGGGCGACGCGCTGCTGCACCCGCCCGGGAGACACCGTGGCAGGTGGCGAACTGCGGTACCCGACGACGCGGAACTGCGCCCAGCGCTCGCGCTCGAAGGATGTCAAAGGGTCCTTTTCGAGCGACTGCGGGTCGTGCAGCGCCAGCGCCGAGTCGATGCCGTTCCAGCGCAGCGCCGAATGGTAGGCCGACAGCGTGGTTTCGAGCAGGCGTGCGTCGCCTGCAGCCGGATCGCTCGCGCAGCCGGAGCAAAGCAGCAGGATCCCCAGGGCATTCGCGGCGAGGCCGCGCCTAGGCAAGTGGTTCATCGGAGACTCCTGTGGATGGCGCGACAGGGGCGCGCGCGCCGGGATCGCTGCGCAACGCGACAAAACGTGCCGACAGCCGCGCCGCCGCGCCTCCACTTGCGGTGGTGACTTCTGCCGTCAACGTGATGCGCGCCTTGCCCCGTGCGGCAAAGGTGTTCAGGAAATCCGTCCATTCGCCGTCGCCGATGAGCTGGCGCGCCTCGACCACGATCTCGCCCCACACCGGCTCGAGATAGTTGACCATAGAGTCCTGTACGTAGACCTCCGCGGCATGACCGGCATCGCCAAGGCGCAATGTCGCCAGCCCCCAGCACGCCAGGGTCATGAGACTCACGAGGCTGCCGCCGAATGCGCAGCCCTTGTCGTTCACGTTGGGCGCGAGCGGCGCGGTGAGCACCAGGCACTGTCCGTCGTACTCCGCGACGTGCAGCTGCATTTCCCGCGCCAGCGGGATGCCGGAGAGCAGGTGGCGCTCCAGCGAGTGCAGATCGGCAATGGGTTTCATCGTCCAAGCTTCCCACAAGAAAAAGGGGTTGGAGTCATTTTTCGAACCACGACACGGGCGACTGCCTCCCGGGTTCCCGGAAAAATCACTCTGACCGCTTTGTCCCTCGTTACGATCGGGCCATGCGCACGCACACCAGGCCACCCCCACACGCCGTGCTCGCGGGCTGGACCGTCGGGCTGTTGCGCGTCGATGGCGCGCGCTCGGCCGTGTCGCGCGCCCTCGCAGGCGCGGGCGCGCACGTGGCGGCGTTGCCGACCCTGAGCCTGCGCGCGGCGCCGGATGCGGTCGCGTTGCGCGCGCAGCTTTCGTTACTCGCCGATGCCGCCTGGGTGTTCGTCAGCCCGGCCGCGGTGCGTTTCGCCTGGCGCGCGTGGCCGGAGTTCGCCCCGGCCCGCGGGACGCCGGTCTTCGCCGTGGGGCCGGGCACTGCCGCGGCGCTGGCGCGCCGTGGCGTTTCCGCAGGCCACCCTGCGCAAAGCCACGACAGCGAGGGGCTGCTGGCCATGCCGGAGATGGATTCGCTGCACGGCGACGTCGCCCTGGTCAAGGCACCCGGCGGCCGCGCACTGCTTGCCGAAGGCTTGCGCGCGCGCGGACTCGAGGTGCACGAAGTGAGCGCGTATCGACGTGAAGCCGCGCGATGGGATCGCCGCCACTTCGCGCGACTCGATGCGGTGCTGGCCGCGTCCCCGCGCGCGGTGCTGGTCGCCAGCAGCGCAGAGTCGCTTGGCGCTTTCGTGGTCATTGCCCGTCATACGCTGGAGGAGGTAACGCGCCTGCCACTCGTCGTCAGCAGCGCAAGGCTCGCCGCGCATGCGGAAGAACTCGGGTTTTGTGACGTGCACGTGGCATCGGGCGCGACCACTGCACCACTGCTCGCCGGGGTCCTGGCCCTCGCACGAGTGCGCGATGCGATGGAGCAGGGGTCGTGATCACCGCGCGGTCTCCCTCCGCTCCGGTGTCTTCGGCGACTCCGTACGCGGGGCTGTCGCCCGACGTGATCCTTGACGCGATCGAGTCCTGCGGGCTCGCGGCGGACGGCCGGCTGCTCGCGCTGAACTCCTTCGAGAACCGCGTCTACCAGATCGGCCTCGATGACCGAAGCTTCGTAGTGGCCAAGTTCTACCGGCCCGGGCGCTGGAGCGATGCGCAGATCGACGAAGAGCACGCGTTTGCGCTGGAAATGGCCGAGGCCGAGCTGCCCATGGTGGCGCCGCTCGCGCTGGAGGGCCGGACGCGCTTCGAACACGCAGGATTCCGCTACGCCATTTATCCGCGGCGCGGCGGCCGCGCACCCGAACTCGAACAGCTCGACACGGCGGCATGGCTGGGGCGACTGCTCGGTCGCATGCATGCCATCGGTGCCCGGGGCCGCTTCGCCGTGCGCGAACGGCTCGACATCGAGCATCTGCTGACCGTGCCGTCGCAGGCGGTGCTCGCGAGCGCCCTGTTGCCATCGCATGTGCGTGACCGCTACGCACGCGTCATCGAGACCGCGCGCGATCTGCTGTGCGACACCTATGCACCGGAAGCGACCCTGCGACTTCACGGCGACTGCCATCCGGGCAACGTGCTCTGGACCGACAGCGGCCCGCACTTCGTCGACCTCGACGATGCGCGTACGGGTCCCGCGGTGCAGGACCTCTGGATGCTGATGACCGGAGCGGAAGCGCAGCGCGAGGCTTTGCTCGAAGGCTACGGGCAGTTCCGCGATTTCAATTACTCGGAGTTGCGACTGATCGAGCCGCTGCGCCTGCTGCGCCAGGTCCACCACGCGGGATGGATCGCGGCACGCTGGGCCGACCCGGCGTTCCCGCTCGCGTTCCCGTGGGCGTCTTCGCCCACCTGGTGGGAGACCCACGTCTCCGATCTCACGGAAGCGGTTGTCGCGATGCGCGATGCGTAGAGCCGAGCTGCGCTCGGCTGCATTCTTGCGGCGACTGCCAAGCGGAGCACAGCTCCGCTCTACAGAAGCGCGACTTTCTTGAAAGGCCAGAGCTGCGCTCTGCCAGGGCAGTCGGCCCTGCGGAGTCAAGGCTCTAGCGATTTGCCGTCACAGTAGGGTTGACCCGGAGCGGCGGATCCATGCACCGTGCCGTCGTGCGAAGGTCGCGCCGCCTCCCGATCGGACCCAACGCAGAACCCCGTGCCTTCCAGTCCCGCCACGCATCCTGATCTCGATCGCGACCCCGTCCGCGCGTTGCGCTATCTGTGGCGCGTGCCGATGCTGATCGTGCACCTTTCGATCGTGCTGCCCGTGACGATGTTGTTGATGCTGCCCCCCTGGTCGGACTTGCGGGTCAACGCGCACGAAAACCTGCGCGAAGCCGCGGTGCGGACCTGGCAACGCAACCTGCTGCGCGTGTTCGGGATGCGCGTCGACGCCCGGGGAACTCCGGCACCGGGCGCGGTGCTGATGGTGGCCAATCATTTCTCGTGGCTCGACATCACGCTCATGCACAGCCAGCGCATGCTGCATTTCGTGGCCAAGAGCGAGATCGCGGCGTGGCCGCTCGTGGGCATGCTCGCGGCGCGCGCCGGTACCTTGTTCCATCGCCGCGGCAGCGCGGAATCGCTGGACAGCGTACAGGGGCAGATGGTCGAGGCCCTGCGCCGCGACGCGGCGGTAGGCGTCTTCCCGGAAGGCAGCGCGGGCCGGGCCGACGAGGTGCGCGTATTCCACGCTCGCATCCTGCAGCCTGCGGTCCTTACCGGCGCACCCGTGCAGCCGGTGGCTCTGCGATTCGTGCGCGACGGGCAGATCGCGCTCGACATTGCGTTCCGCAAGGGCGAAAAATTTGTTCCGTGCTTTTTCCGCGTGCTCGGCGCGGCGCCGTCGACGGCGGAGGTCATGTTCCTCGAGCCTCTGACCGATCACGCACAGGGGCGGCGCCGGCTTGCCAACGCGGCACGCGCGGCCATCGTCGACGCGCTTGGATTCGTCGATCGGAATGCGGGGATTGCGCGTCGCAGCCGTTTGGTTGTGGCGACCGCATGAACGCGCTGCCAGCCGTCCCGTCGTCGGCGTTGCCGCCCTTCGCGCCCCGCGGGTTGCTGCGCAATCCGCACCTGCAGTCGATACTGGGCTCCAGCGGGCTACGGCGAATGCGGATTCGTGCGCGTCACCGCGCGCTCGCCCAGGCGTCGCGCGAAATCATCGTGGACGGCGGCGATGGCGTGCGACTGCAGGGGTTTCATGCACCCGCGATCGGCGACGAACGCGCGCTGGTGGTGCTGCTGCACGGCTGGGAAGGCAGCAGCGATTCGAGCTACCAGCTGAGCCTGGGCGCGCGCCTGCGCGAGGCGGGCCTCGCCGTGTTCCGGCTCAATTTCCGCGACCAC
>JBBSLL010000010.1:0-74483 GCA_038255255.1 Lysobacterales bacterium
AGAACTCGATGTAGAAGCGCGCGTCGTGCTTGAGGGACTGCTGGTAGAGCGCGTGCAACATGGCGTGGCCGGTACGGTCGGCCGCGGCGCAGGTGCGCTCGGCGGTGCCCTTGCCATAGTGCGTGGTCATGCCGCCGAACGGCCGCTGGTAGATCTTGCCGTCTTCGGTGCGCGAGAAGGGTACGCCGTAGTGCTCCAGCTCGATGACCGCAGGGATTGCCTCCTTGCACATGTACTCGATCGCGTCCTGGTCGCCGAGCCAGTCGGAACCCTTGATCGTGTCGTAGAAATGAAAACGCCAGTCGTCCTCGCCCATGTTGCCGAGCGCGGCGGAGATCCCGCCCTGCGCGGCGACCGTGTGCGAACGCGTCGGGAACACCTTGCTGATGCACGCGGTGCTGAGACCCCTCGCGGCGATGCCCATCGTCGCGCGGAGGCCCGCGCCGCCGGCGCCGACGACGATCGCGTCGTAGGTATGTTCGATGATCGGATACGCGGCCATGAAACCTCAGTTGCCCAATGTGATGCGCACGAGCGCAAGCAGCGAAGCCAGGACGGCCAGCACCGCGGTGAACTTCACCAGCACCTGCAGGCTGATCTCAAGCCAGCGCGTGTGCACGTAGTCCTCGATGACGACCTGCAGGCCGAGCTGCACGTGCCAGAACAGCGCGATCACGAAGGCGGCCAGCAGCAGTGCGTTGAGAGGCGCGGCCACGAAGGCACGCGCGGTGTCGAAGTCGGCGGCGAGCAGCCCGGGGCCGACCCAGACGAACCAGATCGTGAGCGGGATCAACGCGACGGCAGTCAATCGCTGGATCCACCAGTGATGGACGCCGGAGTTCGACGAGCCGAGGCCGCGTGCAGTGGCGAGTGGCGTGCGGAGGTTCATGGCGATCGACCGCCGAGAAACAGCAGCCATGCCAGGCCGAGCACGGCCAGCAAAGTGAATGCGAGCACTGCGTAGCCGCTGGCGTAGGCGGTCGGAATCTCGAATCCGCGCCCGGCGTCCCAGAACAGATGGCGAATACCGTTCGCGAAGTGGAATGCGAGGCTTGCGCCCAGCGCCAGCAGGAGCAGTCGGCCGATCGTGGAATTCGCGCAATTCATTGCTTGCGCGTACGCCTCCGGTCCCGAAGCGAGAGACGCGAGCCACCATGCAAGCGCGAGACTGGTTGCTGCAAGCGCCACGCCCGTTGCGCGGTGCGTGATCGACAGCATCGACGTCAGCTGCGGCCGGTAATACGGCCCGATCATGAATGGCGACATCGGACGTTGCCGTCCTGATCCAGGAGTGCTCATCGACGCAGTTGCCCCCATTGCCCGTGTCGCGTAGTACCGTCAGAAATCGATGCAGCGACCCTTCTTTTCCCAATCGCCGTAACGGGTCGGCTCGAGGCCGGCAGGGCCCCCATGTTCCGGCTTCGGTGCGACTCCGACCGACTGCGACTCCCCGGCGCGCGGAGCCGACGGTGCGGAATCGGGAAGGTCGTTGCTCATGGGTACAGCGTACAACCGCAACGGGCCGCCCGCATAGACTTCTGCAACGCACGATGGACATAAGCGATGCGATGCCGCTGCGACATGCGACACTTTCCGCATGTCGCAAGAACCTTCCCGGATTGGCGGACGCGTGCAGGCGCTGGGCGCGCTCGACCTCACCGGGCCGGAGGCCATCGGGTTTGCGCAGCGGATCTCCGCGAACGACGTCGCCTCGCTGGCGGATGGCGACTGGCACTGGAACTGCGTGCTGTCGCCGCAAGGCCGCGTGCTGTCCTTTTTCAGGCTCTGGCGCAGGAGCGAAGAGCAGCTGACCTTGATCCTGCCCGCGGCGTCCCGATCGGCGACCGGCGCCCTGCTGACTCGTTACCTGCTCCGGGCCAAGGTGCGCATTGCGGAGGAAGGCAACGCGATCGTTGCCGGCGAAGCCAATCTACTGGATACCAACCCCACGCGAATGACGTCGAGTGACGGTCGATGGCTGGGGTTGTCGCCACCGGGTGAGCACGAGTCCGGCGAGCCTCAGGAACTGACCCACGCGTGGCAGATTCGCGATCTCGCACAGGGCGTTCCCTGGCTGATGCCGGGAGCCGCCGAGTCATTCACGCCGCAGGCCTTGTCGCTTGAAAGGCTGAAAGCCTTCAGCGTACGCAAGGGTTGCTACCCCGGACAGGAAATCGTGGCGCGGATGCATTTTCTCGGCCAGAACAAGCGCAGCCTGCGCCGGTTCGCTGCGGCGGGTCCCATCACCGCCGGTTCGCCGTTGTTCGTCCCGGCGCTGGCGTCAAGGGTCGTGGGCCACGTCGTGTCGACAGTCGCCAACGACGGAGGAATGGAACTCTTGGCCGTGGTCCAGGGCGCGGCCGCCGACCAGCCCATCTTCGCGGACGAGGCTTGCTCGACTGCGCTGCGGACGCTGGATTTCGAAGCTCCGCCGCTGCCCGTACAACTCGTGGGCCTTGCCAAAGGCTGATGGGGGTGTATTTTCAAGGTCCCACCGCTGGGAACGACGAACGCACATGAAACCCGATATCTCTCGGCTGCGCAGCCTGGCGGCGGCGGCAATCCTGTCTCTCCTCGCCGTTTCGACCAGTTTCGCTGCGGAGCTCACCCTGGGTGTCGAGCCCCGCTATCCCGCGGAACAGATGGCCGGCGAATACCAGCCGCTGGTGGATTATCTTTCCCGGACCACGGGCCACAAGATCAAGCTCGTGGTGGCGCCGAGTTATCACTCGTATTGGCGCGACCTGCGTGAAAACCGCAAGCTCGACATCGTTCTGGAAGACGCGCACTTCGCGGCATACCGGAACGCGCGGTTTTATTACGTGCCTGTGGTGAAAGCCGCCGAGCCCGCGAGCTACACGCTGGTCGCCAGTGATCTGCTCACCGACCCGACCTTGAACACCCTGGTTGGCAAGCGCGTCGTCACGATGCCGAGCCCGAGCCTTGGATACGCAGCGCTCACCGAGATGTATCCGAGCCTGATTCGCCAGCCCGAAGTCGAGTCGCTCGCCAAATCCTGGAAGGATGGCGTCGAGATCGTATTTGGTGGCGACGCCGAGGCGACGATCCTCCCCACGCCCCTGGCCCAGCAGTATCCGAACCTGATCCCCGTCGGCACGTCGCGCGATTTTCCGGGCGCGGCGGTTCTGGTGCGACCGACGCTGGATCCCAAGATCGTCGGACAGATCACCACCGCCTTTCTCAAGGCGCACAACGAACAGTCGCTGATCGATTTCAATACGGGCCTCTTCATCAGCCAGTGGGTACCCGCCACGGCGGCCGACTACACAGGACAGGACGCGGTACTCAAGTCCTTCTTCGGTTATCGCGCCAACTGAGTTGACGCGGCGCGCGCCTCCTGCGCCCGAACGCTTCGCCTGGTTCGATTTCGAGACCTTCGGCAGCGATCCGCGGCGCGATCGCCCTGCGCAGTTTGCGGCGCTCTACACCAATGCGGCGCTCGAACCGATCGATGCGCCCGTACGGGTCGACTGCGCTCCCGCCGACGATGTGCTGGTGGATCCCTTCGCCACGCTCGTCACCGGACTCGACCCGCGGCAGCTGGCGCGCGATGGCCTGCCGGAGTGGAAGTTCGCGGCGGCAGTGGAAAGTGCTTTCGGGACCCCCGGCACCTGTGCGGCAGGTTACAACTCGATCCGCTTCGACGACGAGGTCGTGCGGCATCTGCTGTGGCGCAATTTCCGCGACCCCTACCGGCGCGAGTGGGCTGACGGTCGCAGCCGCTGGGACCTGATCGACCTCCTGCGCATGTGTCACGCACTGCGGCCGGATGGCATCGCATGGCCGAAGCGCGAAGATGGCGGCGCGAGTTTTCGACTGGGCGACCTCACGCGCGCCAACGGCATCGAGCACGCCGGTGCGCACGACGCGCTGGCGGATGCGCAGGCGACCCTCGCGCTTGCGCGACTGGTGCGCACGCGCCAGCCGCGCCTGTTCGACTGGCACCTGGGCGCACGCGACAGTGCGCGCAATCATCGCCTCATCGGTCTCGCCGACCCCCAGCCGCTACTGCATGTTTCGTCGCGCTACCCGGCCGAGCGTGGCTGCCTGGCGATGGTGTTGCCGATCGCCTCGATACCGGGTCGTCCGCACTCCATCGTGGTCTACGATCTCGATTCTCCCCCCGATGACCTGCTCACTCTGGATGCCGACGCGATCCGGGATCGCGTGTTCACACCACGCGATGGGCTGCCGGAAGGCATTGACCGCATTCCACTCAAGACGGTGCATCTCAATCGCGTCCCCGCGCTGGCCCCTCTGCGCGTGCTCGAGGGGGTGGACACCGCGCGCATCGGCCTGGATCAAGATCGCTGCCTTGCGCACTTCCGACAGATCGGATCCGTCGCGCCGTTGGCGGACAAAGTCCGGGATGTGATGGCCGGCGAGTCCCTGCCGGGCAATGAAGACCCCGACGTGGCGCTGTATGAGGGATTCGTTTCGGCCGCAGACCGTCGACTCTGCGATCGCGTGGCTACGCTTTCGCCATCGCAACTCGACGCACGGCACTTGCCATTCGCCGACAACCGGCTGCAGTTGCTGCTTCCGTGTTATCGCGCCCGCAACTTTCCGGAGTCGCTGGATTCCGACGCATACGATGCCTGGGTCAGCGACGTTTCGCGCCGGCTTTGGCGCTGCGAAGAATCACGCAGCCTTGGCACTTATTCCTCGCGCGTCGCAGCCGCACGCGGCACCCTTCCCGACCAGGACGACCGCCACGCCCTGCTCGATTCCCTCCTCGCCCGCGCCGCGGATCAGGCCTGCCGCTTTCCCGACCCCGCCAGCATTCAGTAGCGACCCTGCAACGCCAGCACTGTCGCGACTGAAGTCGCTCCACCGTGGGCTCGCGGGGCGATCTCAGGCGATAGTTGAGGGAAAGGCGAGGACGTCCGCAATTTCCTGAGTGTCCAGCATGGCCATCAGCAGGCGATCGACGCCGAGTGCGACGCCTGCGCAGTCAGGCAGGCCATGGCCGAGCGCCCCCAGCAGGCGCTCGTCGTGGGGCGGGCAGTTCGCGCCGCGCGACGCGCGCAGGGCCCGCTCGCGCAGGAAGCGCGTGCGCTGCTCTGCCGCGTCGGTGAGCTCGTGATAGCCGTTGGCGAGTTCGAGCGGACCGAGATAAAGCTCGAATCGCTCCGCCACAGGCGGATCGTCGTCGCGCACGCGCGCCAGCGCGCACTGGCTCGGTGGATAGTCGTACACGAGCAGCAGTCGATTGGGCTCGAACGTCGGCTGGATCAGGTGCGTCATCAGGAGATCGAGCCAGTCGTCGCGCGTGAGGCCGCGCGGATCGATGCCATACACGGCCAGCGGCGATCGCAGCAGGTCTTCCTCGGCGAGAAACGGATCGATGCCGAGGTAATCGAGGTACAGCTGGCGATAGCTGGTTTCGCGCACCACCGCGCGCTTGCGCACCGACGCCAGCGCACGCTGCACGAGTTCCGTCACTTCGTCCTTCAGCCGGTGATGATCCCAGCCGACCCGGTACCACTCGAGCATCGTGAACTCATGGTTGTGGCGGCGACCGCTCTCCCCTGCCCGCATCACGCGACCGAGCTCGAAGCAGTCGCCGAGGCCGGATGCGAGCAGGCGCTTCATCGCGAACTCGGGAGAGGTACGCAGCCAGCGCGATGTCCCATCGTGCAACCGCACTTCGAGGCTTGCGATGTTCGGATCGCTGTTGGCCGCCGACGACAGCAGCGGCGTCTCGACTTCCAGCACGCTGCGCTGCGCAAAGAAATCGCGGATCAGCCGATTGAGCGCTGCCCGCGCGCGCAACGCCTGCCCCTGGGCGGTGGGGCGCCACTCCATATTCAGGGATGCCATGCCGGGGTCGCTGCGCACTCTGGAATGTGGATCATGGCGCGTGCTCCGTGAGGAACGCGAGCAGGGCCGGCTCATCCCAGATGTCGAGGCCGAGCTCGGTGGCCTTGGCGAGTTTCGAGCCGGCGGCCGCGCCCGCGACCACCACGGAGGTCTTCTTCGACACACTGCCGCTGATGCGCGCACCGAGTGCCTCCAGCCTCGCGCCGGCCTCCTCGCGCGACATCGACTCGAGCCCACCGGTCAGCACCACGGTCTGGCCGGCGAGCGGTCCATCCAGGGCCCGTTGCGGTGCGCCTTCTGTCCAGTTCACGCCGGCCGCACGAAGTTCCGCGATCACTTCGCGATTGTGCGGCTCTGCGAAAAATCGCGACACACGGCCCGCCACGACGGGCCCGACATCGGGGATGGCCGTCAACGCTTCGGTGTCGGCCGCCATCAGCGCATCCAGCGAGCCGAAGTGCCGCGCCAGCGACTTCGCGGTCGACTCGCCCACGTCACGGATGCCGAGCGCGAACAGCAACCGATCGAACGTGGTCTGGCGGCTCGCGGCGATGGCGGCCACGAGGTTTTCAGCCCAGCGCGTCGCAATCTTGCCGGCCTTGAGGTTTGCCGGCACCACACCCTCCCGTTCGTCGGCGCGGCGCTTCATTGCGCAGAAATCCCCGACGTCGAGGCGGTAAAGGTCCGCTACCGACCGGACCAGTCCGAAGTCCACCAGCGCTTCGCAGAAGCGGTCGCCCAGCCCCTCGATATCCATGGCACGGCGCGAGGCGAAGTGAATCAACGCCTGCTTGCGCTGCGCAGCACAGAACAATCCACCGGTGCACCGGGTCACGACTTCGCCTTCCTCCCGCACGACCGCGGAGCCGCATTCGGGGCACGAATCGGGTAGCCGATAGGCGCCATGCAGCGCAACGCCATCGGAATCGCGAGGCCGGCGCTCCGGGATCACGCGCAGGACTTCCGGGATCACGTCACCGGCGCGGCGCACGACCACGTCATCGCCGACGCGCACGTCGAGGCGCTCGATCTGATCGGCGTTGTGCAACGTTGCGCTGGTCACCACCACGCCCCCTACGGCGACCGGTTCCAGCCTCGCGACAGGCGTCAGCACCCCCGTGCGACCGACCTGCAGATCGATGGCGCGAACGCGCGTCGCGACCTCCTGGGCCGGGAACTTGTGCGCAAGTGCCCAGCGCGGCGCGCGCGACACGAAGCCCATCGCACGCTGCTCGTCGATGCGGTCGAGCTTGTACACAACGCCGTCGATGTCGTAGTCGAGCGCGTCGCGCATGGCGCCGATGCGCGCGTAGTAGTCGAGCAGGCCCTCGAGCCCCATCGCGGTCTCCACGTCAGGACTCACGGGGAGGCCAAGGCCACGCAGCCACTCAAGAGCGACGCTGTGCGATTCCGCGGGCGCGGCGCCGTCCACTTCGCCGACAGCGTAGGCAAAAAACGCCAGTGGGCGCTTGGCGGTGACGGCCGGATCGAGCTGGCGCAACGAACCCGCCGCGCCGTTGCGCGGATTGGCGAGGGTGCGTTCACCACGTTCCAGGGCCGTCGCATTGAACGCGTCGAACGCGGCCTTGGGCATGAACACTTCGCCACGCACTTCGAGCGTCCTCGGAGCTTGACCACTCAGCTCAAGGGGAATCGACTTGACGGTGCGGGCGTTGGCCGTGACCTCTTCGCCAATGGCGCCGTCGCCACGCGTCGCCGCGCGCGTCAGCACTCCGTCCTCGTAGCGCAGGCTGATCGCGAGGCCATCGATCTTCGGCTCCACTGAAAACCGGGGATCGCTCGCACCAGTCTCCTTTTCGATGCGCGCCACGAAATCGCGCACCTCCTCCGGGGTGAAAGCATTGGCGAGGGACAGCATCGGGACACTGTGTTCGGCGGGTGGAAAGCCGGTCGCCGGTCGCGCGCCCACCTTGCCCGTTGGGGAATCGTCGCCGGACAACTCGGGATGCGCGGCCTCGAGGGCTTCCAACTCGCGCAGGAGCGCGTCGTACTGCACGTCGGGGATGGTGGGTGCATCGTCGCGGTGATACCGGTCCGCGTGCTCGGAAAGTTGGGCGCGCAACATGCCGGCGCGCGCGGCGGCTTCCGTATCCGGAGCCCGTTTCACCACGGACGTTTGATGGTCTGCCGCTCCAGCGTCCGGTCGTAGGCCCGCAGATCGTCGCGGATGTGCTGGATGCGCTGGCGGCCCAGCGCGTTGTGTTCCTCGTCGAGCACTTGCGCGCCAAGCAGTTCGGCCATCCTTTGCGCGGTCGGCAGCATCGTGTCCCATGCATCCAGCGCCCGCATTGGCCCGGGAAGCGTCATGAAGAAGGTCAGGCCGGGCGTCGAGAGCTCGGTGATGCGGGCCAGGTCGAAACTGCCGGGCTTGGTCATGTTGGCCACGCTGAATACCGGGCCTGCTTCCGGACGGCCGTCGACGAGGCGGTGATAGACATCCATCGCGCCAAATTCCAGGCCGCATTTTTCAGTGGCCACCACGAGTTCGAAACCCGAAATTTCCTCGCGTGGCGCTGCCACCACGAACAGCGTGACGATCCGGTCGTAGGCTCCGTCGCCGCGCGCGCCGAACTGCGGTCGGGATGCCACGGAAGCTCCCTGCGCTTCGCGCGCAGCGGGTGAAGTCACAGCGTCGTTGTTCTGCCAGTCCGCATCGTCAGCAAGCCCGCCGAAGGTGGGCTCGACGCGGCCGCGGGGCGGCACCTCATGCTTTTGCCCCGCCACGGGTCGCGACGGGACTGCCGGAGGCACATCCCCGGCGATTTCCTGTTGCAGTTTCTCGAGCTCGGCTGCGAGATCCGAATCGAAAGGTGATGCAGGGCGGCCCTGACGCCGGGCGTACTCCATTGCCTCGACGGCGGCCGACGACCGCCCGGATGGAGCAGCTTCATCCATTGCATCGGTTGCGGGATCGAGGGACGGCTCGCGGCGGCCTGCCTTGCGCACGCCCGAAGCGGATCCGTGCAGACGCTCACCCTGAACGCGTTTGCGCTGGTGACTCCACACGATCCACGCAATCCACAAACCACCGAGGACGGCGATGATCAGGCGCAGCAGATTTTCGTCGCTCATTTGAACATCGATCTCAGGCGGCGCCGGCCAGTTTAGCGGCTTCGGCAAGATCCACCTGCACCAGCCGCGATACGCCCGGCTCGCGCATGGTGACGCCGCACAACTGGCTGGTCGCCTCCATCGTGGCCTTGTTGTGCGTCACGATGACGAACTGCACGTGTTCGCTCATCTCACGCACCATCGCCGAGAAACGTCCGACATTGGCTTCATCCAGCGGTGCGTCCACCTCGTCGAGCAGGCAGAAGGGCGCCGGATTGAGCCGGAAGATCGAGAACACCAGTGCGACCGCGGTAAGGGCCTTTTCGCCGCCCGAGAGCAGCGAAATACTGCTCACCCGTTTGCCCGGAGGGCGGGCCATGATGGTGACGCCTGTGTCGAGCAGGTCTTCGCCGGTCAGCTCGAGGTAGGCATGGCCGCCGCCGAACAGTTGCGGGAAAAGTTCCTGCAATCCGGCATTCACACGCTCGAAGGTCTCCTTGAATCGGGACCGGGTTTCGCGATCGAGCTTGCGGATCGCCCCCTCGAGTTCGCCCATCGCGGTTTCCAGGTCGAGCAGTTGGGCGTCCAGATAACCCTTGCGCTCCGATTGCTCGCGATACTCCTTGATTGCGGCCAGGTTCACGGGTTCCAGTCGGCGCATCTTGTTGGCGATTTCCTCACCACGCGCTTGCCAGCGGGCGCTTTCCGCGTCCTCTGCGAGCGAGGTCGCCAGGGCATCCAGGTCGAATCCCGCCCCCACGATCGATTCGCGCAGTGACTCCGAGCGCACCCTTGCACCCTGCGCGTCCACCCTCCGCTGCGCGACGGTGTCTCGAATCGCGTTGCTGGCGGCATCAAGGCGCGTGCGCTCCGATTCGAGCCCACGCGTCTCCTGTGCCACATCTTCGAGTGCCTGGCGCGCCGCCACGAGGGCGCGGTCCACCAGAAGCCGCTGCTCGAGATACGTCTGGCGCTCACGCTCCTGGGCTGCCGCCGGTTCCGTGCCCTGCGCGAGCTGCGCCTCGATCTCCAGTCGCTGGGTATCGAGGTGGGCACTCTGCGTCAACAGCCTTTCCTGCGCCCGCTCGAGGGAATCCAGTCGCGCGCGACTCGATTCGATCGCAAGTGCCCTGGCGTGCTGTCGTTCCTCGACTTCGCGAAGTTCAGCGCGCGCCTCCTCGCGGGCTTCGAGCAGCGCGCGGCGCTCCCGGTCGAGATCGCCGCGCTCGGTCTCCATGTCGCCCATGCGGCCGATGATCGTGTCGAGCCGCCCCCGCGCTTCGCGAACCTGGGTGTCGATGTCGGCGGCCTGCACGTCGGCTTCGGTGCGTTCGGAATCGATGCGTGCAAGTCTCACGCGGGCCGCCTCGAGACGGCCCTGCTGTGAAGTCAATTGTCCCGCCAGTTCCGCGGCGCGTCGCTGCGCCGCGTATTGCGCATGCTGTGCTTCCTCACGCGAAGTTTCCGCCGCGCTGATCTCGGATTGCAGCTGCGCCAGCTGGTCGGCCTGCGTCGCGGCACGCTGTTGCGCGTCTGCCAGCGCCGCCCGCAACGCGACGACTTCGCGTTCGCGGGCGAGCATGCCCGCTTGCGCCACATCGGCGCGCAGGATGCGCAGCCAGTCGCGGCCAAGCCAGTGGCCCGACGGCGTGATGACGGACTGACCCGGCTGCAGATCCGCGGCCAGTGCACGAGCCTGTTCGAGATCCTGTGCCACCACGACCTTCGCCAGCAATGCCAGCGCGGCAGCAGGTCCGGCCACTTTGCTCGCCAGCGAAGCGCCGTCGACCGTCACCGGCTCTCCGCTGCGCATCAGGCCGAGGTCGGCGTGCTCAAGCGCGTCGAGCGCTGCGCGTGTCGCGTGCGGGTCTTCTACCAGCACCGCGTCGAGCCAGCCGCTCAGCACGGTTTCGACCGCGCGCTCCCAGCCTGCCTCGACCTGCAATGCCAATCCGAGGCGGGACGCCCCATCCAGGCCCGAGGCAGCCAGCGCTTCCGCCAGTGCGCCGGAAGCGCCGCCCAGCGCGGCTTGCTGCAATGCCTCGAGGGAAGCGAGGCGGCCGCCCATGGCTTCGATTTCGTTGCGCAGCGCGGCTTGCTCGGTGAGCTGCTCGCGTTGCCGTCGCACCGCAGCTTCGCCACGCTCGCGGCGTCCATCCAGATCCGCACGCAGTGCAGTAAGCGCGTCGGACTCGCCGGACTGTGCCTGTAAAAGCGCTTCAACTTGCTGGGCGAGCGCGACCAGATCGAACTGGCCCTGCTCGGCCGTCAATGCGTCCCGCCTGCGCGCCACTTCGAGCGCCTGCCTGTCGAGGTAGTCGATGCGCGTGCGCTCGACCTCCGACAACTTGGCTGCTTCACCGCTCACTTTCGCGTACTCGTCCCAACGTGCCTGCCACTGGCCGATCGCTGTCTCCGCCGCGTGCTGGGCGGCCCTGCTTGTCTCGATGAGTTCACGCGACGCAGCGAGCTCCGGTTCCGCGTCGGCAAGCGCCGCGCGCAGTTCGCCGATCTGCTGCGCATCGGATTCGAGATGGCTCGCGATGGCCGCCACCTGCATCGCGATTTCCTGTCCACTTCGAGACAGGCGTTCGGTGAGATCGCGACGGTGCGCGATTTCCTGTTCCACGCGTGCGATCTCGGCGCCTACGCGGTACACGTCGGCCTGCGCCGCATTGAAACCATCCGTCGCACTCTGCTGGCGGCCACGGAATTTTTCGAGTTCCGCCTCGATATGCCGCTGTTCCGCCAGGCTCTTCTCGAGTTCGACTTCCTCGCCGCGAAGTTCCGACTCGCGCTCAGCGAGCTCGGCTTCAAGCGTACGCAGTTCCAGGAGCTTGAGCTCCGCCGCGACTTGCTCATGCTCCTTGCGCAGGCGTTCATAGCGCTCTGCCGCCTTCGCCTGTCGCTGCAGGTGCTCGCACTGGCGACCGATCTCCTGTGCCTGGTCGCGCACCCGGTTGAGGTTCTCGCGCGTCGCCTTGATGCGGCTCTCGGTCTCCTTGCGGCGCTCCTTGTAGCGCGAGATGCCGGCGGCTTCCTCGAGATGCAACCGGAGGTCCTCCGGCCGCGCCTCGACGATCTGCGAGATCATTCCCTGCTCGATGATCGAATAGCTGCGTGCGCCGAGCCCGGTGCCCAGGAACACGTCCACGATGTCGCGCCTGCGGCAGCGCGCGCCGTTCAAGTAGTAGGTCGAAATGGCATCTCGACTCACGGTTCGTTTGACCGAGATCTCCGAGAAGCGCGCGTACTCTCCGCCCACGGCACCATCGGAATTGTCGAAAATCAGCTCGACGGTGGCGGCGCCTACGGGTTTGCGCGATGAAGAGCCGGAGAAAATCACGTCGGTCAGGCTGTCGCCGCGCAGGCGCGACGCCGCACTCTCGCCCATCACCCAGCGAATGGCATCGATGATGTTGGACTTGCCGCAGCCGTTGGGACCGACGATGCCGATCATGTTGGTGGGCAGGTGCAGCGTGGTCGGATCGACGAACGACTTGAATCCGGCGAGCTTGATCGTGGTTAGGCGCATTCGGGCTTTCGCGGCTTCGGTTGGCGCTGTTGCGGTCGCGGGAGGGGCGCGCGCAGGTCGGTCAGCAGGAGGGCGCGGAGTATAGCGACGCGCGCCGCCGCCCCAGACTCGGCTCGTGGGCGCGAACTCGGAACGACCCGTTGGCAGCCCTATTTGCCTTGAGCGCGAGCCGGGGGCTCAACGGCCATGATGCGGAGTGCGTGGATGTCGGTGGTCATGAGGTCGCCAAGTGCTGCGTACACCGCACGGTGTCGCGCCAGAGGCGCGAGGCCCTCGAATGATTCGCTGACCACCCTCACTGAGAAATGCCCCCGTCCGTCCCGGGCGCCGGCATGCCCCACGTGCAGGTGGGACTCATCCACGATCTCGATGTCGCGCGCGCCCAGCGCAGCACATAGGCGCGCCCGCATTTCGACCATCCGCTCGGCGTTGTTCACGGGAGCACCGCCACGAACGGATTCACCTCGACGCGCGACCAGGCGCCTTGCAAGATGTAAGGATCGGCATCGGCCCAAGCCCGCGCTTCCTCGAGCGATGCGAACTGCGCGATGACCAGACTGCCGACGAAGCCGGCGGGACCTGGTTCGGCACTGTCGATTGCGGGCAGCGGGCCCGCGACCAGCAACCGTCCTGCGCCGAGCAGGACCTCGAGTCGCGCGAGATGCAACGCGCGCGCCGCTCGGCGAAGCGCGAGCGCATCTGCAGCATCGTGTCCACGGATGGCGTACCACATGGCGGAAGTCTAGCGAGAGCCTTTCGCAGTTGCTGCTGGACAAAAGCCCGCAGCTGCGCTTACGCTTGCCCCGTCGTCGATCGTCCAGCCCACCCCGAACCGGTGCGTGCGCCAGGCGAATCCGATTCAGCTTTTCAGCTCTGCCCTCCTCCGAGTCGGCTCCATCGCTGGCCGTGAGCAGGCGCTGACGATGATCGAAACTACTGCAGCGCATCGTACCGGTGCGCGCTGTCGTCGTTCGTTCTTCGCCTTCGGTACGCCGGATGTCGACGTGCCGGGTTGCCCCGACCGACTGCATGAGCAGTCCTTTCACCCTGCCCACTGTGCGCTGTCAGGTGCCCCGCTTTTGATCGATTCTCCCGCTGCCCCTGCACCCGATGTCGAGCCCGTGCCGCCGAGGCTGGTCCTGTCCGCCGCGGGCGCCACACCCCGGCAGGAAGAAATGCCGCTGGCGCTGGTGCAGGGACAGCCGCTGCTGCAGATGCCGCACGACCTCTACATTCCACCGGATGCGCTGGAAGTCATCCTGGAGGCGTTCGAAGGGCCGCTGGACCTCCTGCTTTACATGATCCGTCGCCAGAACCTCGACATCCTCGATATCCCCATCGCGGAGATCACACGCCAGTACATCGAGTACATCGAGCTCATGCAGGCGATCAGGCTCGAGCTCGCTGCGGAATATCTGGTGATGGCTGCGATCCTTGCCGAGATCAAGTCGAGGCTGTTGTTGCCGAGGCCGCTCGAACCCGAGACGCTGGAGGGAGACCCCCGCGCCGAGCTGGTCCGCAGGCTGCAGGAATACGAACGCTTCAAGCAGGCGGCCGAATCGCTCGACGCGTTGCCGCGCCAGGATCGCGATTTCCTCCTGGCGCGCGCCGAGATCGGCGACCGCAAGGTCGTGCGGCTGCCGCCGCCAGTCGACATGCGCGAGCTGCTGTTGGCGCTCAAGGACGTGATGACGCGGGCGGAGCTGTTCGGTGAGCACGCCATCCAGCGCGAGGCCCTGTCGGTGCGCGGTCGCATGGGCGACATGCTTCGCGCCCTCGCCGATCGTGCTTTCCATCGCTTCGAGTCGATGTTCGTCCCCGAAGAGGGGCGCGCTGGCGTTGTCGTCACCTTTCTGGCGATGCTGGAACTCGCCAAGGAACAACTCCTGGAGTTCACGCAGAACGTCCCCCTGGGCCCGATCTATCTGCAGACGCTTGCCGCCACTGACGCCTGAACACATGACCGAACTCCCCGTAAAACGCATTGTCGAAGCCGCCCTGCTGGCTGCCGCGCAACCGCTCACCGCCTTGCAGCTCACCGGCCTGTTCGAGGAGCAGGAGCGCATCGACCTCAACCATGTTGCGCAGGCTCTCGAAGAACTCGCGCGCGACACTGCGGAGCGCGGCGTGGAGCTCGTGGAAGTCGCGAGCGGTTTCCGCTTCCAGGTTCGCGCTGACCTGCAGCCGTGGATCTCGCGGCTCTGGACGGAGCGCCAGTCCCGCTACTCGCGCGCGATGCTGGAGACGCTGGCGTTGATCGCCTATCGCCAGCCCATCACGCGCGGCGAGATCGAGCAGATACGCGGCGTCGCGGTGTCCTCGCAGATCATCAAGACGCTGGAGGAACGCGAGTGGGTACGCGTGCTCGGTTATCGCGACGTGCCTGGTCGGCCGGCGCTACTGGGCACCACGCGTCAGTTCCTCGATTACTTCAAGCTCCGGAGCCTCGACCAGTTGCCTCCGCTCGCGGCGGTGCGTGATCTGGAAAGCATCGATCCGCAACTCTCGCTCGGTGAACCAGGCGCACGAGCGCTCGCTGAAGCGGCCAGTGGAGCGCTGGGCGAAGCGCGCGACCATGCGTCGGCGATCCCTGAGTCTGTTCAAGAAGTTCCGGAAGCTGATGCCGAAGAAATGATCCCGGAGAGCACGCCGGCAACCTCGACAGCGACCGATGCACCCAATCCTCCGGAGCATGACTCCACCGACCCAACCGAGCGCGAAGGCTTTTCCGCCATCGCCGGAACCAAGCCATGACCGAATCGCCAAACCGCAGCAAACTCTCGCTCAACCGCGAGGCCAAGCGCACATCCACCGATGTCGAGGAGCGCCTGCACAAGGTGCTGGCGATGGCAGGCATCGGCTCCCGACGCCTGCTCGAGGAGCGCATCGCGAGCGGCGAGATCCGCGTCAACGGGAGCGTCGCGGAAACCGGCTCGCTGGTCCGCAGCGGGGATCGCGTCGAACTGGACGGAAAGGCGTTCATGGCCGTTGCCGCGACTTCGGACGACCTTCACCTCGCGATGTATCACAAGCCCGAAGGCGAGGTGACGACGCATGATGATCCGGAAGGTCGCCCGACGGTTTTCGAGAAGTTCCCGCCACTGAACGGCGCTCGATGGATCTCGATCGGTCGCCTCGACATCAACACGACCGGACTTTTGCTGCTGACCAGCGACGGCGAGCTCGCCAACGCCATGATGCATCCGTCCGCGGAACTGGAACGGGAATACGTCTGCCGCGTGCACGGACCCGTGGACGAAGCGGTGCTCGACCGGTTGCGCGAAGGCGTCGTGCTCGACGATGGCCCCGCGCGCTTCGACGAGATCGCGGTGATCAACCTGGGCGACAGCCATTCGTGGTTCCGCGTAATCCTGCGCGAAGGGCGCAATCGTGAGGTGCGACGCCTGTGGGAGTCGCAGGACCTGACGGTGAGCCGCCTCAAGCGCATTCGGTATGGCAGCGTCGAGTTGCCGCGTGAACTGCGGCGCGGCCGCTACGAGATGCTGCCGCTGGAGCGCCTGGTTGCGCTTCGTGCGGAACTCGGACTCGGCGAGCTGCCACAGACGCTCACCCTTCAGGCAGTCGTCGGTGTGCGTCGCGCCGCCAAACCCAGCGAGTTCGCGCCGTTCGAGCGCACCCAGCGTGCATGGACCGGCGCCACCGTCGACGAGGGTCGCGAGCTTCGTGCGTTCGACCACATCCGGGAGGACGCCCCGCGACGCGGCAAGCGTCCTTTCACCAAGGGCGCTCCACGCAACACGTCGCGGCGTGGACCTGGGCGCGGCCCGGGCCAGGATGCACGGACGCCGTCGCAACGTCCGGCATGGATGCAGGACAGTGGTAACGCACCACGTGGCCGTGGCGTCCCGCGTGGCGGCCAACCGTCGCGCACCGGACCGCCACGTGGCGAGTGGACGCCGCGCGCAACTCATGATCCCAACCACCCCCCCCAGCGACGCGGCGCCGGCGACAGACCGCAGCGCCCGTTCGACCCCAACCGTCCACGCCCACCCTTCGATCCCAATCGCGCTGCGCGCGGAGACATGAACCAGCGGCCCCAACGTGGCGATGCCACGCGCGCGCCGCGCGGTGACCATTCCGAGCATCAGCCGCCGCGCAGCTTCGACCCGTCCCGTCCCGCGCGGGCGTTCGATGCGAACCGCCCGCCCCGCGTGTTCGATCCCAACCGCCCGCCCTCTCGCGCGCGGCCCGGCGTCGGACGTGGTGGCTTTACGGCACGGACCGGCAACGAAAAGGACGGCAATCGCCAACGCGGCAATCCTGCGGAACGGCGCAGCTGGTCACCAGGGGCTCCTCCGAACCGTGGGGCCCGACCTGGTGGTGGCGGCTTACCGCACGGATTTCCATCCGATCACGCGTACGCACAGCGTGCGCACGGCAATCAGCGCGACGACCTGGGCAACCGCAAACCTGACGGGAATCGCGGACCGGAACGTCGTGGCCCCGCAGCGCCACGTTCCACCCCCACCGCCTCAGGCCCGGACGACCGCGGCAATCGCACTGATCGACCGGCCGCCAACCGCCCGCGCCGACCCGGCGGTCCGCCACGGCGCAATCCAGCCTGAAACATCGCTCTGTGCCCCCTGGCACAGAGCGATCGCAGGTCTTCAGTCGAGGTCGAGCGCACCCTTCGACGAGTCGCGGCGCTTCGATTCCTTGGCATCGAAGGAGGCTTTGCAACCTGAGGTCTTTTCGACCATCACGCACGTCAAGTAATCGGAAGCCTCGATCAGCGCTGCGCGAATGGCCTTGCCCACGGGCGTGTTCTTTTCGTTGTCGAGCGTGCCACCGAAGCCGCCGCGATAAAGGCCGAGACTTACCCCACCGCCCTTGCTCCTGCCCTCGACCGTACGCACATGGGCGATTTCACCCGTGCTCGAATCGATCACGCGCAGGTCAATGGCCAGATACGCCTCGCTCTTCTTGCCGCCGAGCGAAACCCCGCCAAACGACAACCCGCCGCCGGTGCTGGCGGTGTTCTCCTCGTAGGCGGTCACCGTGCCGGCGACGAGGTATTGCGCGCCGACCAGCTTGCCGAACTTCGCGCCGGTCGAGGGATCGACGCGGCCCGACATGGCCAGGTCCTGCTCGGACATGACCGACTCGAGCTTGGTGCGTTCCAGCACGCGGAAGTCGCCGGTCGCAGCCAGCTCGTTCGACAGCATTCCCGACAGTTCCCAGCCAACGCCGCCCCTCCACCAGGCGGCACCGGATTCGTTCTTGAATTCAATGACCGCGATGACCGGCTTGTCTTGCGCCATGGCCACCGGCGCGAACAGCGCTGCGAGCAAACCGAAACAGATCCCCTGCACCATAGATTTCATGACCACCCCCTGCCGTAGAGATATCCAAGAATACGGGGAATCGGGGTCGGTGGTGCCATCGGGCGGACAAAAAGCAAACCGGCCGCACAGGGCGGCCGGTCGCTTCAAACTGCAGGGCTCGCCTCAGTCGGCGGCGTCCTGCACTTCTTCACCCGCCTTCTCGACGTCCTTGCCGGCGCCTTCGATGGTGTTGCAAGCGCTCAGTGCGAACGCGGCGAGCAGCGCTGCGAGAAGCATTTTCGACAAATTCTTGTTCTGCATGTTGACGACTCCTGGGAGTTGAGAGATGACGCACAAACACTTCGTATAAATGCCGCGCACGCTACCGCTAAAGGCGGCTGGAAGCGGCGCTGCATTGCCGGTCTACCCAGCAATGGTTTTCACCGTGAAAATCAGCCCCTATGGTCTGAATTTGACTCGTGCGCCTCTTCCTGTACTTCCTCGCCCGCCTTTTCCATATCCTTGCCGACCCCTTCGACCGTGTTGCAGGCCGAGAGCGCAAACGCTGCCGACAAGGCGGCCAACAACAAGCGGGACAACGACTTCTGATTCTGCATGACACACCCCTCCGATCGAAAGTGAATGGAATCTAGCACAAGGTCCCTGACCGCGAGGAGGGGCGGCGGCGGGTTCCGCACTCCAGGTTTATGCGGCGGTTAAGGCTCGGGGTATGGGGCGCGATCAACCGCCCAATCGGCCAAAAGCGCTCCGGCCGGAACTGACCGTTGCGCCCGGCTCGATGGCTAGCAACCCGGGTCGTCCCGGGACAGGAGGGACTACAGACGGAGGACACCCCGCCTCCGGCTCCAGGAGCAGTCCTAAAGCAGTGCGAACCGGTCCGCGTCCATCCACGCGGGAAAGCGTTCGCGATGCGCTTCGAGCGCTGCACCGCCGAGATCCACCCGCGCGACCTGCGCCCGTGCGTCCAGCTCGATGAGCGGCTCGCCCTGGAAGTCGATCGCCGCGCTGTCGCCGGCGTAGTCGATCCCATTGCCGTCACGGCCGGTTCGATTGACGCCAACGGCGTAGCAGAGGTTCTCGACGGCCCTTGCCCGCAAAAGCGTCCGCCAGGGCGTCCTGCGCGCCTGCGGCCAGTTGGCCACGTACAGCACCAGGTCGAACGCCATGCGCCCGTCGTCCCCGCGCAGGTTCCGCGAAAACACCGGAAACCGCAGGTCATAGCAGACCAGCGGGCAGATGCGCCAACCGCGCCACTCCACAATCAGCCGGTCCCGGCCAGCGGCGTATCGTTGGTGTTCGCCGGCCATGCGGAACAGGTGGCGCTTGTCGTATACCCCATCGAGACCGCTCGGCGTCGCCCACAGCAGTCGATTGAAGACCCGCTCCCCATCCCTGATCACGACGCTTCCGGTAATGGCCGCATCCATTTCGCGCGCCAGGTCGAGCAACCAGGCGACGCTGGTGTCCTGCATCGTCTCGGCCTGTGCCACCGCATCGTTGCTGAATCCCGACGTGAAGGTCTCGGGCAGCACCACCAGGTCGACCTGTCCCCTCAAGGGCAGCACAAGGTTCCGGTAGTACTCCCGGTTTGCCTCGGGGTCGTGCCAGACCGTTTCGCCCTGGACGAGTGCGGTCCTCAAATCGCGCATAGTTTCTCCGCGGCGGCTTCGAGCGTGGCATCGGACTTGGCAAAGCAGAATCGAACCAGCCGCTGCCCGACCGGCGCCGCAGCGTAGAACGCGGACAACGGTATCGCGGCGACCCCGACTTCACGCGTGAGCCATTCACAGAACTCCGTGTCTGCCTGCCCGCTGATTGCGCTGTAATCGGCCAGTTGGAAGTACCCTCCAGGCACGGGCGGCAAACTGAACCTGGAGTCGGCCAGCAGTGCGCGGAAACGGTCGCGCTTGGCGGCATAAAAGGCGGGCAGCTCCTGGTCGTGTTCGGGGAGCGTGTCGAGCACTTCGGCAAACGCATACTGCGCCGGCGTAAAGGTGCAGAAGGTCAGGAACTGGTGCACCTTGCGAAACTCGGCGGTTAGCTCCGGTGGCGCAATGCAGTAACCCACCTTCCATCCGGTGCAGTGGTAAGTCTTGCCGAAACTCGACACGACGAACGACCGCGCAGCGAGCGAGGCGTGCGTGAGCGCGCTCTGGTGCGGAACCCCGTCGAAAATGATGTGTTCGTAAACTTCGTCCGACAGCACCAGCAGGTCGTGCTTTTCCGCGAGCGTAGAGAGCGCGTCGAGGTCGCTGCGGGCGATCACGGCGCCGGTCGGGTTGTGCGGCGAGTTGATCATGATGAGGCGCGTTCGCGGGGTAACCGCCGCGGCAACCCGGTCCCAGTCGATCGCGAAACCGGGCTCCTGCAGCGGTACGTGGACGGCGCGCCCCCCGGACAATTCGATGGCGGGTTCGTAACAGTCATAGCAGGGGTCGAGCACGATGACTTCGTCGCCCGTCGAAACCACCGCCGCGACCGCCGCGAAGATCGCCTCGGTCGCACCGGACGTCACGGTGATGGCTGATCCGGGATCGACCGAAACGCCGTAGCAGCGCGCGACTTTCCGCGCGATCGCTTCACGAAGCGGCGCAATGCCGGGCATCGGCGCGTACTGGTTGCGGCCCTCCGACATCGCCCGCGCGAGAGCTTCACGCAGCTGCGGCGGCCCGTCGAAGTCGGGAAATCCCTGGCCCAGGTTGACTGCGCCGTGCTGCGCCGCGAGCTGCGACATCACGGTGAATATGGTTGTGCCCACGCGCGGCAGTTTCGATTCGATCTGCATGTGTACCCGGAACTGGAAACCCGGCGCGATGCTACCGGATGGCCGTCAGCGCATCTTGGTGGTGCGCAGTGAGAGCAGGCTCGGCGGGGCGCGGAACTGTTCCGGCGATGCCAGGTGCCAGAACATCTTGAAGACCGCGTGGTCCGGCGTGCCATCGACAAGCTCGCCAGGCTGCACGAAGTGGTAGAGCGACGCCAGGGATCGCACTTCGTTTGCCGACATGCGCCGGATCACGTGTTCCGGACCCAGTTGATCAGGGTGATCCAGTCCGGCCGCCTCGAGGAGTTCATGCAACGCACGCATGGTGTTGCGGTGGTAGTTGGCCACGCGCGTCGCTTTGTCTTCCACCACCAGCGCGCGGTAACGCTTCGGGTCCTGTGTCGTCACGCCGGTCGGGCAGGTGCCGGTGTGGCAGGTCTGCGCCTGGATGCAGCCTACGGCGAACATGAAGGCGCGCGCAGCGTTGCACCAGTCCGCACCCAGCGCGATGGTGCGTGCGATATCGAACGCGGAAACCACCTTGCCCGCCGCTCCGATATGGATGTGCCCGCGCAAGTTGAGCCCGACCAGTGTGTTGTGCACGAGCAGCAAGGCCTCGCGCAGCGGAGCGCCCACGTGGTCGATGAACTCGACTGGCGCGGCGCCCGTGCCCCCTTCAGCACCATCCACGACGATGAAGTCCGGCGTGATGCCCGTCGCCACCATGGCCTTGGCCACCGCGAACCACTCCCAGGGATGTCCGATGGCAATCTTGAAACCGACCGGCTTGCCGCCCGAAAGATCACGCAGCTTCGCGATGAATTCCATCATCTCGATGGGCGTCGAAAAGGCCGGATGCGATGCCGGGGAAATACAGTCGGCACCCATGGGAATGCCGCGGGCGGCGGAGATTTCCTGAGACACCTTGGCGGCCGGCAAGACCCCGCCGTGGCCGGGCTTTGCACCCTGCGAAAGCTTGAGTTCGATCATCCGGACCTGGGGCAAACTGGCGTTGTCGCGGAAGCGTTCGGGGCTGAAGCTGCCATCGTCGTTGCGGCAGCCGAAGTAGCCACTGCCGACATTCCAGACCAGGTCGCCGCCCGGCTCCCGATGGAAGCGCGAAATCGACCCTTCACCGGTGTCGTGAAAAAATCCTCCGCGCTTGGCTCCCGTATTCAGGGCGAGAATGGCATTGGGCGAAAGCGCGCCATAGCTCATGGCCGAGATATTGAACACGCTGGAGGAGTAAGGCTGGGTGCAGTCCGGTCCGCCAATCTGGATCCGGAAGTCGTGACTCGGAATGTGGGTCGGCCGCATCGAATGGTTGATCCATTCATAGCCTGCCTGGTAGACCTGACCCATCGTGCCGAATGGGCGCGTGTCCAGGGCGTTCTTGGAACGCTGATAGACGAGGTTGCGCTGCAGGCGGGAGAACGGGATCTCCTCGACGTCCGACTCGACGAAGTACTGGCGGATTTCCGGACGGATTTCCTCGAAGAAAAACCGGAAGTGCGAGAGCAAAGGGTAGTTGCGCCGGATCGACTGCCGGGTTTGCGTGACGTCGCGGATTCCGACGACGGTCAGGAAACCCGTGGCCAGGAAAAGCAGCACCCAGTGGGGAGCGCGATACCCCAGTGCGAGCAGTGTCGCGGTCCCCAGGAATGCAACCACGACGACAACGAACGCCAGATAGCGCGTCGGCAAAATTTGCGCGGACATGTAACTTCTCCCCTGCTTATGGGGATTGTGCCATGCGAGCGCCGCGCCGACCGAATCCTGCACACGAAGAGGCCGCCTGTGCGGCGGCCTCTGGTGTCTGGTGGAAACGGAATCAGCGCATCACTTCACCGTAGCGGTTGACTCGCACGCTGCGACCGGGGTGGTAGGCGAGGCGTGTGCTGCGCACGTCACCCTGCCAGCGATAGTCCACGCGATAGGCGGTGGAGTCACAGCGATCGTGGCGCACCGAGCGACGATCGTTGTTCCGGTCGACCTTGCCACCGATCGCGGCGCCGGCCACTGCGCCACCCACCGTGGCCACTGCGCGACCCTTGCCACTGCCGATCTGGTTGCCGACGAGGCCGCCCACGATCGCGCCCACGATCTTTCCATCAGTATCGCTGTCGCGTTCCCGCGTTTCGTAGCGACATTCGTTGTTGCCGACCTGCGTTACCCGCACCACATCGGCGTAATTCGCAGCGCTGACAGCCATTGGAGCTGCCGCCATGGCAATGGCCGCAGCCAGGACGCGCATGTTTCGATTAAACGTCGTGCTCATGTCCGTGCTCCTGCATGTCAGGCGAGGTGCCTGCATTTCACGCAGCGCATTTCAACAGTACGGGTCTGAACGTCGGGGTAGCGCATTCACTTCCGTTCATCGGGCGGTTCTATCTGGATGAACGGAATGGCACCCGCTGTCACACCCGGTAACTTTCCGTCCCATTTCTCGATGGCGCGAAGTTGCGCCTCGACGCGCCGGAGTTCGATCAGCTCCGGGGAGATCACCTCGCGCTGGAGCCTCAGGGCCATCGCCTGGGCCTCGGCGTTCAACTTCTGCGATTCTGCTTCCGCCCTTGCCTGTGCGATGCGCTGCTCCGCCTCCACCTTGATGCGCTCGAGGTCGCGCTCCGCCTTGAGTTTCTGCTGTTCGGCCACGGTCTTCGCTTCGATGGCGTGCGCAAAGCTCTCGGAGAAGTGGAAATTGGTGATCGCGAATTCGTCGACGATGATGTCGTGCCGCATCAGCCTGACGCTCAGCAAGTTACGGATTGCCTCGGCGACTTCAGGGCGTTTCGACACGAGCTGTTCGGCTGTGTAGCGGGCCGTGATCGCCTTCATCGCTTCCTGCACCGCCGGATCGATGATGCGCGGTGCGATGTTCTCGAAAGGTCCGAGTTCGCGATACACCTTGACCACCTTGGTCGGATCGATGTGATAGTTGAGCGCCACTTGCGTGGTCACGCGCTGCAGGTCACGCGAGGCTGCATCCCCGTCGGTGACGGATTTCTCGACGAGGATCGGCATCTTGTAGATGCGCTGCGCCATCGGCAGGACGAAATGTATGCCTTCGGTCAATGGCGGCTCGGAGGCCTTGCCGAAAGTCAGCTTCACCCCACGGAAGCCGTTCGGGACGATGGCGAACGGCTTGAACACGATCGCGGCGACCAGGATCGCCACACCGATGATCAGCGAACCCCACAGGCTGCGCTTGCCTGCGGTGCCGGGTATGCGAGGGCGGGCCGAGAATACGTTGGACATGGATCATTCCCCTGTGCGGTCGTGGCATTCTATTCCGCGCAGGCGCCCCCACCCGAGAGTCTTGAATGGCGGCAGTGAACGAAGTTTCGACTGACGCGCCACTCGTCGCCGAGGAGGCCCGCCTGCGCCCTGTCGTGGGTCGCGGCGCACTCGCCGCTTCCATCGTCAACGTCATCGTGGGGGGCGGCATCTTCGTCCTGCCAGCAGCCGTGGCAGGCCACATCGGGGGCCTGGCGCCGATCGCCTACCTTCTCGGCGCGCTCGTCATCGTGCCGGTCGCCGTGTGCTTCGCCCTTTCGGGCCGCCGCGTATTGACCACTGGCGGTCCTTACGCGTACGCGGAGAATGCATTCGGGCCGTTCGCCGGGTTCCTTGCCGGGATCATGATGTGGCTCGGCAACGTCACCGCAAGTGCCGGCGTGGCCGTGGCGATGTACGGACAGTTGTCGCGGCTCTGGCCCGGTCTCGCGACGCCGGTCGCACGCGCCACGATCCTGAGCACCGTGTTCGCGCTCCTGTTCCTGCTCAACGCCCGCGGCATGCGCCTTGGGATGCGGGCGATCGTGACGCTGGCGGTCCTCAAACTCACGCCCCTGGTGCTCCTGGTCGCGATCGGGATCTGGTTCATCGATCCTTCGCAGGTGCTTCCCGCGCAACAGGCAGTCGACCCGGGTGCACTTGGCGCTGCGCTGGTGCTGGTCATGTTCGCCTACTCGGGCATGGAAACCGCACTCACTCCTGCCGCCGAAATGCGCGACGCACGCCGCGATCTACCGACGGCGACTCTCTGGGCTACCGCTTTCGTGGTCGTGCTCTATTTCGGCCTGCAGGCCGTGGCCCAGGGCCTGCTCGGGCCATCGCTCGCCGGGGATGCCTCGCCGCTTGCCAGTGCAGCAGCCCGCCTGCATCCTGCTGCCGGCACGGCACTGCTTGTCACCGCCGCCATCTCGATGCTGGGATTCCTGCAGGGCAACCTGGTCGGAACGTCGCGACTTATCTTTGCGCTGGCACGCGATCGGCAACTCCCTGCGAGGCTCGCGCATGTCTCGCGCGGCACCGCCGTGCCTGTCGCGGCGCTTGCGGCTCACTCCCTCGTCGCATGGGGACTCGCGATGCTGGGCAGCTTCGGCACCCTCGCCCTGCTCTCCGGCGGCGCCAACTGCCTGCTCTATGCGATGGTGGCGCTGTCGGCCTGGCGGCTGGCGCGGCGCGACCCAGCCGCGTCACGGGGCCATCGGGCCCTCGAAAACATTGCGCCCCCTTTCGCCTTCTTTGCGCTGTGCGCCATTGCCGCGACGCTTGGCGCCACCGAATGGTGGGTGCTGCTCGCCAGCATCGCGGCCATCAGCGTGGTGTACGCGCTCGGCAGGATGGTGCGCGGCCGCGACCCGGTTCCCAAGTAACGTGCTTCGCCTTCCACCCGCAGCGGAACTCCAATGAACCCCATCGCCCTCGTGCTCGCATTTGCCCGACGCCTGCGGTTTCCGCAGTTGTTCGTGCTGGTGGCCGCCCTGTTCATCGCCGACGTGATCGTGCCGGATGTCATTCCCTTCATCGACGAAATACTGCTCGGGCTCGCGACGCTGCTGCTGGGCAGCTGGAAGGAGAAACGCGAGACACTGTACGAGAACGAACGAACGCCTCGCAGCCGTGCGCGATCGGCGCCGCGCTGACCGTGGCGCAGTGCTGGTGCGGAGCTCCGCTACGGGACTGAAAGGGCGTCGCGCAGGCAGCGGGTCAATCCAACCGGGGAACGTTTCGCCATGATCGACACTCGGGGCTTGCGTCCCCATCTTCGCGATCTCGATCCAGAAGGCGCCGCGGACGCCGTGGAAGCGCTGTCCGACGAGGCGGCCTCCGAAGCCCTGTCGCAGATGAATCCCGCACAGGCGGTCGAAGTCGTCGATCGGCTTACGCCGGCACACCAGAACCGGCTCTCCCGGATCGCCGATGCGCGCCAGGGCTCCGGCGACTGGGCAAGCAACCTTCGCTATGAGGAAGGCACCGTCGGCCGCCTCATGCAGCGACCGATCTCGGCGTTCCCCGCGACCACTCCCCTTGCCGACCTGGTTGAGCAACTCCGGTCGCTGGTGGAGAACCGACTCATCACCTACATCTATAGCCTCGATCCGGACAACCGCCTCGCTGGAGTGAGCACTTTCCGCGATCTGCTTTTTGCACCAGACGACGCCGTTCTCGGATCGGTTGCCATCCCGAATCCCTTTTTCCTCCGGCCCGAAGCCGACCAGTTCGACGCGATGCGTGAAGTCGTTGCCCGGCACTACCCCGAATATCCGGTGTGCAACGAATCGGGCCGGCTCATCGGCGTCGTCCGGGGCCAGCACCTGTTCGAGCAGCAGGCTTTCGAGATCAGCGCCCAGGCCGGCACGATGGTGGGCGTCGAGAAGGAAGAACGCATCGCGACGCCGTGGCAGCGCAGCCTCAAGTCGCGCCACCCGTGGCTGCAACTCAACCTGGTCACCGCGTTTCTCGCCGCCGCGGTGGTCGGCGTGTTCCAGGAGTCCATCAACGAGATCGTGCTGCTCGCCGTGTTCCTGCCGGTGCTCGCTGGACAATGCGGCAACACCGGCTGCCAGGCGCTGGCCGTCACCCTGCGCGGCATGACGCTCGGGGACTATCGCAAAGGAGGCGCGGGCGGGGTGTTGCGCAAGGAAGCGCTACTCGGACTGATCAACGGCAGCCTTACCGGGCTCGTTGCCGGAGCCGGCATGTTTTTCATGGCCCAGTCACAGGGCCGGACAGACGCATGGATCCTGGCGTTGATCACGTGGCTGGCCATGTTGACATCCTGCATGTTGAGCGGCATCGCCGGCGCCGGAGTGCCCATCGTCATGCAGCGCGTCGGGGCGGACCCCGCAACCGCCTCGAGCATCTTCCTGACCACGGCTACCGACGTGGTCAGCATGGGCGTGTTCCTCACGCTCGCGACCTGGTGGTTGCTCTGACTGAAGCTGACGCGGCATCCATGGTCGAGATCACCGCCACGCGCAACCGTTGCTCGCGCAGGGTCGCGGCCCTGTCCGCTCAGCGCGTAACGAATTCATCCCTGAACTCGGGGCGCAGCCATTGCGCAAACACGCCTGCCGGCACCTCCGCGACCAGTGTCCCCTCCGCATACGACGCGACCTGGTAAGGCGCAAAGACGAACTTGAGGGCGTTGATCTTCCCTGAATCTCCCACCACGGGTTCGGCCAGTCGGTAGTTCGCTGCGCTCGGCTCCGCGCCACTCCTGATTTCGTCGCGCATCGACGCGCGCGCAGCGGCGTCCGCGGCGGCGCCGGATGCTGAAGCCTGCGCGATCCGCTGGGTGAGGAGTATTTCGCGTGCATAGGTGCTGATCGCACGCAGCGCAGCGTCGGCGCCGTCGTCGGTAAACAGCTGGTCCGGCCGCAGCGGCCGCGCCTGGCTGGTCGAATAAAGCAGCCGCTCGACAATGGGCAGGGGATGAGCCCCGCCCGAATAGATGGAACCGTCACCCGCAATGCAGCGCAGGCCCGATGTGCCGGCACACGGGCTGAATTCGAGTTCGAGCGTCCACCGCTCTGCGTCTGCCGCAGCACTCGCACCCTGCACGAACTCCTGCAGGTGATGGTCGGCGAGTCCGCGCACCGCCGCCTCGAGGCCCGGATCCGACGTGAGTGATTCCGACCAGCGCACCCGGTACTCGTATCGATCCGTCGACTCGGAACGATTGTTGGATCCGCTGTCGGACGATGGCGCATCGGCCTCGGCGCCCCCGGCGGGAATCGATGCATCGGGCGCGACCTGTCCGGACGCTTCCGATTGCGCCGCAGGCGGCGCCTCGCCTTCGCAGGCAAGCAAGGACAGGGCAAGCAGGCAAACCAAAGCTATCGACGCTATGCGGGACATGGGGGGCACCGGCGACTCGAGAGCCGCGATTGTGCACCAAGCGGCTCCGCTGCATTCCAGACGCCTTGCCCCTGTCCGGGTGTCGCAGCATGCTGCCGGGATGAATCTGTTCGACACGCATTCGCACATCGACGTCGACTGCTTCGCTACCGACCGCGACGCCGCCATATCGAGGGCCCGCGCGGCTGGAGTGAAGTGGCAGCTGGTTCCCGCAATTGAAGCCGCGACATGGCCCGGCCTGCGCGATGTCTGCGCGCGACACGCGGGTCTGCACCCCGCATATGGACTGCACCCATTGCTGCTCGAAGCGCACCGACCCATACACCTGCGCGAGTTGCGGGCGTGGATCAAACGGGAGCGCCCCCTCGCGGTCGGCGAGTGCGGCCTCGACTTCGCCAATCCCGCACTTGATCGGGACCGCCAGATCGCGCTGTTCGCGGCGCAACTGGCCCTCGCGCTCGAGTTCGACCTGCCGGTCATCGTGCACGCACGGGGTGCGGTCGATGCCGTGATCGCGGCGCTCAAGCGCGCCCGTGGCGTGCGGGGCATCGTGCACAGCTTCGCCGGCAGCCCAGACCAGGCTCGCGCGCTTTGCAGGCTCGGAGTGCTGCTCGGCATCGGGGGGCCGGTTACCTATCCGCGCGCGCGCAGACTGCGTTCGATTGTCGCGTCCCTGCCGATTGAGCATCTCGTGCTCGAAACGGATTCGCCCGACCAGCCTCTGTGCGGCCGGCAGGGTGTGCGCAACGAACCGGCGAATCTCGTCGGCGTGCTTGCCGTGGTCGCAGAGCTGCGCGGCGAATCGCCCGAGGCGATCGCGCGGGAGACCACGGCGAACGCCAATGCCATCCTGCTCATTCGAGCGGAGCAAGGCCTGGCAACGGACCTACTGGATTGCGATCGGGTCTGAGCCGGCGGTAGCGAGAGACAGCCTTTCGATCGCCTTCCCCACGGCGACCATGGCGAACGCGGCCGTGACATGCATCGCGGCGCCGAGTCCCGCGCCGCAGTCCAGTTTCAGCGCATCGCCGCCGCCGGAAGGGCGCGTCCCACACACGCTGCCATCGGGCTGGGGATAGCGGACGTTCTCCAGCGAATAGACGGCCGGCACGCCGAAGTAGCGCTCCCGGTTGCGGGGAAAGTTGAACTCCGCGCGCAGCTTGCGGCGGATCATCGCCAGAAGCGCGTCGTGCTCGGTGCGACTCAGGTCCCTGACCAGTATTCGCGTCGGGTCGGTACGTCCACCGGCCGAACCGCTCACGATGAGGGGACGCTTGTTGCGGCGGCAGTGCGCGATGAGTTCCACCTTGACGCGGAACGCGTCGCAGCAGTCGAGCACGAGGTCGTATCCCGGCTCCAGCAGGCGCTGCAGGTTCGAGGTCGTCAGGAACGAAGGCACTGGAACGACCTCGCACGACGGGTTGATCGCTCGAACGCGCTCTGCCAGCACATCGACCTTCAACCGACCGTACTCGCCGGAGAGCGCGTGCAATTGTCGATTGGTGTTGCCGAGGCAAACCTCGTCTGCGTCGATGAGTGTCAACGCGCCGACGCCGCTGCGCGCGAGGGCCTCGACTGCCCATGCTCCGACGCCCCCCACTCCCACGACCGCAACATGACGTAGCGCCAGGCGGCCAACCGTACCGCTTCCGTACAGGCGGTCGACACCTGCAAACCGCACGTCGACCGGCGGTGTGCCGGGGTCCGCTAAGCTTTCGATTCCGTTCTCGCTCATCTTGTTTCGATCATGGGTCGGAAACCTCGCTCCGGATTTCGCACGCGCACCGGCGCATCCCCGGAGCATGGACCTCGCCCCGTCGCAACGCCCGGTCGAGGCTTTCGCAATTCCCCGCCCGCGGAGGCTGGTGGCGGCGCCCGCGCAGGTTCCGAACCGCCGAGTCGCTGGCCGGTCACACGCACGGCTTGCGTCGCGATTGGCGTGGTCGTGGCGCTGCTTCTGCTGTGGGTTCCCTCTGGCTCCCCTCGGATCGGTGCATTCTCGGACTCCATCGAGTACATCATTCTTGCGCAACAGATGCGCGGAATGCTGTCGGGCGGCGATGCGACGCTCTTCATGCATACGAGGCTCCCGGCGGGCTTTCCTGCCTGGCTGGCCCTGGCAGGCGTCGACGTCGCGCACGCGGCCCGCGCGAACTGGATGAGTTGGCTGGCTTTTGCATGGGCATTGGTGGTGCTGGCCGCGTGGATGGGCCACGAAGTCGCAGGGCGCGCCGGTGCGGTCGTCACTGCCTTGACGCTCACGGTCCCCGGCCTGCTTGTCCTGGCTGTCAATCCGGTTTCCGAATCGCTATTCGCCGCTTTGCTCGGGACCGCGCTTCTCGCCCGCTGCCACGCAGGTCCTCGGGCCGCGCGGTGGGAGGTCGCCGCCTCCATTGCGGCCGCGTTGCTGCCCCTGGTGAGGACGGCAGGATTGCCACTCACTCTCGCCTTCGCGATCTGGCAATGGGTCACCACTCCGCCGCCACGTCGTTGGAACGCCGGGCTTCGTGCCGTACTGATCGTGACGCCTGGACTGACATGGCACGGCTGGCGCGCGACGTTGCCCATCCAGGGCGGCTATTCGAGTTCGCTCGACGTGGACCAGCTGCGTGATCGTTTCGGTTCGATCACGGATTTTATTGCTGTGCAGTCGCTGGCGATCCCGGAAGCACTGGCACGATTACTGGATCCCGTCCCTGGCGCACTCGCGTGGACCCTGTCCGTGTTGTCGCTGACGCTGGCTGCATTCGGGTGGTGGCGCCGCTGGCGTCTTCGCAAGCTCGACGCATGGCTGATGCCCTTGGCGCTCGGCGTACTGCAGATCTGGCCCTGGCCCAACGAATACCCGCGCATGCTTTGGCCGTTCCTGGCAATACTCGCCGTCTGCGTCACCGAAGGGGTGCTGGCCGCGCAACGCGCATGGGCCCCACTGCGACACGATGGCGCGCGGCTGTTTGCTGCTGCGCTTGCGATCTGCATTGCGCAGGCCTGGCTGCCGATGCTGTTGCGCATCGGTTTACCCCTCCCTGCCGCGGAAGCGCCTTTCAAGCGGCAAGCCGCTTTCCTACTGGCCGCCACGCCGCAGCAGGCAGCGCGCGTCGCGTCTGCGGCGGCAGCGTTGGATCGGGCCGTGCGGGAGTTGCCGAGTCATGTGTCGCGCGGCGAGTGTGTGTACGCGATCGCGGCGGAAGCGGTGTGGCTGGGCAGCGGTGGACAGGTCATTGCACGGCATTTCGACCAGCGTGTCGACCCGAGTCGGGCATTGCCAACACAGCTGCCTTTGTGCCGCTACGTCCTGGCAGCGCAGATAACCTCGCCGCAGTTTCCCCAATTGCCGTCGCTGTTTCCGCTGGAGGCCGCCGGTGCGTGGGCCGAGGAGGTCTTCCGCACCGAGTTTGCGATGGGAACGCAGCGGCAAACCGCGGCAGCCCTTTTGCGACAACGTGACTGGAAAGAACCCGAAGCGCCTGTTACCCCGGGAGTCCAATGAGCAACGCCCCGATCACTCCACCTGGTAGCAGGAGAACTTTTTCCCTGGCGATTTGTGTTGCCGTAGGCATTTTCATCGGGCTCATGTGTGGACTGTCCCTGGCGCGGCGACTCGTGCCTGCGCCCACCGAGTCCCGGCTGGTCATGCAGCTTCTGGCGCTCGAGCATGAAACCGCGACCATGCAGGCCAGGACCGGGCGATGCGAACCGCTCTCCCCCGCTCGGGCCAACGCAGTCGAGGCGCTGGTGGAACTCGTGACACCTTCCCTGCGCGACACCCTGGTGGTTGACGAGGGATTCGAACGCAAGGTCGAGCACCTTAGGCAGGCAGTCAGAGATTTCAATACGTCACCGCGGCGTGACTGCGTCACGCATCGCCGGATGCTCGCTGCAATCGATTCGGCCTGTCGCGACTGCCATCAGGAGTACCGATCGGGCGAAGCAAGGTGAGACCGCACGCCCCTCGCGGCTGAACGGATCCCCCTTGAATACACTGAATTTTCCGCCCGAAACCTCTGTTGTTCAGGCAAGTTTCGTTAGCGTGGGCCCGTCCTTTATCAGTGGAGTGCGTGCCATGAACCGTTTACCAACCCTTCTTGCCGCCGCGTCGATGTCCCTCGTGCTCGGCGCGTGTGCGACCGACTCCGGGTATTACGACGCGCGTTACGACGACCGACGTGATTACCGACAGGCCCAGGACTATAGACAGGTCCGTTGCGAAAATTGCGGCATGGTGGAGCGGATTCAACGATTCGTGGGTCGGGGCGACTCGACCGGCGCCGGCGCCGTGATCGGCGCGGTCGTGGGCGGCGTGGCGGGCAACCAGATCGGAGACGGCAGCGGTCGCACGGCTGCCACCGTTGCGGGTGCGGTCGCTGGCGGAGTCATCGGCAACGAAATCGAGAAGAACCGCGACTCGGACGGATTCGAAATCTACGTTCGCACGGACGATGGCCGCAGGCTCATTACACGCCAGAATGACCTCGCCGGCATCCGGGAAGGCGATCGCGTGCAGGTCCGCGGGGATCGGGCGTATCTCTTGCGTCGCAGGTAAGTCGTCCGACGGCGCAAGAAAGTAATCGGCGGTGTGCGGGTTTCCCGCCCCGCCGAAATCATGTTCCCGACGGCGCGCCAGGAGAATTCGCCGGTCGGGATTGCGGGCACCGATCCCTGGTGATCAGTACACACAGGCAAAGGTGGCGACTCCCGCCGGCCGAACCCCGGCACCCGCATCGCTCGCTACCGTTGCTCCCTTCCGGGCCTGGCGGGGTTTGCGAACTAGCGTCGCGGGGAACCGACGGAAGTCACCATAGAAAAAGACTCGAACGCACCTGATGTCCTGCACGTCCGGTTGCGACGCCTCGGGCAATCAATGGCGGAGAGAGAGGGATTCGAACCCTCGATACGGGGATAAGCCGTATACACACTTTCCAGGCGTGCTCCTTCAACCGCTCGGACACCTCTCCGTAAATCCAGACTTCGATGATTGCGATAGTTGCGCGACGCGCGACTGGCGAGGATCGATGACGGCCCGGGACTTTACTGCATGCCGTGCGGAGCCCGCAATTAAAAAGGCCTAAAAAGGCCACGGCGCACCGCGCGCCGAAGCCTTCTCGTCAGGATGAAGTCATGCCGCTAGCAGTGCATGAGCGCGTTGCTCAGCGTCCGTCGCCGTCCGCATCGCCCGGGAGGCGACGCTCCACACCATGCCATGCATCGCGCGTGGCCTGCTTGGCGTCGGCCCATGCCAGGCTGGAGTTGCCCTTGGCCTTGTCCCAGTTGCGGCCGAGGTCGTCTTCGACTTCGTCCCACTTGCGCCCGCTGTGCTGCGCACGCGATTCCCATCCGTACCGGTAGGCCGGGTTGTAGTGGTCGTACGACTTCGAAGCGTCCACATAGGGACGGCTCTTGTAATTGTTCCTCCAGTAGTCGTCTTCGATAGTGGGATCGATGGCTTCGGCTACGCCTTTGCCTGCCAGGCCGCCCGCCACGCCGCCGACCACCGCGCCGACAACGGTTCCGACCGGGCCCGCAACCGAGCCTATGGCCGCTCCCGTCGCTGCCCCGCCCGCCGCGCCTACACCCGTACCGATGGGATGGGCGCCCTTTTCGCCCGTAATGGGATCACGATTCTCACTGCTCATTTGGATTCTCCAGTTCTGTGTTGGGTGTGCGAGCGCGTCGATACCGTTTCGAGTTGCTGCCTTCGCCGATCCGCGATCGACCGGAACACCAAGGCTGCAACGAACGTAACTGTTGGACCCGTTACGACGGTGTGCAGGCCCGCCAATCTGGTCAACCAGCGTTCACCGGAATGAACGAGCGCTGCCCCAACCTGTGACGGAATGGCTCCGGACTGCATTCGGACTTCGCGACTCCGTATGCTCTCGTGTTGTCGCAAGTGCACCAGCGCCCAGCGGTAAAACCCATTGACCTTGACGGGAAACTTTCGAATGAGTGCGGTTGACGTCGTCAAACGAAACGCCGGGCTGTTCGTTCTCACACTGATCGTGGGCGGGCTCATCGTCATTCTCGGCCTGAATTTCGTCGTGCCGGACAAGGTCGAGCGCACGTTGGAACATACATACGACGTTGCAGACCCGCAGTTCCAGCACGAGATGTCCCTTCTGTTCGGAACCCCCATCGTCGACGGAAACCAGGTCGATTATCTGCACAACGGCGACGAGATTTTTCCCGCGATGCTGGAAGCAGTGCGCGGAGCGAAGCATTTCGTCGCCTTCGAGACCTACATCTACTGGTCCGAGACCATCGGCAAGGAATTTGCCGCTGCGCTCGCGGAGCGGGCTCGCGCAGGCGTTCCTGTTCACGTCGTCATCGACGCGGTCGGTAGCAGCAACATGGACGAGGACATGCTCAAGTCCATGCAGGATGCGGGCGTGGAACTGCATCTTTATCGACCGCTGCACTGGTACAACCTCGGCCGGGTCAACAATCGCACGCACCGCAAGCTGCTGATCGTGGACGGCCGGATTGGATTCACCGGCGGAGTGGGCATCGCCGACCAGTGGCTCGGCAATGCGCAGGATCCGGATCACTGGCGCGACGCACACTTCCGGCTGCGCGGACCCGCCGTGCTGCAGATGCAGGCAGTGTTCAACGACAACTGGTTGCAGGCCACTGGCCGAGTCCTGCACGGCCCAACCTATTTTCCCGCATCCACCGCGGGGGGCAACGCGCGCGCGCAGGTGTTCTCCAGTTCGCCGAATTCCGGCAGCGACAGCATGCAGCTGATGTACCTCGTGGCGATCAGCTCCGCTGCGCGCGAGATAGACATCGCGGCCTCCTACTTCGTGCCCGACCGCTTGACTCGCGCGACCATGATTGCGGCGCTGCGCAGAGGCGTGCGGGTCCGCCTGATTCTGCCGGGCGAACATATCGATGCCGGAGTCGTCCGCAACGCATCACGGGCCCATTGGGGTCCCCTGCTGCGGGAGGGTGCCGAGATCTATGAGTATCTTCCGACGATGTTCCACAACAAGGTGATGACGGTGGATGGCATCATGACGACCGTAGGGTCCACCAACTTCGACCCAAGGTCGTTCAACCTCAACGACGAAGCCAACCTCAATGTCTACGACGCTTCGTTTGCCGCGCGTATGACTTCGGTCTTCGAGGACGACATCAAGCGCTCGCGGAGAATCACCTACGAGATGTGGAAGGCGCGTCCGTGGCACGAGCGTCTGGAGGAGCGATTGGCCGAGCCCTTCAGCTCGCAGCTTTAGCACCCCAAGAAGGGACCGGAACCTGGAAGGGCTGGGACACGCGGGAGTTCCCTGTTCGGGCGGCGACCGACCCCGATATTCGTTTCCAACTATTTTCGTGATGCCTGTCACGTTTTTTCGAGTCGATTGAGACGATTTGCGACGTCATTCCATGTTGCGCCGCACTCACTGCTGACCTAGAGCGTCACTTTCAGCCCAAAAGCCTGCTCGGCGAGCGCCGTCCTTGCGTGGTGCGCTGCAATAAAAAGCCGACGAACCCCGGGGCTTCTCCTTGCCCCGGGCGTGTTGACGGCATCTGCACGAAGCGTACTGTCGGCGCGCCGTCGCGGTCCGGACGGCGCGCAAATGTTCGTTTCGTTGCAGCCCTCTCGAGTGCCAGTGCCTGGATGCCCGCCATCCGTGCCAGCGAAGTGCGGTTCGATTGCACGCGGGAGATATCACCGGCTTCGCCCTAGGGCGGAAACATTTAAAATCGATTGGGGACTCCATGACTGTTACAACTCGACGCAGTGCAATCGTCAAACCGCTGGTGTTGGCCATCACGCTTGGCCTCGGGTTTGGCTCGGCGGCTTTCGCGCAATCCAGCGACGGCAGCGATGGCAGTGACAATTCGATTCGCCCCGCGCCCGCGCCGGTCGACATCCGCGATTCGATCTCCCGGTTCATCATTCGCTATCACGCCGACACGCCGGAGCGCGAATCCGACCAGGCAGGCGCAAGAGCTTCGGTCGCCAACGCAGCACGCGCGGGATTTTCGGCGCAACACCTGCGTCGACTCGGTGTTGGAGCGGACGTGATCAAGCTCAACCAGGCAATGACGCGCGGAGAGGCCGAGTCCTTCATGCGCTTGGTACAACTCGATCCGAGCGTGGAATATGTCCACATCGACGAACTCATGCAGGCCGTGTTGACCCCCAACGACACCCGCTACAACGAGCAGTGGCACTACTTCGAGGCGACCGGTGGCATCAATGCGCCGGCGGCATGGGACGTCGGCACCGGCTCGGGCACCGTCGTTGCGGTGCTGGACACCGGAATCACGAGCCACACGGAACTCAACGCGAACGTGGTCGCGGGCTACGACATGATCGCCGACACGGCGGTAGCGAATGATGGCAATGGACGCGACTCCAATCCCGCCGATCCGGGCGACTGGACCACGGGGCAGTGCGGCCCCGCATCGAACTCGAGCTGGCACGGCACGCACGTCGCCGGAACGGTGGCAGCGGTCACGAACAATTCGGCGGGTGTGGCCGGCGTGGCGTATAACGCGAAGATCATGCCGGTTCGCGTCCTCGGCACCTGTGGTGGCTACACCTCCGACATCGCCGACGGCATCACCTGGGCGTCTGGTGGCTCGGTCAGCGGCGTGCCGGCCAACAGCAATCCGGCCGAAGTGATCAACCTCTCGCTGGGCGGCAGCGGTGCGTGCGATGCCACGACGCAGAACGCCATCAACGGCGCCGTGGGCCGTGGCACGGTCCTGGTGATCGCCGCGGGCAACAGCAACGCCAACGTTTCGAATTTCAACCCGGCCAACTGCAACAACGTGATCGCGGTCGCCTCCACGGATCGCAACGGTGCGCGATCGAGCTTCTCCAACTACGGGGCGTTGATCGATATTTCGGCCCCGGGTTCGGGAATTCTGTCCACGCTCAACTCGGGCACCCAAGGCCCGTCCACGCAGAGTTACGCTTCCTATAACGGAACTTCGATGGCCGCGCCGCACGTTGCGGGCGTAGTGGCACTCATGCAGGCACGCGCCGTGAAGACGCCGGCCGAGGTCGAGACCAACCTCAAGAACACGGCACGCGCCTTGCCAGGCGCGTGCTCCGGGGGATGCGGTGCGGGTATCGTCAATGCGCGCGCAGCATCGGACGCCAACGCGGGTACCACGCCACCGCCCCCGCCGCCGCCGACGGGCGGGACCCTCACCAAGGGCGTTGCGGTCACGGGGCTCGGGGCGAGCACGGGTACATCGCTCAACTACACAATGGTGGTTCCGTCGGGTTCGACGAACCTGACTTTCACCACGTCTGGCGGCACGGGCGATTCCGACATGTACGTCAAGTTCGGCTCGTCACCGACCGACACGGTGTACGACTGCCGTCCGTACCTGTCGGGCAACGCCGAGACCTGCACCTTCGCGGCGCCATCTGCGGGCACCTACTACGTGCGGCTGAAGGCCTACAGTACGTTCTCGGGCGTTTCCCTGGTCGGCAACTACACGGCCGCTGGCGGCGGCGGTCAGTCATTCTGGGAGAACCAGACCGACTTCGCGATCAACGACAACAGCACGGTCGACAGTCCGATCACGGTCAGTGGCCGCTCCGGGAATGCTCCGAGCACACTCAAGGTGGGAGTAACCATCTACCACACCTATAAAGGCGACCTGCGGGTCGACGTGGTGGCCCCGGACGGCACCTTGTACAACATCCACAACCGCACTGGCAGCAGCACCGACAACGTCATCGGCACGTTCACCATCAATGCGTCGAGCGAACTGGCGAACGGTACCTGGAAGTTGCGTGTGAACGACAACGCCGCCGGCGATGTCGGCCGCATCGACAAGTGGAGCCTGCAGTTCTAGGCAACTTGCGGTTTCGATGAAGCTTCGGAAACCCCGGCTTGGCCGGGGTTTCTTTTTGAGGCGGTGCAGGCGTCCGAAGGCAGTGCGCCTTCACGTTCACCTTATGGGCTTTCGATCAAGGTTGCGAGGATAAGGTGATCGCGTAAATCACCCTCACGGCCTGGAGAACTCGCATGCGGCGTCGACAACTGGTACTTGCACTTGCTTCAGCGGGCGCGCTCACGGCACTCGTGGGTTGTGACCGCCACGGCGTCGCCCACGCCGCCGCCGCAGCGCCCCAACGCAGTACGGGTGATTTTCCGCCTATCGACAGGACCCGCGAGCAGTGGGGGAAACTGCTGCCGCCGGATCGCTATGCCGTGCTTTTTGAACACGCGACGGAGCGACCCTTTTCGAGTCCGCTCGACCGCGAGACGCGTCCCGGAACATATCTTTGCGCGGCATGTCGATTGCCGTTGTTCCGTTCCGCCGACAAATTCGACAGCGGCACAGGCTGGCCCAGTTTCATCCGGGCCATACCGCGACGCACCGGCACCCGCCGCGACTTCAAGCTGATCCTGCCGAGAGTCGAATATCACTGCGCCCGCTGCGGCGGCCACCAAGGTCACATATTCGATGACGGCCCTCCGCCGACGGGGCAGCGCTGGTGCAACAACGGTCTCGCACTCTTGTTCGTCCCTGCGACCGACGAGCTACCCGCGCTGCTCACCTGATCGGCCCCAGGAGATCGCGCGTCGGCGTTAAGCAGGGAGTCCGGCATCCGTTGCTACGGTTCGCTCCGAACCGGGACGCGGCGGCAGGCTAGTTTGTCGACCGTTCGATAGACCACATGCGGAGAACAAACGCGAATATGCGATCTGGCCGCGCAATCGCTGACACTGGCGAAGCGGATTCCGCGGCCTCGCGCGTTGTTTCGACCGGGGAGCGAGAAGAACCTTCCCCGCAGCGTGTGAAGTCGAAGCGACTGGAATCACTGGCGCGCGTCAACACACTGATCAGTCGCGTCCTGAAGCGGGACGCGGCGAGCCGGCCGGGACACATCGCGGCCTATCGGGGTTTCTCGGACTCGTCAGGCGCCGAGTTGATGGGGAGGGTTCTGGCTTCGCCTCCGCCTGGCGTGCCGGACACGCACGGCAACCGGTGGAGGAATCTGCGCGAGCAATGGGCCCGTTTCGTTAGTGAAGGAATCTCGGGCGTCTCCCTGGAAATCTCGTGCAACGGTCTCACGCAGCGCACGGTGACAGACGCCGAAGGCTATTACCGGGTGCGCGTCCCCATGGCGCCGCCAGACCATCGCAGTCTCTGGAGACGGGCCGAGGTCAGGATTCCCGGATCGGAACTGTCCGCCTGCCACGAGATCCTGGCGGTCAGCGAGGAAGCATCATTCGGCATCATTTCCGATATCGATGACACCGTGCTCGACAGCCAGATCGTGGACTGGAAGTCGACCGCAAAGTTGACGTTCCTTCATAACGTCAGAACTCGCAAGCCATTACCGGGCGTGGCGCAACTGTACTTGAGCCTGCAGAAGGGCCACGCCGACGTCCCCGTCAACCCTCTTTTTTACGTGTCCAGTTCACCGTGGAATCTCTATGACCTGCTTGAAACCTTCCTGGTCCTCAACGGAATTCCTCCTGGCCCCATGCTCCTGCGTCATTTCGCATTCGGACCGGAATTTTTCCGTGGATCAGGCGGTCACGCGCAAAAGCTCGAGAACGTTCGAACTCTGTTCAGCCGCTACCCGGATATGAAATGGGTCCTGGTGGGCGATTCGGGGCAGGCCGACGCACAGATCTATGCACAGGCCACCCGCGAATTCCCTGATCGGGTTCTCGCGATTTACATACGGGACGTCGACCCCGAGACTCACTCGGTGTTCGACCATGGGGTAGACAAGATCATGTCTACCGTGTCGGGCACGCCGATGCTGCGGGTGCGCGATAGCGACGCAATTGCCGAGCACGCCCGTTCAATCGGGTTGCTGCCGGCCTTGCAGGTGGCCATCGTCGAGGCTGAGGTCACGCGCGACGAAGCGTCGCCTCCACAGGTCGATCCCCCTTCTTCCTGATCTGGTTAGGAGCGCACGTTCTGTTGCATAGTCAGGGTGTTACGCGATCAAGTTCGAGTAAATTCAGAAACCTGCCTCAGGATAGAACGGCACCCAGGTCGCCCCCGATCTTCTCGGGGGTGTCCGTGGGCGCGTATCGCGCGACGACCCTGCCCTCCCTGTCGATGAGGAACTTGGTGAAATTCCACTTGATGCCCGAACTCCCCAGGAACCCGGACTTCTGCTGCTTCAGCCATTGCCACAGCGGGTGGGCGCTGGGACCGTTGACGTCCACCTTGGCGAACATCGGGAAGGTCACGTCGTAGGAAAGGGAACAAAAGTTTCGAATCTCTTCAGCATCTCCCGGTTCCTGATGCCCGAACTGGTCACAGGGGAACCCCAGCACCGCGAATCCTTCGTCCCTGTGATCCCGATAGAGCTTTTCGAGTCCCGTGTACTGGGGTGTGAAGCCGCATTTGGATGCCACGTTGACGATCAAGAGTGACTTGCCGCGATAGAGGTCCAGCGACTGTGCCTGGCCGTCCAGGGTGTCGGCGGAAAAATCAAAGGCATTCATGGCAGTGGCTCCGGGCTCGATGGGGAGCAATTTAGCGCAACTCCCCAGTGCGATAGATACGGTGAGGTGGAGCATTGCCCATGAAAAAGCCCCGGTCGTTGCCGACCGGGGCTCGAATGACGCATCAGCGTGGGCTGACCGGCGTGAGGCGATTAAACCGCCTGTACCTGATCCGCCTGCAGGCCTTTCTGGCCCTTGACCACGATGAAGCTGACCTTCTGGCCTTCCTGCAGCGAACGGAAACCGTTGCCCTGGATGGCGCGGAAGTGCACGAAGAGATCTTCGCCGCTCTCGGGGGTGATGAAACCAAAGCCCTTAGCGTCGTTGAACCACTTTACGGTACCAGTCTGACGATCCGACATGAAACAAACTCCTTGAAACAGTTGAAAACGATACGCGATGACGAACCCTCGAAATCGCGACTGAGTTGCAAGGAGTGAGCGATGTGACGATGAAGCGGATCGTAGATCTACCGCATCGGGTCACGATTCACAGTGACCCATGCAAACACAGTGGACGCACCATACCGCAAACGCCCCAAAATGCAAAAGCACCCCCGTCGCCGTTCAGCCTCGGTTGACGCCTAGCTTCCTCACTGCCTTGGGTCCACGATGCCGTGGCGGACGGCCAATCGGGTCAGGGCGACGTCGTTGTCGACGCCGAGCTTTTCGAACACGCGGTACTTGTGCGTCGCTACGGTCTTGGCGGTGATGCACAGGCGCTTGGCAATGCGCGGCATCGTTTCGCCGCTGGCGATCAGGATGGCGATCTCCAGCTCGCGGGGCGTCAGCTTCTCGAACGGAGAATCCGTCCCCTCCAGTGCACGCAAGGCCAGCAGGCGCGCGATGTCGACGCTCAGGTAACGCTGGCCGTCGGCGACCTGCCGTACCGCCTGCACCAGCTCTTCTTTCGGACAGGCCTTGGTGACGTACCCGGCCGCGCCCGCTTCCAGCAGGCGTCGCGCGAACAATTCGTCGCCGCTCGCAGTGACGGCGAGTATCCGGCTCAGCGGTTGTCCACGGAGGATGCGGTGGGTGCATTCAAGACCGGAGATTCCCGGCATCTGCACATCCATCAGCACCACATCGGGTTTGAGCTGGCGCGACAGCTGGACCGCCGCCTCGCCATTGTCGGCTTCACCGACTACCTCGATGTCGTTTGCCTGGCCAAGGATGAGCCGGAAGCCCGCGAGCACCATGGCATGGTCATCGACCAGCAGGATCTTGATCATTGTCTGCGCGTCCTTGCGTGTGTGTGGTCACATCGTATGCGTCAGGCGATCGGCGTTGAGCGCCCCCGCGAGAATGCCCTCGATCTTGCCCTTTGCGGCTTCGCCGTCGGCTGCGGCGTTGAACTGCACGCCGATCCCCGCGGTCCTGTTGCCTTGCGCCCCTGGGGGCGTGACCCAGATGACCTTTCCTGCCACCGGAAGTCGGTCTTTGTCTTCCATCAGCGAAAGCAGCAGGAAGACTTCGTCGCCGAGGTGGTATCGCTTGGCGGTCGGAACAAACAGGCCGCCCCCGTTCACGAAGGGCATGTAGGCGTTATAGAGCGCGCCCTTGTCTTTGATCGACAACGACAGGATGCCTTGTCGCGGCGTCCCACCCGTAGCGGTATTCATCTTGAAGCCCTCACCTTGGACCGCACACCCGACTGCGGCATCCACCGACGCAACCACTCCACCAGCAGCAACTCGTGTCGCAGAGGCGCAGAAAGCTGCGATTGCAGACGTCCCAGGTCATCGAACGAGCGGCTAAGCTGCTCTACTTCGAGGTGTCCGGTCAAGCGTCGCATGCGGACATCCGCCGGATCGACGCCTCCTGCCAGCGTTCGCATCGAAATCCGGATCAGATGCAGCGCAATGTCGAGGCGTGCTCCCAGATGCGCGTCGCTGCACCACCGTCGGGCGATTTCGCCCGCAGAGCCTGCACCGGTCGTCATCGCCAGGAGGTCTTCCAGCACACCCTCCAGCACGCGTTCGCTGCGGGCGATCGACAACGCTTCGCCGGGGTTGCCCGCCGCCAGTTCGACCGAACGGATCGCCAGGTCCCGGTCGATGCGCTGGTCCAGCATCCACTCCAGTACCTGTTCCCCGGCAGGCATCCGCACATCCAGTCGCTGGCAGCGGCTACGCACTGTCGCAAGAAGCCTCGAAGGCTGGTCCGCTACCAGCAGGATCACAACGGAAGCGGGTGGCTCCTCAAGGGTCTTGAGCAGGGCGTTGGCGCTGCTGGTGTTGAGCGCGTCGGCCGGGTCCACCAGCGCGATCCGTCGCCCTCCCGAGTGGCTCGACTGTGCCAGCCGCTCGCCGAGCGACCGCACTTGTTCTATCACGATTTCGCTGCGCGGAGTCCCGCGATCGTTGAGTTCAAGCCCGATGCGATAATGGTCCGGATGGGTGCCGGCGCGCAGCAGGTGGCAGCCCCGGCATTGATCGCAGGCGTCGCCACCTGGCGAGCGGTCCTGGCAAAGCACCACGCTGGCAATTCGTTCCGCGAGCTTTCGTTTGCCGAGCCCGGCAGGGCCGCCAATCAGCCACGCATGGCCGAGGCGTGATGCATCCAGCGCCGCGACGAAGCGGCTGTACGGGGCAGCGAGCCAGCTCGCACTCATCAGCAGCGCGCCTCATGCGGTGAACATTTTTCGGCCAGCAGGCCGGCCATCGCAGCGACGGCAGCCGCCGCGACGGCATCTGGCGCCTCGCTCGCATCGAGCACGCGAAAGCGGTGCGGTTCCAGGTTCGCGCGGTCCAGATACACGAAGCGAGCACGCTCGAAAAAGGCGGCATCCTGCGATTCAATCCGGTCGGCGCGATCCCCGCGGGAAGCGAGCCGTGCGCGCCCTTCCCACACATCGAGGTCCAGTAGCAGGGTCAGGTCGGGGCGAATGCGTACCACGCGTTTTTCCAGTTCCGAAATGAACTCGCGGTCCATCCCGCGGCCACCGCCCTGGTATGCGTACGAAGAATCGGTGAAGCGATCGCTCAGTACCCATGCGCCTCGCGCAAGTGCCGGTTCGATGACTTCGCGCACGAGCTGGGCGCGCGACGCGAACATCAGCAGGAGCTCGGTGGAGTCGTCGAGGTTCGCATGCAAACTGTCGAGCAACAGGGCACGGATCGCTTCGCCGGCGGCCGTGCCACCTGGCTCACGCGTTTGCACCACTTCGAAGCCCGCGCCCTCCACCGCTGCGCGGACGCGCGAGATCACCGTGCTCTTGCCCGCGCCCTCGCCTCCTTCGAAAGTGACGAATCGTCCGCGTTTCACTTTCGTCCCAACTGAAACCGCGCCACCGCCGCGTTGTGCTCCGCAAGCGTGGCGGAAAATTGATGGCTGCCGTCGCCGCGCGACACGAAGTACAGCTCGTTGCCGGGCTCGGGGTCGACTGCCGCAGCGAGTGCAGCGGCGCCCGGCAAGGCGATCGGCGTGGGAGGAAGCCCCGCGCGGGTATAGGTGTTGTAGGGCGTGTCGGTCCGGAGGTGCGCGCGCGTGATGTTGCCCGCATACGCTTCGCCGATTCCGTAGATGACGGTGGGATCGGTCTGCAACAGCATGCCCAGCTTCAAACGCCGGGCGAACACGCCCGAGATGCGGCGACGCTCGGCGGCAACGCCCGTTTCCTTCTCGATGACCGACGCCAGCACGAGCGCCTGCTCCGGAGTATCGATGGGGATGTCCGCCGCACGCTTTGACCAGGCGGCAGCCAACTCGCGATCCAGCGCGGCGGCAGCACGTTTGAGCACGTCCATGTCGCTCTCGCCGCGCACGAATGCATAGGTCTCAGGCAGGAACCGCCCCTCGGGATGGACGCCGGGCTTGCCCAAATCGCGCATGAGGGTCGTGTCGTCCACGCCTGCCAGGGACTGCCGGAGGTCAGTACGGCGCGCGAGTTCACTGCGCAACTCGCGTACGTTCCATCCCTCCACGATGGTGAAACGGTATTGGCGCACGCGACCCTCGTGCAACTGTCGGAGCAGGGCTGCAGGAGTGGTTCCGGGCGCCACCTCGTACTCACCGGCCTGCAGGCGCTTGGCGGTGCCGCTGCGCCAACCGAGCGCGCGCCAGTACCAGGGATGGCTTCGGGTCATCCCTTGCGCGGTCAGATTGCTCACGACGCGCGCAAAAGAATCCCCGCGCTGGACTTCCAGCACACGCGGTGCGTCGCCGACGGCCAGCGAAGAGGCGAGGAAGCGCTGGTAGTCGAACCACAGCCACGCGCCCCCTGCAAGCACCGCCGCCAGTAGCAGCAAGCCTGGTGCGCGCAGCCATTTCATCGAACGGGACCAGCTGCGGCCATGAGTCCGGCCTGTCGTGCACGCGTAATCCACGCGCGAGTGACCGGGCCCAAGGCCACCGGCTGGCCGTCGATGGCGGCGATCGGTCGAATTCCGCGCACGGCATTGGTGACGAACACTTCGCTGGCCCTTTCGATGTCGGCGCGCAGGATATCCCGAATGCCGATCGCCTCGTCCGCTGCCAGCATCCACGCACGAAAAACGCCGGCTACTCCGCACTCATCAAGTACCGGGGTGACGAGAGAACCGTCGATCACCGCGAACAGATTTCCGGCCGTTGCGCCGATCACTTTCCCCGCACTGTCCCGCAGCAATCCCTCGTCCCACTCCGTGCCGGACCACTCGGCGCGCGCGAGCACCTGTTCAAGGCGATTCAAGCTCTTGATTCCCGCCAGTCGGGGCTGGAGGGCCAAGCGCAAATCACACCACCTCACGCGAAGCGGCGCTTCATCGGACGGAACCGTCGGATCCACGGTCCAGCAGCGGTGCGTCGATCGCGACGAGCCTGGGTCGTAACCGCGAGTCACGGCGTCCCGCCAGACCATCAGCTTGAACACGGCTTCGGGCTCGTCCAACGCGAGCCGGTCGCGCTCACCGGCCAGCAATGCGTCGCCGGGCGCATCCATGCCAAGCCGTGCACAACCGTCCCGTAGTCTGGCGAAATGCTGCGGCCACAGTGCGACTCTGCCGCCGCTCACGCGCATCGTCTCGAACAGCCCGTCGCCGTACGACAGGCCGCGCTGTACGCGTTCGAAACCAGGAAAGTCTTCGCCATCGAGGCGCGCGATGGGCATCACATCACGCGCCCAATGCCCGCAGCAGGCCCCGTGCCTTGGCGCGTGCCTCATCGAGCTCTGCCTGAGGTACCGAGTCGGCGACGATGCCTGCACCGGCACGAAAGTGGGCTCTCGTGTCCTGGCCTTCGATGGTCCGGATCAGGATGTTCAGATCCATTGCACCATTGTTGCCGAGCCATCCCAATGAACCCGTATACGCGCCCCTGCCTTCGGCCTCGAGGTCGCCAATGATCTGCATGCAACGGACCTTGGGCGCCCCGGTGATGGTGCCACCCGGAAACACGGCCCGGATCACGTCGACCTGCGACACGTTCTTCCGCAGCCTGCCGCGCACATTCGAAACGATGTGATGCACGTGCGCATAGGTCTCGAGCGTCATCATTTCGTCGACGACGACGCTACCGGCCTCGCATACCCGCCCCAGGTCGTTGCGTTCAAGATCGACGAGCATGATGTGTTCGGCCCGTTCCTTGGGATGCGCGATGAGCTCATTGCGCCGGACGTTGTCGTCATCGCCTGGACAGCGGGGCCGGGTGCCTGCGATCGGACGCGTGCTCACCTCCCCGGCGCCAGCCGCAACGAGTCGCTCCGGGGAGGAGGACACGATCCAGCGGTCGCCCCACTGCAGCAACGCCGCGAAGGGAGCGGGGTTTGCGGTGCGCAGCGCGAAGTGCAAGTCGGCTGCCCGTGGCGGCCGGGTGAAATGCACATCCCAGCGACGCGAGAGGTTGACCTGGAACACGTCGCCGGCTGCGATGAAGTCGCGCGCAGCGACCACCATGTCGCGGAATTGCGAGTCGGGGGGTTCACTGACCTCCGCCGCGGGCAATTTTTGCGGTTGGAAGACTGCGGCCCGGGCAACCTCGGCCTCGAGGGCCTCGATGAGGTCATCCCGCCCCGGTTCGGCCAACAGCCAGGTGAGTTCGCTCGTCCGGTCGACCGCGATCGCCGCCGGGCAACGCAGCGCCAGTGCAGCCGACATGCCACCAGGAGCGACAGGCAACCGGAGCACCGGTTCGCACGCCATGGCCATTTCGTACGCGAGGAAAACGACCCAACCGCCACCGAACGGAGGTACATCGGGCAGCGACGATTGACCTCCGGCCGCGAGAATCGAATGTGACAACCGATCCGAGAGGGCAGAAAGAAAGTGCGCCCCCTGGTCAGGTGACGTTGCCTCGAGCACTTCGCCTTCGTGCAGGAAAAGGAAGTCGAAGCGCCCGCCGCGTTGCGCCCGGGCACTCGACTCCAGGAGGCAGGGAAAGCGTCCCGGCTGGACTGCGGCGATCGCGAGCAAATCTGTGACGCCCGCCAGTGGCAGCCGTAGCGGCTGGGGCCCCGACTCGGCGGGCGCGACCGTCGCCATAAGAGCTGACAGGGCCTAGAGCTTTCGAAACGCCAGCGTGGCGTTCGTGCCACCGAAGCCGAAGCCGTTCGACAAGGCCACGTCCACAGTCTTCTCGCGCGCGCAATTGGGTACGTAGTCGAGGTCGCAACCTTCGCCCGGATTGTCGAGATTGATCGTCGGCGGAATAACGCCGTGGTGCAACGCGAGAATCGAGAAAATGGCTTCCACTCCCCCTGCGGCGCCGAGCAGGTGACCCGTCATGGACTTGGTGGAGCTGACCATGGTTCGATACGCGTGATCGCCGAGCGCGCGCTTCATCGCGAGCGTTTCCGCGAGATCGCCCAAGGGCGTCGAGGTGCCGTGCGCGTTGAGGTAACCCACCTGCTCGGGCCGCAGGCCGGCGTCAGCCATCGCCGCCGACATGCAGCGCGCCGGACCTTCGCCATTCTCGCTCGGAGCCGTCATGTGGAATGCGTCCGAGCTGGCACCGAAACCTGCCAGTTCGCAATAGATGCGGGCGCCGCGGGCCTTCGCCGATGCCATCTCTTCCAGCACGAGAATGCCAGCGCCATCACCGAGCACGAAGCCATCGCGATCACGATCCCAGGGACGGCTCGCAGCGGTCGGATCGTCGTTCCGCGTGGACATCGCACGCATTGCACAGAAACCACCGACTGCAGTGGGCGTGGACCCGAGTTCGGTGCCGCCGGCGATCATCGCGTCGGCGTCTCCGTACTGGATGAGGCGCATCGCCACACCGATGCTGTGGTTGGCGGTGGCGCATGCGGAGACGGCAGAGAAGTTGGGGCCTTTGAGACCTTTCAGGATGCAGAGCTGCCCCGAAACCATGTTGATGATGGTGGAAGGAACGTAGAACGGCGAGATTTTGCGAACCCCGCCTTCATGCCAGGCGACCGTGGTCTTTTCTATCCCGGCGATGCCGCCGATACCCGAACCGATGATGGCTCCAATGCGCTCCGCGTTGACCTCCGTCACCTCGAGTCCGGCATCGTCCATCGCCATCATCGAAGCTCCGACGCCGTAATGGATGAAGGGATCCATTTTCTTGACGTCTTTGGGTGGGATGAAGCGGGTGGCGTCGAAATCCCTTACTTCACCGGCGATGCGCGTCGCAAAAGCCGATGCATCGAAACTGGTGATCGGACCGATGCCGGACCGCCCATTGACGATGCTGTCCCAGGCGGAAGCGAGATCGTTGCCGACCGGCGACACAATGCCCATGCCGGTGACGACGACGCGTCGCTTGCCGCTGTTCATGCTGTGATCCTGCGAAGGAGGCGTTGCATCGGATAATTTAAGTGCGACGAAGTCGGCAGCGGGTGAAAGCAGCTAATGCGCCATTCCGACGATGATTCGATCACCATCAAGGTAGACAGCTGACACCGGCGCGCAATGGAGGTCGGTGCCCGAAGACGGCACCCTTACCCAAAAATGAGAACTGCGCCCATCGGCGCAGTTCTCCAGAGTCTCGGCGCACGAGCGATCAGGCGCTGACGTGTGCCTTGATGTAGTCGACGGCACCCTGCACGGTGGTGATCTTTTCGGCTTCCTCGTCGGGGATCTCACACTCGAATTCTTCCTCGAGCGCCATCACCAGCTCGACCGTATCGAGCGAGTCGGCGCCGAGATCATCGACAAACGACGCATTCGACGTGACTTCGTCTTCCTTCACGCCCAACTGTTCGACGACGATCTTCTTGACGCGTTCTTCAATGGTGCTCATAGGTGACGTAGCCTCTTCAGGGTTCAAGCGCGGCGATTGTACGCATAGGCGAGGTGCCTTGCACCGCCGCATCCTTGGTTCAGGGCATCAGCATACCGCCGTTGACGTTCAGCGTCTCTCCGGTGATGTAGGAACCCCCCGGACCGGCCAGAAACGCGGCGGCGCACGCGACGTCTTCCGGGGTACCCAGGCGCGCCAGCGGTACACCGCTCAAGAGCGTTTCGCGTTGGCCTTCGGGAAGATCGGCGGTCATGTCGGTGGCGATGAATCCCGGCGCGATCACGTTGACCGTGATGCCGCGCGAACCCACCTCGCGCGCCAGCGACTTCGAGAAACCGATGATGCCGGCCTTGGCAGCCGCGTAGTTGGACTGGCCGGCGTTGCCCATGAGGCCGATCACCGAGGCGATGCTGATGATGCGGCCCTGGCGGGCCTTCAGCATTCCGCGCAACACCGCCTTGCTGGTACGGAACACCGAGCTCAGATTGACGTCCAGGATCGTTTGCCAGTCGTCTTCCTTCATGCGCAGAAGCAATTGGTCACGCGCAATGCCCGCATTGTTCACCAGGATCGTGATCGCGCCGAACCGGGCGGCAATGGCATCGACCAGTTCGTCCACCGCCGCGGTACTCGCAACGTCGAGTACCCGCCCGGCGCCGCCGCCGGCCCGCAACCGCGAGTCGATCGCGTCCGCGCCTGCGGCCGTGGTTGCGGTGCCGATGACGATGGCGCCATCAGCAGCGAGCCGGTCTGCGATCGCCGCGCCAATTCCCCGGGAAGCCCCGGTGACCAGCGCCACCTGTCCTTCGAGAACGCCGGTCCTGCTCATGGGGATTTCCAGTCCGCGAGGGTTTGGTCAAGGTCGTCGGGCAGCGCCAGCGAGCGCGCATCGACGTTGCGATCGATGCGTTTGACGAGTCCCGTGAGCACCTTGCCTGGACCCGCTTCGCCGAAGCGCGTGCAGCCGTTCGACGCAATCGCCTCGATGGTTTCCCGCCACCGCACCGGTCGGTGCAACTGTTCAACAAGCGCACCGCAAATCGCATCGACGTCTGCTTCAACACGCGCACCCACATTTTGCCAGACGGGGATCGAAGGCTCGCGCCAGGTGCAGGACCCGATTGCGTCGCGCAAGTGTTCGGCGGCTTTCCGCATCAGCGGCGTATGCGACGGCACGCTGACCGGCAGCCTGATCGACTTGCGCATGCCCGCGTCGGCGAGTGCCCGCAGCGCCTGGTCCACGGCGGAGGCTTCGCCGCCAATCACGATCTGGCCCGGCGCATTGTCGTTCGCAGGCACCACGATGCCGTCAATCGACGCACAGACCGCTGCGATCGTCGCGGGGTCCCCTCCGAGCACCGCAGCCATCGCGCCGAAGCCGGCGGGCACCGCATCCTGCATCAACCGCCCGCGGGAGCGAACGAGGCGCGCCGCATCGGCGAGGGTGAGGGCATCCGCGGCCACGAGCGCCGCGTATTCACCGAGGCTGTGGCCCGCCAGCGCCTGCGGCTCGGCGCCGCCCATTTCCCGCCACACACGAAAAACGGCGATGTCGGCAGCGAGCAGCGCGGGCTGCGTGAACTCGGTCTGGTTGAGATGTTCCGCGGGTCCTTGTTGGGACAGCGCCCACAAGTCCACGTCAGCCCCGGTGGAAGCTTCGGCGAACGTGTTCCGCACGATGGAATGTCGACCTGCCAGTTCGGCGAGCATGCCGACCGCCTGCGAGCCTTGTCCGGGAAACACGATGGTCAGCACGTCTTCACTCCCGCCATGCAATCGCTGTTTCGCAGCGTCAACTTCAGTAGCGGATGAGCGCGGAGCCCCAGGTGAAGCCGCCGCCGAAGGCCTCGAGCAGCAGCAGCTGGCCCCGTTGAACGCGTCCCGAGCGGATGGCTTCGTCCAGCGCCAGCGGCACTGAACCCGAAGAGGTGTTGCCGTGGCGGTCGACCGTTACGATCACCCGATCCATCGGCATGTCGAGCCGCTTGGCAGTCGCCTGGATGATGCGCAGGTTGGCCTGGTGCGGAATCAGCCAGTCGATGTCGTGCTTGTCGAGACCGTTGGCGGCAAGGGTTTCCTCGACCACCGCGTCCAGTGTTTTCACCGCGACCTTGAAAACTTCGTTGCCTGTCATGTTCACGCGCACGCCCGCGTTCGGCTCATCGAGCTTGAAGCCGCGTGATACGCCCACGGGATTGAACAACAGATGGCTATAGGCGCCGTCGGCGTGCAGATGCGTGCTGAGCACGCCGGTCTCATGGTCTGCCTTCAGCACGGCGGCGCCCGCGCCGTCGGCGAACAGCACCGCAGTGCCCCGATCGGTCCAGTCGAGCATCCGCGTCAGGGTCTCGCTGCCAACGACCAGCGCGGTCTTCGCGGCGCCAGTGCGAATGAACTTGTCGGCGATACCGAGCGCGTACACGAACCCCGAACAGGCTGCATTGACATCGAATGCCGCGCAGCCGTTCGCCCCGAGCCGATGCTGCAGGAGGCAAGCCGTTGAAGGAAAAATGAGGTCGGGCGTCGTCGTGCCAAGCACGATCAGGTCGATGTCGCTGCCCTTGACTCCGGCGGCGTCCAGCGCGCGCGTGGCTGCTTCGAATGCGAGGTCGCCGGTGGTCTGACCTTCGGCAGCAACGTGCCGCTGCGCAATGCCGGTCCGTGAGCGAATCCACTCGTCGGTGGTATCGACCAGTGTTTCGAGATCGCGGTTGGTGAGCACCTTTTCCGGCAGATAGCTGCCGGTGCCGGCGATACGGGCATAGATCATCGACGGCTCCGCGGTTCGGTCAGACTACGGAGCGCCGATCCAGGGATCGAGGTCGCGCCGCTGTGCGAGGCTCAGTCGTCGTTATCGCCCGGTACGGCCTTGGGTACGATCACCTGACGACCACGGTAAAAGCCGTCCTTGCTGAGGTGGTGCCGACGGTGCGTCTCGCCGGAGGTCTTGTCCACCGACAGGGCGGGTGCAGCGATCGCATCGTGCGAACGGCGCATGCCGCGGGTAGAGGGGGTTCTGCGACTCTTCTGGACAGCCATTGTTACTCTCCGCGTGTACTTTGTGGTTTGAGTCCGGCCAGTGCCGCGAACGGGTTGTCTGGCACGGATTGGGTTTCTTCAGGGACGTCGTCGAACCATTCCGCGTGCGCTTCACTACCCGGGCTACTCGGAATCAGGGGCAGCGCCAACAACGCTTCGTCCTGGATGACATCCGCCGGAGCGATTTCGCCATCGACCAGCAGCAACGGCTCATATTCCGCAGGCAAGCCTGCTTCCTCGACTTCACTTTTCAACAACCCCAGCCGCTGCGACAGGCGCAACGGCCAGGAAAATACTTCGAGCGTGCGCTGGCAGACGAGCGGCAAGTCGCCCGCGAGCTCAAGATCGAGATACGCGATACCGAGTTCGTCGCGACCGAATCCGAGCCTAAAACCGAGATCGCCATCCGCATTTGCGAGTGCCTGGCTCAAACGCGGCAATTGCCGCAATTTGACTCGACCCTCGTACTCGCGACGCGTCGCGGCTGCTCGCAGCGCGTCCACTTTCTCTGGCAGGGCCGCGGACATAAGCCAGACATGATAAGCAGCGTGTGGATTTCCGTCAAATAGCAACGTTGAGCGCGGCACTTGCATCGTGCCGCCATTCGACGGTGCCGTCCGCATAATGCTCCCGCTTCCAGATGGGCAGCTCGCGCTTGATCGCGTCGATCAGCCACTGGCAAGCCGCGAAGGCCGGCGCCCGATGCGCCGCGGCGACGCCGATCCAGACCGCGCAGTCACCGATGCCCAGCTCGCCAACCCGATGCCGCGCGCGTATCGCGGAGACTTGGAATTCGGCGCGGGCGTACGCTTGAAGGTCACGCCAGATGGCTTCGGCGACCATGGAGTGGGCGCTGTATTCGAGTCGCAGTACCGACCTGCCTGCATGATGGTTGCGCACCATCCCCTCGAACACGACCACGGCGCCGGCTTCGCGCCGCTCCAACGACCGTCGCAACGCCACCGTGTCGATGCGGACGGGACTCAGGAACTCGACGGTCACCCGCCCGAGACCGGAGGGATGAAGGCGACCTCGTCGCCGTCGCGCAGAACCGTGTCCCATCCCACCATACGATCACCGACTGCCACCCGCACGGATTCCCTCCCGAATCCGAAACCGTGGCGATCGCTGACCCGATCGAACAACGCGGATGCGCTGGCAGGCGCTTTTTCGACGATTTCGTTCGCACACCCGGCGATTTCCGCCATGCGTGCGAAATAGAGAACGGTGACCCTCATGCGACACCTTCGAAATCGTGCGTGCCCCCGGACTTCGACACGACCCGCACGTCGCCTATCCGCATGCCGTGGCCCATCGACTTGCACATGTCGTAAATGGTCAGCGCGGCCACCGTGACGCCCATAAGGGCTTCCATCTCGACACCCGTGCGGGCGTGCGAGACCACGACGCAGCCGATGGAGAGACCCGCGTCGCCAAGCTCATCGATGGAGATCACGCAACTCTCCACCGGCAACGGGTGGCAGAAGGGAATGAGCTCGTGGGTGCGCTTGACCGCCTGGGTCGCCGCGATGATCGCGGTGTCGAACACGGGACCCTTCCCCACTCTCCAGCCATCCAGTCGCAGCTGCGCGAGCGTGGCCGGCGGCAGCTCGATCACGCATCGCGCCTCCGCCCGACGCGTCGTCGCGGCTTTGCGGGACACATCGACCATGCCAGGCGACCCGCGTGAGTCGATGTGCGCAAATTTATTCATTTAATCATCCACCTACGCGATACATCTCTACTTTGCTTGAACTGACGGGCGAGCCGGCGACGTTGCGCAATTCACTGTAGCGGTCCCGCCGACCCCGCCACAGCGAATCGAGACTCCGGCCCAGTTCTGCCTCGTTGCCCATGGTCAGCAGCGGGCGTACGTCTTTTCCAGAGTTCGAGAACAAACAGGTGTACAGACACCCGTCCGCTCCCAGGCGCAATCGAGTGCAGTCTCCACAAAACGGCTGGGTGACGGAGTTGATGAACCCGATCTCCCCTGCACCGTCGGCGTAGGCCCATCGCGCCGCCACTTCGCTCCGATGCCTGGCGGTAACCGGACTCAGGGGCCAGCGGACTGCGATCAGTTCGCGCAGTTCGGAACCCGGCACCACGCTTTCGCGACGCCATCCGTTGCAGGACCCGACATCCATGAACTCGATGAATCGCAGCACGTGGCCGCTGCCGCGAAAATGCTCGGCCAGCAGCAATACCTGGTCTTCATTGCGACCGCGCTCGATGACCGCGTTGATCTTGAGAGAGCCGAATCCGGCTGCCACTGCGGCCTCGATGCCCGCAAGTACCTCATCTACCTGACCTCGCGCGCCGCTCATCTCACGAAAGGATCGGGGGTCCAGGGCATCGAGGCTTACGGTCAACCGATCCAGTCCGGCCTCGCGCAGGCCGCGGGCCCTTGGGGCGAGGAGTGCGCCGTTGGTAGTCAGGGCGAGGTCCGCGATGACCCCCAGGCTGGCGATCCGCGCAACGATGTCCTCGAGGTCGTGGCGCAGCATGGGCTCGCCACCGGTCAAGCGCACCTTGCGTACACCGCGCTGCGCCGCGATCCACACGAACCGCTCGATTTCGTCCGGAGTCAGCCACTGCGTGCGACGAACCATCGATGCCTTCGCAACGCCGGCAGGCATGCAGTATGGGCAGCGGAAATTGCATTGGTCCAGCAGGGAAATCCTCACGTCGCGCAACGGACGCGCAAGGGCGTCGAGGGTCTCCGTGACTCCCACCGGGGCTCGGGGCACGGCGCTCATTGCGAACGCGCCGATGGGTAGACGTTTGGCGCTGCGGCAGCATCATGCGCCGGAAGACCCACGACTTCGCCAGCACGGGCGACCCGGTACCCGCGCGCCCGCAGCGCGTCAGCCTCTACTTCCGAGCCGTAGTGATACAGAATCAGTTGCCGCAGGAGCGCGTCAGGGTATTCCCGTTCGATGTCCTCGACCCCCGAGTGCGAGGGATTCCCGACCAGCGCGCAATCGTGCGCAACGAGTTCTCCCCTGCGCGCGTGGAACGAAAGCACTTCAGGAATCGGACGCGTGTCCCCGGTCCAGCAAAAGCTTCCCGGCAGACACACACCAAACGCCGTTCCGGGTGCATGGTGGCGCACTTCGAAAACTTCGAACCAGCACCCCGCGTGCCAGAAGCCAGCATCCACCGCGACCAGCCGCAGGGCATCCCAGAAATTGACCCCGCCCTCGGCGACCGCGCTCGGATAGCTTGCGACGCGGCGCTGCAGCAGCGGGACGAGCGATGCCGATACATAGATGGGCAGCGTCAGGCGCGGACCAAACCAGTTCGCGGCGAACAGCCGTTCGAGCCCGCCGATGTGATCGAAGTGCGCGTGCGTGACGAACACAGCCGGTGGCAGGCCACCATAAGTTTGCTGGTAGATGCTTAGTGACTCGGGCCCGCAGTCGACCATCAGCATGGGCGCTCCGTCGCGCTCGACGACTGCTCCGGACGAACCGAGCTGCACCGCCGACGCGTTGCCGACGCCGAGGAATCGCAAGGACCAGCCCGAGTCGGTCACGTACCCTCCAGATAGCCGCGCTGCAGGGCCGGCCACGCGTCCCTCAGCACGGCTTCGTGACCAAGCTTGCGCAACGAACGCGCCAGCCTGTCGAGATTCGCCCGCTGCCATCCGGGAGACCGCCGCCGGAACCTTGCCCGGTCGAAGTCGATCAGCCACACGTTTCGTGCATCGTCGATGAGCGCATTGTGTGCATTAAGGTCGGCATGCCACACGCCGCGGCGATGAAACCGCGCGATTGCGCGACCCACCGCATGCCAGTCGACCGCCTCGCGGGCGCGCAGGACCTCGTCGAGACTCCGGCCGGCGATGGACTGCATCAGCAGGTCCGCGCGATACCAGGGTCCGTCGCGCCGATACATCACGGCAACGGGCCGTGGCACCGGAAAGCCCTCAACGTCCAGGCGCGCGAGGAGGTTGAACTCCGCGAAGCTGCGGGTGCTCTCGGCGCCGCGATACCAATAGCGATCGCCCAGCAGGCGCCGCACGGCGCCGCCCCGCCGGTAATGCCTGAGCACATAATTGTCGTCGGCCGAGCGGATCGTCCACGCACTTCCGCGCCCAGCTCCGAGCGCCGTTACCTGGGCACCACGGCGGCGCCATGACTCCACATCGAACCAACCGGGATCGGGATCGACAGGCAGCGATGCGTCGAAGCGGATCGCGCCGGTGGGCGTTACGGCGGTGCGCGCTTCCACGGTTTCTGTCCTGCCATTAGCATCGCGCGATTCGCGCCCTTTCGGAGTTTATCGCCCCTGTCGACGACTCGCCCGATCCGGTCGATCTGCCTGTTGCGGTTGTCCGCGCTGGGCGATGTCACGCACGTCGTGCCGCTGGTGCGGACTCTGCAACGCGCCCTGCCCGACGCCAGCCTCACCTGGATCCTGGGATCGGCCGAACGCAGACTGCTCGCTGGCCTGGAAGGCGTTGAGCTCGTCGAGTTCGACAAGCGAACTGGACTGGAGGGAATGCTGCAGCTGCGGCGGCATCTGGCTGGCCGCCATTTCGATGTTTTGTTGCACATGCAGGTCGCGGCACGGGCCAACCTGGTGTCGACTGTCGTCCGCGCCGACCGACGCGTTGGTTTCGACCGGGCCCGGTCGAAGGACCTGCACGGACTGTTCATCAGCGAACGGATCGCCAACCGGCCAGGCATACATGTGCTCGACGCGATCGGCAGCTTCTGCGAGCCGCTTGGAATCGTGCAGCGCGACGTCCTGTGGAATTTGCCGGTAGAGACCGCAGCGCATGATTGGGCGGCCGGGCAGTGGCGCGCGGACGGCACGCCTTCTCTCATGATTTCGCCTTGCTCGAGTCATGCGCGACGCAACTGGCGCCCAGAACGCTACGCCGCAGTCGCCGACCACGCGGCCGCAAAGGGCTGGCGCGTCGTGCTGTGCGGAGGGCGCAGCGAACTCGAGCGCGGGATGACCGATGCGATCATCGCTGCGATGCGCAGGTCGTGCCTCGACCTCGTTGGGAAGGACACGCTGGCGCAACTGCCTGCCCTGCTCGCCCGCGCCGATCTGTTGCTGACGCCCGACGCGGGGCCCATGCACATCGCGAATGCTATGGGCATCAAAGTGCTTGGCCTGCACGCAGCCAGCAATCCGGTGCGCAGTGGACCCTATTCCGACCTCCGCTATTGCGTGGATCGTTACGACGATGCGGCGCGAAAGTACTTGGGACGGCCGGCCGCCACCCTCGCCTGGGGAACCAAGATCGAGCGGGATGACGTGATGGACCTGGTCACGGTGGACGATGTCGTTGCGGCATTCGAATTGCGGGCTGCGGACCTGTCCGCGGCGGAGCTTCATGCGGGCGAGTGCCGCAATGCAAGCCCTCAGGCCGGAGACCCGGAACGATAGTCCTCGTACGATTTCTCTTCGACGTAAGCGGAACCGAGCGCAAGATTGATGTCACGTTTGATGCGTGCGCGATCGTCGTTCTGGAAGTACACGCTGCGGGCAAGTTCGATGAAGGCCGCGTCGAATTCCCGCGACTTTTCCTTCACGCGTATATCGTCCTCGATCACCCAGAGCCGCTCGTTGACCGCCTTGAGTTCGCGGCGAAGATCACTGACGTCCTGCGCGGCTGCCGGGTGCGCTGCCCAACTGCGTTCGAGCGCCCGCAATTCACGTTCGACATTGGCGAGCTTGACTGGATCGTGCATCCGCTCCGACTTGATCTCGAGAATCGAAATCTTGTCCAGCAGTTCGCCGTACGACACAGGGACTGCAATCTCGCTCATGGCAGTTGCTCTGGTTGCAGCGCACCGGCGAAGCCGGGCATCGCTGATCGCGGTACGGCGCGCAGATGTACGCGTGAATGGGGCGGGACTGGGTGCTTGCACGCCACAATGGCGGAGAGGGTGGGATTCGAACCCACGTTACGGCGAAACCGTAAACCGGATTTCGAATCCGGCGCATTCGACCACTCTGCCACCTCTCCGTCCGACTTCGCAGCGCCAGGAGGCGCTGCGAAGGGCCGCGGATCATACGTTTTCGAGCCCGCGCCAGCAAGCAAGCATCTGCCGCGGAAGGCGTAGACGGCACCGGAGACCATGAAATCTGCGGCGCATGAATGCACCTGCGCGCCGCGCAGGCCGGTTCGGACACCGTCCGGGCCGGGCGACGCCTGGCCAGTCCAGGATGGACTCGTCCAGACTTGACTACGGCATGCCGGCTGCCGAGCCTCTGCCCGAAGGCATGAAGAAGAATTCCCCAGCCTCATGCCCGGCAAATCGGATCGGCGCGTATTCCGGTTGCTGCGCAAGTGTCGCTTCGGATGCACCTACCGCGACCGTGCGCGTCACGCTGCGGAACAGGCTGGCGCCTTCGAGGAGTTTGTTGTTGTCCTCGAGCGCGTTGACAAACGCCTTCGCGAACAGCGAATTGCCACCGCTCCCCGAGTCCGGAACCGGAGCAAGTCCGCCCGACGTCAGAGCAGTCCGCGAGCGCGAAGCAGAAGCGGTCTTGAGCCACTGCGCCCATTTTGCGGGAGCCATGCCCTGGGAAAACGTCGGCACGGACGCGCGCGTCATGGCACCGGAGTAGCAGGAGTCCGCGACCACCATGACGTGCTTGGCTTGCATGGTGTTGAGGATGTCCGTGATCGCCCGGTTCGAGATCCAAGTTTTCGGCGTGTCCGCCTGGCCATCGACCGGAATCCAGTATCCCTGCTGGGTACCAGCTTCCAGTTCACCATGGCCCGCGAAATACACGAGCAGGTTGTCGTTTGGCCCGAGCGCTTCGCGCATGTCGTTGAGCGCAGACAGGATCTCGAACCGGTTGGCGTTGTTGAGCACGCGCGTCTTGAAACCGTAGCGCGTCTGAAGAACGTTTCCGACCTTCTTCGAATCGCTGACCGCCGACGCAAGCTTGGGATACGCAGCGTACTGATCGTTGCCGATCACGAGAGCATGGTAGCGACCGAGCGTCACACCCTTGGGAATTCCACCGGCGTTCGGCGCGGCGGCAACGGCGCCGACCGAGCCGGCCGGCGCCGGCAACAAGGTGAAACTCTGATTGGCTTTCTTCCCGGCGCGGTCGAGCGCGGCGACCTGCACAACCGAGCCTGCAGCGACCACCGGTACGGAGGTGCGGAAGACTCCGCCGGCTCCGACGGCCACCGCCTTTCCATTGACCTGCACGGTGCTCACGCCGGCGCCTGAAATCACGCGCCCCATGATTTCGGTGGTTCCCGACTGGTTGCGCACCATGGCCGCGTTACGACCGCGGGTCGCGGTGATGGCCGGTTCCAGAATCTCCAGCACCAGACCTGCAGTCGTCGCCACACCGCCAGTCGTCGAATTCCTGGCGGCCGACGCCGGCACGCCGCCCGTGACCTGCTGCTCCAGCGATGCGATCTGGTCGCGCTGCCTCGACACTTCGCGTTGTTTCTCGGAGAGCTTCTTCTCCAGTAGAAGAAGCAACTCGCGGTCCTGCTGCGACGCCGCGAGCTGCGCCTGCATTTTCTTGCGCTCCGCATCGAACTTGGACTGTTGCGCGGCGAGACTGGATTCGTTTGCCGCCACTTGTGCCTGCATCTGGGTGATCTTCGACTCCGTGGTGTCCAGCGCGAGCGCCAGTTCCGCGGCGGCCGCACGCACCCGCGCCAGATCCCGCGCCGAATCCGCGCCGGCCGCAGGACTTGCCGCCCTGGTGGACAACTCCTTCTCCTCGGCGCGCAATTCCGCGAGTTTCGCCCGGTCGGTCTCGACCTTGGCAGCCCATGCGCGGCGTTCGGTATCGAGTTTGGCGCGCTCTGCCACGAGGGCCTGCTCGTCGGCCTCGACCTGCCTTCGCATCGTGTCGAGCTCTGCCGAGCCTTGCGGATCCATTGCCGTTTGTTTCGCCGTGACTTCCGCGCGGGCGTTCTCGAGTTCGCTTTGCGACTGGCGCAGCGCGCGCTTGCGATCGCTCAGCTGCTGCTCGAGTTCCTGCACGCGCCCACGCAATTCATCGGTTTCGGTCTTCTGGGTAGCCACCGTGGCTCGCAGCGTTTCAATCTCCGCCTGGGCCTCCTCGCTGATGGTTACCGTGGACGCAAACACCAGATCGTCGCTGGCGCTGCCACTCGCCTGGCGATAGAGATTAAGCGCCTTTGGCACATCCTTCTCGACGCCGAGACCCTCTTCGTAGAGATATCCCAGGTTGATCATCGAGCGCTTGAGCCCCTGCGCCACGGCTTTCTGGAACCACTCTGCAGCCTTGGCGTAATCGGGCTCGCGCCCGAGTCCCTTTGCATAGATTTCGCCCACGTAGTTCTGGGCTTCGGCATCACCGGTCTGCGCCTGTCCCATCCAGACCTCGAGCGCAGTCTGGTAGTTGGCGCGGTCGTAGGAAACGAACTCGCCGCCCCGAATCTCGCAATCCGCCTGCGACGTGCGGATCGGCCGACGAGCACTCATGAAGGTGGAGACGCGCCCGAGCTTGCGCACCTGCCCCGGCAAAAGGCAGTCGACGATCATCACATCTTCGGGATTGCGAATCGCAGCCTGCGGCGCATCGACCGGAAGTCCCGTCAGCGCGACGGCGATCGCGACACCGAGTCCACCCAGCCAGGGCCTGCGCATTGGGAGTGTTCCCGAAGCGTGTACAAGGGTGTCGCCAGCGTTCATCACTCTATCCTTTCATGTGGGTGGCACATGCGCTCGTCATTCTGCGTATGTTCATGTGCAATCTCGAATCCGCAGCGGCGCTATAGTACCGCTTCATTTGTACGCTTAAATCTGCATTGGGGAAAGGGCATGTTCTTCCGTTCGTCTGTCGTCTCGACACGTCCGCTCGTCCGCGACTGCCCCATAACGAAATGGAAACGCCTGCTGGCTCTGGCCCGCAACGTCCTGCTCGCGGTTGTCCTTGTCGCGGTCCCGGCGATCGCGTCCGCGGGACTCAACACCATCAACATCATCTCCGGCAACGGTCAGGCCGGAGCCACCGGAACGATCCTGCCCGATCCGCTGACGGTCGAGTACCGCAACAGTGCCGGTGCGCTCATCCCCGGTGGAAGCGTCATTTTCACGGTGACAGCCGGCGATGCCGCGCTAGACAAATTCGGCAGCACGCAACGGTTCATTACGACCGATGGAGCCGGTCGCGCAATGGTGAGCGCTCACCTGGGCAACACACCGGGCCCTGTCACCGTTGAGGTCACGGATTTCAGCAGTTCCGCGCCGGCGATCTTCAACCTTACGGCTACAGCACCCAACAATTCCATTTCGGTGATCTCCGGCGACAACCAGCAGGCAAGCGTCGGACAGCCCTTCGAGCAGCCATTGATCGTCGAGTTGAGAGATGGACAGGGGATGCTACCCATCGGCGTCCGCGTGACTTTCGAGATCACGCGCGGCAGCGCCACCTTCGACAACGGGCAGTTCTCCTTTTCGGCAACGACCGGAAAAGTCGGACGGGCAGCGGCGTCGCTGGTCGCGGGCGACCAGCAGGGCCAGGTGAGTATCCGAATTCGCGCGGATGGATACACCGACGCGGCGGCCGGTGCGTTCGTCAGCAATTTCGGGGCTAACCCGTCGGTTAGCTTCACCGACGGGGAGTTCCAGGATACTTCGGTCAATACGCCCTTCCCGATGCCGCTTGTCGCGACGGTCGATGACGGAGTTCCCCGCTCCGCCGACAAGGGTGGCACGGCCGGGACCACGGGCACGATTCCCGATGTGCCGGTGACATTCACCGTGTTGACCGGAAATGCAGTTTTTTCCGCCAATGGCCAAAGCAGTATTACCGTCAACTCGGATGCGGGCGGGCAAGCTTCGGTCTTCGTTGACGCCACTTCGCCCGAGGGCGACGTCGTTATCGAAGCCACGGCCGACACCTTTCGTCCGGATAGAACGCAGGGCCTGAGGATTGTCGGAGCGGATGGCACCATCCAGGTGCAAGGCGGAGACGGCCAGGCGTTGGCACCGGGCGATACCACTCTCAAGCCGCTGGTCGCGATGGTGCAAGACTCTGCCGCGCAACCCGTGGCGGGCGTCACGGTCAGCTATCGGGTGCTGGATCTCGGGTTGACGCCGCCCGTTGGGATCACCGTTGAACCGGCTTCCGGTGTCAGCGGCTCGGACGGACTGGTGGACTTCGTGGTCAGCACCACCGCCAAGACAGCCAATGGCGATTACAGAATTGAAGCCGCCGCCCTTGGTTACTCGCCGGCCTATTTCAGTTTGCGGGTGAGCGACAAAGCCGGCTTCGTGTCTTTTGATATCACACGAGGCAACAACCAGAGCGGCCCGACCAACAAGGCTCTGCCCGTGCCTTTCGAGGTTCAGGCTCTCGATACGGGCAAGGGCAGCATTCCCATCAGGAACGTCGTGGTCACTTTCGACGTGAGCAGCGGCTCGGCTTCTATTCAAGGTGGCAGCGGCAAGCCCGTCCAGACATTCCAGGTGCTCACCGACGCCAATGGATTCGCCAGGGCAATGGTGACTCCGGAAGATCCAGGTGGCCCGTTCCAGGTCACCGCGAGCGCGAACATTTTCAACACCGATTTCGTCGAAGTTTTCGACGGCTCCGGAATACCCGCGGCGCCGCCGACGCTAACGATCGTGAGCGGTGACGGACAATCGGGCCAGCCGAATACCATCCTTGCCAGTCCGATCGTGGCCGAGTTCCGCGATAGCGCCGGCGCACCGATCGTGAAGGGAGTGGTGCACTTCCGCATCAATTCGGGTGACGCGTTGCTGCAACCCGTGGGCGGCAGCAATCCCTCCTCGCTGGTGCAGGTCACGACGGATTCCCTGGGCCGCGCGGCCGTCGAGATGGTGCTCGGCGCAACACCGGGACCGGTGCAGGCGGAGGCTGGGGGAGACCCTGATTTCGTCGTCAACGCGCCTTTCGGCGCCACCATCGTTGCGGCGCCGCCGACGCTTACGATCGTCAGCGGTGACGCGCAGTCGGGACTGCCGAACAGCACGTCAGCGAATCCGCTGGTCGCGGAGTACCGAGACGGCAATGGCAATGTGGTTCCTGGTCATCGCCTCGTCGTCGAGATCACCAGCGGCAATGCGCTGGTGCAGGAGCGTCCGAGCGGATCGCCCGCAACTTCCATCGTCGTGTTCACCGATGGCAGTGGACAGGTGCTCGCCGACATCCTGTTCGGGCCCACTCCCGGGGCAGTGACAGGGCGCGTCGTGGACCCCGCGCCCGTTGGGCAGAATGGAACACAGGGCGTGTTCGGTCTCGCTGCACCTGCGCCGTTCACCGCCACCATCACGGCGGCGCCGTCGACGCTGACCATCACCGGCGGCAACAACCAGAGCGCTCCACCGAACACCACGCTGCCTGATCCCCTGAGCGTGCGATTGCTCGATGGCGCGGGCGCCCCGGTAAACGGTGCATCGGTGTTCTATACCGTCACCGCTGGCGACGCGGCGTTTTCCAACGGCCAGACCACGTTCGTCACCAGCACGAATGCGACGGGCGACGCCGCGGCAACGCTCACCTTTGGACCTGCGCAGGGACCGGTTACCGTCACCGCGAATGCCGATGGCCAGAGTGTCACCTTCAACCTGACGAGTGTCGTGCCGAACGTGGCGCCGACCATCACGTACAACCCGCCAGCCGGCAGCGCCTTCGCGTTGTCCGCTGACGGAGCGAGTGCATTCGGCAACATCACCGCCACGCCGAGTGGCGGATCGGGCTCGGGCTCCCTTGCGACCACGACCGTTGGCAACTGCAGTTTCGCAACCAACTCCGCCAGCTTCGCGGTGACGGGTGCGCCGTTGACCTTCGAAGGCAACACGACCACATCCGGAACGCTTTCGCTTTCCTGTCAGGTGGGGCCAGGGGCAGTCACGGCTCGCTTGACGTGTACAGAGACTCGGGGAATTGCTGCCGAACCCGTGCCGGTATTTTTCGACGTTACCTGCCCCGCAGCGCCAACGGCGCCGACGATCACCATCACCGGGGGCGACGCGCAGTCCGGTCCGCCGAACACGACCGCGCCCCAGCCACTCGCGGCCCAGTACCGCGATGGCGCGGGCAATCCGGTGTCGGGACAACAGCTTCTCGTCGAGATCACGAGCGGCAATGCCCAGGTTCGAGGCCGTCCGAGCGGAACCGCCAGCACGGCAATCGTGGTGGCCACCGACAGCATGGGCCAGATCCTTGTCGACATCCTGTTCGGTGCCACGCCCGGCGCGGTAACAGGGTTCATTTCCGAGTTCCGCCCCGTCGGCCAGAACGGACCGCAGGGTCTTCCGGCGCCTGCGGCACCTGCGCCGTTCACTGCGACCATCACGGCGGCGCCGTCGACGCTGACCATCACGGGCGGCAACAACCAGAGCGCGCCGCCGAACACGACGCTGCCTGATCCATTGAGTGTGCGATTGCTCAATGGCGCCGGCGCCCCGGTCAACGGTGCATCGGTGTTCTATACCGTCACCGGTGGCGACGCGACGTTCTCCAACGGCCAGACCACGTTCGTCACCAGCACGAACGCCACAGGCGACGCGTCGGCCACGCTGACTTTCGGTCCGTCGCAAGGTCCGGTGACCGTCACAGTGGGCGCGGACGGCCAGACCGTCACGTTCAACGAAACCATCGTGGCGCCGGCGCCCGGAACCATCTCCATCGTTTCCGGCAACAACCAGTCCGGCGCGCCAGGCACGGACAGCGCGCCACTGCGCGTGCAACTCACGCCCATCCGCGCATCGGAACCCGTGACTTTCAGAGTGCTGAGCGGATCGGGAGCCCTGCTCAATGCAAACGGAAATGCGTCCAGCCAGGTGATCGTCACCACGGATCCGGACGGCACCGCATCGGTGGTGTTCCGTTACGGCAACTCGCCGGGCCCAGTGAGGATCGAAGCGTCTGCGCAAGGTTTCGGAAGTATCGTCTTCGATCTCGCGGTGCTGGGGCAGCCTCCGAACGACGTGTTCCGCATTGTCAGCGGCAATGGCCAGAGCGGAGCCCCGGGTACCCAGAGCCAACCCCTGGTGGTCGAGTTGCTGCGCAACGGTTCGCCCGCGGCCGGCGAGACGATCAACTGGTTCGTGCGCAGCGGCGACGCACAGGTCGAGAACTTCGCGACCACGATCGGCAGCGACGGCCGATCGTCCAACCGCATCACGTTCGGTCAAACGTTGGGACCGATCGTGCTTGAAGCCCGAACCGGCGACGGCTTGGGTTCCGTGCAGTTCAACCTGACAACGGTCGCACCCTCATCCCTGGATATTCGCCTCCTCAGTGGCGGAGGCCAGTCCGGGCCGGTCAACTCGCCATTCGACTCGCCGCTGGTATTCGAAGTGTCCAACGCGCAGGGACAGCCGCAGTCGAATGTGCTGGTGTCGTTCGCGGTGACGCGAGGCTCGGCAACGCTCAACGTGAACTCGGCGACGACCGATGTTGCGGGCAGGGTGAGCGTCGGCGGTCGTTACGGACCCAATGCGGGTCCGATCGACGTGCGCGCCAGCATCGGCAGCGGGACCGCCGAGCGGAGCGCCATCGCGACCCTGACTTCGTTTGCGCCAGGGTTGAACATCGTCAGCGGCAACAACCAGAGCGGCCCGGTGGGTACAGCCCTGCCCGCTCCTCTCGTTGTCGAAGTCACTCGTCCTGCCGGCTTCACAGGCAGCCTCGCCGGATTCGTACTGCGCTGGACGGTGATCGAAGGCGGCGGCACAGTCGTCAACGCAACAACGACAACCGATGCGGCGGGCCGCGCCACCAACGCCCTGACTCTGGGCGCCCAGCCCGGTGCCAATCGAGTTCGCGTCGATGCGGACGGAGGTGGCAGCGTCACGTTCATGGCGACAGCGGGCGCGGCTGCGGCTGCGACTGTCCGCCTTGAAATCGTCTCCGGCAACAACCAGGACGTCGCGACGAATACCGACTCGCTGCCGCTGGTGGTGCGCGTCGTGGATGTGTCGACAGGAGCCCCACGTCCGAATTCGTGCGTGGCTTTCAGCTCGCCGACCCCAGGCGTGACGCTGTCGCTCTCCCAGGTGGGCTCGGACGCCAACGGACTCGCGCAGGTGATCGCCCGGCTCAACGATGTCGGCCCGGCGATCGTCACGGCGCAAGGCTGCACGAGCGGTGCCGTCGGCCAGGTGGTCTTTGCGTTGAATGGGGCGATCGAGAACACATTGGGCCTCGATCCGAACGACCGTACGTTCGGAATCGCGCAAGCGTTCGACAATGCGTGCTTCGCATTGCGGAGCCTGTTGTCGAGCGGTGCGACCCTCAATGCCGGCCAGACGGACCTGCTCGCGCGGTGCGACGATTTCGAATTCAACTCGGGCGGCAATCCCGACGAGGTCATCGAGGCGCTCGAGCAGATTCTGGGCGATGAAGCCGAGGCCCAGAACAACGCGGCATTCAACGTGGCAGCCGCGCAGTTCGACAATCTCAAGGCGCGCATTGCCGCGCTCCGCAGTGGCACCAACGGGAGCAGCTTCGGCGGACTTGCGCTGCAGGGCGGCAACGGGAGCGTGCCGCTGTCGTTCGCGTCTACAGTGCTCAACGCCACCGAAACGGCAGCCGCCCCGGCCGAGGTCGGCTCCGACTTCGATCGCTGGGGCTTCTTCGCCACCGGGACCATTGGCGACGGCGACCGCGATCCGGAGGGAGGCAGTTCCGGATTCGATTTCGAGACGCGCGGCCTCACGGCTGGCGTCGATTACCGCTACAGCGATTCGCTCATCGTCGGTGCTGCGCTCGGCTACGCGAGCAACGACACGCAGATCGGTGCCAACCGCGGCGAACTCGAAACCACGGGCTGGAGCATCTCGGGCTATTCGACGTTCTACAAGGGCGACTCCTGGTATGCCGATGGCGTGCTGACTTACGGCAGCAACCAGTACGACATCCGCCGCAATATCGCCTTCAGTCTGGCGACGCCCGGTGGCACGCCCTCCGCGGTAAACCAGGTCAACACGGCGTCGCCCGATGGCTCCCAGTTCAGTGCGTCGTTCACCGGCGGCCGTGACTTCCAGCGCGGTGCGTGGAGCGTTGGTCCCTACGCCCGCTGGCAGTACACAACGGTCGACTTCGAGGGGTACACCGAGACCGTGTCGAATCCCGGAACGCCGGGGCAAGGCCTGACACTTACCGTGAATGACCGGGAGGTCAAGTCCATGCAGGGCGTGCTCGGTGGCAAGGCAAGCTTCACCATGAGCACGGCGTGGGGCATCCTGATTCCGCACTTCCAGTTCGAGTACGTCCGGGAGTTCAAGGACGATCCGGATGCCCTGACGTCCACGCTGGTGTTCGATCCGACCGGCACCCAGATCGCGGTGTCGGGATCGGAAATCGATCAGAGCTTCATGAATCTCGGGCTCGGCCTCTCCGCGGTCTTTACCAACGGGCGGTCCGCATTCCTCTACTACGAAAAGCTGCTTGGCCAGCAAGGGACCAGCAAGGACAGCATTGCCATCGGTATTCGTATCGAGTTCTGAGTCCTGGACCGGAGGGGAATCAGGTGAGCGAAGTTCGGCAGGACGGGCTTCATGGGGACGCCGCGCAGCGTGACGGGCTTCGCAACGGTTCATCGGCGCGGTACTCTGCGCCGATGACGATGATCGAGTTCGGTCACTACAGTCACGTTGGCTTGCGGCGCGAGCACAACGAGGACACGTATCACGCCGACGCGGAGGCCGGGCTGTGGCTCGTCGCCGACGGGATGGGCGGGCACGAAAACGGCGAAATCGCCAGCGCCCTGGCTCGGGATGTCATTGTCCGCGAGGTACGCGGTGGAGCCAGTCTGTCGGATGCCATCCGGCAAGCCGACGAAGAGATCATCCAGCACTCCCGGAAGCGGGCCCAGGCCCTGCCGATGGGCACCACCATTGCAGCCCTGCGCATGCACGGCGACGACTACGAGGTGGGCTGGGTTGGAGATAGCCGTGCGTATCTCTGGAACGGCAGCTTCAAGCAGATTTCACAGGACCATTCTTACGTGCGGGAACTGGTGGAGCAGGGAGCGATCAGCGCAGAGCAGGCGCGTACGCATCCGCACCGCAATGTCGTTACGCAGGCCCTGGGTGTGACGGACCCCGCCTCTCTCCGGGTGGAGACCATTTCGGGAAAACTGGAACCAGGTTGGCAGATCCTGTTGTGCAGCGATGGTTTGACCGAGGAAGTCGGTGACCAGGAAATCGCCGACGTCCTTGCTCGGAAGGACTACTCCGCACAGGAAGCAGTCGATCACCTCATCGTTGCCGCGCTCGACGGCGGCGGCTCCGACAACGTCACCGTGATCCTGCTTCGTCGCAAGTAGGCAAACCGCACGGGGGCTGTCCTGTAGAGCCGAGCTGCGCTCGGCTGACGCCCTGAAGATGCAGCCGAGCACAGCTCGGCTCTACAAACGCGTTACCGTCTAGTATCCCGCCGCCCGGTTCGAATCTTCGAGCAGCTGCTTGAGACTCGCATCGTCCGGCTGCGCCTTGAGTCCTTCCTCTGCGAGGATCGCGCTGCCCGCATAGAGCCCGCGATCGAAAGTGGCCTTGGCCTTGCTTTCGTAGAAGTCGGCTACCTGGCTCAACCCCGCCTTGGCTTCCTCGTTGTCGGGGTCCGCGGCGAGCACCATCTTAAACAGATCGGTCGCGCAGTCCCCTTCCGGTTCGTTGAGGCGCCGGCCGTTTTCGACCAGTCCGATCTTGACGTATTCCTGCGCGCGGGCGATCAGGGTCGCCGCGTCAGCGCCGGCCGGCAACGGAGTGACGAAACCTGATCCAGGCATGGCCCGATCGGGTGACGGAACCCCGGTGTCGGCGGTGTCGCCCTCCTCAGCACTCCCCTCTGACACCTCCGCGACGGTGGCATCGCTCGCAGAAGGCGTGGCCTTGTCCTCGCGCAGGAACACGAATGCAGCGGCAATGGCAAACAGGATCGACGTTCCAGCGATGAGTACCGTCTTCAGCGGTATACGCCGACGCTCGAGGCCGTCGTCGTAGTCCACCTTCCTGTCCGGCGCGGGCCGGGCTGGCGGTACTGGCGTCTGCGGTTGTGGCTGGGCCGTCGCGCGGGATCGCCCGGAACCCGGTCGGCGATCGCGCATGTCGCGTGCCTGGGGCGCAGTCGAAACGAGCTTGTCGAGCGCGACGATGAAAGCCTCGCCATTGGCATAGCGCTGGTTGGCGTCCTTGGCCATGGACGAGTCGATGATGGGTTGCAGCCAACGCAGCGGTTCGGGCAATTGCGGCAGGGGATGCGTCACGTGCATCAGCGCGATGGTGAACGGATCCGCTGCTTCGTAGGGAGCCCGCTGCGCGAGGCATTCGAACATCACCGCGCCGAGCGCATACAGGTCCGAGCGGCCATCGACCTTCTCGGCGCGTGCCTGCTCGGGACTCATGTAATGCGGCGTGCCGATCGACGAGCCGATCTGCGTCGCCATGGTCTTCGAATCCATCGACTTGGCAATGCCGAAATCGGCCAGGACGGCGGAGTTGTCGCTCCGGAAAAGGATGTTGCCGGGCTTGACGTCGCGATGCACGAATCCCTTGTCGTGCGCGAAGTGCAGGCCTGCGGCGATGTCGCGAACGAGTTCCAGCACCTCGTAGACCTGCATGCCCCGGTTCATGCGTTCGCGCAATGTGCCGCCGGGGATGTACTCGGCGGCGAGGTAGTAGAGGTTTTCGTGGCGACCGATGTCGAAGACGGTCACCAGATTCGGATGGCTGAGTCTCGCCGTGATGCGGCCTTCCTTGAGGAAGCGATCAGCGAATTCCTGGTTGGCCGCGAGCGCGGGCGCCATCACCTTCAAGGCAACTTCACGGTCCAGCGATTCCTGCACCGCCAGGTAGACCGACGCCATGCCACCGACGCCCAGCGGCTGCAACACGCGGTAACCGGGGATGTTCACAGTGTCCGTCATGCGCAGGTCCGAACCATTCTTGTGCTTGGGCTGGTGGCGAACCATAGCAAACGCATCTCCCGCTCGCACGGGAGATGCGTCAACGCGTGGGCGAAGGCCTGCCCGATCGACGAGGCGATCGCTCCGCTATGGCGGTCGCGGTGCCGCCGTCAGGGTGCTGCGGCGCGCACCTGCCGCAAGGAGGCGACGAATCGGCTCATGTCGTAGCCCTCATCGCGCTCAACGGTTGCATACATCGCGTCGACCCGGTCCTGCAGGGACTTCGCAGTGCCTTCGTCCAGGGCGCCCGCGTTCTGGAAAGCGACCACGACGGACTGCACCGCCATGCTCGCCTGCTCCGCGGCGGCGTAGTCGCGAAACTCGCCCGCGTCGGCATCGCGCACGAGGCTGTCCAGAATCGGGACCAGCGCGCCGGCGTCGAACGGGTGCTGTGCAACCGATGGCAGCGACGAGCGAATGCTGTCGCGCAAGGCCCGCGCGCTGCTCAACGTGGCCTGGCGGCTTCGCGTGGTGGCCTGGTGCAGTTCGCGAACCTTCGCGCGGAGTCGAGTGGCTGCAGCCTGATCGATGGACCCGAGCACGTGCCGGTACATCACGAGGTTGGAATCATTCAAACGGACCTCACCCGGACCAAGTCCTGTGCCCTGTCGCGGCGCCCAGCGCTTGCCGGACATGGGCCTGTGGCAGGCGTGGCAATCGAACAGCACGAGCTCCGGAAAGATGCCCTGCGAACCGTGACGCTCGTCGAGCAGGATGTCGAGCAGGTTGGCCGCCGCGACGCCCTGGCCCACTCCCCAATCACGCAAACCATTGAAGCGCCCCTTGCGCTTCTCGTAGTCCTCGTCGATTGTGTAATGCGGGTTGAGCCACGTGAACGTATCGAGCTCGAAAGCGAGCCGCGGATGTCCCGCGCCCATGATGCGGTGCGTGATCATCCGCTCTGGCGTGCCCATATGGCAGCTCAGGCACAATTCCGCGCGTGCGACAGGATCTTCGGTCGGGTACAGACCCGCGGCGAGATTCTGCGCGTGCGAGACCTTCCGATCAGCGTGCGAGGCGATCCATTTCTCTGCGCCTCCATGGCACGACTCGCAACCGATGCCATCGTCGACCTGGAATTTCTCCCCGCGCAGATCGGCGGAAATGTTGTCCGCGTGGCAGTCCAGGCACACCTTTGCCTGCGTCGCGTCGCCAAGGCCGAGCTTCCGCGCGATGCTCTGTCCTTCCGCGCTCGATAGCGCCTGCAGGGCCTTGGTCGCGTGAGGGTCGAACTGTTGCCACAGCGCAAACTCGTTGCGCATGATGGTCGAATCCTTGAACGGCTTGTTGGAGCCGTGGCAAACGCCACTTGCGCAAGTCGCGACTCCGAGGTGCTTGTGCTGCTCTATGCGCTCGATGGCGGACTGCGCGCTGAGCGCGAGCGGGAGAATCAGGAGCCACGCAAACAGCAATCGCCGAAACATGATGCTCGTTCTCCCCCCGGGGAATCGGGCTCAGCACGTTGCCGGTCCCCTGTGCCGGCGCCCCGATTATGCCACCGTCGACACGGCTCAGAACAATTCCGATCAGCCGTCCTGACTACGGGCCTCGCAAGTCATTGCCTGCCAGACGCAGTAGCCCCCGCTGGTGCGCATGATCGACTCCAGTCGCGCATGGTGGGCGGCCTGGTCCATGCGCGATGGTGCGAAACGACGCAGGGGAACGCTGGCGACAGATCCCGGTCTCGCAGACGCCGCCCGATCTCGGACCAGAACTTCACCGAGGGACAGCGCGCCCTGGCCTGCCGTCATGGACAGGTAGACATCGGCGAGCAAGCGCGCGTCCAGCAATGCGCCATGGAGCTCACGTCGGCTGTTATCCACACCCAACCGCCTGCACAACGCGTCCAGGGAGTTGCGTTGACCCGGCCATTGGCGACGCGCGAGCGCGAGCGTATCTACGACGCGGCAATCGGGCCCCGAACATCGAAACTCGAATCCGGCGAGCTCGAGCTCGACATCGAGAAAGCCGATGTCGAAACCTGCGTTGTGGATCACCAACTCGGCGCCCGTGATGAAATCCACGAATTCGGCTGCGAGTTGCGCGAATCGGGGTTTGTCCAGGAGGAACTCGTCGCGGATGCCGTGCTTGGCGAGCGCGCCTGCGTCGCTGCGCCGGTCGGGATTGAAGAAATGGTGGAACACGCGTCCAGTGGCCCGCCGCTCGACCAGCTCCACGCACCCGACCTCGACGATGCGATCCCCTTTCTCGCACTCGAGCCCGGTCGTTTCGGTATCCAGCACAACTTGTCTGGTCATCGTTCGATATCCGCGATCATCCTGGCGATGGCTTCCCGCGCAGCCGCGTCCGCCCTCTCGTTTTCCGCGTGTCCAGTGTGGCCCCTCACCCACTCCCATTGCACACGATGCCTCGCCGCCGCTTCGTCGAGGCGTTGCCACAGATCGACGTTTTTCACCGCATCCCGGCCGCTGGTGCGCCACCCGTTGCGCTTCCAACCCGCAATCCATCGCGTGATGCCGTCCATCACGTAGCGCGAATCGGTCGTTATTTTCACCTCGGCTGTCCTGCGCAACGCCTCAAGCCCGGCGATGGCGGCCATCAATTCCATGCGGTTGTTGGTAGTGGTAACTTCCCCCCCGGAAAGCATTTTCTCTCGGCCTTGCCAACGCAGCAGGGCTGCCCATCCGCCCGGGCCGGGATTACCCGAACACGCACCATCAGTGAATACCTCCACCAGCTCGGACGTTGCCTGCGTCATGCGCTGCGACGGCAGGGCGTAGCGGCTCGCGTGGCCAGCGACAGTCCACGGGGTGCCTGCGCGCGAACCAGCCCGCCCAGCGGGATGATGGCCGCTCCCGTTCGCCAGGCGCGCAACGCGAAAGCCATTCCGAATCTGTCGAAGAGGCCGGGAGCACCGGGCCATGCGGGACCGATTCGTTCCGCGCGTTGTACTTCGAGCCCCAGTGAGCGCAGCGACCTCGACCAGTAGTTGGGCGTCTGGATGCGAATGTCGGAATCCCGGCTGATCTGCTTTTGCCACATCGACCAGGGGTGGAATCCGAACAGCAGGAGCACGCCACCAGGCTTCAGCAATTGCGTGCATTGCGCCAGCAGCTCGTCGCCATCGTCCGCTACTTCGTGGCCATGCTGCAACACCACATGCGATACCGAGGAAGCCGCGAACGGCAACGCGTCGATGTTGCCGCGCGTGTCGCCGCCGAACCGGCTTCCCGCCTCCACGATGAAATTGGATTGCAGAGCGCCTGGTGGAGCTGACTCGGGATTCGCCGCCAGTCCTATCCAGAGCATTCGGTCGCCCGGATGCAACGGCGCTTGCCTGCGCTGCCAGTTCGCTTCGATCGCCGTCAGCTGCGCAAGTCGGTCCGCTGCTTCCAGATCGACCGTGCGCGAAGTTGAACCTGAATCGACCATCCTGTTCCTGCGCGAGGGAGCCCGGGAGGATTGTGATACAAAGCGCCGGCCCGTGACATCGATGCCGCTGGGCATCGCGGTTCGCGTGCGCGGATTGCCTGCATATCCGACATCCTCATCGAGAGCCTGTTTGCGCCTGACTGCGATCCCCGTGCTGGTGGACAACTACGTCTGGCTCCTGGACGACGGCGCGAACGCGATCGCGGTGGATCCCGGTGTTGCACAACCACTGCTCGATGCGTTGGCGGCCCGATCCCTGCGTCTGACGGGGATCCTGCTGACGCACCACCATCCTGACCACGTAGCCGGGACGGCCGAGATGATGCAGATGTTTCCGGAGGCGCGCGTTTTCGCGCCCCCGGATTCGCGCATCGTGGTGCACGCTCATCGCGTCGCCGAGGGACAGGAGGTTTGCTTCGAGGAGCCGGATTTCGTCGCCTCGGTTCTCGAAATACCCGGCCACACCTCGACCCACGTGGCGTACTTCGGTTCCGATGCACTGTTCTGCGGCGATACACTTTTTTCGCTGGGCTGCGGTCGGATGTTCGAGGGAACGCCCGAGCAGTTTTCGGCCTCGCTGTCCCGGCTCGCCGCGCTACCCGCAAGTACCCGCGTCTGCTGCGGACATGAGTACACCCTCGCAAACGGGGCATTCGCGACGGTCGTGGATCCCGACAATGCTGCGCTCTCCGAGCGTATTGCCGATGCCAGCCGGATGCGTGGCCGTGGCGCGCCGTCCTTGCCTTCGAGCATCGGGGAAGAGTGCGCCACCAATCCATTCCTCAGGACTGGCGATCGCGCCATTGTGGCGGCGCTGACACAACGGCACGGCCGACCACCAGGGGACGGTATCGAAGCATTCGCCTGGCTGCGCGCATGGAAGGACGAGTTCCGGGTGGCGACCTGATGCCCGGGCTCCTGCCGGTACGAATACTGCTGGCGGCAGCATTGATGTGCACGTTGGTCGCATGCCAGTCGATGGCGCCGCGAACCGCCGGCAACGATCAGCCAACAGATGGGACAGGGCGGGAAGCGCCATCGCAGGCAGCCCAGCGAGGCGACCCAGAGCACACTTCTTCACGCGGGCTCGTTGCGAAGAAGAAGAGTTCCCGCAAAGCGCCTGGAAAACGATCGCGCACGCCCCGTGGCAAGACAAAACCCGAAGCCCCCGCACCCCCGGCAATCGCAACCGGGCCGATGGGTCCGGAGCCTGATCTATGGCAGCGCCTGCGCTCCGATTTCGAATTCGTGCAATGCGAACCCGCGCACACGATGCGCGCGTCACTGCGCGGGTTCACCGCCCATCCCCGGGCATTCGAGCGGCTATTCGTGGACGCGGCACCGCATATCGCATTCGTCGCAACGCGGTTGCGGGAGGCCGGCGTTCCGGCGGAGTTCGCGCTCCTGCCCATGGTGGAAAGCCGCTACCTGCACCGTCCCCGCCAGGCCGGTTCGCGCGGCCCCGCCGGGCCATGGCAACTGATGCCGCACACTGCCCGTGCTATGGGCTTGACGGTCGATCGCAGCCGCGACGAGCGCATGGATCTCGCCCCGTCCACCAATGCCGCGATCAGGCTGCTCAAGTCCTTGCATGACCAGTTCGGCGACTGGACCCTGGTCAATCTCGCCTACAACGCCGGCGATGGCCGTGTGCGCGGTGCGCTGCGACGCGCCGGAGGATGGCAAGGCGATCCGTATGCGCTTTCCCTCAGCCCCATCACGCGCGCGCACTTCTCGAGGCTGAGAGCGCTCGTATGCATCTGCGCGTCGCCGGAGCGTTACGGCTTGAACCTGCCACCGCAACCTGGGCAGCCGTGGGCTCCCGTTCGGGCAGTGGCGGTGTCCAC
>JBBSLL010000011.1:0-74156 GCA_038255255.1 Lysobacterales bacterium
TGTCGAGCGGCGCCACGTTGGCGGCCAACCAGCTCGAGGAGCTCGCCACCGTGCTGGAGAGCGAGGCCGTGCTGGTGGGGCCCGAAGGTGCATTGTCCGGTGTGCGCGCCGAACTGCTCGAGGACCTGGTCCGGCGCATCGCCGGGGTCCTGACGGTTCGCGACGCGCGACTGCTGATGTTGCGCGCGCCGCGTGCGCGCATCGAAGAAGTCCGCGCGCTGCTGCCGATTGCCGCGAACTCAATCCTGTTGAGTGTCGAAGGGCAGGGCGACGAGGTGGCGCTGCAGGCGATCTGCCCGAGCGACGTCAACTGGCTGCAACTCGAGGGAATGAAGCGCGCCGGTGCCCATTCGCTGCTGGTGCTGCCGGTCGAGCGGATGCTGGCATGAAGCGCTTCGACTGGAAGAGTCTCGAGGAAGATCAGCGATGCATTGCGCTGGCGCGGCCTGCGCTGGTCGATGGCGCGGGACTGGCCGCAGACGTCTCTCGCCTCCTGTCGCAGGTGCGCGTGGACGGCGACAGCACGCTGCGCGCCCTGACGCGGCGCTTCGATGGCATAGAACTCGATCGCATCGAGGTGAGTGCGGAGGAATTCGCAGCCGCCGAGGACAAAGTCGGGGCCGAGCTCAAACAGGCGCTGCGCGACGCACATGCACGCATCGACGCGTTCCATCGCGCGGGCATCGGGAAGGACTATGCGGTCGAGACCGCACCCGGCGTGGTGTGTGAGCGGGTCGCGCGGCCGATCGGCTGCGTGGGCCTGTACGTGCCGGCCGGAAGCGCTCCGCTGCCGTCGACGGCGCTGATGCTGGGCGTGCCATCCGCGCTCGCCGGGTGCCCGCAACGCATTCTTTGCACACCGCCGCGGCCCGACGGAAGTGTGGATTCCCTGACGCTGGTTGCAGCTGCGCTGTGCGGGATTACGCGCGTCTTCAAACTGGGGGGCGTGCAGGCCGTCGCGGCGATGGCGTTCGGAACCGAATCGGTGCCGCGCTGCGACAAGCTGTTTGGACCCGGCAACGCCTGGGTCACCGAGGCCAAGCGCCAGGTATCGTCGTTGCGCGACGGCGTGGCGATCGACATGGCAGCCGGTCCTTCCGAAGTGCTGGTCATCGCCGATTCGCGCGGCAATCCGGAGTGGATCGCGGCGGACCTCCTTGCGCAGGCCGAACACGGCCCCGACTCGCAGGTTCTGCTGGTCAGCGATTCATCCGGCCTGATCGACGCGGTGGAGCAGGCGCTGCGTACGCAGCTCGACCTCCTGCCGCGGCGCGATACCGCGGCACTGGCCCTCACGCACGCGCGTGCAGTGCTGGTGCGCGACATGGCCGAGGCGGTGGAAGTCAGCAACGCCTACGCACCCGAACATCTGTTGCTGCATCTCGACGATGCGCGCCGCTGGCTGCCTGCCGTCGAGAATGCAGGGTCGGTGTTTCTCGGCAGATGGACGCCCGAGTCGCTCGGCGACTATGCGAGCGGGACCAACCACGTATTGCCAACCGATCGCTGGGCGCGCTGCGTGAGCGGGCTGTCGGTGGCGAGTTTCCAGCGCCAGATGACGGTGCAGACTGCGAGCGCCGACGGGCTCCGGGAGTTGGCCCCCTGCGTGATCGCGCTGGCAAATGCTGAAGGCCTCGGCGCGCACGCGCGTGCGGTCCAAGTGCGACTCGGCGGTGTGGCATGAGCGTGCTCGACCTCATTCGCCCGGAATTGCGCGCGATGCCGGGCTATTCCTCGGCGCGCATGGAATCTGGCAGCACCGGCGTGCTGCTCAACGCCAACGAGTCGCCGTGGCCGCAGGATGCTTCGCGGCCGCTACACCGTTATCCCGATCCGCAGCCGAGCGCGCTTCGTGAGCAAATGGCGGCCCTGTACGGCGTGCGCGCATCGCAACTGCTCATCGGGCGCGGCAGCGACGAGGCCATCGACCTGCTGGTCCGTGCGTTCTGCCGGGCCGGTCGCGATGCCATCCTCGTGCAGTCGCCGACCTTCGGCATGTACGCGGTGGCGGCGGCGGTGCAGGACTGCGCGGTACTCGACGCGCCGCTGGCGCTGGATCGCGGGCAGCCTTTCGATGTGGACGTGGTCTTGCGGTCGGTGACGCCTGCGACGCGTCTCGTATTCGTATGCTCGCCCAACAACCCAACGGGTGGGCTGGTCTCGCGCGCCGACGTGTTGCGGCTTGCCGCGGCGCTCGCCGGTCGCGCGCTGGTGGTGCTCGACGAGGCCTATATCGAATTTGCGGACATGCCCAGTCTCGCGGGCGACGTCGCCACCACGCCCAACCTGGCGGTGTTGCGAACCTTGTCGAAAGCGCACGCGCTGGCAGGAGCCCGCATCGGGGCGTTGATTGCCGCGCCTGCCATCATCGACGTGTTGCGCCGGATCATGGCGCCGTATCCTTTGCCCACGCCGTGCGTCGATGCGGCGCTTGCCGCGCTCGCGCCGGCATCCCTGCGCGCGACCGCAAGTCGGCTCGCACTTATCAAGGTGGAGCGCGATCGCCTCGCCCGCGCATGCGACGAGCTCGACTGCGTACGCGAGGTTCTGCCTTCGCAGGCGAATTTCCTGTGCGTGCGGTTCGTGGATGCCGTCGCTGCACTGTCGCGACTTGGCATGGCAGGCCTCATCGTACGGGATGTGCGTCGGCATGAGGCTTTGGCAGATGCCCTGCGCATCAGCATCGGTTTGCGGGAGGAGAATGATCGCGTGATCGCGGCGCTTGCCGCTGAGTCGGTTCTCTGTTCGACAAGCTCCCCCCCGAAGGTTTCCGCGGGCCTGGCAACGCCTGGGACCACAAGGTCCGGAGCAGGACTCGCATGAGCTCGCAACGGATACTGTTCGTCGATCGCGACGGCACCCTCATTGAAGAACCCTCCGACCAGCAGGTCGACCGCATCGACAAGGTCGCGCTGGTGCCGGGCGTCATCGCCGCCCTGCAGCGCATCGTCGCCTCGGGTTTCGAGCTGGTGATGGTCACCAATCAGGACGGGCTCGGCACCCCGGCATTTCCGCAAGCCGATTTCGATGCGCCGCAGCGCTTCCTGCTCGATCTGCTGGCCTCGCAGGGCATCACGTTCCGCGAAGTGCTGATCGACCCGCACGCGGAGGGCGATCCCGCAGGCCTGCAGACGCGCAAGCCTGCCGTCGGCATGGCCATGCACTACCTGCGCGATCGAAACATCGACCTTGCGGCAAGCGCGATGGTGGGTGATCGCGACACCGACATCGGGTTTGCGGCCAACCTCGGCGTGCGGGGTTTTCGTCTGGACAACACTCTCGACTGGTCCGACATCGCCCATGCCCTGTGCGACGCTCCACGCATCGCGGCGGTGGAGCGGACGACGAAGGAAACGCGCGTGCGCGTGCGCGTCGACCTCGATCGCAGCGCGCCGGCAACTGTTGCGAGCGGACTGGGGTTCTTCGACCACATGCTCGAGCAACTCGCGCGGCATGGCGGATTCCAGATGGACCTCGTCTGCAACGGCGATCTGGAGATCGACGAGCACCACACCGTGGAGGATTGCGCGCTGACGCTCGGGCAGGCTCTGCGCGAAGCCATCGGCGACAAGCGCGGCATTGCGCGGTTTGCGCATGCCGACGCATCCCGCGACGACGCGGCGGACGCGGCGGGTGTCGTGGAGATCGCGCTGCCCATGGACGATGCGCTGGCGTCTGTCGCGCTCGACTGGTCGGGACGTCCGTTCTTCGTGTTCGACGGCGCGTTTGCGCGGGAGCAGGTCGGCGACCTGCCGACCGAGCTTGTGCCGCATTTCTTCCGGTCGTTGTGCGATGCGGCCGGCATGAACCTGCATTTGCGGGTGCGCGGCGACAATACGCATCACCAGGTCGAGGCCTGTTTCAAAATCGTCGGGCGCGCGCTGCGCGCGGCTTCGCGCCGCGCTGGCGTGGAGCTGCCCACCACCAAGGGCCTGTTGTGAGTTCGCGACCGGGCGGGGACGTGGTGATTGTCGACGCCGGCGGTGCCAATCTCGGGTCGGTTCGGTATGCGCTCGAGCGCCTCGGCGCAAGTCCCCGCGTTTCGAGCGACGCCGCGACGATCGCAGCGGCCGAACGCGTGATCCTGCCGGGCGTCGGCTCGGCATCCTCCGGCATGCGACGGCTCGAGGAACTCGGCCTCGTCAACTGCGTGCGTGGCCTGCAGCAGCCATTGCTAGGCGTGTGCCTCGGCATGCAACTGCTTTTCACGCACAGCGCCGAAGGCGACACGTCCATGCTCGACCTCGCACCCGGAAACGTGGAAGCCTTGCGGAGTTCACCAGGCATCCGCGTGCCGCACATGGGCTGGAACAGGCTGGAGATCCAGCGCGATTCGCTGCTGCTGGAAGGCGTCGCGGAGGGTTCGCACGTCTACTTCGTGCACGGTTTCGCAGCGCCAGGCTCGCATCCGGCGGTGATCGCCTCGACGACGCATGGCGAGACATTCGCCGCGGCGATCGCGGCGGGCAACCGCTTTGGCGTGCAGTTCCATCCGGAGCGGTCCGCGGCGGTGGGCGCGCGTGTCCTGGCCAATTTCCTGGCGCTACCCGCGTGAGCGCCGTGGAACCGAAGACTTTCACCGTCTACCCCGCCATCGATGTTCGCGGGGGGCACGTGGTGCGGCTGACCCAGGGCGACTATTCGCGCGAGCAGCGCTACGGCGACGACCCGCTTGCCTTGGCGCGTGATTACGCCGAGGCCGGCGCCGAGTGGCTGCACCTGGTCGACCTCGATGCCGCGCGTGACGGCGCCTACTCGTTGCATCGGCTGGTCAGCCGTATTCACGCAGAAACGGGTTTGCGGGTGCAGACGGGCGGCGGCGTGCGCAAGGACTCCGACGTCGAGGCGTTGCTGGCCGCGGGAGCGGATCGAGTGGTGGTCGGAACCCTCTCGGTCACCCAGCCGGAGACTGTCGTTGAGTGGCTGGGCCAGTTCGGAGCCGAGCGCATCTGCGTCGCCATGGACGTGCGCAAGGACCCGTCGGGCCGTTGGTGCGCCGCCACCCAGGGGTGGACCGAGATGCATCAAGTGGAAGCAATCCCTCTGTTGAGAAAACTGAAGGAGAATGGATTGCAGCATGTTATTAGTACAGACATAGATCGTGACGGCATGATGGGAGGACCAGCGCTCGACTGGTATGCGATGCTCGCCCGGCAACTGCCCGTGCTTCAGGTACAGGGCTCGGGCGGGGTGGCTACGCTCGAGGACGTGCGCGCGCTGCGGGCCCGCGGCTGCAGCGGGGCGATCATCGGACGGGCCTTGCTGGAAGGCCGGTTCACCCTGACCGAAGCGCTCCAGTGCTGACCCGGCGGATCATCGCCTGCCTGGACGTTCGCGACGGACGCGTGGTCAAGGGCGTGCGCTTCGGCGACCACGTCGACATGGGCGACATCGGCGAACTTGCAAAGCGCTATCGCGACGACGGCGCTGACGAACTGGTGTTCTACGACATCTCAGCAAGTCCCGAACGACGCACGGTCGATCCAGCCTGGGTCGAGAGGACCGCGCGGCTGCTCGACATCCCCTTCTGCGTGGCCGGGGGCATCGACTCGGTCGATTCCGCGCGCGTCGTGCTGCGAGCAGGCGCGGACAAGATATCCGTCAACTCCCCGGCGCTCCGGCGACCGGCGCTCGTCCCGAAACTCGCCGCAGCTTTTGGCAGCCAGTGCGTCGTGGTGGGAATCGACTCGCTGCGTGATGCCGATGGCGAGTGGCATGTGCGGCGCGACGCGGGTTCGAGTACTGCCATCACGGCGTTGCCCATGCGGACGCTGGACTGGATCGAACAGGTGCAGGAACTCGGAGCCGGAGAGATCGTGCTCAACTGCATGGGTTCCGACGGAACACGCGCCGGCTACGACATCGCCCAACTCAAGGCTGCCCGAGCACTCTGCAGGGTGCCGCTGATCGCGTCGGGTGGCGCTGGAACTGTGGAGCACTTCCAGTCTGCTTTTGCCGAAGCCGACGTGGACGGCGCGCTCGCGGCGTCGGTGTTTCACGACGGCACGCTGCGCATTCCCGAGTTGAAGCGCGACTTGCGCGAGCGCGGAGTCGAGGTACGCGAGAATGGATGACATGCCTTCCTACGCAGCATTCGAGCCCGCCTTCGACGTGGCGACGCTTGCCTGGGGCAAGCAGGACGGCTTGCTGCCCGTCATCGTGCAACATGCGATCACCCTGCAGGTGCTGATGCTCGGTTACATGGACCGCGCCGCGTTCGATGCAACGCTTGCGTCGCGGCGCGTGACCTTTTTCTCCCGCAGCCGCCAGCGTCTCTGGATCAAGGGCGAATCCTCGGGAAACTTCCTGGACCTGGTCGGGATCGAGGTCGATTGCGACAGCGATACGCTGCTCGTGCGCGCACTGCCGCATGGCCCGACGTGTCATCTTGGTACGAAGAGTTGTTTTCCGGATGCGCCCGCCAATTTCCTCGCCGAGCTCGACGCGCTGATCGACGCGCGGGTGAGTGAGCGGCCGCCGGGCAGCTACACGACGCGGCTGCTCGATGCGGGTATCGCGCGCATTGCGCAGAAAGTCGGCGAAGAGGGAGTCGAGGTGGCGTTGGCTGCCGTGACCGGCGCGTCCGCGGATGCGGGCGCCGATACGCTGCTCGACGAATCCGCCGACCTCGTCTATCACCTGCTGGTGCTGCTGCACGCGCGTGGCTACAACCTCCAGCAACTCGCGGTCACGCTCGCCGCCCGACACGCCGCGAAGGCTTGAAACGACGGCTCAGTGTTGTTGCGCAAGCGGCGCTTTATTTCCCTCTCTCTCCCGGAGAAGGATAGAGGGTGAGGGTCCGAAGAAATCGGGGGGAATCGAGCTAGCAAGAGAGCCGTCGACCGCGGACAAGATCGCACCCTCTCCCTCCGGGAAGGAGGTTCGTATGGCAGCTACGGAATCTCTGCGAACGAGGTGACGCGCGGGTGTCCGTTGGCCGCGTCGCCGGTGCGCGGCTCCGGATAATCCTCGCGCCGGTCGACCAGTACCGTCGCCAGTCCCGCTTCGCGCGCCGCATCGAGTTCGGCGACGATGTCCGACAGGAACACGAGCTGCGAAGGCTCGGCTGCAAGGCCCGAAGCGATGCGCGCGTAGCTGGCGGAATCGCGCTTGCCGCCGATTTCGGTGTCGAACCATGCTTCGACCAGCGGTGAGAGATCACCCTGTTCGCTGTAGCCGAAAAAGAGCTTCTGCGCGGCGACGGAGCCGGACGAGTACACGGCGATGCGGCGACCCGATTCATGCCAGGTGCGCAGCGCCTGCGCTGCGTCGGCGTAGAAGTGGGCCTTGAAGTCTCCGCGCGCATAGCCTTCGCGCCAGAGCATTCCCTGCAACGCCTTGAGCGCGGTGTGCTTGCGATCCTGGTCGATCCATCCCTGCAGCGTCTCGGCGATGACGCGATCGTCGCAGGCGCCGCCGAGTTCCATCGCCACGGCGTCGAGCCAGCGGCGTACCTCGGGGTCCGCGCCTTGCTCTTCCACGAAGCGCGGCATGCGTGCGCGCGCATACGGAAACAGTACGTCCTTGACGAACGCGATGCTGCTGGTTGTTCCTTCGATATCGGTGAGGATCAACGGTGCAGGCTTCATGGTTCCCGGTCGTCGAGCGCGGAGCCCACTTCGAACCGGGGGAACCGTCGCGCGATGTCGCTGCCCGTGAAGTGCCCAACCCAGCCGTCGGGCTGCGTGAAGAAACGGATCGCCACGAAATTCGGCTCAGGTCCCATGTCAAACCAGTGCGTGGTGCTGTCCGGAACCGAGATCAGGTCATCCTTGACGCAGGTGATCTCGTACACGCGATCGGCCACGTGCAGTGTGAACAATCCGGAACCTGCCACGAAGAACCGCACTTCGTCTTCCTTGTGGAAGTGCTCCTCGAGGAACTTGCCGCGCATCTCTTCGCGTTGCGGGTGATCCGGCGACAGGCTCACCACATCGACGCTCCTGAAGCCGCGCTCGTTCGAAATGCGATCGATGTCGGTGCGGTAGGCGGCCATGATCACTTCCGGCGAATCGCCCGGATGGATCTGCTGCGTCGCCTGCCACCGCTCGAATCCGACATTGATCGCGGCAAGCTCGCTGCGCATCGCATCAAAGTCCCGCGTGTCGAGCAGCGCGACTCCCGGATCCGCTTCACCGAAAATGCGCAGGCGACTCATGATGCCGCCCGCAGGCGCAGGAGTTCGAGTTCGCAGCCGAGCAGGTACTCGAATGCTTCCAGGTGACGCCGTGCCTCGGTGATGTGCCGGCCCCACGCGTACAGTCCGTGGCCCTCGATGAGGTAGCCCCACAAGCCCGGACGTTCGAGCAGTGACTCGACCTGCGCGGCGAGTGCTGGCATGTCCTGGGTGTTCGCAAGGACCGGGATGTCCATCGTCGCGGCATGCGTCGAATTGCCGGCGAAGGCCTTGAGCAGCTCGTAGTTTCCCAGTCGCACGTGACCCTGCGCCGCGAACAGGCGCGAGGCGACGGTCTGGGTCTGCGAATGCGTGTGAAGCACACAGCCGACGCTGTCGAAGCGGCGATACAACTGCGTGTGCAGCAGCGTCTCCGCCGAGGGCTTCGCGTTGCTGCCGACCGCGCGACCGTCGAAGTCGACGACCATGATGTCCTTTTCGGTGAGGTGTCCCTTGTCGCGCCCGCTGACGGTGATCGCGGCGTGCCTGTCGTCGATCCGGACCGAGAAATTGCTCGAGGTCGCGGGCGTGTATCCCGCGGCAGCGAGCTCACGGGTGTTGACGATGATCTCGCCCGCCGCGTGCAGACGGCGGCGTTCGTCGTAGGGAAGGGCGGTGACTGCGTTCATACCGCAATTGTAGAGCGGAGCTGCGCTCCGCTGCTCTGCAAATTCGCCGTGCCTCTGACCGTGCAGCCGAGCAAGCTCGGCTCTACAACAGCTGACGGCGCGATCGCTCGCGCCGTCGTGACGTGCTCTACGGCTGGTTCAGGGACCGGCGTTGGGCCCTTCCTGCACCAGTGGATCCGGCGAGAGGCGCGGCACCTCGGCCACTTCAGCCGCCAGCGACGGGTGCCCCGGCGCCATATGGCTGCGGCGGCGGCTGTAGAGGAAATACACCACGAGCCCGATCACCGCCCAGATGAGGAACAGCCTGATGGTTTCCCAGCCCAGGCTGAAGAACAGCAGCGCGCAGCCGGCGATGGCAGCCGGACCCACGAACCAGATGAGCGGCGTCCGGAATGGGCGTACGCGATCGGGGTCGGTACGCCGCAGGATCAGGACGCCCACCGCCACCATGAAAAACGCGAACAAAGTTCCGGAGTTCGAGATGTCAGCGAGCATTCCCACCGGAAACATCGCGGCGAACAGCGACACGGCGATGCCCGTGACCCACGTCACCACGTGTGGCGTGAAGTACTTGGGATGGACCTTGGTGAGGGACTGCGGCAGCAAACCGTCGCGCGCCATGGTGAACAGGATGCGCGTCTGGCCGAAGATCATCATCAGCACGACCGAGGGCAGCGCAACGATCGCTGCGATGGCGACCCAGTTGCCGGTCTGCGGCCAGCCGATCTCGCGCAGCACGAAGGCGAGCGGCTCCTTGGACTGCGACAGCGCACCGCCCGGCTGCGCACCGACTGCGCCGACTGCCGCATACGACACGAGCAGATAAAACACCGTGCAGATCGCCAATGACCCGATGAGGCCGATCGGTACGTTGCGATTGGGATTCTTGGTTTCCTCCGCCGCGGTCGACACTGCATCGAAGCCGACGTAGGCGAAGAAGATCGATGCCGCGGCGCCCAGCACGCCCACGCCGGACAGCGGAGTACCCCAGCCGTTCGGCAGCATCGGCTCGAAGTTGGCCGCACTTACCGCGGGCATCGCGAGCACGATGAACACGGTCAGCGCGATGACCTTGACGATGACGAGGATCGCAGTGAAGCGCGCCGACTTCGAAGTGCCCAGCACCAGCAGCACGGTGATGAGCAGGGACAGCAGGAAGGCGATGAGATTGAAGGTGCCCTTGACGATCGTTCCGTCCGCCAGCGTGATCGTGTCGCCCGGTCCCGCGGTCAGTCCGATGGGAAGCGCCATGCCGATCTGGGTCAGGAATCCATTGGCATACCCGGACCAGCCGACGGCAACGGCACCTGCGGCTACCGCGTACTCCAGGATCAGTGCCCAGCCGACCATCCAGGCGAGAATTTCACCGAGCACGGCGTACGAATAGGTGTAAGCCGAACCCGAAACAGGCACCATCGCAGCCAGTTCGGAATAGATGAGCGCCGTCAGGGCGCAGACGAAGCCGGCGATGACGAACGAGTACATCATCCCGGGGCCGGCTTTCTGCGCGGCCACGGAGGTCAGCACGAAAATTCCCGTGCCGATGATGGCGCCGATGCCGAGCATGGTGAGATCGAACGCGTTGAGCTGTCGCTTGAGGGCCCGTTGCTCGGCCGTTTTCAGGATCTGGTCCAGCGACTTCTTGCGTTCGAACAGCATGGGCACGCTCCGGGTGAAGATCAGTCAGGGAACGCCAGGCGGCAAGCCTGGTGCGCGGCGAACATACCCCGGCTGGCGCGGCTTGTCGACCGAGTGCGGCGATAATCGCAGCCCGCCCGAATCCATCGACCATCATGCTGCAACCAGACCACCGTGAACTCGTGGCCGAGATCGAGTCGTTTCGACGACGGCATCCCGCTCAGCACCACGTCGTCGAATCGTTCCTCGCGCTATTGGGCGAGCCAGGCGATGCCTTCGTGCGTGGACGCACGGCGGGGCATTTCACGGGATCGGCCTTCGTGGTGAGTCGCGACCGCGTGCGCGTGCTGCTGACCCATCATCGGAAGCTGGACCGCTGGCTGCAGCTCGGAGGCCATGCGGACGGCGATCGCGACCTCGGCGCAGTGGCGCTCCGCGAAGCCCAGGAAGAGTCGGGACTGACAGGGCTTCGACTCGAACCGGAGCTGTTCGACATCGACGTGCACGAGATTCCGGCCCGGGGCGACGAGCCCGCACACCTTCACTTCGACGCACGCTTCGTCGTGCAAGCGGAACTCGATGAGGACTTCACCGTCAGCGACGAGTCGCACGAACTGGCCTGGTGGCCGATCGCGGATCTCGTGGGTGACCCGCGCTTCGACGCGTCGTTGCAGCGCATGGCAAAGCGCTCCATGGATCGCTAGCGGGTTACCCGGTCTCCGTGCTCTTCGCAATCGGCTGCGCGCGCGGGCGGCGCGACTCGTCGAGCAACTTCATTACCGGCGTCGCCGTCAGTCCATGCACCACGATGGACAGCAGGATGACCAGTCCGACCGTCGCCCACAGCTCGCGTGCCTGCACGATCTCGCCGTGGTTGATCGCGAACGCAACGTAGTAGATCGACCCGATTCCACGAACGCCGAACACGCTGATGGCCAGCCGTTCGCGCGTCGTCAGGGCGGTACCGGACAGCGACAGCCATGCGGTCAGCGGTCGGACCCCGAATACGAACACGACAGCGAAGGCCGCACCGCCGGGCGTGAGTTGGTCGAGCAGGCCGTGCGCGTACGCTCCGCCGAGCAGGATCAGCAATACGGCGATGAGGAATCGTTCGCACTGCCCGGCGAATTCCTCCAGCCGCTTGTGATACGCGTGATCCCGCTCGTAATGCCGGATGGCGAGCGCCGCGACAAATACGGCAAGAAAACCGTAGCCTCCAATGAGTTCGGAAATGCCGTACACCGCAAGCGTGATGGGCAGCGACGCCGCGCCATCGCCGACTCGCGACGGGCTCTCGGGCGAAGTCTGGCGGAACAGGAACCACATGGCGGCCCAGCCCAGCACCCATCCGACCGCTATGCCGGCGACTGTTCGAAACAACAGGTCGCGCCACCACCAGGTCTCCATCCAGTCAAGACCCGGCACGAGCGTTGTGCTCATGGCGATCGCAGCCCATACGAAGGGAAAAGCGAGACCGTCGTTGAAGCCGGCCTCGGTGCTGAGCGCCATGCGGACGGGATCTTCACCGCCTTCGTGTGGGGCGCCGACCTGAACATCGCCCGCCAACACGGGATCCGTCGGCGCCAGCACGGCACCGAGCAGGACTGCGGTGGCGACTACGAAGCCCCCCAACCAGTGCCCCAGCACGGCGCCCAAAGCGATCGCCAGGGGCATCGCGATCAGCAGCAATCGCCATGTCACGTTCCACTGTCTCCACCCGAAAGGCGTATCGATGCGCAGACCGACGCTCATCAGAGCGACCAGAATCACGAGTTCTGTCAGCTTCTCCGTGAAAACCGGTGCGAGGAAGGGATTGGGGTAGGGGAGCGGCAGCGACCAGGGCAAGGAATACAACGCAAAGCCCAGCGTTACGTACACGATCGGGAACGACAGCACGTGGCGCTTCAACCGATGCGGTAACCAGGACGCGCCCAGCAGCACGATGCCGAGCACGGCCAGCGAAAGTGCGTAGGGGTTGCGCGAAATCAGGTCATCCATCCGAGACTGCCTTGCCATACCGCGTGGTTGCGATGCAGGGAGTTTCGTGACCGCTTCCGGAATGGGGATGAAACGCGCAATGCGCGATCGCCGACGGCCAACGTTTTATAGCGGTGAGCCTCCGTCCCGCACCGCTGATTCCGGCTACGTATCGAAAGACTCGCGATGCACAGAGTCTGTGGCGCGGGACATCCTAGTCTGCCCGCCCGGCGAATTCGCCGGTCAGGGTGCTGACCAGGATGCGCTCGCCGTTTCGCACATACTCGGGTACCTGGATCTCGAGGCCAGTCGACAACCTCGCGGGCTTGGGACGCTTCGTTGCAGTGCCGCCGCGGAGTTCGGGCGGCGTCTCGATGACTTCGAGCACGACGCTCGACGGCAGCAGCAGCGCGACGGGGAGATCGTCGATGACCTGCACGAAGCAACCCGTGAGGCCCTCCGTGATGTAGCCGGCCGCATCGCCGACCACATCGGCGTCGAGCGGATACTGCGTGTAGTCCTCGTCGTCGATGAAGACGAAGGCTTCGCCGTCCTTGTAGGAAAACGAGACCGGGCGGCGCGTCAGCTCGACTTCGCGCAGGTCGTCTTCGGATCGCAGGCTGAGATCCAGTTTGTTCGCGCCCGGGACGCTGTACATCGTGAACCGGTAGGTGATGTTGCCGCCGCGCGCGGTCGGCGTGCTGCGCTCGATGTCGCGAATCTGGTAGACGCGACCGTTGTGTTCCACCACCGTGCCGCGTTTGACGTCGTAGGCTTTCATGGGATTCCAGGGTGAGCGAGGCGCTACTTCGGAGCGAGGCGCACTGCGCCGTCGAGTCGCAGCGTTTCGCCGTTGAGGTAGCGATTGGTGAGCACGAACGCGACCGCGTCCGCGAACTCTTCCGGCCGGCCCAGGCGCGATGGAAATGGAATTGAAGCAGAGAGCGACTGCTGCACCGACTCCGGCATGCCGTCGACCATCGGCGTCCAGAAGATGCCTGGCGCGATGGTGACCACGCGGATGCCGAAGCGCGCAAGCTCGCGCGCCATCGGCAGGGTCATGCCAACCACACCGCCCTTCGATGCGGAATAGGCCGCCTGTCCGATCTGCCCGTCGAATGCCGCGATGCTGGCGGTATTGATGATCGCGCCGCGCTCGCCATCTTCGCCGGCATCGTTGTGCTGCATGAGGTTTGCGCAGGCCTTGGCGACGTTGAAGCTGCCGACCAGGTTCACCAGCACCGTTCCACGGAATTGCGCCAGCGGCATCGGCGCCTCCTTGCCCAACATGCGACCCGAGCCGAGGATGCCTGCGCAATTGATCGCGGCGTTGAGGCCGCCCAGGAAATCGTGCGCGGCGCTTGACTGCGATGCGACCGAGTCCTCGTCCGTGACATCGGTGCGGAAATAGCGCGCATTGCCTTCGCCAAGTTGGGCTACGGCAGCCGCGCCCTTCTCGTCGTTGACGTCGAACAGCGCCACGCGCCCGCCGTTCGCGACCAGGTGCTGCGCGACCGCAAGCCCGAGCCCCGACACGCCTCCCGTCACCACCGCCCGCACCGATTCAAGCCGCATCGCGTTCGCCTGTCCGCAAAACCCGCAATTTTACGGCCATTCACAGGCCGCGTGCGGGCTGCGGTCTGGTGCGCATCCCCCATCCGCAACGCATGCGTCAATGTAGGTCAGGTCGGCCAGGCCGACCTGACGGGGCTCGCGGCGCAAGCATGTCAGGTCGGCCAAGCCGACCTGACCTACTCAGAGGTCCAGGAGGTAGAAGGTATTGCAGCCGCCGTGGCCGGTCGCCCCTAGCGGCTCAGGTATGCGTGCGAATCCGTTGCGCTCGTACAGGCGCATGGCCGCGTCCATGCCGCGGAGCGTTTCGAGATAGCAGCGACGGAAGCCGAAGGCGCGCGCCGCCTCGAGCGACAGGTCCATCACGCGCTGACCGGCGCCGAGACCGCGCAGGCCGGGCAGGAAATACATCTTGCGCAGCTCGCAGGTATCGACGTCCCCGCCGATCAGGGGCGCGACGCCGCCTCCTCCGCGTACTTCACCGTCGCGCTCGACTACGAAATACGCCGCCCGCGGAATCGCATAGGCGCGATGCATGAAATCGACTTCGGGATCATTGATTGCGAAACCATCGCCGACTGCGCCGAATTCCGGCATCACCGCGCGGATGATCCCGGCCATCGCCACGTCGTCGCGGGCCTCGATGGGTCGAACCACGAACCGGGTCATGCGGACGCGCCATCCAACGCCATGGCCGTCGCCGCGGTTAGCTTGCTGCCGCTGCACCGCCCGAGCAGCGCGCTCAACCACGCGCCGGTGGCCACCAGCTTGTCAAGGTCGACACCGGTTTCGATCTCCATGCCGTGCAGCATGTAGACGACATCCTCGGTCGCGACATTGCCGGACGCGCCGCGCGCGTACGGACAACCGCCGGTGCCGGAAATCGACGAGTCCACCACGGAGACTCCGGCATCCAGGCAGGCGAGGACGTTGGCAAGCGCCTGGCCTCGCGTATCGTGGAAATGCACGGCGAGCGCCTCGATGGGCACGACCACCGCAACCGCCTCGAGCATTGCGCAGGCCTTCGCGGGCGTACCCACGCCAATGGTGTCGCCGAGCGAAATCTCGTAGCAGCCCATCTCGTAAAGCGCCCCCGCCACGCGCACCACGTCTGCGAGGGGAACATCGCCCTGGTAGGGACAGCCGAGCACGGTCGAGACATAGCCGCGCACCGGCACACCATCCGCGCGAGCCTGCGCGATCACCGGCGCAAAACGTTCCAGGGACTCGGCGATGGTCGCATTGATGTTCTTGCGATTGAAGGCCTCGGACGCGGCGGAGAACACCGCGATCTCCTCCACGTTCACGGCCCGCGCGCGCGCATAGCCCTGCTCGTTGGGGACCAGGACCGGATACCGCACGCCCGGACGCTTCCGCAGGCCGGCGTACACCTCGGCGGCGTCGGCCATCTGTGGCACCCACTTCGGACTCACGAAGCTGGTGGCCTCGATGGTGCGAAGTCCACTCGCGCCGAGCCGGTCGACGAGTTCGATCTTGTCGGCGGTTGAAACCGGAGTCGTCTCGTTCTGCAACCCGTCGCGCGGGCCGACTTCAACGATCCGCACGCGTGAAGGCAGCCTGCTCATGCCAGCAACATGCGTGCGCGACGGGGCGGAATCAAGTGACCGGCGCCAGGCGCACCAGCACCGCGTCCGCCTCCACGAAATCGCCGACGGACGCGCCGATCGATTCGATCGTGCCGGCGCGCGGTGACTTGAGTGCCAGTTCCATCTTCATGGCCTCCATGACGAGCAGTTCCTGGTCCTGGGCGACCACGTCTCCCACCGCGACGCGCAGCAGCACGACACGACCGGGCATCGGTGCCGTGACCTTGTCGCCCACGCCCACGGCGACGGAGGAACCATGCTGGTACGCGGGCAACCGCTGCAAGCGATTTCGCCGCGCGCCGTCGTGCAATACCAGCAGGTCGTCGAAGACCTGCACGCGCCACCGCAGGGCCGTGCCATCGATGCGCGCGCTGAGCCAGCCACCCGCGACGCGTGGACCTTCGACGAGGGCACTGGCATCGTCGGTGGCAACCCGCGTCGCGTTGGCCTCGATCGCGACGGCGAGGTCGTAGCGCTCGCCCAGCAGCCCCAGGCTCAGGCGGCGCGGGTCGTCATGGCCGATACGCCAGCCATCGGCGATGGCCCAGGGCGACGCCCGGTCGTCGCTGGCAAGATTGACGACCGGCACCTCAGTCGCGAGCGCGGCGGCAGCGGCTGCGGCAAGAATGCGCATGCGTGACGCGGTCGCGGCGCCATCCGTGTCGCCGGATTCCTCCTCGCCGATGAACTCCTCGAGATGCCGGTCGAGGTAACCCGTATCGATGCGACCTTCGACCACGACGGGATGGCGTATCAGCCGTTCGAGGAATGCGAGATTGGTACGCGGGCCTACGACTTCGCTCGCTGCGAGCGCGTCGGCGAGTCTGGCCAGGGCGCTGCGGCGATCGGATGCGTGCACGATCACCTTCGCGATCATCGGATCGTAGAAAATCGTGACGGCATCGCCTGTCTCGACGCCCGCATCGATCCGCACGCCGTTGGAAGGCGCGGGCAAGCGCAGCGCCTCGATGCGACCTGAAGCGGGCAGGAATCCGCGATCCGGGTCTTCGGCATACAGGCGGACTTCGATCGCGTGACCGCGCATCGTGACCTGATCCTGCTGCAAGGGCAGGGGCTCGCCCGCGGCAACACGGAGCTGCCACTCGACCAGCTCGAGGCCCGTCACCATCTCGGTCACGGGATGTTCGACCTGGAGTCGGGTGTTGATCTCCATGAAATAGAACGAACCGTCCGGTGCCACGATGAACTCGACGGTCCCTGCGTTGACGTAGTCGATGGCGCGCCCCGCGGCGACCGCCGCTGCGCCCATCCGCGCGCGCAGTTCAGGCGTGAGGAATGTCGACGGCGATTCCTCGAGGACCTTCTGGTAGCGGCGCTGCGCCGAGCACTCGCGTTCTCCGAGGTGGATAACGTTGCCGTGCGTGTCGCCGAAAATCTGGATCTCGATGTGGCGCGGCTGTTCGATGTAGCGCTCGAGCAGCACGCGATCGCGGCCGAATGCGTTGCGCGCTTCGCGCTGGCATGACTCGAGGTTCGGGAGGAACTCCTCGTGGGAACGCACGATGCGCATGCCCTTGCCGCCGCCGCCGTGCGCGGCCTTGATCATGAGGGGGTAGCCAACGTTGTCCGCCGCGGCCAGCAATGCCGCTGGCGCCTGCTCCGCGCCGGTGTAGCCGGGTACCACGGGCACGCCCGCGGCCTGCATGAGGTCCTTGGCGCCGGCCTTGCTGCCCATCTTGCGCATACTCGCGCCGCTTGGCCCGACGAAGGCGAGGCCCGCCGCCGCGACGGCGTCGGCGAAATCGGCATTTTCGCTGAGGAAGCCGTAGCCGGGGTGGATCGCCTGCGCGCCACTGAGCCGCGCCGCCTCGAGGATCGCTTCGGGGCGCAGGTAACTTTCCTGCGGCCTCGAGCCGCCGATCGGCCACGCCTCGTCCGCTTCGCGAACATGCAGCGCGTTGGCATCCGCCTCGGAATACACGGCAATGCTGCGGATACCGAGACGGCGGCAGGTGCGGATCACCCTGCACGCGATTTCGCCGCGATTGGCAATGAGCACGCGTTCGAACATCACCAAGTCACCGTCGCGATCATGATCGGTTTTCCGTTCGGGGTGAGCCCATCGAGCGTTGGACGGCCACGCCCTCGTCGGCTACCACCCAATCGGGTGCGCGCTTTTCCAGGAAGGCCCCGAGTCCATGTTGTCCTTCGGGCGAAACCCGCAGTCGCGCGATCAGCGCCGCGTTGCGGGTGTCGAGTCGCTCGGCGTCGGCCGGCGTTGCGCCACTCATCCCGAGCGCGAGGCTCTTTGCCTCACGCTGCGCGTTGGGTCCGCCCTTGCCGAGCCAGTGCACTGCTCTCGCCACGGCTTCGTCCAGTTCCTCGTTCGGCACGCACTGGTGCAGCAGGCCAATGCGGAGCGCCTCCGACGCGTCGAAGACTTCGGCAGTGACGAACAAGCGTCTCGCCTGACGGGCGCCGATCGCCGCAATCACGTACGGCGAGATGACCGCCGGCACCAGTCCCAGCTTTACTTCGGAAAGCGAGAATTTCGCCCCTTCGACTCCAATCGCGACATCGCAACACGCAATCAGCCCCACGCCGCCGCCGTACGCGGATCCGTTGACGCGCGCGATGGTGGGCTTGCGCAGGAAATTGAGCGTGCGCATGAGTTCGGCGAGCCTGAGCGAATCAGCAAGATTCTCGGCCTCGCTCGCCGCGGCCATGCGTGCCATCCAGTTGACGTCCGCACCGGCCGAAAACGTGCTGCCCGCGCCGGTAAGGATCACCAGGCGCACCGAATCATCCGCGTCGACTTCGCGCAGTGAAGCGGTCAACTCCTCGATCAGCAAGTCATCGAATGCGTTGTGCACGGAGGGACGCGCCAGCATCAGTCGGACGACACCTCCATCGCGGGTGATCTGCACGGCCGACATGCTCAGTTCCCACCCTGGCTGACGCGCACGTCGTCGCCCATGCAGTCCGCCCCGACGTCCGGTGGACTGCAACGGTGCCCGAACGGCTGGGCGACTTCGAATCGAGCAAGGAAACCGTGCGCCAGCTTGCGTGTCAGCATCTGCAGTTCGTGGGGTTCGATGTCGGAGCCGCTGGCGCGGAACTTGAGGTGGTGGCCGCGATCGTAGAAAAGTAACGTGTGGCTGTGCGCGCGCCTGTCCTGCTGCTCGTAGGAAAAGCGGTGTTCCATGGCGCGGTCAAAAGGTGCTGGCGACCACGTGAGGTCCTGGAACTTGCCGCTGTCGATGGGCGTATCGCGATAGCTGAGTTCGAGCTCGGACTCATAGCGCGCCGCCGCTTCGCGCAGCGCCACTTCGGGCAAGCGCGCCTTGTGCATGCGATACAGGAACACATCCAGGCGCACGTCCAGATGTTCGGGCGACACCCACTGGATCGCCACGCCGAAGCCCGGACTGGGGTCGGCAGCATCTCCGACCAACTCGAAGCCCGGAAGCTCGCGCGGATACTGATATTGCGCGCGAACGGCCTCCGCTGCGTTCTGCGACGCGGGCGCCTGGGCGTGCGCAGCCAGCCCCGCCAGCAGCAGGCAGCACGCAAACGCGATGCGGACAAAGACGCTGCTCACATCCGGAACACGCCGAAGCGGTGCTGCTCGATCGCGACGTCGTCGATTGGCGCGTTAAGGCTCGCCGACAACGCGAGGCCCAGCACGCGGCGCGTGTTGGTGGGATCGATGATGCCGTCGTCCCAGAGGCGCGCGGTCGCGTACCACGGGCTCCCCTGGTGTTCGTACTGCGCGCGGATCGGCGCCTTGAAAGACTCTTCGTCTTCGGCGCTCCAAGCCTTGCCCGATGCTTCGATGCCATCGCGCCGCACGGTGGCCAGCACGCTCGCCGCCTGTTCGCCGCCCATGACCGAAATGCGCGCGTTGGGCCACATCCACAGGAACCGGCCACCGTAGGCGCGCCCGCACATTGCATAGTTGCCGGCACCGAACGAACCGCCGATGACCACGGTGAACTTGGGCACGTTGGCACAGGCCACCGCCGTGACCATCTTGGCGCCGTCCTTTGCGATGCCGGCGTTCTCGTACTTGCGACCCACCATGAAGCCCGTGATGTTCTGCAGGAACACCAGCGGAATGCCGCGCTGATTGCAGAGTTCGATGAAGTGCGCGCCCTTGAGCGCGGATTCCGCGAACAGGATGCCGTTGTTGGCGATGATGCCGACGGGGTAGCCGTGGATGTGCGCGAAGCCGGTGACCAGCGTCTTGCCGTAGCGTGCCTTGAACTCCTGGAAATCCGAGCCGTCGACGATTCGCGCGATGACCTCGCGGATGTCGAAAGGGCGACGCGGGTCGGCAGGCACGATGCCGAGCAGTTCCTCGCTTGCGAACAATGGTTCGCGCACCGGTTCGACCGCGACCGGCAACTGCTTGCGGCGATTGCAGTGCTTGAGGATGTCGCGCGCGATCGACAGCGCGTGTTCGTCGTCCTCGGCAAGGTGATCGGCAACGCCCGAAATCGCCGTGTGCACGTCGGCGCCACCAAGCGATTCGGCGTCCACGATCTCGCCGGTCGCAGCTTTCACCAGCGGCGGGCCGCCGAGGAAAATGGTGCCTTGCTCGCGCACGATCACCGACTCGTCGCTCATCGCGGGCACGTACGCGCCGCCCGCCGTGCACGAGCCCATCACCACCGCGATCTGCGGGATGCCGGCTGCGGAGAGCTGGGCCTGGTTGTAGAAGATCCGGCCGAAGTGCTCGCGGTCCGGGAAGACTTCGTCCTGCAGAGGCAGGAAGGCGCCGCCGGAATCGACGAGGTAAACGCAGGGCAGGCGATTCTCGCGTGCGATCTCCTGCGCGCGCAGATGCTTTTTAACGGTCATCGGAAAATACGTACCGCCCTTGACCGTGGCGTCGTTGGCGACGATGACGACCTCGAATCCGTGCACGCGCCCGATGCCGGTAACGATGCCTGCGCCTGGCGCCTGGCCCTCGTACATCTCTTCCGCGGCAAGCGGCGAGAACTCGAGGAACGGCGAGCCCGGGTCGAGGAGGGCACTGATGCGTTCGCGGGGCAGGAGCTTGCCGCGTTCGGTGTGTTTGGCGCGGGCCTTCTCGCCGCCGCCGATCGCCGCGCGTTTCAGCCGCGCACAGAGATCGTCGAGCGCCGACTGCATCTGCGCCCGGCTCGCGGCGTATTCATCGCTGCGGGTATCGATCTGGCTGGCGAGGATCGGCATCGCGGGCACCGCCACAGGGGACCCGCATCACACCACAACCCACCATCCGCTGGCGAGTCTGTGGTTCCCGGCAGGCATGCTCCTACCTTCTCCCCGCATGCGGGGAGAAGGTGCCGAAGGCGGCTGAGGGGCCGCTTTCGGGCGTGCGGATCACGCAAGAGTATGAGCGACGTTTGGCGCCCCTCATCCGGCGCTGCGCGCCACCTTCTCCCCGTTGACACGGGGCGAAGGTATTCCCGTCAGGCGGCCATGAAGCCGAGGTCGGAGCTGGCGAATTGCCCGAGGTTCGGGAAGATCGTAGCCAGCGTCGTCGGATCCGTCACGCCCATCCAGCGCGCAAGGGTCGCCGCGTACTGTTCGACCGCAACCTGTGGGATCAGCTGGCCGCTCGAAAAGCTGATGGGCCCGTTGAGCAGAAGATCGGGATATCCGCCGTACAGGCGCCCGCCGAGTACCTGCGTGCCGCCCATCACCATCGCAACGCTGCCCCAGGCATGGTCGGAGCCATTGCCGTTCGAGCTGAGCGTCCGCGCGAATTCGCTCATGGTGAATGTCGTGACTTCGTTCTGCGCGCCAAACTCGCCGAGCGCCGTGTAGAACAAGGACATCGCCTCCGACACGCGCTGGAGCAGCCCGGCGTGGCCGTTGGCGCCCGCGGACATCAAGCCGTCATGCAGGTCGAAACCGCCAAGGCGCACGAAGTAGATCTGCCGCTGGTGCTGCAACTGGAAAGCCGTGTCGCGGGATACCTTGATCATGCGCGCGACCATGCGCAACTGGTTCGCCAGAGTCTCGTTGGGAAATACCGTCGAGACCATCCCCTCAGGGCTGTTGAGCGCCGGATTGAGGATGTCGTAGACGCTTTGCGCACGGTTCATCACGGCCTGGTATTCCGTCGCGAACGGCGACGTATTGCTCCCGGCCAGGATCGCGTCGATCGCAGTGCGCCGCGCAAGCGCGGCGGTCCCCGCGGTCGGAGTTCCGCCGACGTTGAGCGCGTTGAGGCCGCCGCTGCCGAGCTGGTACGGAAACGTCTGCACGCCGATTTCGAAACGGTTGTCGCCTGCTATCGAAATACAGGGCGACAGTGTCTGGTTGAAGTTCTGGTTCCGGACGGCATCCCCCACGGTTCCGCCCCAGCCGACGCTCGACGAACCGGCACGACCGAAATGCCACTGGTACTGCTGGTCGCTGTGCGAGTAGAGCTGCGGCGGGCGCGTGCCGGGTGCGTTGGTGTTGTACTCGGTCTTGGTGATCGGCCGGGTCAACGTGCCTACGTTCGGAACGAGTGCGAGGCGGTTCTGCTGGTACATCGCGCGCAGGTCGAGCATGCCGCGGTCGTCGTTCGTGGCCGCGCCCCCGGGAATGCCGGGATGCAGTGCGTACTCCGCGCTGCTCGCCGCATCGATGATCTGCGTGGTGGCGAGGAGGCCCCTGTCCAGCGCCAGCCCGGAAGGGTTGGCAGCGGCGTCGTACACGCCGCCGCGCGCCGCCGCGTAGGCGTTGTAACGCGTCTGGTCGTACGGCACGAGCATGTTCCATGCGTCGTTGCCACCGTCGAGGTACACGCAGACGAGCGCCTTGTAGCCGGTGACGGTGCCCTTTGCTGCGGCGAGTGCCGAACCGACCAGGCCGAACTGGGGAATGATGGCAGCGGCGCCGCCGCAGCCGATGGCGCCGGCGAGGCCTTGCAGAAACTCGCGGCGCGAAGCGCGTGACTGGCGTGAGCAGGTATTCATCGTCATCTCCTCAGCGCTGCGTCGCGAATTCGGGGGCCAGCGAAGCGACATGGACCAGTGACCTGGCACGGTCTATGGCCGAGGCCGTGCTCAGAGGCGCGGTGGTCAACATCGTATTGAGTGCATTGCGGGTGGGTGTTGTCATCGTGCCGTACATCATGCGCAGGTTCACGAGATCGATCATCGCCGTGGGGTTGCCGCTCACCGCGGTCAAAGGCGCAAGGTCGATGCTCGGTCGCGTGAGCAGCGGCGCGTTCGGGGTCCCGACCGGCGTCCCGGGCGGTCGTTCGAGCAAGCCGACGTAGCCGGTGTAGGAGTGCGTGTACAGCGTGTTGCCGACCGCCCAGATCGAACTCTCGTTGGTGATCTGGAATTCCGGAGAGAACAGGCCGGCGGCCGCGATCGGACCGGGCTGCTGGAAATCCGGCACGTAAAAATTGAAGACCGTCGGCGCCCGCAGCGGCGTCTGCGACATGCCCCGCGACGAAGTGCTGATGCGGATGTCCAGCGAGGGTTGTTGCACCGGCGGATTGCCGCTCAGATAAGGCGCCGGGGGCACGGCGTCCCACGCGCGCCAGAGCGCCGTCAGCCGCAGCACCGGCTCGCGCAACTTGCCGAAATTCGCAGTAGGCGACGCGTTGCGCGCGTCGGCGTCCATCAGGATCGCGCGCAGAACTGCGGCAAGGTCGCCGCGCTCACCCTGGCCGTTGTTCCCGAAGACCGTGGCCACGCGCTGGATGTAAGCCGGCGACGGGGTGCTCGTGGTGAAGCGCTGGATCAGCTGTCGCGAAATGAAGGGTGCCACGTTCGGATGGGCGTTGATGACGTTGAGCATCAGTCCGACGTCGGTGCCGCACACCTGGTTGGCCGGCAGCACGACATCGCCAAGCACTGTTTTCGTGCCGACGTCGTGCTCGCCCTGCACGCAACTCATCGGCAGGTAGCCGAACGGCGGTGCATTGGTGCCGCCGAAAATGTTGTTCGGTGGCGCATTGGAGTAGGCGAAGCCCGTGAACAGGCGCGCCATTTCGGTGATCGTGTCCTGGTCGTAGGTCGGGACCGGCTGGCCCCCCAGCAGGATGGGCGAGAAGTCGAGGTTGCGTTCGACCAGGCCAATCGAGAACAGCTGCATGACTTCACGCGCGTAGTTCTCGTCCGGCAGTCGAGTGCCCGCCGCGCGGCGGTTGCGGAAGTGGCTGAGGTACTTGCCCATCGTCGGGCTGAAGGTGACGTCGTTGATGAGCTGTCTGTAGGTTCCGGTACCGCCCCGCGCCAGCAGGTCCCAATACTCCGACATCTGGATGATGTCGTTGGTGATCGCGCCGTTGACGTCGGACACGACGAAGATCTGGCTCAGCGCCCACGCCATCCGCTGACGCAACTGGTCGCGGCCCGTGAGCGCGGTGAGATAGAACCTGTCGACGCGCTGGTTCTGGTTGACCTCCTGCGCGGGTGTCATCGCGCGGAGTTGCACGTCAAGCGCCTCCATATGCGGGCGCGCCGCGGTGATGGGCATCGAGAGTTGCTGTTCGATCCAGAGATCGAAGCCGACGCGCCGCAGGTCAGCGATGGCCTGTGGTGTGGGGCCAAAGGTGGCCTGCGTCAGGAAGCGTGCAGCGTCGGCGTCGTTGGCAGGAAGGTCGCCCGGGGCGAATTCCTCGAAGTTGGCGCGGAAGACCGTGTCGTGGACCGCGGCTTGCGCCGCTGCGCAGGAGAAGAGCAGGCCCGCGGCGATCAGGGCCCATCGTGAAATGTGGAAATGCATGGCAACGGATCCCCTTGTGCACGCAGGCGATTGGGCGCCCGCTCGACCGACAACACCACGAATATGTCTCGGAAGCGTGACGTGCCCGGCAACTTACGCCGACTTGGGCAAGCTGGCGACTCCGTCTGCCTCCCTCCATCAACCGTCGATCCTACCGGGCCGACACAAGCCAGCAACGCGCAGACCAGCGATGCGACTACACGCCCTGGACCGCGACATTAAAAAAAGCCGCCCGGTTTCCCGGGCGGCTTTTGGTGTCCAACGCGATGGGCGGCCAGGCCGCGCCAACGAGTTACTTCTTGGGGTTGGCGCTGTCGTCCATCTGCGCTTCGGCGGCATCTGCGGCAGCTTCGGCAGCGTCGGCGGCCTGCATGGTCTCTTCCTTCACTTCGGCAGAGGCGTCATGCATCGCGGCAGCCGCCTCCGCAGTGGCGGCTTCGGCTTCAGAAGCAACTGCTTCGCCGGTCGCTTCCACGGCGGTGCCCATGGCGTCGGCGGCATTCTCCATCGCGGCTGCGGCGGAGTCCTGCGCCACGTCAGCCTGCGCCTCTTCGACGGCAGCGTCGGCTTGCTCGCCGGCGGCTTCAGCTTCCTTGGCATCGGCCTGGGCGGCATCGGTAGACGGTGAATCGCACGCGGCGAGGGCGGCGGCCATGGCGGCGATCAATGCGATCTGCTTGAAATTCATTGGTTCTACTCCTGGATGAAAGTGACCCGGTTCTGGTTGCGGACGACGATCGCCGCGCTCCCCATTCGCCAGAGCGCGTAGCTTACGCATCGAGACTGCGAATGGAAGTGCAACGCCGACGGCCGTTCAGGCCGGGGGGAAGGGCGCTTTTTGATCCTTCCTGACGCGTTCAAACGGTTATCGGACCAATACGGGGTTCCAATCTGCACGCGTCAGAATTACGCCATTTATTCGCCAGAAAACGGGCCGCGTGATTTCACGAAATGCGAGCAAAAAAAAACGGGCGCACCGAAGTGCGCCCGTTTGATTTTCGTTAATAAGAGCGGCTAATGGATCAGCCGGCTCCTAACCGACTAGCTCTTAGTCGACTTTCTCTGCATCGGTGCTAGCAGCTTCGGCGCGGTCTTCGGCGTCTTCGGCGGCATCGGCGAACGCGTCAGCAGCTTCTTCCGTCGGGGCAGTGGCAGCGGCGGCGGCAGCGTCGGCAGCCATCGCGGCGGCGTCTGCAGCCTGCTGCGCAGCGGCCTGGGCAGCCATCGCCTCAGCGGCGTCGTCAGCTGCACCGGTCATCGCGGCTTCCGAGGAGGCCTCGGCGGCGTCGGTGCTGGCTTCGGTGGCTTCGGCGGATGCGTCGGTCGCAGCTTCCTGGGCCTGTTCGGCGTTGTCCTGGCAAGCGGCCAAGGCGAGAGCCATCGCGGCCGCAAGGGCCAATTTCTGCAGATTCATAAGTGCAATCTCCTGATGTGGAATAAACCGGGGATCACATGAACCCGGCGTTGTCTGGAACAAACTTGATTAAAGTCGCCAGCGCTGAAACTAGCTTACACAAGTTCCAGCGCGAGCGCAGTGGCTTCGCCACCGCCTATGCAGAGGGACGCAATTCCCCGCTTGCCGCCCCTTTGTCTCAGGGCGTTGACCAAGGTTACGACAATTCTTGCCCCGGATGCACCTATGGGGTGCCCGAGAGCGGTTGCCCCGCCGTATACGTTCAGCTTCTCGTGGGGAACGCCGAGCTCGCGCATGGGCGCCATCGCGACGCAGGCGAACGCTTCGTTGATTTCGAAAAGGTCGACGTCGTCGACGGACCAGGACAGCTTTTCCAGAAGCCGCTTCACAGCGTTCACCGGCGCGGTCGTGAACCATTCGGGCTCGTGCGCGTGGCCAACATGGCCGACGATGCGGGCAATGGGCTTGAGCCCGGCGGTTGCTGCGGCTTCGGATGTCGCCAGCACGAGGGCTGCCGCGCCATCGGAAATCTTGGACGAAGTAGCGGCAGTGATGGTCCCGTCGCTCTTGAAGGCGGGCCGCAGGGAAGCGACCTTGCCCAGGTCGCAACGGGCCGGCTCCTCGTCGGTATCGATGACGGTGTCGCCCTTGCGTCCTTTCACCGTGACCGGCGCTATTTCCTTCGCGACGTGTCCCTCGTGCTGCGCCGCCAGGGCCCGCTCCACGCTCGCGGTTGCAAATGCATCCTGCTCTTCGCGCGTCATCGAGTACTTCGCGACGCACTGCTCTCCGAACACGCCCATCGCCTTCCCGTCATACGGATTGGTCAGGCCGTCCCACGCCATGTGATCGAGCAGTTGGCCGTCCCCGAAGCGGATGCCGGTGCGCGACCCCATCACCAGATGCGGCGCGTTGGTCATGCTTTCCATGCCGCCGGCGATGGCGAATTTGGCATTGCCGGCGCGCAGCGAATCGTGCGCGAACATGATGGCCTGCATCCCGGAGCCGCATACCTTGCTGACGGTGACGCAGGTCGCCGACGTGGGCACGCCCGCCGCGAGCGCTGCCTGGCGGGCGGGCGCCTGGCCGAGCCCGGCCGGCAATACGCAACCCATGTACACCTCCTGGATTTTCGACGCATCGAGCGATGCTTCTTCGAGCGCCGCGCGGATCGCGGTTGCACCCAGCGTGGTGGCTGGCACGCCGGTGAATTGGCCGAGCATGGAACCGATGGCGGTGCGCTTGGCACCGACGATGAAGATGTCGCTCATTCGAAACTCCCGGGATAGCAAAAAGGGCGGCGCGAGCCGCCCATTATCCCCGACAGCGCGCGCGTCGGCACTCGCTCGCGACGCAGCAGGCCTTCCCGGACGCCGGTACCTCGCCAACAGGCTATGCGACACCGGTTTTGGGCTACGCTCGCCCGATGCGGGGGCGTGTGGCTGGATACGTGATTGCGGCGGCGCTGTTGCTCACGGCGGGCGGCGCGACGCGCGTCGCGGCCGAGCCGCTCGAGCGCGTGCGCTTCCGCCACTACACCGTCGACGACGGACTCTCGAACCTCACTGCGCGCGTTGTCCTGCAGGACCGTGCCGGCTTCATCTGGATCGGCACCCAGAACGGGCTCAACCGCTTCGACGGATACGAATTCCGCAAGTTCACGGGCGACGCCCGGAATCCGGATGCGCTGCGCGACGGCAGCATCACTGCGCTGGCCGACGACGGGGATGGCGGCGTGTGGGTCGGATCGCTGTCGGGCGGCCTCGCGCGATATTCGGCGCGCACTTCGCGATTCACCACGATCCTCGCGCGCCCCGGAGGCCTTGCGTCGGATGCGATCACCGCGCTTGTACGTGACCGGTCGGGCATGTTGTGGATCGGCAGTGGAGCAGGCCACCTGCAGCGATTCGACGCCGTGCGGAACCGGTTCGATCAACCCGCAGGCATGCCCGCGAACGGATTGGGCGCAATTCGTGCGTTGGCGCCGGTACGCGACGGTTCGATGCTGGTGGCCAGCAGTCGCGGCTTTTGGCAGGTCGATGCGCGTGGCGACCGCTCCCGCGAATGGCGCGATCGCGACGGCGGTTCGATCAACGCGCATTCCATGGCGCAGGCCGCGAACGGCGAGATTGCCATCGGCACCACCAACGCCGGCGTGCTCCATGTCGATGAGAAGGGTCTTGAAGTCGCGCGCAGCACGATGGCGGACGGACTCGCCGACAGCACGGTCCGCACGGTGTTGTTCGACCCGCAGGGGCGCTTGTGGGCAGGCACCAACGACGGATTGTCGCGTCTCGACCGGCGCGGCAGCGAACCGCGCACCTGGCGCTTCGGCGGTCAACAGGGGGGACTTTCCTCGGGTCGCGTGCAGACGCTCATGCATGATCGCGAAGGCATCCTCTGGGTAGGCACGTGGCTCAACGGAGTCAGCCTGTTCGATCCGCGCACCGAAGCGATCGCCGAATTGCGCACCGAAGAAGCGGATCCCGTGCGGCTCCCCGGCAGCGCGGTCCCGGGATTGCTCACGGATACCGACGGTACGGTGTGGCTCGGCGTGCTCGAAAGCGGCGGCCTCGTCCAATTCGACGTGCGCCGCGGGTTATTGCGGCGCTATGCGCCACAGCCGGGGGTGGAGGGCCAATTGCCCAACGGCGTGGTGCAGCACATATTCCGTGACCGCAAGGGACGGCTCTGGGTCGCGACCGCCGGCGGTGGACTCGCCTTTCTCGACCGCGGGTCGGAGCGATTCGGCGTGCTTCGACATGATCCCGCGGACCCGGGAAGCCTGCCGGGCGACGTGATCCAGCGCGTGCTCGAAACACGCGGTGGCGACCTCTGGGTCGGGACGATCGAAAGCGGCGCTGCCATGCGTTGCGCGGATTGCACGGCTTTCAGGCGCTTCGGCGCGGACACGCTCGGTGGGAACTCCGTCAACGCAATTTTCGAAGACAGCGCGGGCGATGTCTGGATCGGGCTGCGACCGGGTGGACTCGTGCGCTACCGGCCACGCACGGGTGCGTTCGAGCGGTGGGCCGCCGAGCCCGGAAACCCGCGTGCACTGAGCCACGGAGCAGTCTCCGTTGTGATGGAGGACTCCAAGGCGAGAATCTGGCTTGGCACCCTGGGCGGCGGCATCGTCGAAGTGGTGATGGGACCAGAACGCATCGTGCGCACGTTCGAGACGTTCGCGTCGCGCGACGGGCTGGGCGCCGACGCCATCGGCGGGATCCTCGAGGACAGGGCCGGTACGCTGTGGATCAGCACCATCGGAGGCCTCAGCCGGTTCGATCCGGCGACGCGGCAAGTGGTGAACTTCGGCACATCCGAAGGCGCGCAGCCCTGGGGTTATTTCATCGGAGCCTACGACCGGCTACCCGACGGAAGACTGCTGTTCGGAGGATTGCGCGGCGTGACCGTCCTCGAACCCGCACGCGCCCGCAAGATCGACAATGCGCCCCGGGTCGTGGTCACGCGTGCCTTCGCGGGCAGTACCGCGGCGGAACCGGGCGCGAACCTCATGACCGACGCACCAGGCGCCGCACGTGCCGCGCAGGCACTGAGGCTGCCGACCGGCAGCAACGATTTCGCGCTCGAGGTCTCTGCGTTGAGCTACGCGGCGCCGCTCGAACTGCGCTATGCGTACCGGCTGGACGGCTACGATTCCGACTGGATCATGACGGACCCGCGCCGTCGCCTGGCGATGTATTCGAACCTCCCGCCCGGTCAATACGTGTTCCGCGCGCGCGCGCGTTACGCCGAGGGTGCGTGGGGGCCTGAATTGCACCTGCCGGTCGTCCTGCCTGCTTCATGGCATCAGACCGCTTCGGCACGCATCGGCCTGTTTCTCGGCGTCCTCGGCCTGTTGATGCTGCCGCTGTGGATGATCCGGCAGCACCTGCGCGAGCGCGAGCGGGCTGCGGCGGAACTTGCCCGGAGCGAGGATCGGCTGCGCCAGGCCTTGCACGGCAGTGGCGATGAACTGTGGGACGTCGACCTCATGAAAGGCGGCGGCATCGAACGTGTGAATCCGATCGGCCACATCAAGCCCTCCGCCGAATCGTTTGCCCTCACTTTCGAGAATTTCCTGACCGCGGTCCATCCTGACGACCGCGAAGCCTTTTCGCGCGCGCTGTCCGAACACCTCACCGGAAAGACTCCGGTGTTCGAGGTCGTGTACCGGCTCGAGCGGATCGATGGTGGCTGGGCCTGGCTGCGCTCCCGCGGCCGTATCAGTGGCCGCCAGGAAGACGGCCGCGCCAGCCGGCTGACGGGCATGACCGAGGACATCACCGCCCTCAAGGAAAGCGAGATCGCGCTGCAGAAGCTCAACGAGCAGCTCGACCTGCACGTGCGGGAGCGCACCATGGACCTGACGCACGCAAACGATCAGCTGCGCGTCACCATCGACGAACTGCGCATGGCGGAGAACCAGTTGGTGGAGTCGGAAAAACTGGCCGCGCTCGGCGGGCTCGTCGCAGGCGTCGCACACGAGATAAACACGCCGCTCGGCATCGGCGTCACCGCAGCTTCGCACCTCGAGCACGAGACCGAGCGCTTCAATCGCAAGGCTGCGGCGGGCCAGCTCGACGCAGCGGAATTCGAGCGCTACCGGCTCATGGCATATGAATCGAGCCAACTCATTCTGCGCAACCTCCGTCGGGCAGACAAGCTCGTGCGCAGCTTCAAGCAGGTCGCGGTCGACCAGGCCAGCGAAGCGCGGCGTCGCATCGAGTTCTCGAGCTACCTCGACGAAATTCTGCTGTCGCTCAAGCCCATGCTGAAGAAAACCGGGCATCGCGTGGAACGCGACGTGGCAGAAGGCATCTGGATGGAAACCTATCCGGGCGCGATGTACCAGATCGCTTCGAACCTGACGATGAATTCGGTGCAGCACGGCTTCGAAGGCATTTCGGACGGCAAGATCACGATCCGCGCGCGTCGCGTCCAGGAGCATGCGGTCATCGAGTACTCCGACAATGGCCGCGGCATGGACGCGCAGGTCCGCAAGCAGGTGTTCGAACCCTTTTTCACGACCAAGCGCGGCGCCGGGGGTTCGGGACTCGGCATGCACATCGTATGGAACCTGGTGACCCAGGTGCTCGGGGGCACGATTGATTGCGACAGCAGTCCCGGCGCAGGCACCCGTTTCACGATGCGGGTTCCGCTGTCCGCGCCGATACCAGCGCAGCAGGACGCGACGTCAAACGACGTCAGTCCGGCATCTGCTCGCGCAGGCTCTCCGCTTCCGACCAGTTCTCCAGCAGCAGATCGACCAGTGCCGGATCGAACTTGATGCCGCGCTGCTCGATCATGTACGCGCGGATCTCGTCGGACGGCCAGGGCTCCTTGTAGCAGCGCCGGCTGCCGAGTGCGTCGAAGACGTCGGCGACCATCGTGATGCGTCCGCTCAGCGGGATGGCCTCGCCCGCGAGGGCGGCCGGATAGCCGCTGCCGTCCCAGTTTTCATGGTGGCTGATGGCGATCTCGGCGGCGAGCTTGAGCATCTGCCGCGACGATACCGAGAGCATGTCGTGACCCGCCTGCGCATGCGTGCGCATGGTCATCGTCTCCTGCTCGGTGTGCGTTCCCGGCTTGTTGAGGATCGCATCGGGGATCGCGATCTTGCCGACGTCGTGCAGTGGGGCGGCGAATCGCAGCGCTTCGCACAGTTTGCTGTCGAGCCCGTAGATGCGTCCGAGGAATTCGGCCAGCAGGCCGACCCTGCGGACGTGCGCAGCAGTTTCGCTCGAGCGCGACTCGGCCGCGCCTGCCAGCAACCAGATCATCTCGAGCTGTGCGTCGAACAGTTCGCGGTTGAGGTGCAGGTTTTCGAACGCGATGGACACGTTGGTGCAGAACACCTCCACCAGCCGGTAGTCGAGCGGCGACAAATCGCAGGCCTCGGCCACGTACAGCAGGCTTTCGGTCTGGTGACTGTCGGTGAAGTGGAGCACGTAGTGATCGCGAGCGAACAGGTGCTGCTTGCTGGCGAAGGCCGCGCGCAGCGACTCCATGATGTGCTGGGGCAGCGTGCGCGAAGCGCGTTGCTCCGCGAGCTCGGCGAAGTCTCCGGTGCCCGCGGCAATCACCATCCTGTCGACCCCGTTGTCGCCGGACCTGTCCGACTTGAGGTAGAGCGCGCCGCGGTTGAGTCCCACCAGGTTGCCGAGCTGGGCGAGCACGGCCGAAGCGAACTCGCCGGGCTTCTCGTGCGAGAAAATGTACGACGATGCTTCGATCACGCGCTCGAGGCCGCGCTTGTTGGCCTCGATGATCATGATGTCCCGATAGCCGCGCAAAGCCGCGAACAGGGTGGTCGCAAGCTTCTGCGCGGTGAGCTCGGTCTTTTCCTTGTAATCGTTGATGTCGTATTCGGCGATGATCTCGTGTTCCGGCGCCTGGCCCGGCTGGCCGGTGCGCAGAACGATGCGCGTGCGGTGGTTGTGGAGCTGGTCGCGCACGAAGCGCACGACATCGAGCCCCGCGTGCTCCGTTTCCATGACCACGTCGAGCAGCATCACCGCAATGTCGTCGTGCGTCGCAAGCAGTTGACGGGTTTCGGCGCCGCTGGTGGCGCGCAGCAATTCGAGCGGACGGCCCTCGAACTCGAAACCGCGGAGCACGAGATTCGTGATGTCGTGGACTTCTGGTTCGTCGTCCGCGATGAGAATCTTCCACGGGGCTGCAGCGGCGCGCAACGGCGCGCTGTCGCGGAACGCGATCGACTCAGGCGCATCGTCCACAGGCTCTGAACTCGACGTCGACATAGGCTGAATGCAGCCGCAGCAGGGAGCAATCGCAGTATGCAGGTAAATGATGCGAATGCGGCAACAAATCCGTGACCAATTGCGTCTCAGCGCAGGGCACGCCTAAATGCGCGCCCTTCCATGCGCGGAACGGGACAGCTACAAAAGACGCTGCGTGATCGCCTTCAACACCGCATGCGTACGGTCGCGCGAATCGAGCTTTAGCAGCAGGTCGGAAACGTAGTTCTTCACCGTGCCTTCCGCCAGGTGCAGGTTGCGGCCGATTTCCTTGTTGGAGTAACCGCCAGCAATGAGGCGCAGGATGCTCGCTTCGCGTTCTGTCAGCTGAACGTTGCCGGCTTGCGATGTGCGCGGCAGCGCCGCGCGCACCACGCCGAGGCTCACGGGTTGCAGCAGGGTCGCGCCGCCCGCGACCCGCAGGATCGCGTCGTGAAGCTCTTCAGGCAGTGCATCCTTGAGCAGGAATCCCTGCGCTCCGGCCGCCACCGCGCGCTGCATCAACTCGCGCTCGTCGAACGTGGTCAGGAGGATGACGGGCGTGGCGTTGCCCTGTTCGCGCAGCCGTTCGATCAGTCCGATGCCGTCGAGTCCTGGCATCCGGATGTCGCTGACCACGACATCGACCGGTCGCTGGCGCAGCGCCTCGACCAGTTGTGCGGCGTCGGTCGACTCGAGCGCGACTTCGATGTCGCCGAAATCCCCGAGCAGGGCGGACAGGCCGCGCAGCACCAGCGCCTGATCGTCGACCAGCGCGATGCGGATGCGCGACGGGGGTGCCACCGCGCCTGCGCTACCGTCGGTCATGCAGGCACCGAGGCCACGAGCCGGACGCCGCGCCCGGCCCTGCTCTTTACGTCGAGCGCGCCGCCCACCGCGTCCAGTCGTTCGCGCATGCCCTTGAGTCCATTGCCGAAGCGCACCATCGCACCCTGCGAGCCGTCGTCCTCGACGCGAAGCTCGATAGTGTCGTCGAGGCGCGCGCAATGCACCTGGATCCGCGTCGGCGCCCCGTGGCGCAGCGCGTTGGTGACTGCCTCCTGCGCACACCGGAGCAGCGTTTCAGCCTGGCCGATCGCGGCAAGGCGCGTGTCGGCGTCGACTTCGATGTCGATGCGCACGCCGGGGACTGCCCGCGCCAGCGCATTGAGCGCGGCACTGAGGTCGACTCCGTCATGGCGCCGCAACTCGCTGACCACGGCGCGGATATCGTCGAGCAGTTCAGTGGCGAGCAGGGTGGACACGCGCACTTCGTCGCGCGCCGACAGCGCGGGATCGCGCGCGAGCAGCGCGAGGTTGAGCTTGAGCGCGGTGAGCTTGTGGCCGGCGACGTCGTGCAACTCGCGTGACAGGCGCAGGCGCTCCTCGCTGCGTGTGCTTTCAGAGAGCAGCTCGCGCGTCGCCAGGAGTTCGCCGTTCGCCATCACCAGCGCTTCGCGCGCACGCTCGGCGCGGACCGCGTACAGCCCGGTCACCGCCGCGAATGCCTGGAATCCCATCAGCGGAAGCAGGCGCACCAGTGCGGTCGCCCAGCCGAGTTCGTGCGACCAGATCCACAACATCGCGACATTGAATGCCACGAGCCACAGCACCGCAGTCCGGATCGACAGCATCGAGATCAGCTGGGCGGCCACAATGATCAGCAGCACGCCCGCGGAGCCCTCGCGCAGGGTCCATATCGCGCCTAGTGCGGCCAGTGCCTGCGACACAACGAGAGCCACTTGCAGCGGACTGCAGTCTCGGCGTTGCTCGAGCATGCTCCGCCAGCAGAACAGCGCAATGAAGGCGATCAGCAAGGCAGCGCCCAGCCACGTCCGGGCGCTGCCCTCGCGCAGGCTGGCGAAGTCGACAACATCGATAGCGATGGCGAACCAGGTGATGTAGGCAGCCCAGCTCAGCGGCGAGAGCAGCCCTTCGCCCCAGAAGCGATCGCGGCGTACCGCGGGAGTGGGGGAGTCGTCCATGCGCCGAGTATAGGCAGCGCCCGCGTGGCCGCACGCCGCGAACGCGCGAAGGTGACGAATGGCACCTCGAATGGGGGACGCCCGGCACCCGCGCAATTCCGCGCGACGGCCGACACTGGAGCCTCACCGGAGAGAGCGCCATGACTGCCTACCAATTACTGCTTGCTGCGCACGTTGCCGCTGGCACCGTTGCGCTCGTTACCTTCTGGATGGCGGCGGCGGTGCGCAAGGGCTCGCCTCTGCACCGCCGGGTAGGGCAGGCGTTCCTGCTCGCCATGCTCGGCGTCGTACTGACCTCCGTTCCATTCGCCGTGATATTCCTCATGCAGGGCCGCAGCGGGATCGGCGTGTTCTTCGCCTACCTGGTGGTGATCACCTCCACCGCCCTGTGGAGCGGCTGGCGCGCCATCCGCAGCAAGCGCGACGTGCGCGGATACCTGACGCCCTGGTACCGGGGACTGGCGTGGGTCAACATCGGCAGCGGCGCCGTGGTGTTCGCGATCGGCATCGCGATGCAGAGCGTGCTGCTCGCCGCATTCTGCTGGATCGGAATCCTCGGCGGCATCGGCATGCTGCGCCAGCTGCGCGCGCCGCCGACCGCACGCAACTGGTGGCTCAAGGAACACTACAGCGCGATGATCGCCAGCGGCATCGCGACGCACGTCGCGTTCCTTGGCCTGGGTCTCACCCGCATTCTGAAGCCGTTCGACATCGTGCCGCCGCAGGAACTCGCATGGTTCGCGCCCGTCGCGATCGCGATCGCCGCCCGCATCTACCTCGACCGCAAGTACGCGGCGCGCCCCTCACCTGACAGGACGTCCGTCGGCACTGTTCTGGCTTCGACAGCGAGGCGCTAGTCGCGCGACGGCAGCCGAGCGCAGCTCGGCTCTACAGGTGCCGGAGGATCGAAATGATGTAGAGCGGAGCTGCGCTCCGCTATAGCTTCGTGACCCCGGGGGAGAGGGGACAACGGTTCGCCGCGCGACTCGCCGCAACGTTCTGGTCGCGGAGCAGAATCGAGTTCAGTAGATCCAGGCGTTCCGCGGGCGTCGATGCAGCGCGCGGTGCGCGCTCGGGATTGCGCGCCAAGGCGCGCAGGGATTCAACGGCGATTCGGGTCAGCGGCTCGTCTGAGTTCATCGAACAAGTCCTCCCGGTCGAATATCCCGAAGTATCCTCGCACTTCTTCCCAATTCAAGGTCGAGCCGCGTTCCCTCATGACCTCGAGCATGTCTGCCAAATCCCGGAGGCGGCGCGGATCGTCGTTGAACGCCTGGATCTTCAACCCCAGCAGACCTTCGGCAGAGATCACAGCTAATTGCAGCCCACCGTACGCGACTCGCGTAGCGCCCGATAACAGGGCGCGCGACACCTCCCGGTGCGCATGCACGAAGTCGGCGCGGCGATTGCCGCTGACGTAGCTCGACAGGTCTTCGCGCCGGTCGATGGCTTCATATCCCATCTCCAGCATCAAGGCATGGATACGGGCCTCGTCGTCGAGGTCGACCAGGAAATCGACGTCGTGGGTCGCTCGCGAGTACCCGTGCACGTTTACAGCCAGACCGCCGATCAGTGCATGTCGTATGCCGCCGGCCTCGAATCGCGAAACCAGCTCACGCAGCTGCTCGAAAAGGCGCGATTGCCCGGTCACGAATCGGCGAGAAGCTCGCGACCGATCAGCATGCGGCGGATTTCGTTGGTGCCGGCACCGATCGCGTAGAGCTTGGCATCGCGCAGCAACCGACCGGTCGGGTACTCGTTGATGTAGCCGTTGCCGCCCAGCGTCTGGATGGCTTCGAGCGTGACGGCGACTGCCGCATCGGATGCATGCAGCAGGCACGCAGCGGGATCCACGCGCGACGTTTCGCCGCGATCGTAGGCCTGTGCAACGGCGTAGCCGAACGCACGCGCGGACTGCAGCGCGGTGTACATGTCGGCCAGCTTGCCCTGCATGAGGCCGAAGGTTCCGATCGGCTGGTCGAACTGCTTGCGCTCGCGGGCGTAGGGCAGCGCGACGTCCAGCGCCGCCTGCATCAGTCCCAGCGGCCCACCGGTCAACACGAGTCGCTCGGTGTTGAGCCCGCTCATGAGCACGCGCACGCCCTGGTTCACCTCGCCGAGGACGTTGGCGTGCGGGATCGCGCACTCATCGAAAACCAGTTCACAGGTGTTGGATCCGCGCATGCCGAACTTGTCGAGCTTCTGCGCCGTCGTGAAGCCCGGCATGCCGCGTTCGACGATGAAAGCCGTGATGGACCGCGACCCCACGGACTTCGGCGCGGTCCGCATGTAGACCACCAGCACGTCGGCCTCGGGACCGTTGGTGATCCACATCTTGCTGCCGGTTGCGATCCATTCGTCGCCGCGACGTTCCGCGCGGCACGCCATCGATCCGACGACGTCGGACCCGGCGCCCGGTTCGCTCATCGCCAGCGCACCCTTCCACTCGCCCGTGCAGAGTTTGGGCAGGTACTTCCTGCGCTGCTCCTCGCTGCCGTTGTGGAACAGGTTCTGCACGCAAAGGTTCGAATGCGCGCCGTACGAAAGGCCCACCGATCCCGACGCCCGCGAGATTTCTTCCATCGCGACCAGATGCGCCAGGAAGCCGAGACCCGAGCCTCCGTACTCTCCCGGCACGGTCAGTCCAAGCAGGCCCATTTCCCCGAGTTTTGGCCAGAGATCCTGCGGAAACGCATTCTCATGATCGATGTCGGCCGCGCGCGGCGCGATCTCCGCATCCGCGAACCGGCGAACGGCGTCACGCAGGCTGTCGACTTCTTCGCCGAGCGGGAAGGGTTTCATTCTGATCCTCGATGCGGTCAGTGACCGCGGATGCGGCCCTGGAAGCGCGGGCCGGCCCCGCCCATGAAGGGCAGCTTGATCTTGCCGATCGATTCGATGCGGTCCTCGGCGAGCCGGTCGGCGGCGCGATAGGTGGGAATTCCCTCGGTCTTGGCGATCTCGAAGATGCGCACGAGGTTGTGATAGATCGTGCGCATCATGCGCATCGCGCGTTCGCGGTTGTATCCATCGATCTCGAGCGACACGTTCATGAGACCGCCTGCGTTCACCGCATAGTCGGGCGCGTAGAGTATTCCGCGCTTCTGCACCTCGTCGCCGATCGCATCATTCGCGAGCTGGTTGTTGGCGGCCCCGCAGATGATCTTGCACTTGAGTCGCGGGAGAGTCTGCTCGTTGACCGTGCCACCGAGGGCGCACGGCGAGTACACGTCCGCATCGGTGTCGTAGATGTCGTTGAGCGCGACGGCAACGGCGCCGTACTGGTCCACCGCGCGTTCGACGGCTTCCGCATTGATGTCCGTCACATAGACTTTTGCGCCCTGTTCGCGCAGCAGTTTCACGAACTCCATGCCGACATGCCCCACGCCCTGGACCGCGTAGGTGTGCGCCGAGACTTCCTCGTGCCCGAACTGGTGCTTGAGCGCGGCCAGCAGCCCCTGCAGCGTTCCGTAGGCGGTGAACGGCGACGGATCGCCCGAACCACCATGGACCTGGTGGACTCCCGTGACGTAGTCGGTTTCCTTCAGCACGAATTCCATGTCGTTGACGTCGATGCCCACATCTTCCGCGGTCATGTAACGGCCGCCGAGCGAGTTGACGAAACGTCCGAATGCGCGGAACAGGGCTTCGCTCTTGTCCTTGCGCGGATCACCGATGATGACCGCCTTGCCGCCGCCGAGATTCAGCCCCGCGACCGCGGCCTTGTAGGTCATGCCGCGCGACAGCCTCAGCACGTCCTCGAGCGCGTCGGCTTCGGTCGCATAGGGCCACATGCGTAGGCCGCCCAGCGCCGGGCCCAGTACGGAGTTGTGGATCGCAATGATGGCCTTGAGCCCCGCGTCCTGGTTCTGGCAGAACACGACCTGCTCGTGGCCGCTCTTGGCAATCGTTTCAAAAATCATCGGGTGCTCCGAAAGGGAGGATGTGGGGCGTGCGCGAAACCGTCAATGTTAACGCAGGGCGGTGCATGCGGCCTTATCCCGGTTGCCAGGGCGGATTGCGCGATGCTGCGCGCAGGGTGCTGAGGGAGCGGTCTTGATCGTCGAACGGTCGGCGCAGGCAATCAGCTCGCGACCGCGAACTCCGTGGCAAGGTTGCAGCCTGCCTCCCGGCTGCGCGAGATCGCCTCTTCAGCGTCCGCGAGCAGGCGGTGACGGGGACTGACTTCGCTGCTGGAGAGACCGAGGCAGATGGTCGCCTCGAATTCCAGATCTGCGATGGCGTTCGAGAAAGTGCGCCGGACAAACTCGGCCAGCGCCTTGAGTCCCTTCATGTCGTCGTGAGTGGAGACCAGCGCAAATGTCGCCTTTCCCACGCGCGCAACGATCTCGGTGCGATGCGCGATCCCCATCAGGATCGCGGCCATGGCCTTGAGCATCGCATTGGGTACGGGCTGCCCCGAGTGGCCATTGCCCTCGACAAAACCGTCTATTTCGATCAGTGCAAGCCCTACCGAATAGTGCCGTCGCCCGGAACGGACCAGTTCATCCTCCCAGCGGACCGTAAACGAGTGCATGTCCGGCAGGCCGGTTGCTTCATCGATGCCGGCCGCAGCGGGCGCAAGCAATGCGGCACTTCTTTCGCGTGCCGCTTCGGCGAACGCAATCTGCGCCTTCCACTCCGCGGACGTCGCCCGCGCCGCGGCATCCTTGAGTGCGCGATCTGCGGTGATCAGCCTCTGCAGGGCATCGGCGACGAGTTGCAAAGCTTCGAGCTGGAGCGTGTCGATCTCGACCTTGCTCTTGCTGGCAGCGCACACCGTTCCGATCGGCCGGTCGGCGACGAGTATTGGCAGGGCGACGAAGCTCTGCATGTCGGACTCGACAGCGCCGATGGTCGCATGCACATCGGGACCGACCCTGACGCTCGAATCGTTGCCGCTGAGCAGCATCGAGCGGCACATCGAGTCGATCCACGCGTGATCGGTGTGCTCCGGGATCCGCATGCCTCCGGTATTGAGCGCGAACAGCACTTCCTGACGCTGGGTTTCCCAGTTGATGGAAGTGATGAAGCTGGTCTCCATGCCCGTGACGTAGTGCACGAGTCGCAACAGGGGGCGCGCCACCTCGTCGAGGTCGGACACATGGGTCAGCAGGGACGGATCCTCGCTCATGGAGACTTCGGTGCGGGCACAGGCGGAGATTCTGTCCCGGGGCCCGACGCTCGCGCAAGAAATAACGAGGGGCTAATTTTTGAAACATTCAGGCACAACCGCGCAGTGCGCGGCCACGCCGCCAATTTGTTTCATCCCGCCCGCGCGCAGCGCCGCGCCAGTGCATGCAGTTCGACCAATTCGGGCGGGGAGCGACCCGTTGCACCAACACGCCGGAACGCTTCGCACGCGCGCTCGTCGCGGCCCGCAGCTTCGGCGGCTTGTGCGAGGAGGATCCAGCTGCCGACGTCCTGCCGCAACCCGATGTTGCGCTCGGCCAGCTCCAGCGCCTTCTCGACGTCGCCCGTCTCGAGCAGGAACTCGGCGTAGTGCTGCGCATAGGCATCCGGGTGGCGCGCGTACAGCGCCGCGAAGGCCGACTTCGCCTCAGCGTTCAGTCGCGCAGTCTCGGCCTTGTTGCCCGCGGCCGACTCGAGACCGGCCAGTGCCGCGATGAACTCCGGGTTGCCGGTCTGTTCGATCACGTCGACATAGAGTTTTCGTGCGACATCGAAGTTGCGAAGTTCCGTTTCCACTTCCGCAAGATGTTCCGTTGCCAGGAAATAGCGCGGCATCCGCTGGTGCGCAGATGCGAAGAATGATTTGGCCGATGCGATGTCGCCGAAGCGGAGCGATGCGATGCCGCGCTGCACGTGCAGCCATGCCAGCGGCACGGGGCTGACGTCACGGTACTCGAGCTGCGCCGCGCGCATGAGGACGTTGACCTTGTCGAAATCACCCTGCATGACGGCGAGATCGGCGCGGTGCACCAGTTCGTAGAAGTCCGAGGTCGGCGGCAGGGCCGTACCGAACTCCGCCTCCAGCCGGTCGTAGCGGCCCAGCGCCAGATCGATCTCGCGCTGCTGTTGCGAGATCTCGGGCGCAGCGCCCGACTTTGCGGCCACCGCCAGGTCTGCCTCGGCCTCGGCGAATCGATGGAACGCGCTGCGCACGATGGCGCGCAGCACGCGATGCGAAGCCTCATCAGGTTCCTGGCGGACCGCGTCGTCGAGCAGCGCCATCGCGCGCTCGGCGTCCTCCACCTTTCCGATGATCTTGAAGCGGTGGTACAGCGCCGACGCCAGCTGGTTGGGAACGGACGCGGGCGGGTTCCCGGACATCGCGCGTTCGTACTCGGAAATGCGCGCGTCGAGGTTGCCGAGATACACCTGCTCGCTCGTCGTCCGGTAGTCCTCGACGCTGATCGGCCAGCGGGGGTCGACGAAGACCGGCACCGCATCTGCCTTCGGTGTCGACGCGTCTGCCGACGCGGCGTGCTGGTCGACGGGCCGAGTGGCGCAGCTGGCGAGCAGCGCGGCGAGAGCGCAAGCGATCGTCAAGAACGTCAGAGTACGGGTAGAAAAGAAGTTCGGCATGGAAGGCCTCAAAACGTGCGATAGGGACATTGTCGAAACCAGAGTGTCGCGAGCCACTTGACCCCGCGCTCGACCGGCAGGCCGGCGTGCAACGTGTCCGCGTCCGGCATGCCTTGCGCATCGAGGTTTTCGAAAACGATGGCATCCCCGGCGCGCGGCTCCACGCGCAGCCCGGCGCGAGGGAACTCGGTTGCTCCGCCGGCTTCGACGGTGTTGAGATAGACGCAAATAGTGCGCATGCGGTTGCCTGCGTTCGGCCGGTCACGCGCAATGGCGTCCGGAGGCAGATAGTCGCGATGCGGTCGATATTCCTGTCCGGGCTCGTAGCGAAGCACGATGAGTTGCTCCGCCTGGTCGAGCGGCAGGCCAGCGGCGGCGGCCATGCGTGCCTGCACCAGTCGCACCGCGAGGTCCTCGTTGAGCACGTCGAACGGCGCGTCGTGGCTGGTGCGCAGTTCAACCGCGACGGGCTGGCCCGTGTGCGGATCCACGGTGCGCGATGGATGCAGGAGCGGGTTCGCCATCGCGATGAGGAGGCGGCATTCGTCGGCATTGAGCAGGCCGCGCACGATGCGCACGGCCGGCTGCGTGGAGAGCAGCTCCATCTCTGGCGTGCGAAGGTATTCGCTCAGGTCTAGCGTGGGCGGGCCTGCGTCCTGTGTGCCCATGGCGCCGGACATGCGCGATTCATCCAGCGGCGGCAAGCGTGGCGCGTGGACTTGGGCAATCTGCGTCCGGAGCTGCTCTGCAGCATCCGGGTCGGGGCTACAGCCAACGCCCCGCTCGATACGTTCCGCGAGCAGCTGCGCCGCAATCGAATCGCCGCGCTTGGCCGCCGCCTGCAGCAGCTTGGTGGCCAGCACCTGGCCCCGCTCGTGCGGCTTGCGCGCGAACACGATGGCTGCGGCGCGTAGCGATGGGGGGAAGCGGGCTTCGACGCCGGCGAGCAGTCGCGCATCGGCCCGTTCGTCCAAGGCAAGCAGGGTATTGCCGGCAGCAACCTGCGCGAGCAGGTAACCCGCGGCCACATGACCCGCCTGTTCGGCGCGCGTCAGCCAGGCAATCGCCTGCACGGGCTCCGGTGCGGTCGCGAGCCCGAACAAAAGCATTCTTGCCAGTTCGATCTGCGCATCGGTGTGTCCGTGGGATGCCGCGTCGCGAAAACTTTCCAGGGCGCCGGGCAGATCGCCTTTCGCGAGGCGCGCCTGGCCAAGTTGCCAGGCGGGTACTCCGGTTCCGTTTGCAGAGCTAGTCGAGTCGGACATCAGGCGGTCAGCTGGACAAAAGACTTGGCGCAGCATGGCGCCAAACGCGCTTCATGCGCATCGAGAAGGGCGAAATGGATACCGGCCCCGAAAGCGCCGGCTCGAGCGAGCCGGCGCCAAAACCCCTTGTCAGCGGGGGATGCCCAGGAACGGGAAGTCGGTGAGGTTGACGCTGTCGTCCGCCACGTTGTCCGAGACGCCGGGACCCACGATGGCACCGAGCGAGTCGTCGATGACGTCACGCTCGAGCGTGCGGCCGCCGCACTGGGTCGTCACGCCAAGCTCGACTGCCAGGTATGCGCCACATGCGGCGATGGACGTGTTGACGATCAGGCGGTCGTCGACCAGCACGCTCGCGAGTGCCGCAGGTGGCAGCAAGCTGTTGCCCGTGATCCCGTCCAGCGTGTCGAGTGCAGTGATGTTGTTCTGCATCTCGGTCTGGAACAGGGACGCCCACATGGACGGATCCGACGCGCGGTTGTACTGGTCCTTCTTGCCGGTGTTCGCCAGCACGTCGATGAGCGCCGTGTTGATGGCCGGACGGCCCTCACGATCGATCTGCCCCCCCTGGAAGAACGTGCAGGGCATGTCCTTGATCTGCGTGATGCGGGAGATCGGCAACGAGACCGGATTGAAGCCGCCCGAGTTGGCCACCGGCTCCACCAGCATGTTCGCCGACGTGCAGTTCTGGAAATCGAACGTGAGCGTGCCCCAGTTCGTCCGTGCCACATCCTGCGCGCGGAAGTTGGGTGGGAAGCGTGCTCCTGCGGTGCGGATGACGGGGACCACCGCACGGTTCGCGGTGATGTCGCCGAGGCCCGAGAGCCACATCTGCTGGCCGTTGTTGTCGTACACGCCCCAGTACACGACCATCCGGTCGGGACCGCCGGGGGCCGCTGGACCCAGCACCTCGAGTATCACTCCGTGGCCAGTGTTGGTTGCATCGATCCAGTGGCCGGAGATGCCGCCCTGGACGCCGACCCCGCCGACGCGGGTCGTGGATCCCCACACCTTGACGATCGGATTGGCGCCGGCGTTGTTGAGCGCGGTGCTCTTGATGCCGAACACAATGGCCAGGGTGTTGAACGTCCCGAAGCCGTTGACGCCGGGATTGGTGAAGCGCGGCGCGACGGCTGCCCGTGTCCGATTGAACGCGTCGACGTCGAAGAAGAACGGGTCGTCGCGCAGGCCCGCATAGACGCGCAGGTTGCCGCTCTGCACGGTGGTGTTGATGTCGCCCGAGGCCGTGAGGCTGCCGCTCGCGTTGCTGCACGAGAAGCGGACGCCGCCGCCGGAGAAGGTGCAGGTGATCGTCTGTCGACCGTTGGCTGCGCCGTTGTCGAAGAAGGTCCGGTACTGCACGACATCGGAGAACCGCGAACTGGAGTTCGCGGCCGGCACGTACGTCGAAGCGACGATGAGCTCGCTGGCATCACGCGGATTGTTGAAAAGGTAGATGTCGTTGAGATCGGCGGCTGGATCGCCGGTGGGGAGCGGGCCATCGCGGTGATCCGCGGCCCACGTCGGCATCGACACCGCCGCCAGCACTGAAATCAATAAGGAACTTGCTAATGCACGCATCGTGGTAACCCCCGTGTTTGGTTCACATTTGTGTCAGAGCCACTCTCGGCCCGTGCAGCACGTAACAGTCTGCTCCGATACGGCATACCTGTCAGCCACCCTTCACGAATGAAGACAGGCACGCCGTCCCAGGCATGTCGACGCCTCGTTTCACGACTTGTCCTTATTGGATACGCAAAGTCCACGGAAAAGGTGACAAAAAAATGGCCCGCCGAAGCGGGCCAATAGTCAAAACCGTGTGGCACGTATTCGAAACCTTTTACGAACTCACGTCCGGGTTGCAGAAGTGACGCTACTCGAAGCCGTTCCCGAATATGACATCGGGATCAGCCGCGCCGCACGACACCGGCGCGACCACTTCGATGTCGTCGAGCCAATAGCCTGGACGGGAGACGGAGTTGTCGGTTCCGACCCGGAATCGGAACGAAACCGGAAGATTTGCGAAGTCCGCGAGGCTGACCCGCACCTGCGTGAATGCGGTATTGGTAATGCCGTGCCAGGCCAAGCGACCACCAAGCGGATTGACGGTGCCGTTGCCGTTCAATGGACCCGTATATCCGCCCTCGATAAAGCGGTTGGCGTTCGCAGGTACGGAGCCCTGCGCGCCGAGGATGTCTGTCCACGTCGTCCCGTTGTCCAGCGAGTACTCGAGGACGGTACCGTCCCAGTTGAGCTCGGTCTGCACGCGATGCCAGAAGCTGAGGCTGGATCCGGGAGTGGGTGAGATCGGGCTGGTCAGGGCAAGCCGGCGGTCGCTGACGTTGTCAGGGTCCGGGGCGAACCACGAACGCGTCGGCGAGCGCGACTGGTCCGACACGATCGAGAAATTCGCACCGACCGCTCCGCTGCCGGTGACGGTCCACAAGGTGTTCCCGGACTCAACATTGTCCGAGATCAGCGTGCTGCCTGGACCGGTAGGCACCGCCGTGCGCTCGATGGTGTTGGTGTCCGCGGCACCCATTGCACAGGCACCGTTGCCAACGCCTGCCGAATCTTCCGCGCGCACGATGTACGAGTAATTCGTGCCCGACACCACGGCGGAATCCGCGTAACCGGTTCCGGTGACGCAACTGCTGACGAGGTTGCCGGCGCCCGGGGTGAAGCCCAGCGTCGTCGAGCGGTAGACGTTGTAGCGGAGCTGCCCGCCGCCACCGCAGTTCGACGTCGCCGCATTCCACGACACGTTGATGCCGCAGGTCTGAGTCTGCGCGCTGATTGCGGACGTTGCTCCCGCGAAGGTCGGCGGCAGGGCGCACACGCCGGTCGCCAAGGCATCATCGCACGCACTCTGCGGCGACTCGCAAGGCTGCACCGTGTCGACCGACGTCACGCGGTAGCTGTAGTTGCTGCCACCCGACACCGTGGTGTCGGGGAACGTCGTGCCCGATGTCACCTCTCCGATCTGCGTGAAGCTGGTTCCCGGGCAAGTGCCGTTGGAGCGGTAGATTCGGTACGTGGTGAGGCCGGGTGTTGCGGTCCAGGTCACGTCGATGCGGTTGCTGCCGTTGGTTGTCGCCGAGATGTTGGTCGGCGGCGCCGGTGCATTGCAGCCGCTGATGCCGTCGTGCGTCTCCGGGTTGTTGCCGACAGGGTCGAGGTGATCCTTCATGCGCGTCGTCGGCGTGCCCACGCCGTCCCATGCATGGAAGAGGCCGCCGTACTGGTCGCGTAGACTTGCGCCGCCCGTTGGGTCAAGTGCATGCGCCGCACTTTCACATCATCGCCCGGGCAAATTGCCCGCTCCGAGTTGCGCGCGCGATACTGTGGTCGAGCCACCCGCCGCGGGAACCACCCATGCACAAGCGATTGTGGATCTGCTTCGTTGCAAGCTTCGCAGCGTCCGGGCTGGCGGTGCCGGCGGAGTTGTCCAAGGTCGCGCGCGAGCCGATCATCGACATGCACATGCATGCGATGCCGGCCGATGCCCAAGGCCCGCCGGGCATTCAAGTATGTGCGCCGTTCGAGCGCTTCATGGCGTGGGACCAGCGCAAACCCTACGGCGAAGTCTTCGGCCCCTCGATCAGCTTGACGTGCGCAACGCCGTTGCGCGGCGCGCCGAGCGACGAACGCCTCATGCTCCACACCATCGCGGTGATGAAGCGGCTCAATATCCGCGGCCTGCTGGACGGCACACCGGAGCGCGTGGCGACGTGGATGGCCGCCGCACCGGGGCTGTTTTTCCCCTCGTACGAATACGAAGCGACAAGTGCCTTCGACGTAGAAGAGGTGCGCAAACTCCACCGGGATGGACGACTGAAAGCCATCGCCGAGATCACGAGCCAGTATGCAGGCGTCGCGCCCGACGATCCGAAGATGGCGCCCGTGTGGAAACTCGCCGAGGAGCTCGACATCCCGGTGGGGATCCACACCGGTCCCGGGCCGCCGGGCGTCGCGTATCTCGGCACGGCGTATCGCGTACGAATCGGCAGTCCACTGCTGCTCGAGGAAGTGCTGGTCAGGCATCCGAAACTCCGGTTGTTCCTGATGCACGCCGGTTATCCGTACGCCGACGACACCATTGCCCTGATGTATGCGCATCCGCAGGTCCATGTGGAAGTGGGCGTCATCAACTGGACTTCACCGCGCGTCGAGTTCCATCGATACCTGAAGCGCCTGGTCGACGCCGGCTTCATCGATCGCATCATGTTCGGCAGCGACCAGATGGTGTGGCCTGGCGCGATCGAGATCGCGGTGAAATCCATCGAGGAAGCTCCATTCCTTGACCATGCGCAGAAGCGGGCGATCCTGCACGACAACGCCGCGCGCTTCCTCAGGCTCGATGCCGAGGGCAAGCCGCAGTAGCAGCCGCGTCGCTGAAGTTGCGGTTTCGGCGGGCAGACTCTCCTTACAGGCGCGCATCCATTGGGCAGGCGCGCTGGCTCGGGCTCGTCGTCGACCACGCGCGGGTCATGCGCCGGCTGGCTACAATCGGGCATCGACCGGGTTTCCCGGGGAGCACGCCATGAGTACACAGCCTGCGCATCTGCCCGAGCGCGAGAACGCGACGACGCCTTTGCGCTTCGTCACCGCGGCCAGCCTGTTCGACGGGCACGACGCCGCGATCAACATCATGCGCAGGCTCATTCAGGCGCAGGGCGTCGAGGTCGTGCACCTCGGGCACAACCGGTCGGTCGAGGATGTGGTGCGCGCCGCGCTGCACGAAGACGCCGACGGCATCGCGCTTTCGAGTTACCAGGGCGGGCACGTCGAGTACTTCAAGTACATGGTCGACATGCTGCGCGAGCGCGGGGCAGGGCACATCAAGGTCTTTGGCGGTGGCGGCGGCACGATCACGCCCGAGGAGATCCGCGAACTCGAGGCCTACGGCGTCGAGCGCATCTATCACCCGAACGACGGCATGCACATGGGCCTCGTCGCGATGATCGAGGACGTCGTGCGCCGCGCGCAGGAAGGCCGCGAGGCGGGGAGAAAAGGGGGTCAGAGAAAAGGGGGTCAGAGTGCCCTTTCCCGCGGAGACGCTCGTTCGACCGGCTCTCCCGAGGGGAAAGGGCACTCTGACCCCCTTTTCTCTTCCTCGCCATCCATCGACGACGAGATCGCGGTGGGGCGCATGCTGTCCGCCATCGAAGGTGGTGCCTTCGATGAAAGCGAACTGGGTCGGTTGCGCAAGGAGTGGCAGCTCGCCGGCGGCCGCACGCCGGTCGTTGGCATCACCGGAACCGGCGGCGCGGGCAAGTCCTCCGTCACCGATGAGCTGCTCAATCGCTTCCTCGCCAGCTTCCCCACCATGCGCATCGCGGTGATCTCGGTCGATCCCACGCGTCGGCGCACTGGCGGCGCGCTGCTCGGCGACCGCATCCGCATGAATTCGCTGCGCTCGCCGCGCGTTTTCATGCGCTCGATGGCAACGCGCCGCCAGCACGTTGCGACCAACGCGGTGCTCAAGGACTGCATCGGGTTCCTCAAGAGCCTCGCCTTCGACCTCGTCATCGTCGAGACCGCAGGCATCGGCCAGAGCGATTCGGAAATCGTCGACCTCGTCGATTTCCCCGTCTACGTCATGACCAGCGACTACGGCGCGGCCTCGCAGCTCGAGAAGATCGACATGATCGATTACGCCGAGCTGATCGTGCTCAACAAATACGACAAGCGCGGTGCCGAAGACGCGCTGCGCGACGTGCGCAAGCAGTGGAAGCGCAACCGCGTCGCGTTCCAGACCCCCGATGCCAACGTGCCCGTCTACCCGACGATCGCGTCGCAGTTCAACGATCCGGGCATCAGCTGGATGTTCGTCAACCTCTGCCGCCTCCTCCGCGAAAAGCTAAACCTCGGCGGGGAGGGGGAGAAAAGGGGTCAGAGTCATTTTTCGGCTGACTCTGCCCGCAATAGCGACATCCCCGCGCCGAAAAATGACTCTGACCCCTTTTCTTCTTCCTCCATCAGCTGGGTGCCGAAGCTCGACACCAGCCTCAAGGAACCTCGCGCAACCGTGCTGATCCCCGGCGCGCGCGTGCGCTACCTCGCCGAGATCGCCGAGCAGGGCCGCAGCATCAACGCGACCATCGACACCCAGTCCGAAACCGCCGACCGCGCACAGGCCTACTGGCAATCCCTGCACGACATCGGCGACACCGCGCTCCCCAAAGCCCTCGACCTCTACCCCGACTCGGCGTTGCTTGCGCAGAGCAGCGGAGCGAGCTCCGCTCTACAAGAGCACGCGAGCGTCACCGCTGTTGTAGAGCCGAGCTTGCTCGGCTCGAATCGCGACATCGGCGCCCGTTCCGTTTCGGTAGACCGCAGCCTGCTCACGCTACGCCAGCGCTACAACGATGCGGTGCAATCGCTCACCAGCGATTCGCTCAAGCTCCTGCGCACCTGGCCGACCAGACTCAAATCCATCACCGACGAAGTCGCCGAATACCAGGTAAGAGACAAAACCATCAAGGTAGAAAACTACCGCGACAGCCTGAGCCACCAGAAAATCCCCAAGATCGCCGCGCCCACCTACAAGAGCTGGGGCGAGCTCCTCACCTTCCTGCAAAAGGAAAACCTGCCGGGCTCGTACCCTTACACCGCGGGCGTCTACCCGTACCGCCGCACCGGCGAAGATCCCATCCGCATGTTCGCGGGCGAGGGCACGCCCGAGCGCACCAACCGCCGCTTCCATTACCTCAGCGTCGGCCAGCCCGCCGTGCGCCTCTCGACCGCGTTCGACAGCGTCACGCTCTACGGCGAAGACCCGGCCATCCGCCCGGACATCTTCGGCAAGATCGGCAACTCCGGCGTCAACATCCCGACGCTCGACGACATGAAGAAGCTCTACTCGGGCTTCGACCTCTGCGCGCCGAGCACGTCGGTGTCGATGACGATTAACGGCCCCGCGCCGATGATCCTCGCGATGTTCATGAACACCGCGATCGACCAGCAGGTCGAGAAATACCTGCGCGCCGACGACGCAAGATGGAGCCAGGCGCGAGAAAAAATCGACGCGATGTTCGAAGGCAGGACGCGCCCGCACTACGCCGGCATGCTGCCCGACGGCCACGACGGACTTGGCCTCGCGTTGCTGGGATTGAGCGGCGACCAGGTCGTCGACCACGAGACCTACGAGACCATCAAGGCGCGCACGCTCGCCACCGTGCGCGGCACCGTGCAGGCCGACATCCTCAAGGAAGACCAGGCGCAGAACACCTGCATCTTCAGCACGGAATTCGCGCTGCGCATGATGGGCGACATCCAGCAGTACTTCGTCGACCGCAACGTGCGCAACTTCTACTCGGTGAGCATCTCCGGTTATCACATCGCAGAGGCCGGTGCGAACCCGATCAGCCAGCTCGCCTTTACGCTCAGTAATGGTTTTACGATCGTCGAGTACTACCTCGCGCGCGGCATGAAGATCGACGACTTCGCGCCGAACCTGTCGTTCTTCTTCTCCAACGGCATGGACCCGGAATACACCGTCATCGGCCGCGTGGCGCGGCGCATCTGGGCGCGCGCGATGCGCGAGCGCTACGGCGCCGACGCCCGCTCGCAGATGCTGAAGTACCACATCCAGACGTCGGGCCGATCGCTGCACGCGCAGGAGATCCAGTTCAACGACATCCGCACCACGCTGCAGGCGCTGTACGCGCTGTTCGACAACTGCAACTCGCTGCACACCAACGCCTACGACGAAGCGATCACCACGCCGACCGAAGAGAGCGTGCGCCGCGCCGTCGCGATCCAGATGATCATCAACAAGGAACTCGGGCTCAATTTCTGCGAGAACCCGTGGCAGGGCAGCTTCATCGTCGACAAGCTGACCGACATCGTCGAAGAGGCCGTGTACAAGGAATTCGAGGCGATCAGCGAGCGTGGCGGCGTGCTCGGCGCAATGGACACCATGTACCAGCGCGGCAAGATCCAGGAAGAGAGCATGTACTACGAGCACAAGAAGCACGACGGCTCGCTGCCCCTGGTCGGCGTCAACACCTTCCTGCCCAAGGAACACGGCGGCGATATCGTCACCCAGATCGAACTCATCCGCAGCACCGAGAGTGAGAAGTCCCAACAAATCACCAACGTCGCCACCTACCAAACCCTCCGCAACACCGCTTTGCATCCCTCTCCACCCGGGAGAGGGACCGAGGGAGAGGGTCCGACCTCGCCAGGATCAACACTGAGCGACTCAAACCAACTCTCCTACCTCCAACAAACCGCCCGAGACCGCCAAAACGTCTTCGCTGCATTGATGGAAGCCGTCAAGACCCACAGCCTCGGCCAGATCAGCCACGCCCTCTACGACGTAGGCGGCGAATACCGCCGCAACATGTAGCGCCGCGATGCTCGCGGACCGTTACCTCGCGATCATCGAAGCATTGGAGCGGGCCGATGTCCGCTACGTGATTGCAGGCGGCATGGCAGTCAACCTTCACGGCCATGTCCGCTTCACGAAGGACCTCGACCTCATGTTCGATCTCGCTCCCGACAACACGACGCGAGGCATGCAGGCTTTGGCATCTTGTGGACTGCGCTCACGACTGCCGGTTGAACTGAGCGACTTCGCCGACACGGTCAAGCGCGAGGATTGGTTCGAAAATCGCAACATGCTCGTGTTCCAGGTCTGGCATCCAGAAGACCCGTTTTGCAGTGTCGACGTTTTCGTCAATAATCCCGTGGCGTTCGAGGATCTCTGGTCTCGTTCGCACATCGACACGCTGGGAAGCGTTCGCTGCAGGTTTGCCTCGATAGAGGATCTGGTCGTGATGAAAAGGATTGCCGGGCGCCCGCAGGATTTGAGCGACATCGAAGTCCTCCAGCAAATCGAGACGTTGCGCAAGGAGAGGGGATGATCGCCGCACGCGACGCACTGTCATGCAGTTTCGAGGACGCTGCGCTCAATCACCTGCGCGACAATCTCGCCATGACGGCGGACCAGCGCTGGGCCTGGCTGCGCGAAGCAATGGAGTTGGCAGCAACGCAGGCACGTCGTCGCGCGCAACAAGGCGGGCTCACCACCGACGCCAACCGCGAAATCTGGTGGTCGCCGCTGCACGAAGACCTATGGGGCCGGGAACATCGCCTGCCGCGCCCCGACGAACTCGCGAAGCTCGCGAGCGCGCGACCGCGATGAAGATGATCATCAACAAGGAACTCGGGCTCAACTTCTGCGAGAACCATTGGCAGGGCAGCCTCATCGTCGACAAGCTCACCGACATCGTCGAGGAGGCGGTCTACAAGGATTTCGAGGCAATCAGCGAGCGCGGCGGCGTGCTCGGCATGCCCCTTTAGCGCCTCATTCTGCGCGCCGTCGGCCGCCACGGCAGCTGTTGAGCTGCGCAGGGGACCAGCAGGCCCAGATTTTCGCACTCCGCGTGAGGCGGCAATGCGCAGTCATGTCGCTCGAACGTCAAAAAAATCGTCGGTAGTACAGTCGGTAGAGAAAAGACGATCGGGGAGGGACAAGCGATGGTGAAGATCCGGACCATGGTGCTGGCAGCGGTGCTGGGTATCGTGCAGATCAGCGCCGCGTCTGCAGCAGCGCCGCCCGCAGGCGCGGCAGCGGCCGCCGCAACCATGCCCGCTGAGACTGAAGCGCCCGGTCCATCTGCCGTGATGCAGGATCTCGAGACCTTCGCCGATGGCGCCATCGCGGAGAGCATGCACGACCTGGATCCCACCGCGACGCTGCTGAGCGTCGTGCGTGGTGACGAGCAGTTCGCCAAGGCGTACGGCATCGCCGACATAGAAAAGGGGCGCCGCGCGGACGACAGCACGCTGTTCGGCATCGGCTCGATCTCCAAGACCTTCACGTGGCTGGCGGTGATGATCCTGGTCGAGGAAGGCAAGCTCGATCTCGATGCCGACGTCAACACGTATCTCAAGGCCTTCCAGATCCCCGCCGCGTTCGACTCGCCGGTGACCATGAACCACCTGCTGGCGCATCGCTCCGGCTTCGAGGAGAGCGACCCCTGGTTCTTCACCGCGCACCGTGATATCCCTCTGGCCGAGGCGCTCGCGCAGACCATCCCTGTGCGCGTCGCGCCACCGGGCGAACGCACCGCCTACACCAACTGGGGTTCCGCACTTGCTGCGCTGATCGTTGAGAACGTGGGCGGCCAGCCCTACGACGCGTTCGTGCAGCAGCGCATCCTCGATCCGCTGGGCATGGTGTCGACCACGCTGCACGATCCAGCCTCGATCATGCCGAAGCCGCTCAATCCGGCGACGCTCGACGCGCGCATGGCGACGGCCTACCGTATGAAGAAAGGCCTGCCCGAAGCGCAGCGATACCTCGGCTTCGAGCCGGCCTACGCGATGGGCTCCGCCGCGCTCAACGCGCGTGATGCCGCCACCTACATGCGCGCGCTGCTCAACGGTACGCAATACCCCGGCGGCCGCCTCGTCTCGCAGCAGACCTGGGACGCATTCCAGGAGCGCGTCTTCAACGATCGAGAGGGCGCGGATGATTTCGTCGGCGGCTTCCGTCACCAGAAGATCGCGGGCTATCACGCCATAGGCCACCAGGGCGGATCGAGTTTTACCGCCACCATGAAGTTGATTCCCGAGCTCGGCATGGGCGTGTTCCTCGCCGTCAACTCGCGCAGCGGATGGAGCGATGGGCGTGCGCTGTCGCGCATGCTGGTGCTGCGCGCGGAAGGCAAGTCGTTCGACGCCCTGAGCCTGCCCACGCCTGTCGAAGGCAAAGGCGCCAAGGAACTGGCCGGAAAGTACAGCGCAAACCGGCGCACGTTCTCGCGCGCGGAACGCTTCGCCGATATAGGCCTGGACGTGATCATCACGCCGAACAGGGATGGAAGCATCGTGATGTCCAGCGGCAGCCAGAAGAGCCGCTTCGTGCCGCTCGGCAACGACATCTGGATGGATACGCACGGCGAGCGCATCAAGGCCTATCGCGACCGCGAGGGCCGCGTGTACCGCGTCAGCGGCGGCGCCATCCAGACCATGGACCGCATCGGCCCGCTGCAAGCCTCGTCCACGTTCTACCTGCTGTTCGGCATCACGGTGCTGCTTTCAATCACCACGCTGCTCGGCGCGTGGTGGCGCTGGGGCCGCAGGAGCGCGACCGGCCGTTGGGGCCCGCGACTGCGCTGGTTGCCGCCGCTGGTCGCCAGCGTTTGGCTGGTGCTGGCCGCGTCGGTGGTATGGCTGACCATGGTGATCGCCGACTTCGAGCCCGTCCGGATCCAGTCCGGCGAAGCGCTCTATCCACCACTCGCGGCCACCGTCGTGCTCACGCTCAGCATGGTCGTGGCGGCGCTCGCCGTCGTGCAGCTCATCGCGCTCGTGCCCGTGTGGCGCGCATCGGGCTGGAGCTTCTGGCGACGCATGCACTTCACGCTTTACACGGCCGTGATCGTGCTGACCGTGGGCGTGATGTGGAGCTGGAACATGATCGGCAAGCCGTTGACGACGGTAATCTAACGGTTACCGATGCGAACTCCGTGCACGCACGGAAACATGGACGCTCCGATACCAGGCAAGCCGACGCAGCGACACAAGCACCGCGTCAGGCCCAAGCCCTGGCCTGGAACGGCATGGCCGGCTTCCTCCAGAAGCATCTGGGCTTAAGATCGGCTTCTCCATCGCCAGCATCGGCTGCGCCATGAACTTCGTCGAGGAAGCCGTCTACAAGGAGCCTGAAGCGAACAGCGAGCGCGGCGGCGTGTCCTCCCTCTCCGCCCGGGAGAGGGACCGAGGCCGGATCGCGCCGCTATCGCCGATGACTGGATCGAGCGCCGCATGAACATCCGCAACGTCGAAGTCGCGATCATCGGCGCCGGCACCGCCGGCATGTCGGCGTATCGCGAGGTTCGCAAGCACACCGATTCCATCGCACTGGTCGAAGGCGGTCCGTTCGGCACGACCTGCGCGCGCGTTGGCTGCATGCCATCGAAGCTGCTGATTGCCCCCGCGGAGGCGCGGCACCACCTTTCGCTGCTGCCCGCGTTCGGCATCCACAGCGATGCCGGCAAGGTCGATGGCGCTGCGGTGATGCGCCGCGTGCGCGAGGAACGCGACCGTTTCGTCGGCTTCGTGCTGGATGCGGTAGAGCGCTTCGACGCGAAGCATGTCGTCCGCGCGCATGCCGCCTTCGAGGATCCGCACACGTTGGTGCTCACGACCGCCCACGACAATGCGCCGCTTCCGTTCGATCGCATCCGCGCCGAACGCATCATCATCGCCACGGGTTCCAGGCCCAATATCCCGGAGTCGTTCAAGCCTGCCGGCGACCGCCTGATCGTCAACGACGATGTGTTCGACTGGCAGGACCTGCCCGAATCCGTCGCCGTATTCGGCGCCGGCGTGATCGGGCTGGAGTTGGGTCAGGCCTTGCATCGACTTGGCGTGCGGGTACGCGTGTTCGGTCGCGGCGGGCATGTGGCCGGCTTGAGCGATCCCGCTGTGCATGCGGTGGCGAAGCAGATTTTCACAGCGGAACTCACGACCAGCCTGGACGCGCGCGACGTGCGCATCGAACGCGACGGCGACAGTGTGATCGTGCACTTTACCGACCCGGGCGCAGCGCCCCGCGCCGAACGCTTCGATTACCTGCTCGCCGCAACCGGGCGCACGCCCAATGTCGAATCGCTCGCATTGCAGAACAGCGGTCTGGCACTGGGCGCCAAGGGCGTTCCGGCATTCGATCCACTGACGATGCGCGCGGGCGACAGCCATGTCTTCATCGCCGGCGATGCCAATGCGGAACGCCCGGTCCTGCATGAGGCCGCCGACGAAGGACATCTTGCCGGCGCGAATGCCGCCAGCTATCCGACCGTTCTCAGACGCACCCGGCGCACGCCGCTGGGAATCATGTTCACCGAACCGCAGGTCGCCTTCGCCGGCAAGCAGCATGCACAGTTGCTGGCCGAAGGTGCGGACTTCGCGGTTGGCGAAGTTTCGTTCGAAGACCAGGGCCGTTCGCGGGTGATGCAGGTGAACCAGGGCCTGCTACGCGTGTACGGTGAAAACGGCAGCGCCCTGTTGCTGGGCGCGGAAATGATCGGGCCGCAGAACGAGCACCTCGCGCACCTGCTGGCCTGGGCCATCCAGGCACGCATGACCGTGCCGCAGGTCCTGGAGATGCCGTTCTACCATCCAGTGATCGAGGAAGGTCTGCGCACAGCGCTGCGCCTGCTGCTGGCGGCACTTGGCATGGGCCCCCCTCCACCACCGCGTTGCATAGATTGCGGCCCGGGCGCCTGACGCGCAATTGTTGGCAAAAAGGGGTCAGGTACATTTTCGCGGCGCGAAAATGTACCTGACCCCTTTTGGGAGTCGCGCAGAGTCGCTTCAGCCATCTCTGCAGCCATTATGCGAAAACGTCTTTGAGCGCGCACGGGCGATTCCGGCGCCGCGCGGAGATCTGTCCGACTGGGTCGAACTGATGGAACTGGTCGAAGTGCTGTGCCCGGTCTGGCCACCGCACGAGCCACTCTTTCGCGGCGAATTCAAGCTGTGAACCCGTGGCAGGGCAGCTTCATCGTCGACAATCTCACCGACATCGTCGAAGAAGCCGTCTACAAGGAGTTCGAGGCGATCAGCGAGCGCGGCGGCGTGCCCGGCGCGATGGACACCATGGTCCAGCGCGGCAAGACCCAGGAAGAGTCGATGGTCTACGCGGAGCAACATCAAGTCCGCAAGAAACACGACGGCTCGCTGCCCCTCGTCGGCGTCAACACCTTCCTGCCCAAGGAACACGGCGGCGACGTCGTCACCCAAGTCGAACTCATCCGCAGCACCGTGCGTATTCCAGCGAACAAGAACCCTGAGTCCGACGTGATGCACGGTTAGTCCAGCGAGTGCGTGAACTCATGCGATTCGCTGCAGCCGAACACTTATCGTTTTCGCTGCACTGGGTAGTCAGATCCTGGCCCGCGCGAATGCTCGCGCCGATCCTGTGGCGAGCGATCAGCGCCCGCCGGCTTCGCCTGGGGTGCCCGCCGGCCTTGCGCCCTGCCGCGCTGCTGCACTCTTTTGTCTTACATGGGCGAATTCCGAGTCCGCATACCATTGCGGCCATTCACGGCTGTTCGCCAGCCGGGCGCCGATCGCGTAGAACAGCTCCGTCTCCTGGGCAGCGCCGCCAAGATCCCAGTCGGCAGACCACGCATCGCAGGGCTCGTGGTAGCAATTGGAGGTGAACTCACCGAGCCAGCGCTCACCGGCCTCGCGGCCACCCTCCACCAGATCATGGGCGCCGGCGAGCGCCATGTTGAGAAGCACCGGGACTCCGCGCTTGGCAAAGGTGAAATGGTCGGCGCGGTAGAACAGGCCGCGCTCGGGGTGGCCCTCGGGTGTCACGTAGCGTCCCTGGGCCGCGGCAGCTTCGTCCAGCAATTCCTCCATGCTGCTCTGGCCCTTGCCGATCAGCACCACGTCCCTCACCGGCCCAGCCCATTGCAGCGTGTCGAGGGTGAGGTTGGCGACCATCGTCTCGTGCGGGTAGATCGGGGCCTGCGCATAATATTCGGAGCCGAGAAGCTGGCGTTCCTCCGCGGTCCAGGCGAAGAACAGCAAGGTCCGGTCGGGCCGCGGGCCAGACGCGAACATCCGCGCGATTTCGATCATCGCCGCGGTTCCGAGCGCATCATCCGCCGCGCCCGGGCGGATCGTTCGGCCCTGGTCGTCGGGCGGGCCGATGCCGTACGCGTCCCAATGGACTCCGTAGCTCACGGTTTCTTGGGGATAGCGCGATCCGGTGAGCTTGCCGATAACGTTGCGGCTGGTGATCCGCGCATGGTTGACAGCGGCGTTGGCCCGAAAAGTCGCATTGAGGTCGATGGGTTTGAAGGCGGTCGTTCGCGCCTCGCGCTTCACAGCCTCGAAATCGTGCCCGGCGCGCTTCAACAGCGCTTCGGCGACCGGCCGCTGGATCCAGCCTTGCAGGAGCAGCGGTTGCGGCGCATCGGCGGGAAGAACGATGTTGAAATTCTCGCCGCCGGGGCTTTCGACAACGTTCCAGCCATAGCCGGCCCCCTGCGTTTCGTGGACGACGAGCGCGGCGACTGCGCCGCGCCTCGCCGCCTCTTCGAATTTGTAGGTCCAGCGGCCGTAATAGGTCATTGTTTTGCCGCCGAACTTGCCGGCCACCGGCTCGCCCACCGACGCTTCGAAATCCGGGTCGTTGACCAGGAACACCGCGACCTTGCCTTCAAGATCGACGCCCTTGAAATCGTCCCAGTCGCGTTCCAGAGCGTTCACGCCATAGCCGACGAACACCATCGGGGCATCGGCGATCCGCGCCTGCGCTACCGGGTGAACGGTGCTCAGATAGATATCGTCGGGAAAGGCAAGTGGGACGGTCTCGCCCGACTGGCTGATCGAAACTGCAACCGGCCCTTCAAGCTGAGTCCGGATCAGCGGTACCGTCTGAATCCAGCTTCCATTCTCTCCCCCCGGCTGAAGGCGCGCGGCCTCGAACTGCTCGATCAGATAGGCGATCGTTCGTTCCTCGCCGATCGTGCCCATCGAGCGGCCCTGGAACTCGTCGGAGGCCAGCACTCGCGCAATCTCCGAGAGGCGCTCCTCACCGGCTCTGGGCGCCGCGGCCACGCCTTGCGACACTGTCGGCGCGGCGGGCACGACAGCCGTCTGGCAGGCACTCAGCGCCAATAGCGGCGCAAGTGCCACGCACACCGGCCATGGCCTCATTTTCCGCGGGAAGCTAATTCTTTTCATGCTGCAGCCTATCGAAGCTGCAAAATGTCAGCAATGGGTCGAGGCTGTGAAATGAATGGGGTCAGGTACATTTTCGAAGCGCAATACGGCTGATCTTGAAGCCGGCGAAAATGTACCTGAACCCATTTGGTTCGCGCGCGAGTTCGTGCGCGCCGCGTTCGGGCAGGCTCACCTCGGCTTCGCGATTCGCGGCGTACGGTGCCGGCCCTTCCCCTTTCCCTTCTTCCCCTGGAGAACTCCATGAACGTTCTGATGGTGCTGACGTCGCACGACCGCCTGGGTGATACCGGCAAGAAGACCGGCTTCTGGCTGGAGGAATTCGCCGCGCCGTATTACGTGTTCAAGGACGCGGGCCTCAACGTGACGCTGGTCTCTCCCAAGGGCGGCCAGCCGCCGCTGGACCCGAAGAGCGACGAGCCCGACGCGCAAACCGACGCCACCCGCCGCTTCCGCGCCGATGCCGATGCGCAGACGACGTTGGCCAACACGCGCAAACTCGCGGACGCCCGGGTCAGCGACTACGACGCGGTGTTCTACCCCGGCGGCCACGGCCCCCTGTGGGACCTCGCCAACGACCGCGACTCCATTGCGCTGATCGAATCGACTTACGACGCAGGCAGGCCGATCGCACTGGTTTGCCATGCGCCTGGCGTGTTGCGCGATGCCAAGGGCAGCGACGGCGCACCGCTGGTGAGCGGCCGCAAGGTCACCGGCTACACCAACTCCGAAGAGGCGGCGGTGGGGCTGACCGACGTGGTGCCGTTCCTCGTCGAGGACATGCTCAAGGCCAACGGCGGCGACTACGCGAAGAAGGCCGACTGGGCGAGCCACGTGGTGATCGACGGCAACCTGATCACCGGGCAGAACCCGGCCTCGTCCGAAGATGCGGCGAAGGCGGTGGTGGCGCAGCTCGTCGGGCGTTGAAGGCGAGGCGCCCGTCACGTACACGCGCGCCGCATCGCCGCCGTGGTCGGCCTTCATGCGGTCGACGGCCCGCCGGCACGAACTTGAACATGCGCAGGTTGCCGGGATTGCTGCCGAAGCCCGTAACCTCCTTCTGCGCCGCCAGCGGCGCCGCAAGGAGGAGGGCAGCAGCCGCCAGGCAAGCCGCGGCGAGTGTCGAGCTCATCGGCGGGTGGTCCGAAGTACTCGTGACCTCGGTGCGATCACACCGACGCATCTTTGGCGATATATGCGCTCTCCAACCGGGCAAGAACCTCGGTTTGGGTGGCCGGAATTTTCAGTGCCATGAGATCCAGCTCTTCCCTCTTGGCATGCGCAAGGAACGACTTGAATTGCTCTGCCATGCCGGTGGGCAATGCGATCGTTGCCTCGCCGGCGAGCAGTTGAGAGAGCCGAAAAACGTCATTGAGGTGTTTGCGAATGTCTTTGGCGTCGATTTTTTCCCCTTGTTCTTCGCGCGCGCGCAAGTCCAGCCATGCAATGGCCTTCAGCGGAATGAGCCGGTCCGCGCCGATCAGACTCAATCCATCGATTTCAATCCGCCCCTCTAGAAGAAAAGCATACGCCTCGTCATCCATCAAGATGGCCGAGAGGCTAGAGACAGCTTCATCGACCGGAAGTGGTGTCAGTTTCGCGCCACCACCGAGCTCCACGCCGTCGGGCTGCCTCGAGAACAGCTCAAGCATGTAGGGAAAGCTTGCGTTGGTTGGCTTCGCGAATCGATAGCGCTTCGATTTCTCATCCGTAACTTGCTTTATCTCGTATTGGCCGTCTTCAACGAATTTCCAGATGCGCTCGACGAAGGTGGCATCAAGCATTTCCACGACCAGCACGACATCGAGATCTTTCGTTGCGCGAAAGTCCAGACCTGCGTCTTCCATCACAAGCGAAGCGGCCACGCCACCGATCAGCACGTATCGGTCTACGTAAGCCGCAAAATGATCTCGAAATAGTTCGAGCCCCCTCACCATGGCAGCGCTTTTTCTAGGTGCTCAGTTGCCTGCAAGACACGCTCGTCAGCGTGATCGCGCAGGCTCAGGATCAGCGAGAGCGCGTCTACAGTCTTGCTGGTCTGCATCAGGATCGGGCCATAGCGCCAGACTTCGATCTGAAGCACGCCGAGATCGGGGCTTGGCACTTTTTGCAGTCCGGACTTCAGTGCTTGGTGCCATTGATCGGAGGAGAGCGCACGTGTCTGTGTGGCCGGCGCTGCCAGCGGCGAAAGTTCGGATAGCGCCGTGATCCCGGCCAGCGGGGCATGATCAAGCTTCTTCAATTGACCTTGCACCCAGTGGATCGCCCGCACGGGGGTTCGCATATGCTTCTGGGACTGCAGCCAAGTTTCACGCGGGCCGTGCAGGAATCGCACCCAGCGCTCCCGGCCTAAATTGAATGTTTCGGTGAGACCGGCGGCGAGCCATTCTTGGGCCACGCGCGAAATCGTGATGGGCGAATAGCCCAAGCTCTGCGCGAGCACAGCCGGATGCACGGTGTCCCGCCAAGGCTGCAGCAAAGCGACGATAAGCAGTGCTTGGGTTGCAGGACTGAACACATCGAAAGCTGTGTTTCGGCGTTTCCGGAAGTGTTCGCGTAGATCAATGCCAAGGTCTGGCACATAAAGTTGACTGCCGGGCACGATGAAAGGAATCCCCTGCTCAATTAGGCGCCGGCGCTCGTACGACGCCAAGCGTTCGACGACATAGATTGGTAGCGTGGCCGCGGGAAGTTGCTTCCGCAGCCTCTCCAAGTCTCGGCGGATGCCGTCCGTACGCTGCACCGCTTGGGCAATCACCAATAGGCAGGGAGTTCGCAGCAGCTTGGTCGCCGCGAACTTGTAGCGGTCCTGCAGGTAGAAGGGCAAGCTGTGCCGCTCGTTCCACGCCGACAGTCGGAGGGGCAGCCCCAGGACGTCCTTGATATGGCGTTGGATGGCAATCTGATCCAAGGGCTGTTCTATGTACCAGAGTTTTGTAACGCTACCATCGTCTATGGTAGATAACAATACTTATGGTAGATAATTGATAATGTTACGTTATTCACTATAAAGAGGCACTAGTGCCAAAGCCTGCAAGTTTGAAACGTCCGCGGCTTGGAGAGCTACGGCCGCGCGTTCCGCGAGGCAGGCGAAGGCCAATTCGGAACCGTATCAAGGACGATATTGAGGCGGCGATCAACGCGGCCGTCGCTGCCCAGCCCGTTGATCCCGCACATGTGCGTGCTCGGCACCAGCCACGGCGGCTACTCAGCTCTCGTCTCCGCGATCCGATGGCGCGACCGGTTCCGCTGTGCCGTGTCCGTCTCCGGCGTGACGGACCGCATGCTCATCTTCACTGCGAGCGATTCCGCCACCACGCAGGCGGGCCGCGATGGCTTGATTCGCTGGATGGGTGATTCCCGATGCACCGAGGCAGCACTGCGCGCAGCCTCGCCGCTCTACCAGATGGACAAGCTCACGACTCCCGTCATGTTCGTGCATGGGAGGCACGACGTGCGCGTCGACTTCGAACACGCGTGCCGCCTCGTGCGAACGCTCAACATTGACCGCCGCACCCCCGTTGTGCAGGCCTTCACCGACAAAGTCCACGACATCGCCGACCACAAGGCGCAAGCCCTCGCCTGGAACGGCATCGCCAGCTTCCTCCAGAAGCATCTCGGCGTAATATCCACTCCAGCTGCCGCAGCTGCACCCGCCCTATGACTTTCATTTATGAAGCGGTGTACACGGATGTCCAGGCGATCAGCGAGCGCCACGGCGCCGCGTGCGAAGTTCCTCGGAGCTTCGAAGGAACAATTCGTTGCCGCGTTGGAGCCCTTCATCACACGATTGTGTCGGGTCCAGGTTGCCCGGAGATTTACCTGAGAGGACGCGGCGATGACGAAACCTAGCGGCGATCGCGCAGAGGCGAACCCGACGAAACAGTTCTTTGTGTTAATGCTCACTCGCGACATAAGTCTCGCCGACGCGATTCTGGACCTCGTGGACAATTGCTTGGACGGCGCGCTCAGGCTCGCCGCCGGCGGACACGTGGACTATGCGAAGCACTTCGTGAGAATCAAGCTTGCCGCTGACCAATTTTCAATTGAGGACAACTGCGGCGGTATTCCCCGGGAAATTGCGAAGAACTATGCGTTCAAGATGGGGCGCGATCCCGACGACGAACGTGATTCGGACGCCGCAACGATTGGAATGTACGGCGTTGGTATGAAGCGCGCCATCTTCAAGATGGGTCGCAACGCACTTGTACGCACGCGGCATGGAGTTGACACGTTTGAAGTCCCGATCACGTCGGACTGGCTGGACTCCAAAGGCTGGGATCCTCTGCCGATTAACGACACTACAGACGCAAGCGAGAGCCTGTCTGAGCCAGGAACGACTATCAGTGTGCAGAAGCTTTACGACGGTGTTTCTAGGCACTTCGCCAACGAAGCATTCGAAAACGAAGTGCGCACTGCCATCTCCGAGCACTTCACTATGTTTCTGCAATCAGGCCTCAAGATTGAGCTAAATGGAAAGCCGGTTCTACCAGTTCTTGTTGAGGTACTTGTGTCAACCCGCGGTGACGGGCCAGCGCCGTTCGTCTTCCAAAAGATGATCGACGAGGTGCTCGTCTCTCTCGTAGTTGGTTTGAACGCTGGCCGCCAACTTGAGGAAGATGATGACGAAACCGGATTCGAGAGAGACCGCTCGTCTGCCACAGCAGGCTGGACAGTCTTGTGCAACGATCGAGCTGTCATCGTCGGAGATAAGAGCCGCCTCACGGGATGGGGCGACGGTATTCCTATGTACCACCCGCAATTCTCAATCATCACCGGCATCATCGAATTCCGTTCAAACCGTGCCGAGAAGCTTCCGGTTACGACGACAAAACGCGCACTAGACACCTCGTCGAACGTCTGGCTTGAATCGCTGGTGAAGATGAAAGAGGGCATGCGAATATGGATTTCGTATACCAACCAGTGGAAGAACCACCCGCGTTCCGATCAGACTGGTCATTGGGAAGACGCCCGCGCCCTATCGCTCCGCAAAGCGATCTCAGCAGTACGGGAACGCCCCGCCACAAAGCAGAGTCACGACTATATTGAGTTCAATCCTCAGAAGTCCAAAGTACTCCCACTACCCAAAGGGAAGACCCCATCGTCAAGAAGAATCGTGTATTCGCGTCCGATTGAAGAGGTGCGGGTCGTCTCAAGAATGTTGTACGACATTGAGGACGAAAAGCCGGGAATCGTGGGCGAGCGGTGCTTCGAATTGATGTTAGACAAAGCCCGGAAGCAGGAGAGCTCGGCATGAGCAAGGGCTCCTCTGTGCCCTACCGGTTGCGCCCGAACAAGGCCGTTGATCGCGAGCTGTTTTTGTCTTTACTAACCAGGCTTGCGCCAAGTCTATCCTTGGAGACATATCAATATGTCGGGTTGGGCGGCCCTTTTCTTGAGGATTTTAGGTTGGTGCACGCCAGGCTGGCGATTGGTCGAATGACTTGCGTGGAGACTGAGGAGCAGGTTCACAAGCGACAAATGTTTAACAGGCCGATCGCTTCAATCGAGTGCAAGCACACCACGCTAGAGGACTTTCTAGACGAGCATGACTTCGATTCACCCTCCATCGTATGGCTTGACTATACGGAACCAGATGTCAGCGCTCAGATTGAACGATTTGCTAAGACTATCGGCACCGTTCCTGTCGGCAGCGTGCTCCGTATCACGCTTAACGCGAACCCGGGATCGCTTGGAACGCCGAGCGCTAACGAACTTTCTGTGGAAGTTGACGGTGATGCGTCCAATGACCGCGCCGCAAAACCCACTATCCATGAGTGGAGATTGGAGCGCTTCCGGGAACGGCTGGGGGCGTTGTTTCCTAGCGGTCTCACTCCAGTCGACATGAGCCGCAAGACTTATGGGTTGAGCCTGCTACGGACAGTGAAGCTAGCGGTTGAAAAGGAAGCACTCAGCTTCCGCGACAGACAAATCGTGTGGGCACTCGCGACTCACTATGCGGACGGTCAGGCAATGGTCACCGCTGCGCTTATCGTCTGCCCGCCTGACGACCCGTCCATCGCTGAATTGGTGGAGAGCTGGGAGTTTTACTCCACGACTGATGCTCCGCATGTACTGGACCTCCCCGCACTGTCCACACTAGAGCGGCTGACCATGGAGTCTAGGGATGACGCTCAAGCCACCATGGGAATGGAGCTCCCGAAGACGGACATGGGCGAGGATCCCTACGCTGTGTTCAAGAAGTTCTACCGCATTTACCCTCATTTTTCGCGCGTGGAGTTGTAGCGCCTGAGCAATGCAACTAGTTGACGCGGTCGACGCTTCTAGTCGCGGAGCTGGAGTGGGAAGGCAGGAGTGTTCGCGGCGATCTTCTACTTGTTGTACCCAGCGAAAAGCGGCAGTGCCGCGGCGTAGCCGAGTAGCGGGGGCACTGCATCTCCGATCCACTTCGTCAGAGCATTACGTGGTGGATCTTGCCCGTTCACGACGAAACGGAAGCTATCTGGGAACGCCTGGATTCGTGCGGCTTCTCTTGGAGTGATTACACGAGGTTTGGCCGGATGAATGTAACGGCCCCGACCAGGAGTTAAGAACCCGGTCGTAATGGTTTGGGCCGGCTTCTCCGGATACATCCGTCCATAGACGGATGGATAGGTGTGACCGCCCTTGTGACAGTCGGGGCGTTCTTCGTTCGGTAGCTCGTGCACGTTGTTCTTAAAGAGGTACTCAATGCGAGAGAGATTTTCCTCTGACAGCGCAGGCACAGTGTCCATGACGCCAGATAGAGCAGTAGGAGGGGGCAAGTTCATCAAATCTCCAATCGCCCAACTCACACTCCGCGCAGAGCGCTTCAAGCCCGAAGCCACCAATCTCAACGTCAGGTCGCGGTCCGCGGGTCCATCCATCGCCGCGATTAGAAAAAACCGCTTTCTTGTCTGCGCTCCACCAATCTCGTGAGCTGCAAGCACTCCGGCGTCCACGAAGCGATACCCCGATGCCTTGAGAAGGGCCATGGCAGCGCTCACCACCGTGCTCTTGTCGTTCACCACCTCTGGAACATTTTCGATCACCACCAAGCGCGACTTTAAACCAACGGCGAGCGCCACGGCAGTAAGGAAGAGCACATTCCTAGGGTCTTCACGGCGCGTCTTATTGTTGAGGTTGGAGTGTCCCTGACACGGGGGGCCGGCAAGGAACAAATCTATTTCGCCAATCTCCAAGGCTAAGTCAGAGTGGAGGATCTCAGGCTCGTAGGCGAACCGAGAGCCCTCGTCGCTCCCGTTCACATGAAAGTCGACCAAGCTGGAAGCGTTGGTGTGAAGCAGATGCTTGGTTCCGAAATTTGCCTGGTGCACTTTAAGAGCACCTTCGTCAACGTCAATGGCAGCAACCGATTCCAAACATTGCCCTACTGCGAGGGCTGCCTGCTTTGCGCCCAGAGTGAGTCCCCCGCACCCGCTGAATGCATCCACTACTCGGATGGGTGACCTCCGGCCTTCAAGGTCTTCGGCCTGAACTGTGGCACCCCGCAGGTAGCTCTGCCACCAAGCCGAATTGCCATCTGGCGAAGCATCGGACTTGTTGTCAATGCTAGATCGCCAAGACCGGCGTCCGACCGTCAACTCGCGAATCACTCTTCCGTTCTCGAAGGAGTACTTTTCCAGGTCAAGAATGCTCATCTCACGCAGTTGCCGGCACGCTGGCGGCCTCGTTCTCGATGATCATCCGGCACGCATTTTCATCGAGTATTTCCAGAAACAAGTTTGCGCGCAATCTGCGCAGGCGCTTCACCAGCTCACGTATCTGAGCGACTTTCAAGTGAGGTGTGGTCTTGTCGTCATGCGGGTACTGAAACCTCAGGAGCGCGCGCGAGAAGTTTCTAGCGTTCGCGTAACCCTGACGGAACAGGTGGCTGCGGTAGAAGTCTATCTGTCCGCGCCCACAAAGGGCGTACGGGTCATCGCTTTGATCTTCGCGCACCAGTTCGGCGCGTAGCCATAAGCGGTACAGAAGGTTCTCACTGCGCGCACCGACACCGTAGTTCGGAAGGCCGGTGCCACCTGCGGGATTTCCATATCTCCACTCAATCACGTCTCCAAAGTGCGCTACTGAGAGCCACAGCCAAAAGTCCGGATCCGCAATGATTTCGGCAGGAAGCACCACTCGTTCGTGAATTGCCCGCGCGGCTTCCGCCTCAAACTGATTGGCGTGCTTCTGGCTCTTCAGGCCTTCGGAATACTTAGCTCGTATGGTCGCCAAGTCCGAGCGGAGTTCGTTCACGAACTCCTGATTCACGTCGGCACCATCGCCGCGCAGTTTGACGAGGCGTTCCAAGTCTGAGGATGTTCCGGCACGCTTGCCGAACAGATACGCGCTGGAATCGGATGTGGTGAGAATGGGATAGCGCATGCTTAGGTTTCCGCGATCTGACGCACTGTTTGTTGATCTGCGTGCAGGATCGCGCGCAACTTTGGCATTCCCGCTTCTTCGACCATAGCGCGCAGCTGTTGCAGCGTGCAGGGTTGGATACGATCGATTCGCTTTAGGAATGCCGAGAGTGGACTGCGAGGTTCCACCTTCTCCGCGCCCTTCCACTCCTCAAAGCTGGCGGCCAATATCTGACAGGGGATCTCGGCCGCAAGGAAGGCCAACATCGGGCGATTCGATCGCGACAAGCTGTCCACCGCAAGTTTGTTATACACGTCTGCATGGATTCGAACTTTGGCGATAGAACGATCCTTGCTTGCAACGTCATTTGCGCCGCCGTAGAACTCAACGTGATAGAGAGTCTTGGCCGGAAAGCCCATCGCCTTCCATCCTTCGTCGTCCATCGAGTCCACGCCGAAGTCTTCCGCAATTTTGGGGGGGCGCAAATCGAAGGATTTCTTCGACAGCCAGTGGCCTTGTAAAAAGGGCTTCCCCGGTTCTTTCTTCAGTTCTGATGCCAGGCAAAGTGCGACCTGGATCGAAAGGTTGGACCCACCGCCCAGTCGCTCCAATACTTCGTTGCCAACGGCTACCTCAGACGGCGCTGTTTCCGAGAGCGAAAACACGTGCACCAACATCGCCTGTTTGAGGAACGGATTGGACGCAGTTACGGCAAGCACCAACTTGCTACGACGGATTCCACCATCAGCAAGTGTCTGGTCACTGAGGTTGGGAAGAACCGTGACTGCAAGTTTCGCGACGTCCTGCTCCTCAATGATGAACGAAGTGGCGTCCGAGAGCGGTCGTCCTTCGAATAGACGAATCTGAGCGCCCTCAAGGGCAGATTCCAGACTGGCAACTGAAAAGAAGGGTCGCACGTCCCTGGTAGCGGATTTCCGATAGGTCGTCGTTCTCACAGAGCCACCTCCTCTTCAATCTCGGGTCGCAACCGCACACTCCACGCTGGGTCATAGTCTTCCGATTCCACCGTAAAGTGCGCCTTGCTTCCCTTGGCCATGAGAAAGCGAAACAACGCCGGCTCGTTGGGGTCAGCGCTCGCTTCAACTCCGCTTACCTCAATTCGAAGCTTCAGGTCGTCGCCTTCCTGATCGTCGTCCTCAAGCACCGGGCATCGAACGAGCAGGCGCAGGCCCACGGATTCCTCTTCCGCCTTGGAGTCGAGTGAAACATTGAAGGCCGTGCGAACTCGCAACATTCCAGCCGCCGTCGCCTCAGCCTGAGGTCGTTTAGTGAACTCAAGATGCAATGGAGAGCTAATGGGATCTGGCGGTGGGTTCGGACCTGCACCTTGAGGACGGAAGTACGCACCAAGTGCGCGTTCCAGGACGGACAATCGTTTTTGCTTGGCGGGAGCCGGTGGCGCGGCCTCGCCTTGAAATCGCTTCACGCCAGCCCTGATTCGCGACAGCACTGCAGTGACGATGTCCTTGCCCCTTCCATGAGCATCACGAAGGTTTGCTGAATCTGGGTCCCAACGATCGTGCGCGGGAGGCTCGCTCTTCTTCAACACCAAGTCTATTTCTTCGGCCGCTACAAATGCACCTAAGACAAGCGGGGTCGACGAAGAAAAATTTTGATAAGCAACCACCATCAGCGGTGCACGAATGAGGGCGACCGTGTTGCATCGGTCTGATCGAACCACCGGGCTTCCTTGCTCATTCAACGGAGCAACTACCAGACCGCAAATGCCCAGCGAAAGATCGCCCATCCGCTGTAGTGGGCTGTGCTTTTGGACTCCGGACTTCGGAGCGGAGACGCTCCGAGCTATCTCGAAGGCGTCAATGAACGGACGAAGCTGGTCGTTCTTCTTCGGGCGCGGAGCCGTGATATGTCCGACAGGATCGGAAATCTCAACGTCTAACTTGTTTGCTACCAATCGAGGCCACCACCAATCCTCTACGCCGACTACGATCAAGCCTAGATTCACTGTCGCATCAATGATCAAAATGCTTGTCCCGAGATCGCCTTCAGGCCGCGGCTCGAATCCGAGTTGATCGGCAAGTTTGTCGGCAGCTTTGCCCTCGAACGGGTCGATTACTAGTCTTCCCGCGTTGTCCTCATGCTTTCTTGTGCCGAGCCACGCTCGGCCACTGAAGCTCTTTCCTCGATGCTCGTGACTGGCGTAGTAGCCACAACCAAAAATACGCGTTTTCTCGGTGCCATCGTCAGTCGCAAATCGTGTGTACGCAAAAATTGTCTGAATCGCAGAACTTGATGAGTAAACGGACTTGCCGAACCCGTAGGAGCCGCCCGTGCCGGTGGATGTGCGCGCCTTTGATCTGTCGCCTAGCGAAAGTAGCAGTCGAAAAAAGTTCGAACTCGGGTCGTGAGGTTCCCCCGAGAGACCGACTGCATTGTGGTCTTCCACGTAGAGCAGCGACAGGGGAGTGCGAGGCTTACTCAAAGCGCCAAAGCAGTTGGGCGTGGGTAGTTCCAGATGATCGGCCCGGGTCGCAATGTTCTCCAAGCTTGCCGCCGCCACGAAATTAGCCTTGGCCTTCCCCGAAAGCTGCACTAGCCGAAATCTCACCCGTACTTTCTTACCTTCAATGCCCGCGTCGACGGAGTTTTGAATCGCCTCGCGCGCAAGGACATGCTCGGGCTGCATTCCGGGCGACTTCAGAGTGTTCGCATACGCCTCTCCAACCGCACCACCCATCGGGTCGCTTTCATGAAATACCCAGCTCATTTGCAAACTCCCTGCTTACCCAAGCTTGAAATTGTTTTCGTCAGTTCGGCTAAGTGCCGCCTGGAACTTTGCTCGTAGTACCTTCATGTGCGCTTCAAGCGCAGCAAGAATTTTTTGGGCGTCCTCCTGCGAGTAGTCGTAGTTGTTCGTGTTCGACAGATTGCCAATAAGGCGCAGCATCTGAGCCGCCTTGCGAACGCGGGTCTCCCCCAGCTCAATGAATCGCTCTCGCTTGTTTCGCTCTCTGTGCACAGTCGAAGTCACGTGTAAACTATATATTGCAAATGTAGCACACAGGCGCGCTTCGTGGTTACCGTATCCAGAATTCTCCGGACTTGTGCTTGGCGCAGCCGACGTTCCCAGAGGAGAGGCTTACTACAGCTCGTCCTGCCCTCGTGAGCTGCCTATCAACAGGAGCGGATTGCGGTTAACGGGGTGAGAGGTGCATTTCCTTGGTCTGGGCGCAGTCCGCTTTGGCCCAACTCGCCAAGAGCAAGTCAAGTTCTGAGGCTTGCAAGAAAAGTCGTCGGTGCGACATCGCAGTGTTGCGTGATGCGACCGGGTAATTCGAACAATCGCGGCATGTCGCGGAAATCGAAGACCCGATAGAGACGATATATGGCCTCGTCTCGCTCCGATCTCGCGAGTTCGTTCCTACTGACGAAGAACGGTGTGAGGCTGCCGAAAGAGGTGGTTTTCACCTTGATCAATCGGTTGCAGCCGTCTGTCTCGAACGACAGCACGTCGTATCCGAGCCCATCGCCCTGCGTTGCAGCTACGTGTTCCACTCGCTCGGCCAGCTTCTTCTTGCCTGACTTGAACAGCCGGCGCGACTCAATGTCGGCGACAAATAGCTCACCGGCGCGACCCAGCGAACGATTTCGCGCCTCTTGCGCTAGGTAGTCGCGGCAGGCAGGCGTGAAGCGTGGCGCGTACGGCGCCTTCGGCTCTTGCACGAGAGTTGCCCTGGGTGCCGGAACCCACGGTGAGGGGTCCGCTGCACTCGTGGCGATTGCCGCCGCGGGACGGGACACTGCGGCCTGCACAGCTTCTTGCAGCCCCGGGAAATGCTCGACCTGTGCTTCGACTACGTCCGCCAGCATTGCCTGAAAGTTGCCGCGCGGCTTGTAGCCGTCTATGTAGGGATAACCCAGCGATACCATCACTGCGCTGATGTTGCAGTGCTTGAACTCAATTGACGGCCGGTTCCTGTTATCGAGCAGGCTCATCAACACATTCGCGTGTTCGGTCTTGTTAAAGCGCTGACCGTTGAGTTCCAGCGTCAACATGCGCAGGTAGTCTGCAACGCAGACTTCGACCTCTACGCGGGACCAATCCGTTGCTTTCGCCATTCCTCGATTCCCAGTGTCAGTTCCAAGCGCGGAGACGTTCCGTCAGCGGCGCATTGGGAGTCGCCACCAGGCTACACCGAGGCGAGGGCATTCGTTGTCTGTGCCCCGCATCAGACATGACGTGGACACGGCCGCAAGAGCCCCAGGCCCGCCGCAGGTCGTTGCCAGAGCGGACACGTGGATCTTCAATCCCTCTGCTAGATTCCGCAACTTCCGGGAGCTACTGGTCGATGCAATGACACGTCCCACTGCTGCCACGCGAACGTTGATCCTGCCGCTGACGATGCTGCTCGCAGTCTCTTCGACGGCGCATGCAGCTACGGCGGAAGCAAAGGCAAAGGAGCAGCCCGCATCGGACTGCGCGGCATCCGGTTCTTATTCCTTCCTCTGCGGCCTGCGCAATGCGGAGGACATGGTGCGGATCCCGGGCACCGACTGGATCGTCGCGAGCGGCATGGCGCCCGGAGTGGGCCTCAACCTCATCGACGCACGTCGCAAGACCTGGCGGGCGCTGTATCCCGGCGCCGCACCGCGGGCCGCGCACGACCGTGCGACCTACGGCGCCTGCCCCGGAGCGCCGGACGGCAAGACCTGGGTGACGCATGGCCTGAACATCCGGGCGGGCGAGGGCGGGCGCTCGACGCTGTACGTGGTGGCGCACGGCGCGCGCGAGTCGATCGAGGTGTTCGAGGTCGATGCCAGCGGCGCGCGTCCCACGCTGACGTGGATCGGTTGCGTGCTGACGCCCGACGGGATGCAGGCCAACAGCGTCGCCTCGACCGCCGACGGCGCGTTGTTGGCCACGATTCCCCTGCGCGACGGCACCGACATCGCCGCTGCCCTCGCCGGCAACGACACGGGTGGCGTGTATGCCTGGAAGCCGGGCGACGATGCCTTCGTGCCGGTCGAGGGCAGCGAGCTGCCCTATGCCAATGGCATCGAGGTCTCGACGGACGGCAAGGAGTTCTACGTGGCGTCGTCCGGCCGCTTCACGATTGCCGCATACGCCAACACCAATCCCACCCGGCCGTTGCGCGAGAGCAAGCCGCTCGACATCGTGCCCGACAACCTGCATCGCGACGAGACGGGCCGGCTGGTGACGGCGGGGCTGACGCTCGAGTCCGACGCATGTGGGGACCTCACGCAAGGCCAGGGCGAGTTCAAGCTGGAGGCGTTCGCGAGCTGCCCGCGGCCCTTCCGCGTGTGGGCGTTCGAGCCGCGCACGCTCGCCGCAACGCGCGTTGCCGAAGGCGATGCCAACCCGGCCTTCAGCAACATCACGATGGCAGTGCCGGTGGCCGGCACGTGGTGGATCGGCACCTTCGGCGGCGACTGCGTGGCTTGGCGCGCACAAATCCCGTAAACGGGGGCACGAACACCTACGCGGACCGTGTGTGTTTCGCTCATGCGGCAGCGTTCCACCCTCAGACTTCTCCCACGCTCTGAAGTGGACGCACGGCCGGAGCTGGCATTGATGCAGCGCCCTGTGACACGCTATCCAGCGCTGGAGCCAAGCCCATGCCGACAGGGAGGTGGCCAATGTTGCGACGCGTGATGGTGCCTGCGCTCCTGCTGCTCTTCGGCTGTACGGAGCGTCAGCCGGAGGCGCGAGACGGGGCCGAGGCCGCGCCCTATCCCGCGCAGTCGACGGGACCCTTGGACCTTGCCCGCGAGATCGCTGCCGCCAGGGTTGCGGCGGTGACCGGCGACGCGGAGGGCGTGGACCGTCACAGCCGGGAGGCCGCGCGGCAGGTCATGCGATCCGCACGTATCCCCGATTCGACGCGGCCGATCGATCCCGAGGCAGCGCGAGCGGCGATCCGGCCGATGGCTGGCGTCCGATCGGCGGTCTGGATCGACCGCGCCAATCTCCTCGTGATGGTGGACAGTGCGGCCCTCCGCAGCGACCGCACCATCGACTCGGTGTGCCGCGCGCTCGAGCCCTTGGGCGACACGCTTGCGGTGGTGGTGAATCTGCAGAATCTTTCCGCAACCGGTCTCGAAGAATCCGCCACGCTCTCGCGGAACTGCCAGCTGCCGACGGGAGAGCGCGCATGGCTACAGGGCAAGCGGCGTATTGACGTTGTCCCGCGGGAAGAACTGGACGCATTCACCGCGCAGCAGCGCAACGGTCGGCGGTGACCGGCGGCGAGAAAAGCCGGGTCAGAGTGGACTTTTTTCAGGTCTTGTTGGCGTTCAAGATGCTTGCTGATAAAAGCCCACTCTGACCCGGCTTTTTTCTCGATGGCGGTGCAAGTGGACGGGACGTGGTGGATCGGCACCTTCGGCGGCGACCGCGTGGCGTATCGCGCGTCGGCATCGTCGACTGCGGACTAGGGCGCTTCATCCGTCGATGCCTATGAAGAAACAAACAAGCGCGGCCTCGCTGGCCAGTGTCGTGGCCGGGTTGTTGGTGCTCGCTTCCATCGGGCTTATGTGGCCGGTCTCGTTGACGATGGCGCTGTCGACCGTCGCCGTCGTGTCCGGTCACGTCGGGCTCAGGGCGATCCGCAAGCACCCGGACCGGCTCGACGGTGGCGCGGAGGCCAAGACCGGTATGGTTATCGGCTATCTGGGCCTGTTCGCCGGACTCGCCGCGATGCTGCTGTTGAACCTGGCATTCATGAGTTTCGGGGGCAGATAGCTGCCGGTGTGGGAAAACACGGGTCAGAGTCGACTGCGGTTGCCCTTTGCTGCACATTGACTTTGCCCGCTGGCCCAATCGACTCCAATTCTGTTCGCACGCCGCGCGCCATCTACCATTTCGTTCCCCATAGCCGTAGAGACTCCCATGTCCCTCTCGATGCACGCCGCGTCCGTTCCCGTGTTCCAGCAGATGCTCGCCGCGCTGGCGTACGTCCTGGCCAAGGCGGAGTCCTTCGCCACCGAACGCAAAATCGAGCCTGACGCTTTGCTGCAGGCGCGGCTGTTCCCCGACATGTTTCCGATGGCGCGCCAAGAGAAGCCGGGTCAGAGTGGACTTTTTCAGGTCTTGTTGGCGGTCAAGATGCTTGGTGATAAAAGCCCACTCTGACCCGACTTTTTCACGCCCCTGTTGCTTCCGGAGTTGCCTATGCGCCTGCTCGTCAACTTTGACAGCAGCCCTGAAGAACCAAACTGGGTGGCGGTCAACGACGGCGTGATGGGCGGGCGATCGAACGGCACTCCGGTGGTGGCGGACGGACAGCTGCAATTCTCCGGCGAGCTCTCACTTGCGAACAACGGCGGATTCGCTTCGGTGCGCAGTGTGGGTCGTGGCTTCGACCTCAGCGCCTTCACGGCCATGGTGCTGCGCGTGCGAGGCGATGGTCGTCGCTACCAGCTACGCCTGGCCACAGATGCGCGCCATCGGGGAGTGGCGGTTTCGTACGGCGCTGAATTCGACACACGCGCGAATGAGTGGCTCGAGGTACGCGTGCCACTGGCCTCGCTGCAGCCCACGGTGCGGGGCACCCGGCTCCAGGGTCCGCGGATGGACGCCTCGCAGGTTCGGGAGATCGGTCTTCTAATCGCCGACAAGCGCGAAGGCGCATTTGCGCTGACTGTGGACTGGCTGGCGACGGAGTAGACAAAAGCGGGGTCAGAGTCGACTTTTCTACAGACGCCAGGTCCACTTTTGCAGACGTGCCTGAGGCGACCCATGCTGTTGCTCAGCTGGTGCACGGATGCATTGGCTGCGATTTCTTGACGCCACTTTGCGAATGCAGGTCGCATGCTTGGCTTCCGATCTGGAACCATGCCATGAA
>JBBSLL010000012.1:0-70416 GCA_038255255.1 Lysobacterales bacterium
CACGCGACGACTGACGCCGAGATAGCGACACGCGCTGCGTTGCGACACTCCCCGACAGGTCAAGGACAACAGCGCCTCGCGCCGTCCCGCCGGGTTCTCATTTTTTTCGACTGAACTCCTTTAGCCCGTCGCGCACCAGCGCCTGCTCGCCGACCAGGCGCTTGAGCTTGGCGTTCTCGGCTTCGAGCTCCTTTGGGCGCCGCGCCTCGGCAACGTCCATGCCGCCGTAAGTATTCCGCCAACGGAAGAACGTCTGCTCGCTGATGTTGTGCTGCTTGCACACGTCCCGGATCGGCACTTCGCGGGCTTCAGCCTCGCGCAGGATCCGGATGATCTGGTCCTCGCGGTGACTTTTCTTCATGTAGTTCTCCTCGCCTTGAAGCGTGAGAACTCACAATCCGTTTGGCTACACGATTCGGCTCAGGTCAGTACCTTGAGCGCGCGGGGCGTCCGCAAAGCGGGCTGGGCAGGTTTGCCCTTCACTTGCAGTCATTCTCAAATCCCTATTTCGGCCAAAATCACAAACCCCAAGGCAGTGTCTGGCAGTTCAGCAGTGTGGCCAGTTGAGTCGGGTCGAATAGCGGAGAGGACCCAATTCATATTCGTCGGCCCAAGACGCGACCGTTCCCGTTGGTAGCGCATCGAAAGGCAACGACATCGAGACTTCCTCGAACGTCGGAAGGTGGCGTGCAATGGTGACCGCTCTTCGCCGGATCTCGAGCGCAAGGTCTGGATTGTGCGCGAGCTCGACCACGAAACAACCAGCCCAGACAAGAGCTCTGGCGCGTTCTTCCTGAGTGGACATGTTTCGCTCGCATGATTGGAAGCGGAGCTACAAACCTGCCCGGCACCAGTCGCACAGGCTGCGAATGTTCTTCCGGCGATCGATCCGTCAATTTCGTGTCGCGGTGTGTCAACAGCGTGGCGGAAGCTCGGCAAGCAAATGAATGCCTACGCCCTTTCGGTAAACTGAGTGTGGGTCATCTCTTGGACGAGCATGTCAAACTCACGTATCAGGCTCGACGATTCCCTGGCCTTCTTCGAACTCAACATTCCCGCGTTCCTCGACGCGGGGCTGAATGTCGAACAAGCCGTCGACAGAATTTCCGACTGGATGCTGTCCGAGTCGGCACCCGAGAATCACGCCTACATACGATCCAAGATCGCGGCCATGCGCGGTCCATTGGCATTGGCCGCGCGGCTGCAGAACGGAACACCGATCCCGAAATCACGAGCGGAGATCGAACAAGCCCTACGCGTCTTCGAGGACGCTCTGCCCGCGCTCGCCAACTCATTGGAGCCGGCCGCAATCGACTCCATCTGTCGGCTCGCCGAGACGCTCATTTCTTCCGCCGCGCCGTCCGACCTGGAATTCGTGCGCGAGCGTTTGAACTGCCTGCTTGGATCGGTGGGCGTGATCCCCTCGGACAACGAAGGGGAGCCATGCAGGTAGCCTTCCCACGGGTAGGTATCGGGTGGTCAATTCATCGGAGCTTTGCGAAAGTTGATCACGGGATGCAGCGCCGGCGATCAGTCTCGGCAATCCGATCACTGCCGTTCGGCTCCGACGATCAACTTGAGCCGGAACTCTGATCAGCGCCTACCAGCACACGCACCCGAAACGCCCCTCTCTTCCTCGGACGAAATGGCCCTTTTCTCATGCGCGGTCCGCCGCGTCAGCGCGCACGAAGTGTCCGGTTCAATCGAAATCCCGTAAACCTAGCGAGCGAGGCTGAACGGCTGTTCGCAGCAACGATACGCAAGTAATCCAGGCGGATCTGATCGCCGCTCGAGTCGGCCGCGCTGCCGAAGGCGCGCGGCGCGCGATCGGCCATTTCCTGGACGTGCAGGAAGGTCGGTGTCTGGAACAGCAATGAAACTTTAAGTGCCTCGCACGCATCCGCTAATCACGCGATACGTGGTCGGAACAAGCGCGGAGGATCCCACCCCATCAGTGCTCGCAAGCGTTCGAACTCTTCCGCCGGAACCGGCTCCCGATCAGGGGCCATTTCTAACGACTCTTGGCTGCGCTCCCGGCAAGAACGCAGATATCGGGTGTAGTCGTTGGCGGGCCGGAGGTAGAACGTGCTGATCATGGTGTTGAAGTCGTCCTGCCGTAACGCGTCGCAGGCCGCAAACATCCATGCCTTCCGGCGCCAGCGCCGTTCCACCTTTCCCTTCTGCGATTGCCCCGGCTTTAGTCGTGGCCTACCACGGCGCTTCTGAGCACCGCGAGCTGGCTGGCTCATCAGCTCCTGGAAAGCTAGTTCGATCTGCGCTTCGCTCGGCGCGAAATCTGGGGCCCAACGCAATGCGCGCGTCTCGACCAAGAAGTTCCAGGTGTCTTTGGCTTCCCCCGACAGCCCCATCGATAGGAAGTGGGCTCCTTCCTCCAAGAGAAACTTGAGCGGGACGGCCGTCTTGTGGTCGCCGTTATCCGAGCAGTGTCGATATAGCCGCAGTAACACCGATAGCACATCCAAAGACGGCCAGCCCTTCGGCATGGAGACCACCAGCGTCGTGTAGGCCTCGCTCACCGGAAACAATTCCGGCCAACACAGAAACGCGCCGCTGTGACGGTCTTCCGCGGTGACGCGCGCCAGACCAACTCGATCGAGGATCGCGTCAATGCGCTCATCGAGGACGCTGGGCGCGTGTGTGCGATCTCGCAGCTGGCTCCACCACGGGTGCTCGAAGACCGCCTTCGTATGCGACATGCCGGGCCGCGCGGCGACGAAGTCCACGAGGCTCGTCTTGTCGATGGCAGTGGTGCCGCCCGGATTCGCCCCGTCATCATCGACTTGGCGAAAGCACTGCCGCTCGCCGAGCTCGACTACCCAGCGTCTGTCCAGCTCATGCCCCGAAACGTGGCCCCATTCCTGGCGCACAGCAGCGAGCCAGTACCAGGCCTGCCCTCGACCGACCGGATCCGCGAACGTGCCGAGCGGGCGGCCGGAATATGGAACGTTATTCCCCTTCGTGGCGCAGGTGGCCGGCGCGAGTCTGTGAGTAAATCGGGCACCTGTCTACCCGAATGCACACAAATGTCCCCGAAAAGTCCGTTTCCACCCGACGAGAAGTGCGTGCCGGGGGTGCTGCCGGACCTTTTGGACCGTTATGGCGAGGTGGTTCGCGGAAGAGACCTTGGTCCGCTCTTGGGCTACCGCAGTCCTAAGACATTCGCCCACGCCGCAGCATCGGGCGTGCTGCCAGTGCCGGTTTTCCGAATGACCGGACGTCGGGGTTGGTTTGCGAAGATCCGGGACGTGGCCGCATGGCTTGAGAAGCCCGCGTCTTCCGCTCACGAAGGAGGTGGCCCGATGGATGGGTGACCGCTCCAGCTGACATTCTCTTGGCCCTGAAACGACAAAACCCGAGCGTCAACTCGGGCTGTCGTTTCCGCTGGGTTGTGTGCCGCATCAGTTTGGACGCTGACCGGTGCATGGAACCACACCGAAGCGGAGCCGTCAACGGCTCCCGACGGGTGCGTCTTGCCGAAAGGTAACCCGCGAGCCGGGCCTCACTCTTGCCGCCCATCCGGGCGGCGTCTCGAATTGAGGAACCGCCATGAACTGGAATCCCTTGGCCGCGGCCCTTCGTGCCCGGCTCGAGTTCGACGTGCCCCAGCCTTGTGTGCTCGAACGCATCGACACACAGGGCCGGCGCATCCCCCTGTCCTACAGCCACCACGTTCGTGGCTGGCACCCTGTTCGGTCGGGGTTCGCGCCCGTGCCGTTCGAGTCCCTTCTCGAATCCGCGTTCATCGCGTGGTTCGCGAATCGCCCCGAACTGACTTCACTCGCGACGCAGTCGCATACGTTCCATTACCGCTTCGGCCGGAGCCGGTGCCGTTACACCCCCGACTTGCTCGTCGGGCTCAGCCACGTGCCCACTCCACTGCGCGCCCTCGGCTTCGGTCTGCTGACGGTGATTGAAGTCAAACCGTTCGAGCGCGCGTTTGCGATGGAGACCGCCCTCCGGCACAAGCTCCACATCGCGCGCGAAACGCTCCATTGCCCCGCCGTGTTGCTCACCGAGCTGGATCTCGACGTGCTCGAGCGGGAGGTGCGCCATGTTGCCTAGCCTCAGAGTCGGCAAAACCGCTCTCTACCGCGGCATCGCGGTTGAAGTGCTCGAACTCGACGGTGAGAACTCAGTCATCCGCGTGGCGAAGGGAATCGCCCCGACGGTGGTAAAGGAGAGCGAACTGCTTCCCGTCGTGGATGCGGCGACTCTGCTGCGCGATAACCAGCTCGAACATCTGACGGACGAGGCTTGGGACAAGGCCGAAGCGCGCGCACAAGCGGTGCGTGCGTACTTGGCTTTCGGTGGTGAGAAAAAGCCCTTTGCCGGGAAGCTGGCCAAAAAGATCAACCTCAAGTACCGGCAATTTATGCGGATCGTGCGCGCCTATGAGCAGCACGAATCGGTCATGGCGCTCATGCCGGCCGCGCGGGGCCGGAAGCCCGGGACGCACGCGCTTTCGGCTGAGGTAGAAAGGGTCGTCGACGAGACCGTACAAGAGTACTGGTACCAGCCCGAACGACCCACGGTCAGCGCGTTGATGCGCCGCATCGAGACGGTCTGCTTGCAGCAGGAACTGTCTCCGCCTTCTCGCAAAACCGTCGAGCGTCGGCTCGCTGCAAGCCAAGAGCGGGCACTGCAGGCTAAACGCGACGGGGGAAAGAGGGCGCGCTACCAGTTTGAGGCCATGCCTGGGCATGCCACCGCCACCGCCCCGCTCGAGCGAGTCGAGATCGACCACACCTTGGCAGACACGATGGTGTGTTCGGATGACCCGCAGTGCGACTACGTTGCGCGCCCGTGGATCACCATCGCAATCGACGTTTTCACCCGCTGCGTCCTCGGCATTTACATCAGTTTCGATGCGCCCTCGGCTCTGTCGAATGCGCTGTGCATGACGCACGTCGTGCTTCCGAAGGACCTCGAGGCGCGCTTTGGCGTTCCCCTCGAGTGGCCGATGCATGGGCTCCCTCAGACCGTCGTGACCGACAACGGGAAGGACTTTCAATCCAAGGCCTTCGTGCGCGGCTGCGTCGAGCACAACATCGAGCCGCGTTACCGCCCGGTCGGCTCGCCACACTACGGAGGCACGATCGAGCGGCTCATTGGCACGCTTGTCGGCAGGTGCCACCTGTTGCCTGGGACGACGAAGCGCAACGTGGTTGCACGGGGCGACTACGACAGTGCCGGCAAGGCGGCGATGACTCTGAGCAAGTTCCGCATGTGGTTCGTCGAGCAGATTCTCGGCGATTACCACCTCATCGAACATCGCAAGCTTCGTATCCCGCCTGCGGTCGCCTGGGCGCGAGCGATGGAGGTGAGCCATGCTCGTTGAATCCCAGGCTTCCCACGCTGGCGTTGGTGACCGCAGCGTTGCAACTTGTGTCAGCCACGCCTCGTTGATCCGCGTCCTGCAGCGCGACCCGCTGGAATTCCTCGCGCTGTTTCTTCCGAGCGAGCGTCGTGTTCTCTCGCGGACCGGCGTTTCGCTCCATTGCCTGGATTATTGGTCCGACGCGATGGCGCCCTACGTTGGTCGAAAGGTCAGGGTTGATGTTCATTACGATCCGCGTGACGTCGGGTTCGTGTACGCGCGGCTGCCCGGCGGTGCACTCGTCCGGGCAGCGATGACGACGCCCGGCGTCGGCCGCATTTCCTTGGCAGAGTGGATCGTTCGTCGGCATTACGAGCGCCGCGTGTGCAAGACGAGCTCTCGCTCGCAGGCCTGTCTTGATAGCCGGGAGCGTGCTCACGCGCTCGTCGAAGACGCCAAAGCGTCGCGGCGGGTCCGCAAGCGCCTGGCCAGCGCGGCGGCCGGAGATCGCTGGGTATCTCGCGACAACATGGAGACAAAGGAAGAGACGGCGCCCGCCCAAGATGCTGAGGAGCAGGCCATTCCTATGGATGTTGAAGCATTTGAATTCGAGGGGGTGTGAGATGTCGTTTGAGCAAACCGTTCCTGAAGGCGGCACCTGCGAGCCTGATGCAGAACCGGCACCCCGCATCTTGCTGCCGGCCATCGCCGGCCTGATCGGGCTCTCCGACGCGGAGCGTGCCTTGGAAATTACGGCTGACCGCACCATCCTCTATCCCGCAATGGTGAAGCTGCGGGAGAGAGCGCGTTGGATGGGCCGGCAGGCCCGAACCGCGCGCGCGCCGGGGTTGATGGTCAGCTCCAATCCGGGCAACGGCAAGTCGAGCCTGGCGCTCTACATCGAGCGTCAGTTCAAGATCGAGTCCGGCAATGAACTTAATACCGTGCTCATCTCCCTTGCCGGCGCAGAAAATGCTCGTGCCGTCTACGGTCGAATCCTGGTGCAGTTGGGCAGTCCGGCCCGCGTGTCCCACCGCCTGAGCGATCGGGAATTTCTCGTGATCAGGCTCCTGCGCGAGGCGAACTGCAAGTTGATCTTGCTCGACGAAATGCAGGACGTCGGCGACTCCGACAACGAACGCGAGCGCAAGCGCGTTCTGCGTTGCATCAAGCACTTGATGAACACCTTGCAGCTTCCGGTGATGGTGTTTGGCACGGGCAGCACCGCCGACTGGTTCAAAGGCGATCCGCACTTGCGGGCCCGCTTCAGCACCGTCGAGCTTCCCCAGTGGACGGATCCTGTCGTCCTTCTCGGGTTCCTCAAGGCCTATGAACAGGCTTTGCCGTTGAGGAATCCTTCGGATCTTGCCCAGCTCAATGTTGCTAGAAGGCTCATCCAGCTCAGCGGGGGTGTCCTGGACAACATCGTCGCGCGCATCAAGAACGCCGCGCTGCTGGCCATCGTCGAGAAGACGGAGCGCATCACGCCGGACATGATCGAGCGCGGCGAGTTCCGGCCGGACAAGTGCTTCCTGTGAGCAACCGGGAGCGCCCGAGACTGAGGCTATTCGTTCCGCCGCCTTACGAAGGCGAGTCCCTCTCCTCATTCCTCGGGCGCTCCGCCCAAGCGTATCGGATGACGCAGCTCACGCTCGTCACCGAATTGATGGGGAGCGAGCGCTGGCCGAGGTGGCGCCGCGACATCGATCGGACACCGCCGGAAGCATTAATCCTGCGTCTCGCCGAAGCAGTAGCGCGGTGGCGATCGCCGGTAACGGACATCGTCGGGTTCAACTTTTGTAGCCTCACCAGCGCCAAGAGGCGCGCGTACTGCCCGAAGTGTTTCCTCGGCGATTTCGAGGCAGGCCGTGTGCCCTACTTCCGCTTCGACTGGGCAGCCGTGGCGGTGACGCATTGCTGGAAACACAGCACACCGCTTTTTGACTGGGAGTTCGGGCCAGTTAGCGTCCGCACGTTGCCGCAGGGTTGGGTCGATCTCGAACACTCCAAACCAATGATGATCCCGCCGTGCATGCGCGAGCATCTGGCAGCCCTCAATCGTTGGGAAGATGAACCGGCGTCTTCGCCTCTGCGAGGAACCTTCGACCTGCTACGAAAATTACAGCACACGTTCGAAAAGCCGGCCGCCGCGGCACGCGACCAGAGACCCAGCACTCTGGCGCACGTGCTTTTCGAATGCGTCGCTCGTCTTGCCGTTCACGCTCAGGGTCAACTAGGCCCGGTGGCCAGCTACTTACGACCGCGCTGGTCAGAGCCGTTGGCCTTGAGTCGGGCGCCTCCGGACCTAGGGCCCCGGCAACGCGAATATCGAGACAACCTGTTCAGGCAAGGTGCGGAAGTTGCTTGGCGCCGCACCTACCTTTGGTTTATCGCTACCACCATGGCCGGCATACCGACTCTCACCGAGTGCGCAACCGCGTCGGCGACCCCCTGGGAACACTGGTGGGACAAGGCCGTTCGCCCTGGTTGCCCCAAACCATATACGCAAGTTATTGATTACACTGCAGGGAGGATCCGCGCGATAGTGGCGGGTTCTGCTGCCAAGGGCGTTTGAAATGTCGGTTGGTGCCACGATTTGGGTGGCTTAGACGTCAATTCAGTTCAAGGTGTCCATATTAGGTGCGCTCGACATGATGCCGCGAGGATAGGCGCAGAGGAACTTCCAGTCGCTTTAGCACTCCTACCCGGCGACTGCTAAGATTCGCCCGACCTGTTCAGGAGTTGAGGATGACCGTGCAAGCCCTGGTTGCCAGCAATTACCCGATTCCGGCCCCGACCGGATCGCTGGAGGCCTACATTTCCGCCGTCAATCGCGTGCCGGTGCTGACCTTCGAGCACGAGCAGGCGCTCGCGCGCCGCCACACGCTCGAGGGCGACCTCGACGCGGCCAAGGAACTGATCCTGGCGCACCTGCGCTTCGTGGTGCACGTCGCGCGCGGCTACAAGGGTTACGGCCTGCCGCTGGGCGACCTCATCCAGGAAGGCAACATCGGCCTGATGAAGGCGGTGAAGCGCTTCGATCCCGACCAGGGCGTGCGGCTGGTGAGCTTCGCGGTGCACTGGATCCGCGCCGAGATGCACGAGTTCATCCTCAAGAACTGGCGCATCGTGAAGGTCGCGACCACCAAGGCGCAGCGCAAGCTGTTCTTCAACCTGCGCAAATCCAAGAAGCGCCTCGGCTGGCTCAACGCCGAGGAAGTGCGCACGGTCGCGCGCGACCTCAAGGTCCCCGAAGCCACCGTGCGCGAGATGGAATCGCGACTGTCGGGCCGCGACATCGGCTTCGACAACTCGAACAACGACGACGATGACGCGCCCCCGTCGCCCGCCGCGTATCTCATCGATCCGCAGGCATCGCCCGACGTGCTGCTCGCGAGCGAACGCCAGGGCGAGCATCAGGTCGGCATCCTGCACGAAGGACTCAAGGAACTCGATCCGCGTTCGCGCGACATCCTCGTGCGCCGTTGGCTCGCCGACGAAAAGGCGACGCTGCAGGATCTCGCAGATGAGTACGGTGTCTCCGCCGAGCGCATCCGCCAGGTCGAAGCCAACGCCATGAAGAAGATCAAGGCGCTGCTGGTCGCGTAAGCGCGAGTCCCAGTCCTCGAAAACGGAAGGCCCCGCATTGCGGGGCCTTTTTGTTTCAGGTCCAGTCGACGGGATCGACGTCCAGCGACCAGCGCACGCGGCGCGCGCTCGGCAATTCGTGCAGCTGCGGAACCCATGCCTGCAGGCACGCCTGCAAGACGGGGCGTCGCGTGGCTTCGAGGAGGACCTGCGCGCGCATGAATCCTGCGCGGCGTGGTTGCGGCGCGGGCAGCGGGCCGAATGCGCGCGGCCCATCCGTCCCGCCCTCCGACATCTGATCCAGGCGAAGCGCGGCCAGCGCGTCCGCGAGGAAAGCATCGACGGGTTCGGAGGACTTTGCTTCGGCGCGCAACAGTGCCTGCGCCGCATAGGGTGGCAGGCCCGCGAGTCGCCGTTGCTCGAGTTCGGTGTGCGCGAACGCACTGTAGCCGCCACTTAGAATCTGCTGCAGCAAGGGATGCTGCGGCTGGTGCGTCTGCACGATCACGCGGCCCGGCCGCGTGCTGCGTCCGACGCGTCCCGACACCTGGATCAGCAGCTGCGCGAATCGTTCCGGCGCGCGGAAGTCCGCGGCCACGAGCGCCGCATCCACGCCGAGGATCACGGCGAGCGTGAGCAGCGGCAGGTCGTGTCCTTTCGCGAGCATCTGCGTTCCGATCACCAGCCCAGGCTCGCCCCGTACGAGTGGCTCCACGAGTCGCGCGAAACTGCCCTGCGTACGCGTGCTGTCGGTGTCGACGCGGATCACGCGCTGGCCGGGGAAGTGCGCGACGAGCGAGGCTTCCAGTCGCTGCGTGCCGAATCCGGTCGGCGCCAGTGCAAGGCCCGCGCACGCGCCGCAGTGGTTCGGCACGGCGGTGCTCAATCCGCAGTGGTGGCAGCGCAGGCGGGCCGCGTTGCGATGCCAGATGAGCGCGCGGCGCTCGGTGTCGCTGGTCGAGCAACGTGGGCAGGACGGGTACCAGCCGCAGTCGTGGCACAGCAGGACCGGCGCATAGCCGCGTTGATTGCGGAACACGAGCGCCTGCTCGCCCCGGGCGAGGCATGCGGCGAGCGCGGCGTGCGTCTCGCCCAGCAGGCCGTCGCGCAAGGGCTGTCCGCGCAGGTCGAGCACGCGAACCGTGGGAGGCTTCGCGTCGCCCGCCCGCTCGGGCAGCGCGAGGCGCCGGTAACGCGACTGCTCGACATTGGCGAGGCTTTCGATCGACGGCGTCGCCGATCCGAGCACCACGGGAATCGCGAGAGCGCGGGCGCGTACGATCGCGAAGTCGCGGGCGTGGTAGCGGAATCCCTCCTGCTGCTTGAACGACGTGTCGTGTTCCTCGTCGATCACGATGAGGCCCGCGCGCGGCAGGGGCACGAACACCGCCGAGCGCGTGCCGAGGATCACGCTGACCTCGCCGCTGGCGGCGCCCCGCCAGACGCGCGCGCGCGCGCCGGCGGCAAGGCCCGAATGAACGACGCCGACGTCAACTCCGAGACGCCCCTCGAGCCTTGCGAGCAACTGCGGAGTGAGGCCGATCTCGGGGACCAGCACAAGGCACTGGTGCCCCGCGGCGAGTTCCCGCTTGATCAGCTCGAGGTAGACCTCGGTCTTGCCGGAGCCCGTGACGCCGTCCAGCACGGTGACGGAAAAACCCTGTTGTGCCTGGATATCGTCAACGGCAGATCGCTGCGCGGGGTTCAGCGCCGGACCGGGGCGACCGCCTTCGCGGCGCTCACCAGGCGCCGCGGCCGCGATGAAGCCGAGCCGGCGCCAGGCCTGCGCCGCGCGCGCCAGGGCAGGACTCGCGGACCACGCTTCCCGCGCTACGGCACCAGCCTCAAGGAGTTCAAAAAGGCGCGCCGGCGCGGTGCCGGCGCGCGGAACCTTCAGCGCCAACGCCTCGCGACCGTCAGGCGTGAGCGCCAGCCACTCCGCGCGCGGGGGAGCGGTTCCGCGTCGACGCAGCCACGCAGGCATCGCGGTCGCCAAGACCTCGCCCAGCGGGTGTGCGTAGTAATGCGCCGCCCACTGCAGGCTCTCCCACAATTCGCCCTCGAGCAAGGCCTGCGCATCGAGCCGGGCCTCGATGCCGCGCAGCGCGTGCAGGCCTGAATCCACGCCGATGTCCACCACCACCCCGACGAGAATGCGCGGCCCGAGACGCACGCGCACGCGGCAGCCGATCCACCCGGCATCGACGGGACCGTCGCCGAGGTAATCGAAAAGGCGCGGTAGTGGCACCGGCAGGGCGACGCGCAATACTCGCGGGGGCGTTGGGATCGAGTTCACCGCGGCATCAAACCAGATCGGGGAGAGTGCCGGGGAAGACGGTGCCCATCTGGTCAAATTAAAGGTTAGCGTTGCTTGTTCACATTGTCGGCATGAAGTTGGTCCAAGTGGATGGTGCAAAGGGGTTTTTTTGCTTATCCACATCGATTGTGGATAACTCTGTGGAGGAAGGCCCGCAGCACGCCGGATTAAGCCCGCCAGACGGCCTCGGGCCTGTCTTGGTCAAAAAATAGCCATATTGTAAAATTGTATTGAAATCATGTATTTGCTGCCGAAGCGCGGGAGCAGGCCGCGCGGGGTTCGCAAATTCTTCACAGAAACATGTCGAATCCCGCTGCCTGTTAGCAACGGCGCGGTGGAGCGCGTGCCGGGCCACTTGTCAAGCACTGCAAATGGCCTTGTAGCGGACCCTGCGCCGAAGTCGAATCGAGCCCGGTGCCGGGACGCACCGTCCCCCGTCAACGATCGGAGCGGCCCTGCGTTGCATGGAGGACTGATGACACACTCGCAAAACGCGCGGGTTGGAGCTTTATCCGTGAATCGCCGATGTTTGTGGTAAGTCCGACTGCCGACTCCCTGGAGGTCGACGCGGTCACCGAGTCGCGCGCGCCACGGACCCTGGCAGGGTTCCTCGAGAGCGTCGAGCGGCGAGCCCTGTACGTGGCGCGCCTCGGCGTGCGCGAAGGCGACGAGGCCCTGGACATCGTGCAGGACGCGATGCTGAGTTTCGTGCGCGCGTACGCACAGCGCCCAGCTGGCGAATGGGCGCCCCTGTTCCACCGCGTGCTCGAGAGCCGGATTCGCGACCACCAGAGGCGGCGCAGCGTTCGGCAGCGATTCCGCGTGTGGTTGTCGAAGCCTCCGGGCGAGGAAGAGGATGCAGGCGATCCGCTGGCACGGATCGCGGACGAACAGGAAGCAGGGCCGCTGCAACGCGCCGCCGATCGTGACACGCGCAGTGCGCTGGCGAAGGCGCTGGGCGAGTTGCCCGGTCGGCAACGCGAAGCCTTCACCCTGCGCGTGTGGGAAGGCCTCGATGTCGCGGCGACCGCGCTTGCAATGGGTTGTAGCGAGGGCAGTGTCAAGACGCACCTGGCGCGCGCGCTGGCCGCGCTGCGCCGCAAACTGGAGGACTATCGATGAACACCGATCGATTCAACGCGAGTACGGAAACACTGGACGCGTCGTGGTGCGCGGAAGTGCGCGTGAAGCTCGATCGCGAAGCCGACGCGCTCGACAGCGTGACCGCTGCGCGCCTCGCGTCGGCAAGACACCGCGCACTGGCCATCGCGCACGAAAGGTCGCAGGCGCGCTGGTGGCCATGGCTGAGCGGCGCGGTCGCGGCGTCGTTGCTGGTCGCCGTGGTGCTGGTGCGTGAACCGCATGGGACGACGCTCGCCACGAGCAAGCCGTCCACACCGGTCGCGCCCGTGACGGTCGGCACGCATACGACGCCTTCGCCACCAGTGATCGAGAGCGACGTCGCCGTGATTGCTGATCTCGAATTCTACGACTGGCTGGAGGAGCGGGATGCCCTGCTGTAGATCCCCTTGCTGGCTCGCGTTCGCGCTGGCGGCCTGTTTCGCGCTGGCGGCACCGCTGCGCGCGGACGACGCGTGGCCCGCGCTGACGCCGGGCGAACAGCAGGTGCTGGCGCCTTTCGCGTCGGAATGGCCCGGCCTCGACGGCCCGATGCGGGCACGCCTGCGCGTGTTGGCAGAGCGATGGGCGACGCTGCCCGCGTCGGCGCGCGATGCGGAAGTGGCCAAGTTCCGGCGGTGGCAGGCTTTGCCTCCTGAGCAGCGGGAAATGCTGCGCGACCGATATCGCGCGTTTCAGCAGCTGGACGCGACGGAACGTGCGCGCGTGCGCGACGAATTCCAGCGCTGGCAGCAACTGTCGCCACGCGAGCGGCGCGCGTTGCACCAGGCGATCGGCCCGCAACGACCCGCGTGGCGGAGCGCCGTGCGTGCGATGGATGTGCAGTCTCGCGCGCGATTGCGCGAGGCCGTGGCGGGACTGCCGCCGCCGTCGCGCCGCGCACTGCAGGCGCACCTGCGCAACCTGGAACCTGCCGCTGCCGGAGCGGTATTGCGAGGGCTGCTCGAACAACCTGTGGCCGGGCGAGAGGCGTACATCGCAGGGCTTCAAACGAGTCCGCTTACACCCCGTTGATGGTTCGCACAGGGGTGACGCAAACGTTGATTTCGTACGATCACATCAGCACGAGGCTCACCACCAGCGCGGCGGTGCCGCCCAGCGCCAGCAGGATCAGGTACGCGATACCCAGCATGAAGAACTTGAGCAGGGTCATGATCCAGCCCTGCGCATACACCCGCTTCTGCGTAAGCAGGAGATACAGCGGCATCCAGATCCAAAGCGCTGCGATGGCGAAGTTGAGCAAGGTCTTGAGCGCGCCGGCGGAGAGCGCCTCGCCGAGCGCGTAGATCCCGAGGATGAGGATCAGCCACAACGCGATGAAGGCGTGGCTGTGCAGCGCCACGATCAGGTGCTCCATGTACAGCCGCCGCTTGAAGACGTAGAGAATCTTCAGCAGCACGGCGAACAGCGGCAGCAGCACGAACAGGGTTTGCGGCGCCACGCTGAAAAAGGCTTCGGCGAGCAGGCGCGGGTTGTCGCGAATGCGTTCTCCGTTGTCGAAGGCGCGGCGTGCCCAGTCGGTCAGCGCGGCATTGGCGAAATCCGGGAGCCACGGCAGTTTCGCTGGCGTCTTGTGCGGATCCCAGCCGCCGAAACTCACGCCGCCACCTAGCGCGCGCGGCTCGGGCGGCACCGGCTTGCCGTCCCTGATTGCGATATCGCGCGCACGCAACCATTCGATGCGCTGCTCCGCCTGCAGCCGCACGTCGGCTTCCGCCGCCTTGAGACCGACGCCGACGCCGGGCACATCGGCGGTCTCTTCGCGCGCCTTGGCAAGTTCGGCCAGCGCGCGATCGCGTATCGCCTCGGCCTCCGCCACGGTCTTCGCGCGCGACATGTCGTAGTCGCGGCCGCGCTTCTTCGTCTTTCGGGGTCCATCGGCTTTGTCGCCATCGGCAGACTTGGCGGCCGATGGAGGCCCCGCGTTGATGTCGCCCGGTTCGTCGCGGTCGAAGACCACGATGTCGCCGGAACCAGCGGCGTCGCTTCCGGCATCGATATCGAGGGACAGGTTCGAGACGAAGAATGCGATCAGGGTCAGGAACACGAACATGCGCACCGGCGTCACGTATCGGACGCGACGACCGGCGAAGTACTCGCGCGTGAGGAATCCCGGCTTGAAGAACAACGGCCCGAGCGTTTGCAGCGTCCGCGAATCCAGGTTGAACACGGAGTCGACAAAGTCTCCCATTATGCTGCCGAAGTGGCGCACCAGACCCTGCGTCGGTTGGCCGCAGCGGAAGCAGTGCGGGCCGAGCAACTCGGCGCCGCAGTTGCCGCAGGCAGCCGCGCGAGGAGGCTCGGGTTGGATGTCCGGCGTCGCGGGCGTTTCAGGTGGAGCCTCGGCGCCTGCAGCGGCGAGGGATTCGGGCGCGTTCGTCGGCGCATCGGGCGGCACGACCCGATCGGGCGGCACGACCTGATCAGGCGGCCTGCCGCTCACGCCGCCGCGCCCACCGGTTGCAGATATCCGGTCGACCGCATCCAGTCCAGCGTGTCGTCCACCAGTTTGGTGAGGGCAATGATGCGGAAGTCGAGCTCGCCGATCGCCTTGCTCGAATCCACGCGCAGGTTATGGCAGACCAGCGCGGCACCCTCTGGCGTCAGTTGCGGCTCGCGGCGCGTCACCAGGCTCCAGAGGTCCTGCGCATGCGCCACCGTGTGCAGCAGGGTCGGTGACATCGCCTTGGATGGAACGCGTCTACCGAGTCGGCGGGCCGCGAGCGTCAGCAGGTGCAGGAACGACGCGTGCTCGCCGCCGAGCAGGTAACACTCGCCGTAACGCTGGCGCTCCCAGGCGCGCACGTGCGCGAGCGCGACTTCGCGGACGTCGGCGAACGGCCCGGAGCCCGGCGGCACGCCCGGCAGGGACTCCTGTTCCACGAGGCGGAACAGGCGCGACCAGTTCTGCGTGTCCCCCGGCCCGAGCAGGTGCGAGGGATAGGTCACGATGACCTTGAGGCCGTGCTCATCGGCTGCGTCCCACACCAGCTGCTCCGCCATCGCCTTGGTGCGTGCGTAGTTGTGGCGCGAATCCTTGGCAATGAGCGGCGCGTCGTCGCGCAGCATCTCGTTGTTGCCCACGCCCATCGCCGAGACCGACGACGTGTGCACGAAGCCGGGGACCTGGTAGCGGCGCGCCGCGTCGAGCACGAGGCGCGTGCCCTCGACGTTGACGAGCGTCTGCCGCGCATTGTGCTGCCGCCACACGCTGGTGTCGGCGGCGATGTGGAAGATGACGTCGGCGCCGCGCGCGACCGCGAGGTCGATGCTGGCGGCGTCGGTCACGTCGCCCGGCAGCGGAATCGCGCCGAGGCCGCGCAGCACCTGCGCCTGCGCGGGGCGCCGGAACAGGGCGTGCACGGTCACGTCGCGCGCGACCAGTTCGCGCACCACGTGCCGCCCCAGGAATCCCGTGGCCCCCGTCACCATCGCGGTGCTCTTGCTCATGCCCAACCCCTTGCCCGTGGGTCGCTAAGATACGACGTTCATGTCCGCTGCTGCGCCCCCCACACGACGATTGCGCAGCGAGGTCATCGCGACGCTGCTGCTCGCACTGCCGATTGTCGGCGGCCAGCTGCTCAGCGTGGCGATGAACGTGGCGGACACCCTGCTGGCCGGCCACCTGTCCACGCGCGTGCTCGCCGCCGTGGCCATGGGCTACCAGATCTGGGTCCTGGCGCTCCTCGCGGTACTCGGGCTCATGCTCGCGCTGACGCCGACTGTCGCGCAACTCGACGGAGCCGGGCGACGCGCCGAGGCTGGCGCCGTTTTCCGGCAGGCGTTGTGGCTCGCGGTGCTGCTCGGCGTCGTGCTGTTCGCGGGCATGCGCGCCTCGCGACCGCTGCTGGTGGCCTTCGGCGTCGATGCGGAAATCGTCCCCGAAGCCATCGCATTCCTCGACGCGATGTCGTGGGGCACCTTCCCGCTGGCGATCTTTTTCGCCTGCCGGTATTTCAGCGAAGGCCTGTCGCTGACCAAGCCCGCGATGTACTTCGGCATCGTCGGCCTCATCGTGCTCGTGCCGTTGGCGTGGGTGCTGATGTACGGAAAGTTCGGCGTGCCGCCACTCGGCGCGCGTGGCGCCGGCATCGCGCATGCGACAGTGCTGTGGCTGCAGGCCATCGGGTTCCTGGTCTACATCGCGCGGCGCCGCCATTTCCTTGCGGCACAACCCTTCGCGCGGTTCGACTGGCCGGATTTTCCGGCGCTGGCGGCGCTGCTGGCCATCGGACTGCCGATGGGCATCGCGATCCTCATGGAAGGCGGGCTGTTCGTGTCGACCGCGCTGCTCGCGGGTTCGCTGGGAACCATTTCCGCCGGTGCGCACCAGATCGCAATCAACGTGGCTTCCATCGCTTTCATGCTGCCGCTCGGCATCGGCATGGCCACCACCGTGCGCATCGGCAATGCAGTGGGGCGCCAGGACCCGGAAGGCATCGCGTGGGCGGCACGCGCAGGCATCGCCATTACGCTGGGAACGCAGGCGGCTTCGGCGGCGTTGCTGCTCGGCGTGCCAACACTCATCGTCGGGGCCTACACGCGCGATGCAGAGGTCGCGTCGCTCGCCGTCGGGCTGCTGCTGCTCGCCGCTATATTCCAGCTCGCTGATGGATTCCAGGCGTTCTTCAACGGCGCGCTGCGCGGCCTCAAGGACACCTTCGTGCCGATGATCATCACCATCTTCGCGTACTGGGGCGTCGGCTTCGGTCTTGGCTGGTGGCTCGGCATCGCGCGGGGCGGCGGGGTGCGCGGCCTCTGGATCGGTCTCATCGCAGGGCTCACGGTCGCGGCGCTCGGCCTGGGCTGGCGGCTCGCCACCCAGCTGCGCCGCCGCACTGCGGATCATCGGGCACAGTTGCTTGCGCGGTAACGGGCACGGCCGGGATCGCGCGCAGCCCGGCCCCGGGTATGCTGCGCGCCGGCGCGTGTCGCCATCAGTCATGGGTGACCTTTGAACGATGCCGCCTGGCCCCATTGCCGTTAGCCTCGATCCATTCCTGTCAGCGAATCCAACATGACCACCTCCACCGCCCCGGCCGCGGCGCCGCCGCGCAAGCTGTTCCTGCCCTTCCGCATGGTCCGCGGTTTCTGGCGCGCACTCGATTTTTCGCGCCGGGTGGTGTTCAACCTCATTTTCCTGCTGATCGTGATCCTGATCCTCGCGGCGATCGGCAAGGACTCGCAGCCGGTGCTCGAGAAGACCGCGCTGGTGCTCAATCCCGAAGGCGCGATCGTCGAGCAGTACACGGTCGATCCCGCCTCGCGCATGCTGGCGAAGGCGCTCGGCGAGGAAACCGCCGAAGTGCAGTTGCGCGACATCGTGCGCGCAATCGACGTCGCCGCGAAGGATGGCAACATCGCACGGCTGGTGATCGTGCCCGACGGGATCATGAGCGTCGGCATGGCGCAGCTGCACGAGATATCCGCGGCGATCGGGCGCTTCCGCGCAACGGGCAAGCCGGTCATCGCTTTTTCCGAGGGCATGGAGCAACGCGGCTACTTCCTCGCCGCGCAGGCCGACAGGATCTACCTCGATCCCGACGGCGGCATGATCCTGCAGGGACTCGGTCGCTATCGCACGTATTTCAAGGATGGCCTCGACAAGCTCGGCATCGAGATGAAGCTGTTCCGGGTCGGCGAATTCAAGTCGGCCGGAGAACCCTGGATCCTCAACCAGCAGTCGCCCGAAGCGCGCGCAGCCGATCTCTACTGGATGAGCGACGTGTGGCAGCGCTACCTCGTCGAGGTCGGCGCGCGCCGCAAGCTCGCCCCGGTCGCCATCACGGCGCAGATCGAGGGCGCGGTGGAAGGACTCAAGGCGGTCGACGGCGATCTTGCGAAGTTCGCGCTCGCCAATCGCTGGGTCGATGCGCTGAAGACACGCGACGAGTTCCGCAAGGAACTGATCGCCGCCGGTGCCCTCGACGAGGAAGAGAAAACGTTCCGCCAGGTGCACTTCCAGCGTTACGCGGACCAGGCCAAGGCGCTCGACCTGACCAAGATCGGCGATGGCGTCGCGGTCGTGGTGGCACAGGGCGAGATCGTGCCGGGCGAGCAACCGCCTGGCATGGTGGGCGGCGAGTCGGTGGCGCAGCTCATCGAGGACGCGCGCGAGGACGAACACGTCAAGGCGCTGGTGTTGCGGGTGGATTCGCCGGGCGGTGGCGTGTTTCCGTCCGAGCAGATCCGCCGCGAGGTTGCGTTGACCAAAGCGGCCGGCAAGCCCGTGATCGTTTCGATGGGCAACGTGGCTGCATCAGGCGGCTACTGGATCAGCATGAATGCCGACCAGATCATCGCGGATCCGAGCACGATCACCGGGTCGATCGGCATCTTCGGGCTGATCCCGAATGCGGTCGGCAGCATGGGCAAGCTCGGTCTCAACACCGACGGGGTGGGCACTACGTGGCTGGCGAATGCGGGCGATCCGACGCAGCCCTGGGATCCGCGCGTGGGCGAGGTGATCCAGAGCATCATCAACCACGGCTACGCCGAGTTCATCGGCAACGTGGCGCAAGCGCGCAACAAGTCCGTTGCATCCGTGGATGAGGTCGCGCGAGGCCGCGTCTGGAGCGGCGAGCAGGCGCGGGCACGCGGGCTCGTCGATCGCATGGGCACGCTGCGCGAAGCAATTGCCCTCGCGGGCGAACGCGCCAAGCTCGGCAAGGATTTCCCGGTGCGTTATGTGGAGAGGGAACTCTCACCGTTCGAGCGGTTCCTCGTGGGTTTCGGCACATCGCGCGCGGGTGCATTCATCGCCGGCAAGATGATCGGCACCGAGGCGGCGTTCCTGCCTGAGCGCCAGCGCACCGAGCTCGCAGGCCTGATGCGCCTGGTCGAGCACGCGCGCACCCGCCAGGGCGTCTCGCTCATCGCCCACTGCGAGTGCGGGCTGTAACGCTGCGGGCCACGCATGACCGACGATCGCTGGCGACTCGATGGCCGCACGGCGCTGATCACCGGCGCGAGTCGCGGCATTGGCCTCGCATGCGCGCGCGGACTGCTCGAGCGGGGCGCCACGGTACTGCTCACCGCGCGCGACGATGCGCATCTTGAAGGCGTCGCCGAGGAACTCCGCGAGGAGTTCGGCGAAGCGCGCGTGCACGCGCTGGGCGCGGATGCAGCCGAAGGCGAACAGCGACTCGAGATCTTCGACTGGATCGACGATCTTGAAGTCGGGCTGTCGCTGGTCGTCAACAATGTCGGCAACAACGAGCGGCGTCGCGCGATCGAATACGACGCACCGACGTTCCATGCGCTGTTCGACGTCAACCTGGTGAGTGCGTTCGAGATCGCGCGGCTCGCGCAGCCGCGCCTCGCGGGGCATGCTCAGTCCGCGATCGTCAACGTGGCGTCGGTGTCGGGCCTCACGCACGTGCGCACCGGCGCCGCCTACGGCGCGGCCAAGGCGGCGCTGCTGCAGCTCACGCGCAACCTGGCCTGCGAATGGGCAATCGACGGCATCCGCGTCAACGCCGTAGCCCCGTGGTACATCCGCACGCAACGCACCGCGACCGCATTGGCCGATCCCGACTATCTCGAGGAAGTGCTGGCGCGCACGCCACTCGGGCGCATCGGCGAGCCCGATGAAGTCGCGGCTGCGGTGGTTTTTCTTTGCCTTCCCGCTTCGGCGTACATCACCGGGCAGATCGTTGCCGTCGATGGCGGCTTCACCGCATTCGGCTTCTGACTCAACGGCAGAAGCGCGCCAGCGCGTCGCGGGCGCCCGCGTATTCCTGGTCGAGCGCGGCGCGCTGATCGTTGAACGCGCGCCGCCGCTGGCTTCCGGTTTCGTCGGCCCGCTGCTTCCACCAGCCGCAGAGCTCGCCACGCGGCATCGCGCGGCAGCGGTCTTCGACGTAGGTGTATTGCGCTCCGTAGCGCGCATCGATCGTGCCGCTCACGAGTCCGGAGCCGGAAGCGCCTACGCCGAGCGTCCAGAGGGGCACGTAGCGGCCGCGCGGCGTAGGGTCGGAGCTGACGTAGCTGGCTCCATCATTCGAGGTGCACCGGAACATCTGCGGGAGGGGATCCTCGATGCGCACCTGCGCGACGGTGGCGGGTGGAGTGTTCGCGGCAGCCGGTCGCGGCGGGCTCGGGTCGATGGGAGGCGGCAGGTAAGCACGCGGGAGCATCGGCGCTTCGAGCGTTTCGGAATCGGCCTCGCAAGCCTGATCCTGGTAGCTGATCGCGCCGTCGGGCGTGCGGCACTTGAACACTTCGCTGGCCGTGGCGTCTCCAGCGAGTACCAGAACCATGATCAGGACCCTGCCCTGGCAGCATCTGGAAACAGCAAAACGCGGCGGAGAGCAGTTGCCCATACGGCAGATCCTACTCGCGGTCCCAAGGTGACTCCGAGGGGCTATTGCCAGGGCAGGCGCTCGAGATCGAGATTGCCGCCCGAAACGATGACGCCGATGCGCTTGCCCGCGAACAGATCGGGATGCGCGAGGATGGCCGCGAGCGGAACCGCCGCAGAGGGTTCGACCACGATCTTGAGACGCTCGAACATGAGCCGCATCGCGGCGACGATCTGCTCCTCGGTCGCGGTTGCGATGCCTGCGCAATGCCGGCTCAGGATCGCGAACGGCAGCTCGCCGAGCGTCGCCCGCAGACCGTCGCAAATCGTCGCGATGGGCCACTCGGTGATGCGCCGGCCCTGCGCGAGCGAAGCCTGCGCATCGGACGCCGAGGCGGGTTCAGCGCCCCACACGGCGACGCGACGGTCGCGTCCGTGCGCCACCACCGCAGTTCCCGAAAGCAGGCCTCCGCCGGATACGGGCGCCATGACAACGTCGAGGGCGCCTGCGGTCTGCTCGAACAACTCCAGCGTCGCCGTGCCCTGGCCCGCGATGACGCGCGCGTCGTCGAAGGGATGCACGGGTGCCGCTCCGGTTTGCGCGAGCGTCGCCGCCATGCCGGCACTACGCGCGGCCATGGTCGGCTCGCAGTCGATCACCCGGGCGCCATAGCGCACCACGGCTTCGCGCTTGGTCGCGGCGATGTTGTTCGGCACCACGACGTATGCCGGGACCCCACGCAGCTGGGCGGCTCGCGCGATTGCGGCGCCGTGATTGCCCGAACTCTGCGTGACGATGCCGCGCGCTGCCTGCGCGTCGTCGAGCGAGAACACGGCATTGCAGGCCCCGCGGAACTTGAAGGCGCCCACGCGCTGGAAGTTTTCGCACTTGAACACGAGGTTGCAACCGGTGAGCGCATCCAGGCTTGAGGAGCGCAGCAATTCTGTGCGCCGTATCCAGGGGGCGATGCGCGCCGCGGCGATCTCGACCGCATGGATGTCCGGCAACGGAGTCATGGTCCTGATGTTGACGCAAGCGGCGCCGGTGCGGGTGGTCGGGATCCGCCGAGGCTCGCGAGTGCGGAGCCGGCCACGACCAGCGCCGCGCCGCACCAGCCGACCAGCGCAACGCGCTCGACCGCAATGGCTCCCGGCACCAGCGCGGCCAGCGCGTAACCGGAGAGCAGCGTCAGCACCGGCGTCACCGCGAGCACCAGGCTGACGCGCGAGGCCTGCCAGTGCGCCAGTGCCGCCGCGAACGCGCCGTAGGCGACCAGCGTATTGACCGAGCAGTAGAGAAGCAGCCAGGCGTGCGTTGCATCGAGTTCGAGCAGGCTGCGCGGCTGGGCAAATGGCGCAAGCACGATAGCGGCGACCACGAACACGAAGCCAAGGATCGCGGCGGCCGACAGCCGCATCAGCAATTGTTTCTGTGCCAGCGCGTAGAAGGCCCACACGACGGCCGCAAGCAACACCCACGCGCTGCCCGCGAGGTACACCGACTGCTCGGGTTGCTGGCGCCATTGATCATGTGCGAACAGGGCAAGTCCACCGACCACCGCGACGAGTCCCAGCCACTGCCACATCGCGTAGCGCTCGTGGAACACGACGAGCGCGCCCAGCGCCATCAGCAGCGGCGCCGCCTGGATCAGCAGCTGCGCGTTGGCCGGCGTCGTCGCGTCGACCCCGAAGAGGTAGAACACGTAGTTGCCGATAAGTCCCGCGCTCGCGATCGCCAGCAGCCCCCATTCACCCCGCCGCAGGCGCGCGAATCCGCCGAGCTCTCCGCGCAGCGCAAGCCACAGCACCGCGACCACTGCGGCGAACACGAACCGCGCCCAGGTGAGGGTGATGGGATCGAGCGCACTCAGCGTGAGCTTGAGGGCGAGTGGTAGCGTCGCCCAGCACGCGGTGGTGACCAGCGCGAGCGCAAGTCCCAATTGCCAGCGGCCGCTGGGCTGGTGTCGCGACATGGCGTTAGTCTCCAGCGAGGCGGCGAGTATAGGAGTCGCAATGCGGCTGCTTCACGCTCGTGACGTGGCGTCACGAGTGTGTCGTCGCCTGGAATGAGGAATCTCCGTTACGGGAAGATTCAGGGGCAATTCACTGCCTGCGGCCCAATATGAAGAATCCGTGAAAGCTGCAGTTCGAGGACGACCCAATGAAACGTGTGCTGCCGATACTTGCGCTTGGCCTCCTCGCCGGCTGCGCTACCTACCCCGACTACGGCTACTACGACGACGGCCGCACTTACGATGGCTACACTTCAGACGGCTATTACGATGATCGCTATCGCGAGGGCGGCGACTACTACTACAGCACGCGCCCGAATTATTACGACGACGGCGGCTACTACGGATACGGGCCCTACTCCGGCGGCTACGGCTATGGGGGTTACGGTGGCTACGGTTACGGTGGATACGGCAATTCGCTGGGTTACGGCTTGGGATACGGCTCGCGCATCGGCCTCGGATTCGGGTTCTCGTCGGGAAGCTACTATCCCTACGGGGGTAACTACGGGCGCTATCCCTACGGCGGCTACTACGGCGGCTATCCATACGGATATTCGGGCTACAACAGCTATTACTCGCCGCGGCGTCACTACCGGTACGACCGCTACAACGGCCGGGGCAACAACGATCCCTGGCTGGATGCGCGCAACCGCTACGGAACTCGCGGAGACGGCGTCGTCGACAGGGATGCGAGCGATCTCGCCAACGATCTCGCCAGGCAACGTGGCGTAAGAGATGGCGCCGGGACCCCGGCCGGTGACCAACGCACCAGTTCCTACGCGTTCCCGTCCTCGCGCAACGCACGCGATCGCGACCCCACGCCGTATGACCGCAACGGCTGGCGCAGCGATTACCGCGATGCGCAGCTGGCGTCGCCGCGCAGCGCGGCATCGGGCGATGCGTATTCGCGCGACTCGTCCGCGCCACAGTTGCGCATGGAGCAGGCCCCGGCAAGCGAATGGCGCGGACAATCCCGGCAGCCGCAGGGTTACGCAGCGCAGCGGTTCGACTCGGCTCCCCGATCGCAGAACGCCCCGGCGCCCCGATTCGAAGCAGCGCCGCAGCGTTTTTCGCAGCCTTCCGTCGCACCGCGAGTCGAATCGAGGAGCAACGCCGGATCGCAACGCAGCTCGGCGCGTGAACGGGACGCAACGAACGACGATTAATAGTCTCCAACTGTGTCGGAATGCGGGGACTGCAGTCAGCTGGCAGCAATTCTCGCTTCGTATAATTCGGGCCATCGGAATTCAAACTTCTGGTGCCCGGAAATCTAGTCCTCTTGGATTCCCCCCTGTTCCCGAAAGGTCTACCGGGCATCAGATTCTCACAACGCGGCGGCTGAAATGCCGCTTCGACGCAGACCGACGGGGCGCGAAAGCGCCCCGTTTTTTTGTGCGCGCGCCGTTGGCGTGGCACAGTCCGGGGTCATGAACGCTTACGACCCCATGTCGATTCCCGCGCGCGCCCGCCGCACCTCGCAATCCTTCAATCCGGATTGATCGTGTATTCCTACGACGTCATCGTGATCGGGGGCGGGCACGCCGGCACCGAGGCCGCGCTCGCAAGTGCGCGTAGCGGCGCCCGCACCCTGTTGCTCACGCACAGCATCGAAACGATCGGTGCGATGAGCTGCAACCCGGCCATCGGAGGGATCGGCAAGGGCCATCTCGTGCGCGAGGTCGACGCGCTCGGCGGGGCCATGGCGCATGCCGCCGACGCAGCCGGCATCCAGTGGCGCACGCTCAACGCGAGCAAGGGCCCGGCGGTGCGCGCCACGCGGTGCCAGGCCGACCGGCAGCTTTATCGCGCGGCAATCCGCCGCATCGTCGAATCGCAGCCCAACCTCGATCTCTTCCAGCAGTCGGTTGATGACCTCTTGCTGGACGGCGATCGGATCACGGGCGTGCGCACGCAGTCCGGCGTGGCTTTTCACGCCCGCGCAGTGGTGCTGACCGCCGGGACGTTCCTCGCGGGCAAGATCCACGTCGGTGACGCGCAGCACGCGGCGGGCCGCGCCGGCGAGCCGCCCGCGCAAACACTCGCAGCGCGGCTCCGCGAACTCGCGCTGCCGGTCGGAAGATTGAAGACTGGTACGCCGCCGCGTATCGATGGCCGCACGATCGACTATTCGCTGCTCGCCGAGCAGGCAGGCGACACACCGATGCCGGTGTTCTCGTTCATGGGTTCGGTGGATGCGCATCCGCGCCAGGTGCCGTGCCACATCACGCATACGCGCGAGCGCACGCACGAGATCATCCGCGCCGCGCTCGACCGCTCGCCGCTCTACACCGGCGCGATCGAGGGCGTCGGCCCTCGTTACTGCCCGTCGATCGAGGACAAGGTGGTGCGGTTTGCCGAGAAGGCCTCGCACCAGATCTTCGTTGAACCGGAAGGGCTCGAGACCCGCGAAATCTATCCCAACGGTATCTCGACTTCGCTGCCCTTCGACGTGCAGGTGGCGCTGGTGCAGTCGATCGTGGGATTCGAGAACGCGCGCATCACGCGTCCGGGCTACGCCATCGAGTACGACTACTTCGATCCGCGCGCATTGCATGCATCGCTCGAGACGCACGCGATCCGGGGGCTCTACTTCGCGGGACAGATCAACGGCACGACCGGCTACGAGGAAGCGGCGGCGCAGGGGCTCGTTGCGGGACTCAACGCCTCGCGCGCGACGCGCGATCAGGAACCGTGGTCGCCTCGCCGCGACGAGGCGTATCTCGGCGTGATGATCGACGACCTCACCAGCAACGGTACGATCGAGCCGTACCGGATGTTCACCTCGCGTGCGGAGTACCGGTTGCACCTGCGCGAGGACAACGCCGACCTGCGCCTCACCGCGCACGGTCGGGCGCTGGGGCTGGTCGACGACGCGCGCTGGGGTGCCTTCGCGCGCAAGCGCGACGCGGTCGCGAACGAGCAGGCGCGGCTCGCGGACCTGTGGGTCGCTCCCGGCAACGCGCTCGCGCATTCGGTCGCCGCCTCGCTCGAGGTGCCGATTTCCAAGGAAGGAACTGCTCTCGAGTTGCTGCGGCGGCCCGACGTCGACTACCGCGCGCTCATGGACGCGCCGGGCCTCGGACCCGGCGTCGAGGACGACAAGGTTGCCGAGCAGGTCGCGATCCAGGCGCGCTATTCGGGCTACCTCGAGCGCCAGACGGAAGACATTGCGCGACAGCGCCGGCACCAGGAGTCGACCATTCCCGACGCGTTCGACTACGGCAACGTGCGCGGCCTGTCGGCCGAGGTCCGCGCAAAGCTGATCCGGGGACGCCCGGCGACCATCGCGCAGGCGCAGCGCATCAGCGGCGTCACGCCGGCGGCCATCTCGCTGCTGCTCGTGCACCTCAGGCGGCGCGCAGCCGTCAAGTGATCTGCCTTCTCCCCGTTACACGGGGAGAAGGATTCAGGGCGATGCCTTCCTGCGAATCGGAATGCGGTCGAGCGGCACGCCCGCGATGACGCCATGCGCCTGCCGCCGCGGCGTGCCGGGTTCCGGAGCGAGCGCGCGCAACGTGATGACTTCCCAGGTCGCGGGCAGTCCGCCCGGCCGGCGCAACGTCTCGTACGCGTCGAACACGCGGCGCATGCGTGCCTTGCCGGTGAGCGCCCGACGCCGCGCGCTCAGCGCATTGCCCGCACCGAGCCCACGCAGTTCGCGCATGAGCGTCGGCACGTCCGGATAGTCCAGCACGAAGTTCTCGCGCTCGAGGACCGGATTGCGGAAGCCCGCGGCCAGCAACGCGTCGCCGACGCGCGCGATGTCGTCGAAGGCATTGACGTGCGCGCCCCCCGCATCGGCTTCGCCGAACGCGTCGCGCAATTCAATCAACGTGTCGCGGCCGAACGTGGACGCCAGCACGACGCCGCCGTCCCGCAGCACCCGCCGCCATTCATCGAAAACGACCGGCAGGTCGGCCTGCCACTGCAGGCACAGGTTCGAGAACACGAGGTCCACCGACGCATCGCACAGCGGCAACGTGGCGGCATCTCCGGCGAGCAACCGGAAGGGACGCCACCAGCGGCTGCGCTTGCGTGCCACGGCCAGCATCGGCAGCGCGTGGTCCAGCGCCACCGTGAGTGCGCGCGGGAAGCGTTTGCGCAGCGCCGCGGCCGCGCGGCCCGGCCCCGTTCCTACGTCCATCACCACGCGCGGCGCGAAACCGGCGCCCTCCGCATCGACCTGTTCGAGCAGACGCATCTCGACCTCGCGCTGCAGCGTCGCGAAACGTGTGTACTGGGACGCCGCGCGCCCGAAAGCTCGCCGCACCGCGCCGGGATCGAAGGCGTTGCTCATGCGAAGTGGTCCGCCTTCATCACAGGGCGCGAGCCGGCAACCAGTCGAGGAGAATGCCCGCGACCTCGTCCGCATGACTCAGGAAAGGTGCGTGTCCCGCTTGCGCGATCTGGACCGACCCGCCGCCTGGCGCGAGTCGAGCACCGGCCTCGAGTGCGCGCCAGGGAACGAGCCGATCGCGGCGGCCGCCGATCCAGAGCGAGGGGACCCGCAGTTCCGGAAGTTCGGCACGCAGGTCCGTTTCACGCAGCACCGCCAGCCCGTCCACCAGCACGCGCGGATGCGGCGCGGGTCGCGCGAGTATTTCCCCCTGCAGGAAGCGCAGGTCGTCGCGCAGATGGTCGCTGCCCTGCGCCTCGAGCGCGAGAAAACGCTTCACGGTGGCGCGATGGTCGATCTCGAGCCCCCGCGCGAACTCCTCGAGGACGCTGTCCTCTACCGCGTCGGGCCAGTCGGGGGCGCGCGTGAAGCGCGGCGACGCGGCCAACGCAACGACACCGTTCAAATGGCTGTTGCCGTCGAGCGCGGCGCGTAACGCCACGAGGCCGCCGAGCGACCACCCGATCCACGTCGCGCGCGGAACGAGCGGGACGATCGCGTCAATGCAGGCGCGTAGAGTGAAGGGGTCGGTCCCGTTCCAATCGCTTTCACCGTGCCCCGGCAGGTCGACGACATGCAGGGTGCGATGCGGCGCGAGTGCGCGGACCAGCGGCGCGAAAATGCCGCCGTGCATGGCCCAGCCGTGTAGTAGCACCAGGGGTGGGCCAGCCCCGAAAGTGTCAACGCGGATCAAGTCAAACGTCCCGCAAGCAGTCCGCAGATTCCGTCGCGATGGCTCATTGCGACGCCCGTCCCGCCCACCACTCCGCACAGGCCTGCAGCAACGCATCGACATCGTTGTCGCCGTGCAGTGCCGACAGTGTGATGCGCAGCCTGGCCTGGTCCTTCGGCACAGTCGGTGGGCGGACGGCGCCGACGAAGAAGCCCCGCCGCTCGAGGAACGACTGTGCGTCGAGCGCCGCAGCCGCGTCACCGATCCTGAGAGGCTGTATCGGCGTCGACGAGTCGAGCATCGGCAGTTGCAGCTGCGCGGCGCCAGTGCGCCAGCGCGCAATCGACCGATCGAGGCCGGCGCGCAGCGCGTTGCCCTCGTCGCCGCGAACAATGTCGAGCGCGGCCAGCGTGGCGTGCGCAAGCGCCGGCGGCGATGCGGTCGAATAGACGTAGGGGCGCGCGAACTGCAGCAACGCCTCGATCAAGTTGGCGTCACCGAGCACCAGCGCTCCGCACGTGCCGAAGGCCTTGCCCAGCGTGACCGTGAGGAGCGGCACTTCGGCGCATCCGAGCCCCGCCGCCGCCACGCTGCCGCGACCCTGCGGTCCGATAACACCGCAGCCATGCGCGTCGTCCACCATCAGTGTTGCGCCCGCGTTGCGCGCAACTGTTGCGAGCGACGCAAGGGGCGCAACATCGCCGTCCATGCTGAAGACGCCGTCCGTCATGAGCAGCGCCGCGCTCGACTGCGGCAGGCGCTCCAGTTGGCGCGCCGCGGCCTGCGCATCGGCGTGTGGATAGCGCACCAGCCGCGCACGGGCCAGCGTGGCGGCATCGATCAGGCTGGCATGGTTGAGCTTGTCCTCGACGACATGTTCGCCCGGTTCGAGCAACGCCATCGGCACGCCGAGGTTGGCTTGGTAACCGCTGCCGAACAGCAGCGCACGCGGATAGCCGAGCCACTGCGCGAAGGATTCCTCGAGCGCGCGATGCGGCTCGAAGTGCCCACCCAGAAGATGCGCGGCGCCGCTACCGACGCCGAACCGGCGTACGCCCTCGATCAGCGCGGCGCGCACGGTCGGGTGTTGCGCGAGCCCGAGATAATCGTTGCTCGCAAAGTTGCGCAGGCGATTTCCGTTGCGCACCAGTGTTGCGCTGTCGCGCCCGTCTTGGGTGACGAGCATGCGCTTGAGTTGGGACTGCGCACGCGCGTCCACGCGCGCGGCCGCGCGCGCGATCAGCGCAGGACGAGGTGGACCGGCGGACAACTAGAGCCTGTTGACGCTCATGGCACAGCCCCTAGGCCGCGGCGCTTACGTCGAAATGGACGGTGCGGCGTTGTTCGATCGCAGCGGCCGGCTCGACCACGATGCCGAGACGACGAAACAGCGCCTCGTCGCGCGCGAGATCCGGGTTGCCCGTGGTGAGGAGCTTGTCGCCGTGGAAAATCGAGTTGGCGCCCGCCAGGAAGCACAGCGCCTGCAACTCGTCGCTCATGGTCTCGCGGCCGGCCGACAGGCGCACGTGCGACGCCGGCATCAGGATCCGCGCGACCGCGATGGTGCGCACGAATTCGAAGGGATCGATCGGTTCCGCCGCGGCGAGCGGGGTGCCGGGCACGGCAACCAGCCGGTTGATCGGCACCGATTCGGGATGCGACGGCAGGTTGGCCAGTTCCATCAGCAGACCCGCGCGGTCCGCGCGGCTCTCGCCCATGCCGACGATGCCGCCGCAACAGGTCTTGAGTCCCGCGTCGCGCACCGCCGCCAGCGTCTCGAGGCGATCGTCGTAGACGCGTGTCGAAATGATCTCCGGGTAGAACTCGCGCGAGGAATCGAGGTTGTGGTTGTAGTAGTCGAGGCCCGCCTCCCGCAGCGACTCTGCCTGCGCAGGCGTCAGCATGCCGAGCGTCGCGCAGGTTTCGAGTCCCAGCGCGCGCACGCCGCTCACCATTTCGGCGACGCGCGCGAGATCCCGGTCACGCGGATTGCGCCACGCTGCGCCCATGCAGAAGCGCGTCGCCCCCGCATCCCTCGCGGCCCGTGCATGCTCCAGCACGGTATCGAGCGGAAGCAGTCTTTCGACCTCGAGCCCCGTGTCGAACCGCGCGCTCTGCGGGCAGTAGGCGCAGTCTTCCGGACAGGCGCCCGTCTTGATCGACAACAGCGTGCTCACCTGCACGGTGTTGGCGGGGAAATGCGCGCGATGCGTGCTCTGCGCCCGGTGCAGGACGTCGGCGAAGGGCTGGGCGAACAGGTCGAGGACTTCGTCGCGCCTCCAATCATGGCGAATGGGGAACTCGGTCATGCGTGCGGCGTCGGCCTGGCCCGGTGGACGGGTGAGTCTGGAAACTGTGCGCCGCCCTGTCAACCACGCGGTGCTGATCCAGGTTGACGGCGTGCGGTACCGGCCGCATCCCGGATTTGCGCTACAACAGCGCATGGGCTCCGTCTCCATACGGGCGTTGCTGCGGCGCGCCACTTCGTCTTTCGCGCTGCTGCCCGCGCGCTGCGTGCTCTGCGGCGCCCCGGGACTGCGCGAACTCGACCTCTGCGCGGGATGCCGGGCGGACTTGCCGTGCAACGACAGCGCCTGCGCCACTTGCGCCCTACCGCTGCCGACCCCGGCCGCCGCGTGCGGCGCGTGCCTGCGCAGGCCACCGCCCTTCGCCGCGGCGTTCACGGCCTTCCGCTACGCATTTCCCATCGACCAGATGGTCCAGCGCCTCAAGTTCGGCGGCGACCTCGCGGTGGGCCGCGTACTCGGCGGATTGCTCCGCGAAGCGTTGCCGGCAGACTGGCCGACGATCGACCTCGTGGTGCCCATGCCGCTGGCGCGCGGGCGGCTTGGCGGGCGCGGGTGCAACCAGGCGCAGGAACTGGCGCGCGCGATGCCCTGGCGTCTCGACGTGGAGGCATTGCGTCGGGTACGCGAGACAATGCCGCAAACCGATCTCGACGCCCGCGCGCGTCGCGCCAATGTGCGCGGCGCTTTCCTGGCAGGCGACGCCGTGCGCGATCGATCGGTGGTGCTCATCGATGACGTCATCACCACGGGCGCCACGGTGCGCGCAGCGACCGCGGCGCTGCTCGCCGCCGGTGCACGCGAAGTGCGCGTGGTCGCACTCGCCCGCGCTGCGCGCCGCGACGAGTAGCCGCAACAGCAGCGGAGCGCAGCTCCGCTCTACAAAAGCCCGACGGTCAGCTGACGTAGAGCCGAGCTGCGCTCGGCTGAAAGTATCAAGTAGCTCGCAGACAGCGGAGCGCAGCTCCGCTCTACAAAAGCCCGACGGTCAGCGCAGCGCGAAGTGCGCGGCGATGCCCACCCACAACGCCGCGCCGACCCACTGGTTCAGGCGGAACGCGCGCAGGCAATCGGCGGGAGCGCGGGTGCGTGCGAGCCAGTGGCACGCTACGGCAATGGCGGCGGCCACCCCCCAGCCCACCCAGTAGCCGGTGCCGAGTCCGGCGCGGTCTCCCACCAGCGCCATCGCGCCCAGGAAGCAGGCTTGCATGATGGCGATCGCGGTGAGGTCCAGGTCGCCGAACAGGATCGCCGTCGAGCGCGCGCCCATGGCGATGTCGTCTTCGCGGTCCACCATCGCGTAATACGTGTCGTAGGCCATCGACCAGAATACGTTGGCGCCGAGCAGCAGCCACCCGAGCACGGGAATACTCTCGAGCGTCGCAGCGAACGCCATGGGGATGCCCATGCCAAATGCGAGTCCGAGGACTACCTGCGGCGTCCACAGGACGCGCTTCATGAAGGGGTAGGCGACGGCGAGTGCCAGCGCGACGAACGAAAGCTGCACGGTGAGTCGATTGGTGGCGAGCACCAGAAGGAACGCGGCGCCCATCAGCACCACGAACAGGATCAGCGCCTCGCGTCCATTCACGCTGCCGCGCGCGAGCGGACGGTCGCGAGTGCGCTCCACGTTGCGATCCAGCCAGCGATCCGCGTAGTCATTGACGATGCAGCCGGCCGATCGCGTGAGGATCACCCCCATGCTGAAAATGAGCAGCAGTTCGAGGCGCGGCGCGCCTTCTGCGGCCAGCCACAGCGCCCACCAGGTCGGCCACAACAGCAGCAGCCAGCCCACGGGCCGATCGAGCCGCATCAGGCGCGCGTACTCGCCCAAGCGCTCGAAGCGGCGCGCCGGCAACCAGCCGAGCCACTCCGGCTGGCCCGGCGCGAGTTGCGGAGCCGACACCCGCGCTCGCCCACGCGCTGGCGCCGGACCAGCCGCGGACTTCGGGCGTGGCGGCGGCGTGCGTTTCGCTGGCGGCGCCGGGGGGACTCGGTTGGGCGGGCGCGTCATCTGCGGATTGTGCCGACGCCGCTGGCGACGCGCCATCCCGGCCGTTGTCATTCACTCGTTGCGTCGCAGGGCGCGCGACTGCGCGCGTGTTAGCGTCCGGCGCGTTGCGCTGGCCGGCCCCGGATCATTCCTTGTCGAACCTTGTCATCCATCGAGCGAGTCGCCTCGAGTTTCTCGCCAGGCAACTGCAGCAGGTGCTGTCGGTCACCCGGCCGGGTGACCCATTGCGCGCCCAGACCGTCGTCGTCGCGCACGCCGGCATGGGTCGGTGGCTGCGCCAGTTCCTCGCGCTCGACGCAATGCCGGGCAACGCGCCGGGCGTGGTCGCCAATCTTTCGCTCGTCCTTCCCTTCGAGTGGCTCGACCGGCTCGAAGACGAGTGGATCGGGCAGCAGGTGGCCGAGGGCTGGCAGCGCGATGCGCTGCGCTGGTCGATCGACGCGGCGCTCGCGCGGCTGGCGGACGATCCCGCGCTGGCGCGCACGCTCCAGGGGGAGGACACAGCGCGACAGCGCTTTCGCCTGGCCGATCGGCTGGCCACCTTGTTCGCGCAATATCTGCTCTATCGACGCGAGCGAGTCGCACAGTGGGAAGCGGGTCGCGAGATGCACTGGCAGGCGCGGCTGGGGCGTGAACTGCGCCGCCGGATACCGGGTCCGCATCGCGGCACCACGCTTGCGCTGCTGCTCTCTGCGCTGCGCGACGAGCAGGTTGCGGGGAAGTCCTCCGAACCGCACCTGCTGTTCGGATTCAATCACCTGCCACCAGATCATCTCGCGCTGGCCGAGGCGCTGGCCGGGCGCGCCCCGGTGCACGTGTTCCATCCGGTGCCCACGTTCGAGTTGTGGGGCGATCTCGCCACCGAACGCACGATCGTGAACTGCGTGGATGCGGAGGCCCTGCACCTCGACGTGGGGCACCGCCTGGTCAGTGCGCTCGGCGGGCACGCCCAGACGCTGGCCGCGCATTTCGAATCGCACAGCGGCGAGCAGGGTTTTGGCGACGCGCTCGATGCGCATGAGCCGGCGCGCGACAACCGGCTCGGCATCGTGCAGCGCAGCCTGCGGGAACTCGAGGACGAAGCGACTCTGGACGGCGGGGCGACGGGCGACTCGAGCCTGCGCGTGCACGTCTGCCATTCGCGGCTGCGCGAGCTCGAGGCGCTGCGCGACGCGATCCTGGCGCGCCTCCTGGAAAGTCCGGCGCTGCGGCCTCGTGACATCGTAGTGATGGCGCCCGACGTCGACGCATACGCGGCACTGTTGCCCGCCGTGTTCGGCGATCCCGAGTTCGCTGCGTGGTTGCCTTACCAGTGCGCCGACCGGTCCCTGCAGGCGCTGCATCCGTTGCTGGCATGCATTGACCGCCTGCTGTCCCTCGACTCGGTGCGGTTCCGCTTCGACGACCTGCTCGACCTCCTGGCGCTGCCCGCCACGGCGCGGCGCTTCGGCGCGGACGCGGAGACGATTGCGGCCATCGCGCACTGGGGTCGCGCGGCGGGCGTGTCGTGGGGCCTCGATGCTCGGGACCGGTGGCCGGACCAGCACCCCGAAGGCGGCGCGTCGCCCGGACATGATCTGCACACGTGGCAGTTCGCACTCGATCGTGCGACCGCCGGATATCTGTGCGGCAGCGCGGATCCATTACTCGACGGGGTGCTGCCGCTCGCTGACGTCGGCAGTGCCGGCGCACCCGCACTGGCCGTCCTTGCGGACGCAACGCGCGCGCTGCGTGCCTGGCGCGAGGCGCTGCATGGCGATCGCACCCTTTCCGACTGGGCCGACACCGTGCGGCGCCTGTTGCTGGATGGATTGTTCGCCGTTGCACCGGATGACCACGACTCCGTCGAGGCGCTGGCGCGTTGCCGCGCCGCCCTGGCCGCCATCGAGCGCGGCGGCGCGATCGCGGAGCGACGCGATGCCATGCCATTTGCCCCCGTGCGCGAGGCAATGCGGTCGGCGCTCGGCGGCACTGGCGCGGCGCAGCCTTTCCTCGGCGGCGGCATCACGGTCTGCGGCATGGTGCCCGCACGCGCGCTGCCGTTCGCCATGGTGTGCGTGCTCGGGCTCAACGACGGCGAATTTCCGCGCATCGATCGCGACCAGGGTCTCGACCTGATGCAGGCGCATGGCGAATGGCGACGCGGTGACCGCAGCCAGCGTGAGGAAGACCGGTATCTTTTCCTGGAGGCGATTTTGTCGGCGCGCGAGGCGCTGCATCTTTCGTATCGCGGCTGGAGCCCACTCACCGGAGACGGGCTCGAACCGTCGGCACCGCTGGCGGAACTCATGTCCTGGCTCGACGACGCAACCGCGCGCCACCCATCGGGGAACAGGGGCGGCGAGCACCACCCGCGACCATGGCGCGTTGAACATCCCCTGCAACCCTTTGCCGCGCGCGCCTTCGATGGCAGTCTGGCGCAAGTCGTCCCATTCGATTCCCGGCATCGCGAGGCAGCGCTGGTGTCGCTGACGCCGCCCTCGCCACCGCGGTGTTTCCTCGACGCGCAGTTGTCTGGCGATGTGGCGCCGACCCTGGAATTGCGCGACGTCGTCGCCTGGTTGCGCGAGCCCGGACGTTCGTTCCTGCGCAATAGCCTCGAGCTCGAGCAGCCATGGCTCGGTCCCACGGCCAATGCGGGTGAACCGCTCGATGCGACCCTGCCCCGGGACGCGAAGAAAGCGCTGTCGGCGGCGTTGGTCGAGTGTTTCTGGCGCGACGGCGAGCTGCCGTTGGAGCTGCCTGCCGTGTGGCGACGCACGGGGCTGCTGCCGGGAGGAACCGTGGCGGACCTGGCGTTCGACCAGATTCGCGGGAGCCTCGAAAAAGTCGCCGGACAGCTGGAGTCCAAGGGCATTGCAGCGCTGGTCGGCGCGCCGCTGCAGTCGCTCGACGTGCATCTCGAGGTGGACGGCCACACGCTGCGTGGCCGCATCGAGGAGGTTTCTGCAACCGACGGCTGCATGCGTCGCGTGCACTGGGGTGAGCATGCGCGCGTGGGCGATGCGCTCGCCGCATTGTTCGAGTGGGCCGTGCTGCGACTCGACCGCGCACCCCTCACGCGGCTCCTGCTCTGGCCCCCGGTGCGACCGTCCGACAAGGTCTTGCTCGGTGGCTGGATCGAGCCTGGACAGGTCGCACCGGAAACCCTGTCGGCCTTTGTCGCGACCGTGTGCGCGCGCTACCGGCTCTCGCAGTCACGCCCCCTGTTCCTGCCACCCCGGACGGCCAGTGCCTACCTGCGGGCCGCCACTCCGGATGCAGCGGCTGCAAAGGCGGCGCAAACATGGCGCGGGACGCAGGGCACGACCGGCGAGGCGGACTACGCAGAGTGGTCGTTGCTGGCGCGCGGCACCGAGCTGCTGGACGAGGCAGGCCACTGCGCGCCCGAATTCGTGGAGGCGGCGGGCTGGGCTCGTGCAGCCCTCGCGCAACTGTTCGGAACCGCGACATGACGACGTTGCCGGGTTGCGAATGGCGCGGAGTTCCGCTGCGCGACTGCCAGCTCATCGAAGCCAGTGCCGGCACCGGCAAGACCTACACCATCGTGATGCTGGTGGTGCGTGCCTTGCTCGAGACCGATGTCCGCATCGAGCAGATCGTCGTCACTACGTACACGCGCGCGGCGGCGCAGCAACTCAAGAGTCGCCTGCGGGCGCAGCTCGACGCGACCGAGCGCGAGCTGGATGCACCGGACCCGGACACGTCGCCTTTCGCCGATTACATTGCCGGGCGCGTCGCTGTGCTCGGGGCGAGCGAGGCACGCCGGCGCGTGCGGGCCGCGCTGCTGTCGCTCGAACTCGCCTGCATCGACACGCTGCATGCGCTGTGCGCGCGCATCCTTCGCGATGAGCCGCTGGCGGCGCCGATGACGTGCGACGGCGAGGCGCTCGACGCGTATGCCCTCGGCAGGGAATGCCTGGAAGACGCCTGGCGTGCGCGGGTACTTGCTGCGTCGCCCGACGACGAGCCGGATTGCTCCGTGCTGCTCGACTGCGGTTTCGACGGTGTGGCGCGCGCGCTCACGCCACTGCTCGAACGCGGCACGCTCGAGTTCGTCGCGGTCGACCACGCGGTCGAGCAACTCCGCTGCGCGCATTTCGAAACGCTGCGCGATCCGGCGACGCTGCAGGCGCTGCGCGAGGTGCTGGACGACGCTGGATCCGAATTCCGGTTGAACACGAAGTTCGCGACTGCGCTGCAGTCGCTGCTGGAGGCACTGGCGAAAAATGCCAGGCACTTCGTACCGCCCGAGCACCTGCATGAGGACCTGGCCGCGGCGGCGCAGCACAAGACAAGGCACAAGCGGAAGATCGGCGAGGTCCCGGCGATCGCGGCCGTCTGGCAACTGGCAACGTTCGAGCCTGGCGCCGCGCGGGCGCGCACGGCGGCCGCTGTCGAGATGCTCGTGTCGTACTGTCGGACCGAGATGCGACGCCGGGCGCGCGCGCGCGACGGTTATACCTTTGGCGATCTGATCGATGCCGTGGCTACGGCGCTGACGTCCGGTGACGGCGACGAACTCGCGGCACGACTGCGATCGCGCTGGCCCGTCGCACTGGTCGACGAATTCCAGGACACCGACGCGCTGCAGTACTTGATCTGCACCCGCATCTGGTCGCACGAGGATGCGACGCTGCTGTTGATCGGCGATCCCAAGCAGGCGATCTACGCCTTTCGCGGTGCGGACCTGCACGCGTATCTCGCTGCCGCCGCAATGCTCCCTGGAGCACCGCATCGGCTGGGCGTCAACCAGCGCTCGAGCGCGAACCTGGTCGACGCGGTCAACGCGTTCTACGTCGACGCCGGCGCGGATCCATTCGCCATGCCGATGCTGCGCTTCGAGGCGGTACTGGCGAGCGGGCGCGCCGATGCAAAGCCGCTGGTCGCCGCGGACGGCACGCCGTATGCGCCCTTGCGCGTGCACCTGGCGCCCGACCAGGCCTGGACGCGCGGCGCGCTGGATCGATGGTGCCTCGAGCGCTGCGCCGACGACATCGCGGCTTCACTGGCCCCGGGTGGACCGACGCTCGGTGGCAGCCCGCTCGATCCGGGACACTTCGCCGTGCTGCTGCCGACGCACCGGCAGGTTGCGGAACTGCGTGCACTGCTGCGCGCGCGCGGCGTGCCGTGCGTGGGCGGCGGCCGCTCCAGCGTCTTCCAGTCGGCTGCAGCCGAAGTCCTCATCACGCTGCTGCGCGCGCTGCTCGAGCCCGGCGATGCGAGGCAGTGGCGCGCCGCGCTCGCGACGGAACTGTTCGGTGCAAGCCTGTCCGACTTCGACGCGTGGCGACAGGACGCCGCCGCATGGTCCGCCGAGATCGAGCGGCAGCAGCAACTCGTGCAACGCTGGCAGCAGCAGGGCATCGGCGGTTTGCTGGCGCCCCTGCTGGCCGACCGCTCGGCCGCCATTCTCGCGGTCGAGGACGGCGAACGGCTGCTCACCGACCTGCGGCACCTGCTCGAGTTGCTCGCGCAGGAAGAGGCGGGGCATGATGGGCCGCGCGCGCTGCTGACGCACCTCGAGCGGATGCACGGCGACGACAGCGCAACCGCATCCTCGGATGAGTGCAGCCTGCGCATCGAGGGGGACTCGAATCGGGTGAGATTGTTCACGCTGCACGCGAGCAAGGGACTCGAGTTCGACATCGTTTACCTGCCCCTGGCCTGGCGCCTGGGGCTCACGGACGGACGCAAGTCCAATCCGGCCGTAGTGGCGCTGCATGACGAGGCAGGGCGGCCGGTCTGCGACGCGGGCTCGGCTGCTTTCGACCGCAACGAGGTCACGGCGCTCGCCGAGGCGCATGCCGAGCAGCTGCGCCTGCTGTATGTCGCGCTGACGCGCGCGCGCCACGCCTGCCACGTGTTCTGGGGCGGCATCGCGAACGGTAACGGTGCGCAGGAAGGGGCGCTCGACGCACACCTCGGACGATTGTCCCGCCGCTTCGCTGCCGCCGCGGGAGAGCCGACCTGGCGCGCCTTCGCGGACGCGCATCCACGGGCAGTGACGATCGCGCCGGCGTGTGCGGCCGGTGAGCGCTGGCGCCCGCGCGATCCACGCGCGCAGGCGTTGCCCGAAGCCTGCCGCGAGCGTCCACCGCGTCCCCGGCGCTGGGCAGTGCACAGCTTTACGCGGATCGTGCGCGATTCGGGACATCGCTTCGATCCGGCGAGCGCCGCACCGGCGGATGACGAGACACTGGTCGAGGAAGCCGAAGCGGTTTCCGCCGACGCGGGTGGCGACGCCACGTCCTCGCCTGGCGATGACTCCGGTGCTTCAGGTACGCCAGCAGCAGCGCCGCTGGACCGCTGGCGCGCATGGCACGGTACGGCGTTCGGCAATGCGCTGCACCACGCACTCGAACGGCTCGATTGGCGGCTGCCGGTCGCTTCCCAGGAGGCTGCACTGCGCGCGGCACTGCGCGAGCACGGCGCCGGCGCATTCGCGCTGCCCGCATTACAGGCGCTGGCCGAACGGACGCTCGCGAGTCCGCTGATCGATGGGATGGCGTTGCGCGACATCGACGCGCACGATCGATTGGCGGAACTGCGTTTCGACTTCGCGCTGCACGGCGCGGAAGTGTCGCGCTGGCCTGCGTTGTTCGCGAAGCACGGATGCGCGGAGCTGTTGCCCGAACTTCCCGCGCAGGGCCCGCTCGATGGCCTGTTGACCGGTGCCGCCGACCTCGTGTTTCGTCACCAGGGCCGCTACTACGTCGCCGATTACAAGAGCAACGACCTGGGCGAGGGAAGGGACGCGTATCGTGGCGCGGGTTTGCTCGCCGCGATGCAGCGGGGGCGCTACGGATTGCAACTCACGCTGTACCAGCTCGCCCTGCACCGGCACCTGCGCCAGCGGTTGCCGGATTACGACTACACGCGGCACTGCGGTGGTGCCGTGTATCTGTTCGTGCGCGGGATCACTGGCGACGGGGACGCGGGCATTTTTCGCGCGGTTCTGCCGCATGCGTTGATCGATGCGCTCGACGCCGATTGCGCGGGAGTGCCGCGCGCGTGAATGCACGCAACGACCTCCTCACTGCGCTCGCCGACCCCGAGGCTTTCACTCCGCTCGCCCGGCACGCTGCCCGCTGGGTCCATGAGCGCAGCGGCGATCCGCATGTCGCACTTGCGATCCTCGCCGCGGCCGCGGCAGAGGAAGCCGGCGACGCGTGCGCGGAGCTGCGCGAGCTCGACGCAACACCGATGTTCGCGAGCGGCCCTCTCTGGCCCGCGTGGAGCGAATGGCAGAATCGACTCGATTCCAGTCCCTGGGTACGCGCCGACGGCGAGCATCAGCAGGCTGAGGAAGGCATCGCCATTGTCCTGGGGGCGGACGGCGCCTGCTATCTGTCGCGCGTATGTCGGGATGAAAGAGCGCTGGCCCAGGCCGTGCGCGCGCGCTGCGCCAGCGCGCCGCACGACGCGCCCGTGGTCGGCGACGACCAGCTTTCGCTGCTCGGCGAACTGTTCGGCCCTGGCGACACCGACCAGCGCGCGGCAGTGCTGGCGACGCTGGATGCCCGGCTGATGCTCCTCACCGGCCCGCCAGGCTCGGGCAAGACCCGCACGCTGCTGCGCGCCCTGCTGATGCTGCGCGCGCGTGCAGGAAGACGCATCGACGTACGGCTTGCCGCTCCGACGGGCAAAGCCGCGCAGCGGATAGGCGAGGCGTTGCGGCTTGGCAAGCAGCAGCTGCGCGCGCAGCTGGGTGACGCGTCGGCGCGCGCCTGGCTCGAGGAATTGCCCGATGAGGCCGTGACACTGCATCGGCTGCTCGAATACCGTCCTTCGCGCCGTGAGTTTGCGCGCCATGCGCAAAACCCGGTCGGCGCCGACGTGATCGCGGTCGACGAAGCATCGATGGTCGATCTGGCCATGATGCGCCGCGTATTCGAGGCAACGCCGGCGACCGCGCTGCTGCTGCTGGCTGGCGACCCGGACCAGCTTGCCTCCGTGGAGGCCGGTTCCGTGCTCGCGGACCTGGTGCGTGCGGGAAGCGCGAGTTCCTACGACTCTGTGGCGCCTGATGGAAAAGACCGCAAGGCGCACCCGCCGGCGCCTGACAATTCTGTCCCCCGCGTCGCGCGCCTGCTGCACACGCGACGCAGCGACGCATCGCTGGCGCCATTGTTCGAAGCCGTGCGCAACGGCGATTCCGCGGGCGCGATGTCGGATCTGGTCGAGCGTGGGGCATGGCATGAGACCCCCGACCTGGCGGCCCTCGATCGCTATCTGCGCGCACACGTCGCTCCGACCCACGGCGCGGGCCGGTTCGATGCCCTGCTGTCGGCGCAGGACCCGGCGCTGGCGCTGGCCGAACTGTCGCGCTGGCAGTGTCTCTGCGCGTTGCGCGTGGGGGCATTCGGCAGCATCGCCGTAGCCGCGCGGATCGAGGCGCTGCTGTGCGATCGCGGCGCGCGCCGCACCCGCGACGGCGGCTTCCACGGTCGCGCAGTGATCGTCGAGCGCAACGACTACGGCAAGCGTCTGTTCAATGGGGACATCGGCGTGGTGCTGTCCGAGCCGGACGGCTCGGCGCGTGCATGGTTCCCGGGGACCGAAGGGACGGGTGCGCAACCGCGCGCGTTCGCACTGGGCGAACTTCCCGTTCACTCGAGCGCCTTCGCGCTGACGGTGCACAAGGCACAGGGTGCGGAGTTCGATGCGGTGGCGCTGGTGATGCCACCGCAGGATGCACGCGTGCTGGGTCGCGAACTGGTCTACACCGCACTCACGCGAGCGCGCCACCGCGTGGATGCCTGCGCCACTGCACCGGTGTTCGCGGCGGCACTCACCCGTCCGCAGGCGCGTCGCGGACGGCTGCAGGAGCGAATTCGCAGCGAGCGATAACGCGGGCCTGCGCCCCGCTTGATGAACTGCAAGTCTCCGGCCGCACACAGGCCGGTGCCGCGGGTGCAGGCCGGAGCAGCGGGTTACGTATACTGCGGCGCATGTCGACGCCACCTTCGCGCGGCGGTTCGTGGCTGGCACGCCTGGCGTACCTGTTGCCCGCGCTGGCGCTCGCTGCGCCCGCCGCGTTCACCACGCACCCCGCAAGCCTCATTTTCCTGCTGCTCTCGTTGCCGGTGCATGCGGCGGGGAGCGCGATGCTGTTGCGTGCCGACGAGGGTCGAACGTGGGCGCAGCTGCTGGGCCGCAACGCGTTGGCACACCTGGTGGCGGTACTGGCATTGACGCTGGCAGTGGTGGTGCTTATCGGCTGGCCAGTGTTGCGCACCATGCAGGCACCGGATGTCGGCAACGCGCTCTGGCTTTCACTCGGCGTGACGGTCCTGCTGCTCGTGCTGTGCCGAACCTGGCCGGTGTTCGGCCTGCTGTGGCTTGATTCGGGAGCACAGGACGCAGGCAACAGCGCGACCCGACTGAGCCGTGCCTTTGCATCCGCCTGGCGCCTGACCACGGGTTTTTTCCCGACGCTCGGTAGCGGCCTTGCGGTCGGCCTGGCGATCTCGCTGCTCGTGATCGGCGCGTTGTGCGTGGCGGGGTTGTGCGGCTCTTTGCCCACCGATCTGCGGCGCGCCGCGCTGTTGCTGTGGGCCGTCGTGCTGGCTCCACTGGTCAGCCTGTTGACGCTGTGGCGTTGCCGGCGGCTGTTTCACCAGGACCGCGCGAGTGCGAACCGGCCGAGCGTCGACGAACCGGTGCGCGAACAGGTGCTGGTGACGGAACCGGACGAGTTCGGGCGCGGACTGGATCGCGCCATCGATCCGTATCCGCCGAGCGACCCCGCGTCGCTCGCGGCAGGCGTGCTCGGGGCCGCGGCTGCCGGAGAAGTCGACCGCGCGCTCGACCTGTTGCGACAGGGCGCCGATCCCGCCGCAATGCCCGCACTCGACGCACGCGACCAGCGTTCCCTCCCGATGATCGCGGCAACCCTGCCTGACCTGCGCCTGCTGCGCGAGATCATCGCCCTCGGTGGCGACGTCAACCGCGCTGTGGGTGGTCTCACGCCGTTGCTGGCCGCCACACGCGACAGCCTCCAGGGGCGCACCGATACGGTAATGACCCTGGTCACGAATGGCGCGGACCCACGCATTGCCGACGCCGCCGGCAACACGCCGCTGCACCACGCGGCGCGTTGCGCCGATCCGGCGCTGGCCGCCATCCTGCTCGACGCGGGCGCGGATCGCGACGCCCTCAACGGCGAAGGGCACTCGCCGCTCGCCATCGCGGCCATGACCCACAACGGCGTGGTGCTGCGCTGCCTGCTGGACCGCGGTGCAAAGGCGGAGCCCGCACGCGGCCTGCCCGCGCTCATCGCCGCGATGAGCGGCACCGAGGACCTGCCCGCCCCCATCAAGATCCTGCTCAAGCACAAGGCCCGCGTCGATGCCCGCGATGTGCTCGGTCGGACTGCGCTGCACACCGCTGCGTTGCACGGACATGCAGCGTGCGTCGACGCCCTGCTCGCGGCGGGTGCGGACGTCAACGCGCGCGACAACGCGGGCGTCACGCCCCTGATGGAGGCTGCGCGCGCGGGCCACGACGCCGCGCTGCGCCGGCTCATCGCGCGCAAACCCGCGGCGAACGAAGTCGACGCCGCGGGGCGCACCGCCCTGGCAATCGCCTGCCAGTCAAAGCGTGCGAGCGCCGACACCGTGCAGGCACTCCTGTCGGCGGGCGTTGATCCCCTGATCGCAACGCGCGATGGCAAGCGCGCACTCGACTTCGCAGTGAACGCCGGCCGCTGGCGCGAGGTGGCGCTGCTCGATCCCGCGTACCCGTTGCCAGCCAGCGTGCGCGAAAACACCGGCGCCGAGGCCGAGGAGGCCGCGGCGTTGGCTTCGTCCTCGGCCCATGCCGGACCGGATCGGGTCGCGCTGCTGGCCCAATCGCTGGCGCAGCGTCACTACGCGGCCGCGGAAGAATTGCTGTTGCTGGCGCCGGCGCTCGACGTCGAAGCACTGACCGAGGCGCTGCTCGGCTGCGCCGGTCGCCTCGACGCGCAAGGCTACGCGCTGCTGTTGCGCCACGGCTTGCACGTTCATTTCGTCGATTCGAATGGCCAGGCGCTGCTGCATCGCCTGGCCGCGTTGCGACCATTGCCGCTGCGCGTGCTCCGGCTGGTGCGGGGCAGTGGTGCTTCTCCTGCCGGTGGCGCGGCGCTGACCGGGTTGCTCGCAGGCGCCCTTGCGATGGACACGGCTGGGCGGGCGTACGCGATCCGCATGGCCCGCGATTGGCTCGACGCGGGAGCGGACGCCTGGCGCACCGGCGGCAGTGGCGAGACAGTCCTGTTCCTCGCCGTTCGGCTCTGCGACCGGCTGCTGGTCGATGCATTGCTCGAGCGCGGCGTCGATGCTCGCCGCACGAACGCGAGCGGTTGCGGCCTGCTGCATCTTTTGCCTGCGCTCGATGACGAGGACACCGCTGTCGCCATTGCGCGTGCCCTGTTGCGCGCGGGTGCGGATCCCGCGGCCCGCGACAACCAGGGACAGAGCCCGCAGGGCGCCGCGCTGGCGCGTGGTCGCAACGCGCTGGCCCATTGGCTCGGTTGGTCGCGATGGTCGCCACCGGGGCGCGCGCTGCTCGAGGCCGACCTGGTCGCGGCAGCCGCCATGGGGGATCGTGTCGCCGTGGTGCGCCTGCTCGATCTGGGGCTGCCGCTCGACGCGCGCGACGCCCAGGGTTGCACGGCGCTCATCCGCGCGACGGGCGGCGGCCACGCGGACATTGCCGCGCTACTGATCGCTCGCGGTGCCGACGCGGATGCGCGGTCGAGTTCGGGCATCACCGCGCTGGGGGCTGCGCTCACCTCGGGACGCATCGCACTGGTGGACCGTCTTCTGGAACATGGCATCGCCGTCGACCAGCGCCTCGTGGACGACGCGACGCCGCTGATGCTGGCTGCCGCGCTCGGACGCGGCGATGGCGTCGGGCGCCTGCTGGCGCAGCGCGCCGACGTGCTCGCGCGCGATGCCCAGGGCAACACCGCGCTGCACGCCGCTGCCCAGTCTTCGTACACGAGCGCGGAGCCTGACGCGTCCCGCGCGCTGCTGCAGCAGTTGCTCGATGCAGGCGCAGAGGTCGATTCCCGCAATGCGATGGGGCAGACGCCGCTGCTGGTGCTGCTCGGCGCACGCGTCACGGCGCACACGCCGCCCGGCTCGCGTGCGCTCGTCGATTCGGCGAGCCTGCTGGTGGCGGCCGGCGCCAGTCTCGACGTGCAGGACACGCGCGGCGTGGGGGTTCTGCACGCCGCGGCCATGCACGGCCTGCTCGACGTGGTGCGGTGGCTGATCCGCGCCGGCGCCGATGCGCGTCTGCGCGATACGCTCGGGCGCACCGCGCACGACGTAGCGCTGGTGCTGGGTTACGTCGACGTCGCCGCGGAGCTCAGGCGCTGATCGCTCAAGGCCCCATGGTGGCCGCAGTGCGCTCATTGTCGCCCGGCGACACAGGCGCATCGGCCGGGTCCGCATCGAGTGGTGAATCGCGGTAGTCGGCCTCGAAGATCTCGGTCAACTCCGCCATGGCGTCCTTTGCGCTCTGGACCAGCCCGGCCTCGTCGTGATGGATGAGGTATTGCGCGCGCAGCAGTCGCTCATCGTGCTCGCGGAAGCGCGTCAGTAGATTCGCGGCGCGCTGCGGCGGAACGCCGAGCGCCTCGAGCACCTTGCGCGTCATCACCAGGCTGGAGTGGAAGGTTTCGCGAGTCACCCCGGCCAGTTGCAGGTCCATGAGCTTGAACAGGTGCTGGCGGTTGCGCGCGCGCGCGAACACTTTGAGGTGCGGATAGGTCTGTCGCACCACGCGTGCGATGCGGACCGCGGCTTCCGCGTCGTCCATTGCGATCACGAACACTTCGGCCTGGTCGACCTTGGCCGCGCGCAGGAGCTCGGGACGGGCAGGATCGCCGTAGTAGATCTTGTTGTCGAAGCGTCGCGAGAAATCGATCTGCTCGACGCTGTTTTCCAGTGCCGTGAACGGAATCCGGTGAGCCCGCAACACGCGCGCCACGATCTGTCCCATGCGACCGAAGCCCGCGATCACCACGCGCGGCACCTCGCCATCGGGATCGATCGCATCGAACGGGCGCGGCGCGGCCTTGGCGAAGCGCCGGCTCGCGCGTTCCGCCAGCGTAACCAGCAGCGGCGTCACGGCCATCGACAACACGACCGTCGCCGTCAGCAGGTCGACGAGTTCCGCAGACACGAGCCGCTCGCCGCTGGCCAGCGTGAGCAGGATGAAGGCGAACTCGCCGCCTTGCGCCAGCAACGCCGCGAACAGCCACGCGCCGCGCCGGTCCAGACGCGCTGTGCGCAGCCCGATGACGACCAGGATCCCGGCCTTGATCACCAGCAGGCCGACCAGCAGCCCGACCACCGAAAGCGGCTTGGTCGCCACGAACTGCCAGTCGACACTCATGCCCACGCCGATGAAGAACAGCCCGAGCAGCAGGCCCTTGAAGGGCTCGAGGTTGGCTTCGATCTCGTGGCGGAACTCCGTGTCCGCGAGCAGCAGACCCGCGAGAAAGCCGCCGAGGCTCATCGACAGGCCGACCTCGGCCGTGAGGAACGCGGTGCCGATCGCAACCAGCAGCGTCGTGGCGGTGAAAGACTCCACGCTGCGCGTGGAGGCGATGAATCGGAACAGCGGACGGACCAGGAAGCGGCTCGCCAGCACCAGCCCGCCGATCAGCAGCACGGCACGCAGGGCGGCCTGGCCCATGCCCATGACATCGGGTGCCTCCGCCGCGCTCTGCGCGAGCACCGGCAACAACGCGACCGCAGGAATGACCGCGACGTCCTGGAACAACAGCACGCCGAGCGAGGTACGCCCGTGCGCGCTCTGCAGTTCCTTGCGTTCGGCAAGCAGCTGCACACCGAACGCGGTCGACGACAGCGCGAGCGCCGATGCCGCCACCAGCGCGGCGCGCCACTCGATCCCGAACGCCAGCGCGATCAGCAGCAGCACGGCCGTCGTTGCAGCGACCTGCAGCAGGCCAACGCCGAACACCGCGCGCCGCATCAGCCACAGTCGTGCCGGCGAAAGTTCGAGACCGATCAGGAACAGCAACATGACCACGCCGAGCTCGCCCAGCAGCCGGTCGCCTTCGGATGCCGTGATGAGCCCCAGAGCGCTGGGCCCGAGCACTGCGCCGGCGACCAGGTAAGCGAGGATCGGCCCGAGTTTCAGGCGATTGAACAGCGGCACCGCCACCGCGATCGCGAGCAGGAAGATGAAGGCCTTGAGCAGCGTGGCATCGGCGTGCATGACCGAACCTTGGCAGAGCGATTTGGCGCATGCAACGACGGCCGGGCGGGCGCGCTAGGCGGGGGCGAAGCTCAGTTCGAAACGGCAGTGGTCGTCGCCCCGGTGCATGCAGCGCGACTGGCTGACGGCGAGGGTTTCGCCGAAGTGCGCTGCCGAACCCAGCATCAGGCCTTCCGCCAGCCCGCACAGGCGACGCGGCGACCGGTAGACGATCGGCCGCTCATCTCCGTCCGGTACGGGATACTCGAAGTCCGGCACGTCCACGCCCGGGTACAGGTTGCGGACTTCCGGATGGATGATGTCGTTGAGACTGCGCAGGAAGCCCCAGCAGTTCTCGTGTCGCTCGAACAGCTCCGGGGCATACGCCCGGAAGTGCGGGATCGCATGCTGGCCGAACCAGCGCAGGGCCTCTTGCGGCGAAAGGTCCTGGGCAGCGGCGATGGCCGTCACGAGCCGGCCGAGTTCAGCGTCCGAGTAGCTGGCCGAGTAGCTGTAGCTCGGTTGCGCGTCCGCCGCGGCGACCACCTCGAACCATGCGTCCGATCCGAACGCGTCGACGTAGCACGTCTCCAGCACCTGGAAAACGAGTCCCTGCATGGTTGGTGGCGCCCCTTGCGCAGTCGTGCGAACGGGAATCTAGCACCGCAGGGGCGCCACACAATCCCGGCGCGACGGCGCGACGGCGCGCGCCGCGGTCGAGTCTCAGTCTTCTGCGCTGCTGGCCTTCTCTGCGCTGGCAGCCGGTGTCTTCTTGGCCGCGGCGCGCTTACGCGGAGCAGCGGCGGCCTTCTTCGCGGCAGTCTTGCGCGGAGCCGCAATGCGGCGCGCCGACTTGTTGGCGGCGGCTTCCTCCTCGCGCTGCTTCTTGATGAAGTACGCGGCAGCGGCGGCGGTCGCCACGGCGACGGCGGCCGCGACGGCGATCGGATACTTCTTGCCGTTGCGGGCGAGGATGCGCGCGCCTTGGCCGGCGAGGGCCAGCTTGGCGCCCACATCGAGCGCCTTGATGCCGTCCTGGACGCGCGAGAGGTCGATCGCGCGCGCGCGGTCGTACAACGCGCCGCCGATCTCACCGGCCTCGCCCATTTTTACCAGTGCCTGATTCGCCAGTTTCTGCAGGGTGTCGGCCATCTTTTAACTCCGTTGCGTGTCATGTCGCGCGTGCGCGCGGTTGCGATGTGGAAAGGTACTGCCACCAAACTGAATGCACCATGCTTGGCCAGATTGGCCGCTAACCTGTGTGGGCGCGGCGCCCGACGCGATGGCGGTTTTTTTGTGGGAGCGACGTCAGTCGCGACTGTGTCCGTCGGGAAATATCGCAATAGGCGTCGCGTTGCGGCGGAATGCGGGATCGCCTTGCCTCCGGGTGAAGCCTTTTATCCTGCGGCAAGGCGATGCCGCCTCCCGCCGCCCCTGGGCCGATTCGTTCCGACCACGCTTCTGCTGACGTCGCGAAGGATGGCGCGTCGCGGGTCAGCGCACGCGTGGCTTGGCGCGATGCGTGGGTGCGGCGGTCCAGGGATCCTGCGGCCACGGATGGCGCGGATAACGCCGCAGCATCTCGCCGCGCACTTCAGGGTATGTCCGCTCCCAGAAGCCTCGCAGGTCCTGCGTCACCTGCAGGGGTCGACCGGCGGGCGACAGCAGGTGCAACGTGACGGGTACGCGGCCCTCGGCGATGCGAGGCGTATCTGCGAGCCCGAACAACTCCTGCAGCTTGCACGCCAGCACTGGGGGCGAGCCTGCCGAGTAGACCAGAGCGCGCTGCATGCCCGACGGCACGCGCAGCTGCGTGGGTGCGATCGCGCCGAGCCGGCGGCGCTGCGCGTGGTCCAGGAGATTTTCCAGCGCGTCCTGCAGGTCCGCTGCACTCAGCGTGTCGAGTCGCGTCTTGCCGGCGAGCGCAGGCTCGAGCCATGCCTCGCGGGAAGACAGCAACGTGCCCTCATCCACGGGCGGCCATGGTTCTTCGGGAAACCAGCCCGCCGCGCACTTCACCCTCTCGCACCACTGCCGCGTCGCGTCCGTCCACGGCAACACGTCGAGCCCGAGCCGGGCGATCGCATCGCCCAGCGCCGTCGCGCAGGCGGCGCCGTCGGGCTTCGGCAACGGCGTGCGAGCCAGGACGATCGCACCGAAGCGCTGCACCCGTTCGGCGACCAGCGCGCCGCGCGCATCGTGCCATTCCACGCGGTCTTCGCTTGAGAAGTGCGTGCCGAAATGCTGGCGCAGGTCCGACTCCGCCAGCGAGGCCGCCCGCACGATCTTCGCGTTGCCCACCGCATCCTCGAGTTCCGCGAGGGCGAGCCAGGGTTCACCGGCCAGCATCGAGTCCTCGAACAGCGACGCGCTGCGCCCGTTGGCGAGCTGGAATCGTCTCGGATCCTGCGGGTGCGCGCGGGCGATCCGGTCGGGAAAAGCGCGCGCCAACTGCAGCCCCAGCGCGTGCGCTGGCGCGTCGCGCGGCGGGGCAGCTTTCTCGCCGATTCGACGACGCCATTGCTGCGCAACGCGATCGATCGCCATCAGCGCACCGCGCGCGCCGCCGACGTTGCCGCGGGGGTCGCGCGCCGCTGACAGGGCGCGCCAGCGCGTCGCGAAATCATCGCTACGCTCGCGCAGCGGATCGCGCGCCTCGATAAGCGCAGCAACGTCGCACGCGAGCGCGCGTTCCTGTCCCGGTGGCGCACTGGCGAGCATCGTGGCGATGCGCGGCGACGTGCCGATCTGCAGCGCGCGTCGGCCCGTCGGCGTGATTCTCCCGGCGGCGTCCAGCAGGCCCAGCGTTTGCAGCAGGTCGCGGGCGGCTGCGAGCGCGCCCGGCGGCGGCGGCGTCACGAACTGCAGCTCGCTCGACCCCCATGCGGCGAGTTCAAGCGCAAGGCTCGAAAGGTCGACCTGCTCGATCTCCGGCGTGCGTTGCGCAGCGAGGCGCAGGCTGGCCGGCCAGAGCCGGTAGCACCAGCCGTTCGACACGCGGCCCGCACGACCCGCGCGCTGCGTCGCCGAATCCTGGGCGATGTTGACAGTGGCCAGTCGCGAGAAGCCGCTGTTCGGATCGAAGCGCGGTTCGCGGGCGAGTCCCGCGTCGATCACGATGCGGGTGCCCGGCAAGGTCACGGAAGACTCTGCGACATTGGTGGCGAGCACGATGCGGCGCGCGCCGCCAGGATCGGGCGCCAGCGCCTCGGCCTGCCGCTCGATCGGCAACTCGCCGTGCAGGGGCAACACGCGCAGCGGCAATGCCTCGTTTCCGGCGAGCGAGTCGAGTGCGCGCGTCGCGTCAGCGATGGCGCGCGCGCCGGGCAGGAATACGAGCAGGTCGCCGGGATGCGCTGCGAGGGCCTGCGCGCAGGCGCGCCGCACCGTGTGCGCGAGCGCTTCGTTTCGCGCCGGCGGAAAATGGGTGGTGGTGACCGCGTACGCGCGGCTTGCGCTGGTGAGTCGCGGTGCCTCCAGCCATTTCGCGAGGCGTTCGCCGTCGAGGGTCGCCGACATCAGCACGATGCGCAGGTCGGGGCGGATCGAGCGCTGCACGTCGAGCGCGAGCGCGAGGCCGAGGTCCGCGGTGAGGTGCCGCTCGTGAAACTCGTCGAACAGCAGCGCGCCGATGCCTTCGAGCGTCGGATCGTCCTGCAGCATGCGCGTCAGGATTCCCTCGGTCACGACCTCGATGCGCGTCGCGGCGGACACGCGATTCTCGAAGCGGATGCGGTAGCCGACAGTCACGCCGACCGCTTCGCCGCGCTGCGCGGCCATGAAAGTGGCGGCCGCGCGTGTCGCCAGGCGCCGCGGTTCGAGCATGAGGACTTTTTGCGTGCCGAGCCATGGCGTGTCGAGCAACGCGGGCGGCACCTGCGTCGTCTTGCCCGCGCCGGGCGCGGCTTCGATCACCAGTCGCGGATGCGCCGCCAGGGATGCGAGGATCGCCGGCAGCAGGTCAACGATCGGCAACGCCTCGCGCATGCGTGCAATGTAGGGCGGGTCTCGACCCGCCGCACGCATCTCGGCACCGCACGCGTCTCGGCGCCGCACGCATCTCGGCACCGCACACCTCCCGCCTCGCGCGTCCGGCTGCGCAACGCGGCCACCCCCACCGCGGCCACCCCGATGTCGCGCCCGAGGCGCGACCTACGCTACCGCATCGACTCGATCAACTCGCGCACCTTCGGCTGCAATGCTTCGGTATCGATGCCGTACTGCGCCTTGACCTGCTCCGCGGTCAGACCTGGCGGCAGGCGGTCGAGCCCGCCCATCGCCTCGATCAAGCCGGGAGCGGCGTGGGCCGCCGCGGCCTTCGGATCCGCGCTGGATGGTCCAACGCCTGTCTGCACGAAGTTCCTGCTCGCCGAACGAAAGCCCCGCACAGGGTAGAACCGTGCCGGCGACTCGGGCGAGTTGCCGATGAAGAGCTGCATGACGCCGTCGAACTGCGACAGGCCAGCGGTGACCGTGTAGGTGAAGAAGACGGAGTTGGCCTGCGTGCTGCCGGCTCCATCGGTCACCACGATCACGTGCTTGTTCTGGGTGGTGTCGAAAAAGCCCGCAAGATCATGCGCAGCGTATGCCGCAGTGGTGCAACGCGCCGCCAGTGACTCGCTGGGGCGACACCCCTGGAACTGATCCGGGTTCGGCGCCGTGTCGACGGTGTCGATCTTCAGGATATCGCCGAAGTACGGATACGCCTGGAACTCCGCGCCGCGTGACGACAAATCGAGCACCACCTGCCATTCGCCGAGCATCATCTCGGTCTGGTTGCCGTGTGCGAAGTTGAAGCGCTCGATCGGAATGACACGCGAACCGATCGTCAGTCGGCCGCGGGTTTCGGTGTCGAATACAATCGACGCATTGCCGCCGGCACCCGTAAGCGTGATCGGCCGGCCCTGGTAGTTGCAGGTCAGACACTGCCCACTCGTGTAGCCGTCGAGCGGAGCACTCCACGAACTGTTGCCCACCATCGGCCCCGCGCCGATGAAGAATGCCGAGGTGCCGTTCGTGTCGTAGGCATATACGAGCATCGCCAGCACGTTGTTCTGGATCTCGATCGTGTAGCCGCGGCCGTCTTCGGCCGGGTTCCACCAGAGGCCGGACTCGGGCGTGAAGGCGTTGGCCGCGGGCACGGCCAGTGACAGCGCCAGCACCGCCAGCGCAGATTTGCAGTAGGACATATCGACCTCGAAGGCAGGGAATACGCGCAGCGTACAGGCCCGTACGTTGTTGCCTGGGCGCTGAATTCGGCGTGAATGAACTGTGAAGAATCGTTGCCGGCTTGCATCCGGCAGCCTCTCTAAACGCCCTCGTGCGTGGGTCAAGTCGGCTTGGCGATCTTACGGACTGAGTAGGTCAGGTCGGCTGCGCCGACCTGACAAATACCTGCGGAACACGTTGTGGGTCCGTCCTGACCTACGATGCGCGATCTTTCGGAACACGCGGTCCCCCATGCAACTCATCGACATCGGCGCGAACCTCACGCATGAATCGTTTGCGCACGATCGCGAGACAGTGGTTCGCGAGGCACTTGCGGCAGGCGTCGCGCAGTTCGGCATCACCGGGACCACCGTGGCCTTGTCGGAACAGGCCGTGCTGCTGGCCCGTGCGCAACCCGACCTCATGTTCGCGACCGCGGGCGTGCATCCGCATCACGCGCGCGACGTCGACGCGGACGCGGTGCGGAATCTGTCGGGGCTGGCAGCGCTGCCGGAAGTGCGCGCCATCGGCGAAACCGGGCTCGACTACTTTCGCGACCTCGCGCCGCGGCCCGTGCAGATCAAGGCCTTCGAGCGCCAGATCGCCATCGCGGTGGCGTGCGGCAAGCCCCTGTTCCTGCACCAGCGCGACGCGCACGAGGATTTCCTGGCGGTGATGAAAGGGGCGCGCGATTCAGTGGTGGGCGGCGTGGTGCACTGCTTCACGGACAGCCGCGAGGCACTGTTCGCGTACCTCGATCTCGACCTCTATATCGGCATCACCGGCTGGCTCTGCGACGAGCGGCGCGGCGCGCACCTGCGCGAACTGGTGCGGCATATCCCGGCCGAGCGATTGCTGATCGAAACCGATTCGCCCTACCTCATGCCGCGCACGCTGGTGCCGAAGCCAACGCACCGACGCAACGAACCGAAATTCCTGCCGCACATCGTCGAGGAGCTCGCGCGCGACCGCGACGAGCCCTTCGAAGTCACCGCGGCAACGACCACCGCCGCCGCGCGCACCCTCTTCAATCTGCGAAGCCGAGCCTGACCCCAGCACGAGTGACGAAAGTCGCGACTGCTATCAGCCGTAACACGCTGCAGTGGGCCGTCGCGTCAGCTGCGCAGGCCGACGCCGCGTTTGAGGAGCCAGAGGGCCAGCGCGCCGAGCACGATGACGAAGAAGAACATCAGCGCGAAGGCGATCCAGAGCGGCACGTCGGTCACGCCGAGCAGGCCGTAGCGGAATGCGTTGACCATGTAGAAGATCGGATTGGCATGCGTCGCGGTCTCCGCCCACTGCGGCAACAGGTGCACCGAATAGAACACGCCGCCGAGATACGTGAGCGGGGTGAGGATGAAGGTCGGCACGATCGCGACGTCGTCGAACTTCTTGGCGTACACCGCGTTGACGAAACCGGCGAGCGAGAAGATCGTCGCGCCGAGCAGCACGGTCGAGATGGTGACGAACGGATGCGGCACGCGGACCTTGGTGAACAGCATCGCGATGCCGAGCACGATGATCCCGACCATGACGCCGCGCAGCACCGCGCCCGCGACGTAGCCGCCGAGGATCACCCAGTTCGGCATGGGACTGACCAGGAGCTCCTCGACGTGCCGGCCGAATTTCGCACCGAAGAACGACGAGGAGATGTTGCCGTAGCTGTTCTGGATCACCGACATCATCACCAGGCCCGGCACGATGAAGTCCATGTACGGGATGCCGTCCATCCTGCCGACGCGCGAACCGATGAGCCCGCCGAAGATGAGGAAGTAGAGCGTCATCGTGATCGCGGGCGGCACCAGGGTCTGGCCCCAGATGCGCAGGATTCGCGCAACCTCACGCCGCACGATCGTCAGCAGGGCAATGAGGTTCGGATGCGGCGCTGTGCTCATGCGGCTTGTTCCGGTGCGTCGCCGGTGAGGCGCATGAACAGTTCCTCGAGCCGGTTGCTCTTGTTGCGCATCGAGCGCACCCGGATGCCGGCATCCCCGAGCACTGCGAACACGCGGTTGAGATCCATCGCGCGCGGCATGTCGAGATCGAGCGTGTGCGCGTCGGTGGCCGCCAGCCTGGCACCCTCGATCACCGGCAAAGGATCGGGCAGCGCGCCCTCGATGTCGAGCACGAAACCCTCGACGTCGAGCTTGGAGAGCAATTGCTTCATCGGGCCCGACTCGACGATGCGGCCATGGTCGATGATCGCGAGGTTGCGGCAGAGATTCTCCGCCTCCTCGAGGTAGTGCGTGGTGAGGATGATGGTGGTGCCCGCGGCGTTGATCTCGCGCAGCGTCTTCCACATGCTGCGCCGGATCTCGATGTCGACGCCCGCGGTGGGCTCGTCCAGGATCAGCAACCGCGGGCGCGTCATCATCGCGCGCGCAATCATCAGTCGCCGCTTCATGCCACCCGACAGCGTGCGGCTCATGGATTCCGACCGGTCGCCGAGATAGGTCCGCTTGAGTTCGACGTCCGCGCGAACATGCGCTTCGGCGCGCGGCACGCCGTAGAACCCGGCGTAGTTGACCAGGATGTCGCGCGGCTTCTCGAACATGTTGAAGTTGAGTTCCTGCGGCACCAGCCCGACCATGCGCATGGCGCGCTCGCGGTTTTTTTCCAGATCCACGCCGAAGATCTCGACCGTGCCCGCGGTCTTGTTGACCAGCGAGGTGGCGATGCCGATCAGTGTCGACTTGCCGGCGCCGTTCGGGCCGAGCAGCGCGAAAAAATCGCCCGGCTCGACGTCGAGCGACACGCCGCGCAGCGCCTCGACGCCAGTCGCATAGGTCTTGCCCAGGTCGCGCACCGACAGGGCGGGCGCGGGTCGTTCCACGTGGGTCATCAAGGGGGCGTCGGGCAAACCGCTAGTATAGGGGCCCCGTTTATCGTTCCTTTCCCCGACCACGCGGTCCGGCCACGCCGGCGCAACCATCCGGTGTATCCCCTTGGCTGTCGTCCATTTCCCCCTCAAGCTCAAATCCCGGCGGATGCTCGCGCCGAGCGTGGCGCACCTCGACTTCGTGCGCGACGACGGTCTGCCCCTCGATTTCATTCCCGGGCAGTTCGTGCAGGTGCATTTCCACTACCCGGACGGCACGCCGACCAAGCGCAGCTACTCGCTTGCGACCATCCACGATCACGCGCTCGGTCCAGGCGAGGCAGTCGAGATCGCGGTGAGCTATGTCGCGGGAGGCGCGGCCACTGCCTTGTTCGAGAATCTCGAGGTGGGCGAAAACATCGACGCAAGCGGACCCTACGGTCGCTTCTGCCTGATGCCCCAGGACGTCCATCCGCGGTACCTGCTGGTCGGAACGGGAACGGGCGTGACGCCGTACCGCGCCATGCTGCCGCAGCTCGCGCACCTCATCGCCACGCGCAACATCGAAGTCGTGCTGCTGTTCGGTGCGCGCTCGACGCAGGAGCTGCTGTACGGCGACGAGTTCCGCGCGTTTGCCGACGCGTACCCGGCGAACTTCCGTTTTGTGCCGTGTTTCTCGCGCGGCATACCAGCGGACGCGCACGCCGATGCGCGCAGCGGCTACGTGCAGGACCAGCTCGACGCCCTCGCGCCGGATCCCGCGCGCGATATCGCCTACCTCTGCGGCAATCCCAACATGGTCGACGCCTGCTTCGAGCGCCTCAAGGGGTTTGGCCTGCCGGTGCCCCAGGTGCGTCGCGAAAAGTACGTCAGCAGCAAGTAGGGCGCACCTTGGGTGCGCCGTGAGTCGCCGCATCGTCGAGGATTGGCCCTGGGCGAATCTTGCGTCAGTCGGCGGGTTCAAGGCTCGCTCTATACCTCGTGTTGTAAAGGACACTTGACAAAGCCCCCATAGGCAGTCGAAGATCCTGTCAAGTCCACTTGACATACCGCCATGCGACCCGTTGAAAGGCGTTACCGCCGCGAATTCTTCCCCGCGATGCTCGCGTATGTCGTGCTGATCCTCGCGTGCACCTGGCTGCTGAAGCATCCCCTCAAGGACGCCGAGCTCTGGCTGCGCGCCGGCGTCAGCCTGCTGCCGGTCGTGCCGATCGCATTCTTCGCCCGTGCACTCGTGCGTTTCATCCGCGACAACGACGAGCTGCAGCGGCGCATCGACCTCGAGGCGATCGCCATCGCCACGCTGATCGTCAGCATGGGCTATTTCACTCTCGGTCTGCTCGACGCCGCCAATGTCATCTCGATCGCGGGGGACCTGGCGATGATCTGGGTGTTGCCGGCGATGTGCGGCACGTTCGGCATCGTCAAGCTGTTTTCCGCGCGTCGGTATCGATGAAAAGCCGCGTGCGCGAGCTCCGGGAACAACGCGGCTGGTCGCAGGCACAGCTCGCCGACGAACTCGATGTGTCGCGCCAGACGGTCAATGCCATCGAGACCGGCAAGTATGATCCGAGCCTGCCGCTCGCCTTCGCGATCGGCGCCCTTTTCGGGCTCCGGATCGAAGAGATCTTCGACCCTGCTGCATGAATCTGCATGACCCTACCTCGAGAAATGCGATGACCCGAATCCGAATGAAACAAGCGCTGCTCGCGGCGGTGACGTGTATTGCCGCCACGTTGGCGCTCGCGCAGCCCAAGCCTGTGACCGCCGAGAAGCCCAACCCGGAGCAGGACTCAGCGCCGTCCGGCTCCCGCACCTACGGAAGCCTGCGCTTCGCGCCGTGCAACCTGGCGGCATCGGACGCGCCCGTCGATGTCGACGCGTTCTGCACCACGCTCCGAGTCCCGGAGAATCCGGCGGCGCCGACCGGCCGCAAGATCGAGCTGGCGCTGGCGTGGGTACCGTCGTCGCACGCCAAGCCGGCGCCCGAGCCGGTTTTCATGCTGGCCGGCGGGCCGGGCCAGTCGGCGCGCGATTCCTATCCGGGCATCGCCAGCGCCTTCCGGGAAATCCGCAAGCGGCGTCACGTACTGCTGCTCGACCAGCGCGGCACGGGTGCGTCCAACCCCATGGTCTGCCGCGATCGCGACGGCAAGCCGGCCGTGCTCGACGACGACGACACGTCAACGGAAGCGTTGCGCGGCTTCACCGAGCGCTGCCGCGACTCTCTCGCCGGCCGCGCGGATCCGCGCTTCTACACCACGTCGGTGGCGGTGCAGGACCTCGATCTGGTGCGCGAAAGACTCGGCGTCGAGCGCGTGGGCCTGGTCGGCATCTCGTACGGCACGCGCGTCGCCCAGCAATACCTCGCGCGCTATCCGGATCGCGTGTACGCCGCGGTGCTGGACGGCGTCGCCCCGAATTCGATGGCGCTCGGCATCGACCATGCACGCAACCTCGAGAGTTCCCTCGACTTGCAGTTCGCGCGCTGCAAGGCCGACAAGGCGTGCAGCACCCGCTTCGGCAACCCGCGCGCCAATCTGGACCGTCTGCTGGCGGAGGCGCGCGTGGCGCCCAGGACCGTGGCGTTTCGCGACCCTTCCAGCAATGAATGGCGCGAGCAGGAGCTGACGCCAGGCGTGATCGCCGGGCTCGTTCGCCTGTTCGCCTACGCACCTGGACTCGCGGCGTCGCTGCCCATGACCTTGCACGAGGCCGTCAACGGCCGCGCCGGGCCGCTGATGGCACAGGCCGAGATGATCACGGCGTCGCTAAGCGACCAGATCTCGCACGGCATGCAGCTTTCGGTGATCTGCAGCGAAGATGCCGACCTGCTGCGCGTCAATTCGGATGACGCCGACACGGTGCTCGGCAACAGCCTCATCGAACTCATGCAGGCGCAGTGCGACGTGTGGCCGCGCGGTTCGCGACCGGAAAACTTCCACTCACCGCTGGTCTCGAACCGACCCGTGCTGCTGCTCTCCGGCGAGTTCGACCCGGTGACGCCGCCCCGCTACGGCAACGACGTGTTGCGCACGCTGAGCAACGCACGGCACCTGGTGCTGCGGGGGCAGGGACACAACGTGATCGGAGCCGGCTGCATGCCTCGACTGCTCGCGGAGTATTTCGAGAAACCCGAGCCCGCCGCCCTCGAGGTCGATTGCCTGAAGCAACTCGACTATGCGCCGCAGTTCACCGGCTTTTACGGATGGGAACCATGATCCACGTCGAAGGCTTGCACAAACGTTTCAAGACCAAGACCGGCGACGTGATCGCGGTCGACGATGTCGGCTTCACAGCCGAGAACGGCCAGATCACCGGGCTGCTCGGACCGAACGGCGCGGGCAAGACCACCACGCTGCGCATGCTCTACACGCTGATGCAGCCCGACGCGGGACGCATCACCGTCGACGGCCTCGACGTGGCGCGCGACGCCACGGCAGTGCGCCGCTCGCTTGCGGTGTTGCCGGACGCGCGCGGCGTGTACAAGCGCCTGACCGCGCGCGAGAACATCCGGTACTTCGGCCAACTGCACGGGCTCGACGATGCCACGATCGAAACGCGCCTTGCGCAACTCGCCGATGCGCTTGAAATGAACGACTTCCTGGATCGCCGCACCGAAGGCTTCTCGCAGGGCCAGCGCACCAAGACCGCGATCGCGCGCGCACTGATCCACGACCCGAAAAACGTGATCCTCGACGAGCCGACCAACGGCCTCGACGTCATGACCACGCGCGGACTGCGGCGATTCCTGCAGGGTTTGCGCGTGGCCGGCCACTGCGTGCTGTTCTCGAGCCACATCATGCAGGAGGTCGCCGCGCTCTGCGATCACATCGTGGTGATTGCCAAGGGCCGCGTGGTCGCCCAGGGCAGCGCGGGCGACCTGCGCGAGCAAAGCGGCGAGTCCAACCTCGAGGACGCCTTCGTCAAGATCATCGGTTCGGAAGAGGGGCTGCTGGCATGAAGCATTTCTGGACGGTGATGGTGAAGGAGCTGCGCGAGAGTTTTCGCGACCGGCGCACGGTGATGATGGCGCTGGTGTTCAGTCCGCTGCTCACGCCGCTGCTCATGATCGGCCTCATCACGCTCAGCGTGAAAAAGGAAACCGAGAAGCTCGAGAAGGAGCTGGTGCTCGCCGTCGCCGGGCAGGAGCACGCGCCCAACCTGGTGGCATGGCTGCGCACGCAGGGTGTCAAGGTCAAGGCTCCGCCGCGTGATATCGAGGCCGCGATCCGCGACCAGGACGAAGATGCGATCCTCTCCATCGACGCGGGTTACGGCAAGGCATGGCGCGCCAACAAGCCCGCCGAGGTCGAGATCGTGCACGACTCCTCGCGGATGTACGCAGGGACCGTCGTCAATCGCGTCGAGAACCTGCTCGAGAACTACGGGCGTATCGCCGGCACGCTGCGGCTGGTGGTGCGCGGCGTGCATCCGAACGTCATCGCGCCGTTGCGCGTGGCGCACCACGACGTCGCGACCCCCGAAGCCAAGCAGGGCATGGCGATGATGTTCCTGCCCTACATCCTGCTGCTCGGCGCGTTCCTCGGCGGCGCCTACATCGCGATCGACGCGACTGCGGGCGAGCGCGAGCGCCAGTCGCTCGAACCGCTGCTGGCCAACCCCGTCAGCCGCGAAGCGATCATGAGCGGCAAGATGGGCGCGGCCGCGGTATTCGCCCTGCTCAGCGTGTTGCTCACGATGCTCGCCTTCAAGTTGAGCTTCATGCTGATGCCTGCGAACTCCGCCGGGGTCACGTTCGACCTGGCGTGGGTCAACATCGCCAAGCTGTTCCTCGTTACCGCCCCGGTGGCGGTTCTCGGCACCGCGATCTTCACCGTGGTCTCGGCGAACTCGAAGACGGTCAAGGAAGCGCAGAGCTGGTTCGGCGTGCTGATGCTGCTGCCGATGATCCCGACCATCGTGCTCATGGTTTCGCCGGTCAAGGACAAGCTCTGGATGTTCCTGGTGCCGTTCCTCGGCCAGAACCAGATGCTGGTGCGCGTGCTGCGCGGCCAGGCCGTCAGTGGCATCGAGTGGGCGGTGGGCCTCATCGGCGCGGTAGTCGCCTGCGTGCTGCTGTGGGTCTTCGCGTCGCGGCTCTATCGGCGCGAGCAACTCGCCATCTCGGCCTGACCGGAAAGCTTGCAGCTGAGCGCCTCCTGACTGGAGGTCCGCGATCGCGGCGTGTCGGACACCACCGTCACGTCCGGCGCGGCAGGATCGGGCTTCCGTCCGATTAAGGTTCCGACATGGCCACGTCGAAAGCACCCGCGACCGTTCCAGTCGACATCCGATCCACGAAGAAGCACACGCTGGTGCTCAACATCCCCGCCTCCCTGTGGCCGCCGCCGACTCGCGCGGTCGAGATCGACGGCGAAACCTTTGCGCCCAAGGACGAGTTGCACGTGACCCTGATGGGTTCCGCGCTGTTCGACGAGATGCACGCCCAGCTTTCGCTGCGCGTGCGCCGTCGCCTGCTGGCGGAAGCGCGCACCTGGCAGTGGCGCATCGACCGCACCGGCGAGCTGCACCTCCTCGAGCACTTCGATCCGTCCACGCCGGGAGCGGCTTCCACGCGCAGCATTATCGAGACCATCGAACTGGTGGGCGCGGAAGATTTCTATCGCCTCCACGAGCAGCATTCGGGAAGACAATTGCCGCGCCCGCCTGCGCACGTGACGCTCTATACGCTGCGCGACGCCACCGGCATCGGCGTGCCCGATGCCGGTGCGCTGCGTCGTCTGAGCATCCGCACGTTGTCGCGCGAGGAACTCGCCGCAGCGTAACTTGAAGTCTTTGCCAGCTCCGCCTACTTGCCGATGCAGAAGGTCGAGAAGATCTGCGCGAGCAGGTCGTCGGGGGTGAAGGCGCCGGTGATTTCGCCGAGCGTCTGCTGCGCCTGACGCAGTTCTTCCGCGGCGAGTTCGCCCGCGCCACGATCGGTCAGATGTGCGCGGGCCAGTTCGACGTGGTCACCCGTGCGTTCGAGTGCGTCCACGTGACGCGCACGTGCGCTGAAGGTGCCGCCGGCCTCACCGCCGCCGGCCCGGTCGGCGAGCAGCGCCTCGAGCAGTTCGACGCCGCGGCCGTCGTGGGCGCTCAGCCATGCATGCGCGCCGCCGTCGCGATATTCGACATGAGGCTCGACGCCCGCGAGGTCGATCTTGTTGTGCACGATGATGTGGCGTGGCGAAATCGCACCCGCTCCCCCGACCCCTCTCCCGGGGGGAGAGGGGAGAAGTGCGGCTTCCTCGAGTGCGTGTGTCCCTGAAGCCGTGGCGGTGGCGTCGACGACTTCGATGACGAGGTCGGCGCGGGCGCGCTCGGCGTGCGCGCGGCGCACGCCTTCGGCTTCTATGGCGTCACTGGTCTCGCGCAGGCCCGCCGTGTCGACCAGTTCGATGCGCGCGCCCCCCAGCGACACCACTTCGCGGAGCACGTCGCGCGTCGTTCCCGGCGTTGCGGTCACGATCGCCCGATCGCTCCGCGCGAGTGCATTGAGCAACGAGGACTTGCCGACGTTCGGCGCGCCGGTGATCACCACGTAAAGCCCGTCGCGCAATAGCTGGCCGCGACGCGCGCACTCGAGCAGCGCCGCGAGCGACGTGCTCAGCACCGACAGTCTCGCGGCGAGCGCGGGATCGGCCAGGAAATCGATGTCCTCATCGGTGAAATCGATTGCGGCCTCGAGGTGCGCACGAACTTGAGTGAGTTCGGCCAAGAGCCCATCGACGTGGCGCGAGAAGACTCCGTCGAGGGAGCGCAGCGCGGCGCGTGCCTGGCGTTCGCTCCCGGCGGTGATGAGGTCCGCGATCGCTTCGGCTTGCGCGAGGTCGATCCTGCCGTTGAGGAACGCGCGTTCGCTGAACTCGCCGGCGCGGGCGCGGCGCGCGCCGAGTTCGCAGATGCGCGCGAGCAGTGATTCGAGAACGATGGCGTTGCCGTGGCCTTGCAGCTCCAGCACGTCTTCGCCCGTGTACGACGCCGGCGATTCGAATGCGATGACCAGGCAGCTGTCGAGCTTGTGCCCGTCGCTGCCTCGAATCACCGCATAGTGCGCGTGCCGCGCGACGGGATCGGTGCCGAGGAGCCGGCGCGCAATTGCGAACGCAAGCGGGCCGCTGACGCGCACGATGCCGACACCTCCGCCCGTTGCGGTGGCGATGGCGGCAATGGTGTCGTCATCGTCGGTCACTGACGTGTACTCGCCTCTCAATGTTCGTCAGCGCGATTCCGTTCTTGGGTCGACAGAGCTTTCCACGAACGAAACCCTCCTGTTGGCGGGCGCGACTCAGTGCTTCGTGTCGCTCGCCTCGATGCGCTTGGTGATGACGTACTGCTGGATCAGCCCGAGCACGCCGTTGACGGTCCAGTACAGCACCAGTCCCGCCGGAAAGAAGGCGAACATCACCGACATGATGACCGGCATCATCTGGAACATCTTGGCCTGCATGGGATCGAGGCCGGGCGACGTCGGCGACAGCTTCTGCGTCGCAAACATGGCCAGCCCGTTGAGCACCGGCAGCACGAAATAGGGATCGCGATCAGTCAGCGAATCGATCCAGAGGATCCACGGCGCGTGCCGGAGCTCGACCGACTCGATCAGCACCCAGTACAGGGCGATGAATACCGGGATCTGCACCAGCATCGGTAGGCAGCCGCCCATCGGGTTGATCTTTTCCTTCTGGTACAGCTCCACCATCGCGCGATTGAGCTTTTCCTTGTCGTCGCCGTAGCGCTCCTTGAGCGATGCCAGGCGTGGCTGGAACTTGCGCATGCGCGCGAACGAGCGGTACTGCGCCTCGGTGAGCTTGTAGAACGCGAGCTTGATCAGCACCGTGAGCAGAACGATCGACCAGCCCCAGTTGCCGACGACCTTGTGGATCTTAGACAGCAGCCAGAAGAGCGGCTCGGCAAGGAACGTCACCATTCCGTAGTCGACCGTGTGGTTGAGGCCGGGCGCGACGCTCGCGAGATTGTCCTGGAGCTTCGGGCCGATGTAGAACTCGAGCGGCAGGGAAGCACTCGCGCCTGGGGCGACGTTGCGCGTCGGGCCCATCGCTCGGATCAGATACCGCGATCGGGCGCCGGTCGCCTTGATCTCGTCGGTGCTGAAAGAAAACGGTTCGGCCGCAGGCGGGATGAGCGTGGCGACGAAATGGTGCTGGAGCATGCCCGCCCAGCCGCCCGTGATGTCGCGCCGGAGCGGCTCTTCGGCGTACTCGTCGAACGCCACTTTCTCGAATCGCTCCTCGGGACTCCACCAGCCTGCCCCGGAGAAGCTGTAGCTGTTCGGATCGGTGAACGACTGCTTGGTAACCGGGGCCTCGCGTTGCAACTGCCCGTACGCGTTGATCGCCATGGGTTGGGCACGCGCGTTCAGGACGCGCTGCTCGAGTCCGATGCGGTAACTGTCGCGTCCGAAGGTCCATGTCTTGGTGACCGTCACGCCCTCCTGCTGCCAGCTCAGCGGGACCGTGACCGTAGCGGCGCCGGGCGGCAGCGCGTACTGCATGCGCGGCGCGGTGAAGACCGCATTGTGATCCGGCAGGCTGGCGTCGTTCGAAACGAGACCCGTCTGCGCGACGAAATAGCGGCCCGCGGCGTTGTCGAGCAACGTGACGGACTGGTCGCGTTGCTTGTGCGACAGCGCGTAGTCGAGCAACTGGACGTGTACGAGATTGCCGCCCACGGGATCTATCTCCGCGCGCAGCACGTCCGTCGTGACGACGATGCGCGGCAGGTCGCTGCGCGCGGGCACACCCGCGGAAGGAGCCTCGACCGCCGGGTCGGGGCCGGCAGACTTCGTCGGCACGCCCGGGACGTCATTCGTGTTGCGGACAGGTGACCGTGCGCCGGTCGCCGAGTCGTCTGTCGGTGTCGTGGCTGCGACGGCGGGGCCACGCGCCGTTACCGGCGCGTAGTCCTTCTGCCACTCCTGCCACAGCAGGAACGCAGTCAACAAGAGGGCCATCAACAGGAAATTGCGCGGATTGGTCATGGGGCTCGTGCGGCAGTTCACGCCGCGTCGCGAGCGACGCCAGTGGCGCTGGATGAGTGGGGAGGGTTCCGGTTGCCAGGCGGGGGGACCCGTCCGGCGGAAGTGTTACGCGATGTCCTGGGTGGGCCCGGCGGACGGCATTGTGCCGTCGCGGAGCACGAGGTTCAACGCGGCAACGCGGTCGAACAGCCGGGTCAGGTCCTGGCGGAGCGCCTGCCCGCTCGCCGCGAGCGCCTCCGGTTTGGCGAAAACGACGATGTCGGACTGTGGAAGCAACGCGCGTCGCGCACGAAAGACTTCCCGCACATGACGCTTGAGACGATTGCGGTCATGGGATTTGCGCACCACGCGCTTGGCGATGGCGAGTCCGAGTCGCGCCGTGGCCTCGCCTTCGCCGGGCGCGACCTGTGCGCGGAACAATGCACTCCCGCAACGCGAAGGAGCACTCAGTACGCGGTCGAAGTCGGACTTTCGGGTGAGCCGCGCGGTGCGCGGGAATCCCTCAGGGACGGACGCGGCGGCGGCCTTGCCGGCGCACGCGGTGGACACGGTTACGGCGCGAGGCGCTTGCGGCCCTTGGCGCGGCGCGCACGGATGACATTGCGGCCATCGGCGGTTTTCATGCGGGCGCGGAAGCCGTGCGTACGGGCGCGCTTCAAATTACTGGGCTGGAAGGTGCGCTTCATCTCGGACTCTACGGCTTGAAGTGAGCAAAAGGTCGGCGAGCATAGCGACGTGGACCGCGAGGGTCAACCGACGCGCGAGCGTCGGCCATCACGTGGCCACGATCAGTCCACGCCGACGGCGGCGCATGCGAACGCTACACTGCCCGGCCCACCGCGGCGCCCGCGATTGTCTGCGAATGAATGATCTGTGGCCGCGTTGCCTGGCCCACCTCGAGTCCGAAGTAGCAGCGCCGGACCTGCACACGTGGTTGCATCCGCTGCAGGCGGTGGTCCGCGACGACGAACTGCGGTTGCTCGCGCCGAACGAGTTCGTGGTCGACCAGGTGCGCCAGCGGTTCCTGCCGCGCATCGAGGAACTGGCGCGCGCGCTGTCTCCGAATCCCATCAAGGTGCGCGTCGCGTTGGGATCGCGCGAACCCGAGCGGGCGCTTCATGCGCCAGCCACGACGCATGGCAGCGGGGTACAGGCCCATGAGCGATTTGACTCCAATCTCGACCCGCACTACACGTTCGACAATTTTATCGAGGGCAAGTCGAACGAACTCGGCAAGGCGGCTGCGTTCCGCGTTGCCATGAATCCCGGCAGTTTCCAGAATCCGCTCCTTCTGTACGGCAGCACGGGGCTTGGCAAAACCCATCTGATGCACGCGGCCGGCAACCTCATGCGCGCGCGCAATCCCGGCATGCGCGTGCTGTACCAGCGGTCCGAGCAGTTCGTGACCACTGCCATCAATGCGCTGCGCGGGCACACGATGGATGAGTTCAAGCGCCGCTATCACACAGTCGATGCGCTGCTGCTGGACGATATCCAGTTCATCGCGGGCAAGGAGCGCACGCAGGAAGAGTTCTTCCATACGTTCAACGCCCTGTTCGATGCGCGACAGCAGATCGTCCTGTCATGCGATCGCTATCCCAAGGAGGTTGAGAAGTTCGAGCCGCGGTTGACGTCGCGACTGGGCTGGGGCCTGTCGGTCGCGATCGAGCCTCCGGACTTCGAAACCCGCGCCGCGATCCTCCTGCGCAAGGCCGACGAAATGGAGCTGGAACTGCCCGAGGACGTGGCGCTGCTCATTGCGCGTCGCATGCGCTCGAACGTACGCGAACTCGAGGGCGGGCTGCGCACGCTGGCTGCGCGCGCGCATTTCACCGGCCGCGCGATCTCGATCGAGTTCGCGCAGGAGACGCTGCGCGATCTTCTCGCCGCGCAGGACCGGGCGATCAGCCTGGAGAACATCCAGCGCATCGTGGCCGCCTACTATCAGCTCCGGGTGCACGACCTGCTGTCGCGCAAGCGGACCCGCGCGCTTGCGCACCCGCGGCAGCTGGCGATGGCGTTGGCCAAGGAGTTGACGGATCACTCGCTGCCCGAGATCGGGGAGGCGTTCGGCGGACGCGACCACACCACCGTCATGCATGCATGCCGCGCCGTGCGCGAACGAATGCTGACGGATGGCGCCCTGAGCGAGGACTGGCACAAGCTCCTGCGGCAACTGACCGGATGACTGTGCAGAACCCTGTGGACAACCGGTGTGCTTGCGGTTACCCACAAATTGCGCACAGCTATCGCCGGGGTTCGTCCACAGCATCTTGGGGCCGGGCGGGCCAGTCGGCACAAGGGCTGGCGGGATTCGTTGCAGTTATCCACGCGCTTCATCATCATCACTATCTACTAATTAAAACCTGATAGAGCGAGCCAGCATGCGTTTCACCGTGCAACGCGAGGTCCTCCTCAAGCCCCTCAGCCAGGTCGCCGGCGTGGTCGAGCGCAAGCAGACCCTGCCCGTCCTCGGCAATCTGCTGGTCGTAGTCGATGCCGAAGGGGTTTCCTTCACCGGCACCGACCTTGAAGTCGAAATGGTGTCGCGCACAACGGCAGACCATCTCGAGGCGGGAGAGATCACCATCCCGGCGCGAAAGTTGTTCGACATCTGCCGCGCGCTCCCGGACGGCAGCCGCATCGAGTTCAAGCGGGGCGCCGGGGACAAGGTCACGATGAGCGCGGGCCGGTCCCGCTTTACGCTGGCAACCCTGCCCGCCGTCGATTTTCCGCAGGTGGACAATTTCGACCTCATTGAAAAAGTCAGTCTGGCCGAGGCAACACTCAAGGAGTTGATCGACCGCACCTCGTTTGCGATGGCGAACCAGGACGTGCGGTACTACCTCAACGGCACCCTGCTCGACCTGCGCGAGAATTCGTTGCGTTGCGTGGCGACAGATGGACATCGTCTCGCGATCTGTGAGACAGACGTCCCGGGCGCCCAGCAGAACGTCCGGCAGATCATCATCCCGCGCAAGGGCGTGCTCGAACTGCAGCGCCTCCTCGACAATGGAGATGGCCTGGTCGATGTGGAATTCGGCCGCGCGCATCTTCGTGTGCGGCGCGGCGACTTCGTCTTCACCACGAAGCTCATCGACGGCAAGTTCCCTGACTATGAAGCCGTGGTGCCGATCGCCGCGGACAAGCAGATCAACCTCGGCCGCGAGGATTTTCGTGCTGCACTGCAGCGCGCCTCGATCCTGTCGAATGAAAAATATCGTGGCGTCAAGCTCGAAGTGTCGCCTGGCCGAATGCAGATCGTGGCGCACAACCCCGAGCAGGAGGAGGCCAGCGAAGATCTCGAGGCCGAGACGCGCGTCGATGGGCTGGCGGTGGGTTTCAACGTCAACTACCTGCTGGATGCCCTCGGCGCATTGCGGGGCGAGCGCGTCGTACTGAGCGTGCGCGACGGCAACTCCAGCTGCCTGCTGCGCGACGCGGATCAGGAACGCTCACGTCACGTCATCATGCCGTTGCGTCTCTGAATCCAGTATGCGAGTGAGCCCGTGGCGCGTTCTGTCGCGCCCGCGTGGGTGATATTCCGCAATGAGGCTTGAATCGCTCACCCTCGAAAACTGCCGGCGATTCCCGGCCCTCGCCCTTGAGTTTGGCCCCGGCTTCAACCTGATCCACGGTCCCAACGGCGCAGGGAAGACGACCCTGCTCGAAGCGGCGTTCGTCCTGAGCTACGGTCGTTCGTTCCGCCGGGGGAGCAGCAAGGCGCTGCAGCGCGATGGTGGCGGGCCGTTGCGCATCGTGGGCCGGCTGCGTCGCGCAGGAGGCCAAGCATCCTTGCTGGGTCTTGAGCGTCGCGACGACGGTTGGACTGCTCGCGTGGACGGACGCGCCGCCGCAAATCTCAACGAGCTGCTTCTGAAGTGCGCGGTGTGCTGCTTCGAGCCCGGCTCCCACGAGCTTATCGCGGGCTCGGCGGAGCTGCGCCGAGCCTTCATGGATTGGGGCGTGTTCCACGTGGAACCGGCCTTCCTCGAGGAGTGGCGGCGCTACAGCCGATCACTGAAACATGCCAACCTGCTCATGCGGAAAGGCGCCTCGCAGAGCGAACTCGCTCCTTGGTTCCTGGCGATGGAAAGGGCTGCCGGGCCTCTCACCCACCATCGCGAGAGCTATCTGCATGCCTGGCGCGGCCATTTCCAGCAGGAAGCCCTGCGGTTGCTGCCGGAACTGGGCCCCGCAGATATCGCTTTCGAGGCGGGCTGGGACACCCATCGCCCCTTGGCGCAGGTGCTTACGGAAATTGCCGACCGGGATCGGCGCCGCGGACATGCCTCGCGGGGACCGCATCGCGCAGACTGGCTTCCAAGCTTTCGAGAACTTCCCCGTCGCGACCAGTTGTCCCGGGGGCAGGAAAAGCTCGTCGCGCTCGCGGCAGTCCTCGCGCAGGCCGCGCTTTACGCTGAAAGCCACGGAGAGTGGCCGATCCTGCTGTTCGACGACCTGCCCTCCGAGCTGGACCTGCCGCACCAGCACCGCTTGCTGGCGCGACTCGCGGAACTGCCCGCGCAGGTTCTGATCACGGCAACCGAGGCCAACGCTGCGCTCAAATCATTGACCGACGCGCGCGTGTTCCACGTGGAACACGGGCTTTGCCAGAACCCGGCCGGATAGCCACAACTGCTACAATTGAACGCTTTTTCCGGGCGGCCCGCGCCGGGTTTCAACAGGACAGCGAATGACCGAACCGACCTACGACTCCAGCAACATCAAAGTGCTGAAAGGACTCGACGCCGTCCGCAAGCGGCCCGGCATGTACATCGGCGACACGGACGACGGGACCGGTCTCCATCACCTTGTGTTCGAGACCGTCGACAACGCAGTGGACGAAGCGCTTGCCGGATTCTGCGACACGATTACGGTCACCATCCATGGTGAGGGTACGGTGTCTGTCCAGGACAACGGGCGTGGCATACCGGTAGATGTCCACCCCGAGGAAGGACGCTCGGCGGCCGAGGTCATCATGACCGTGCTGCATGCCGGCGGAAAGTTTGACGACAACTCCTACAAGGTTTCCGGCGGCTTGCACGGCGTGGGAATCTCCGTGGTCAATGCGTTGTCCGCGCATCTCTGGCTCGACATCTGGCGCGACGGTTCGCATTACCAGCAGGAGTACCGGCATGGGGAACCGCTCTATCCGCTCAAAGAGCTTGGAACCTCGGAACTTCGCGGCACCCGCGTCCGGTTCCTGCCGAGCCCCGAAACTTTCTCCGATGTCGAATTCCACTACGACATCCTCGCCAAGCGGCTTCGCGAACTCGCCTTCCTCAATTCCGGGGTCACGATTACGCTGGTGGACGAGCGTGGCGAAGGCCAGCAGGATGTGTTCAGGTACGAGGGCGGAATTCGCTCCTTCGTCGAACACCTGGCCCAGCTTCGTACGCCATTACACCCTCATGTTGCCAGCTTCTCCGGCGAACAGGACGGCATCGTCGTCGATGTGGCCATGCAATGGACGGACGCCTACGATGAACGGATGTTCGTTTTCACGAACAACATCCCGCAACGAGACGGGGGTTCCCACCTCACCGGTTTCCGCGCGGCGCTGACCCGAGTGCTCGGGCAATACATAGAACAATCCGGCATCGGCAAGAACGCCAAGGTCGGCCTGTCCGGCGATGACATGCGCGAAGGTCTCATCGCGGTGTTGTCCGTCAAGGTGCCCGATCCGAAATTTTCTTCGCAGACCAAGGACAAACTGGTCTCTTCGGAAGTCAAACCCGTGGTCGAGGGCGTGGTGGCGATGCGACTGCAGGAATTCCTCCAGGAACATCCTGCGGAAGCGCGCGCGATCTGCGAGAAAGTGGTCGACGCCGCACGCGCGCGCGACGCCGCACGCAAGGCGCGTGAACTCACGCGCCGCAAGGGTGCGCTCGAAATCGCGGGCTTGCCCGGCAAGTTGGCGGACTGCCAGGAAAAGGATCCAGCGAAGTCCGAGCTGTTTCTCGTCGAGGGCGATTCCGCCGGGGGTTCCGCCAAGCAGGGCCGCAACCGCAAATCACAGGCGATCCTGCCGCTCAAGGGCAAGATCCTCAACGTAGAGAAGGCGCGCTTCGACCGGATGCTCGCCTCCGCCGAAGTCGGCACGCTGATCACCGCATTGGGTTGCGGCATCGGCAAGGACGAGTTCAACGTCGACAAGCTTCGCTACCACACCATCATCATCATGACGGACGCGGATGTCGACGGCTCCCACATCCGCACCCTGCTGCTGACGTTTTTCTATCGGCAGATGCCGGTGCTCATAGAGCGCGGCCACATCTATATCGGACTGCCTCCGCTCTACAAGATCAAGCAAGGCAAGCAGGAGCTGTACCTCAAGGATGATGCCGCACTGGCCGCTTACCTCATCAACAACGCGGTGGACGAGGCGGAGCTTCGATACGCACCGGAAGTACCGCCGCTTCGCGGCGTCGGACTCGAGCAGTTGCTGGTGGAGTACCAGCTGGCCCTCGATCAGATCGCGCGCCTGTCGCATCGATACGATCCGGGAATACTGCGCGCTCTGCTGGACGTGCCGCGACTCGACTCAGCCATCATCGATGACGGCGCCGGGCTGGACGCCTGGGTCGCGCAACTCCGGGAAATAATCGGCCGCAACGCGCGATCCGGCGCATCGAGATACACCCTGGACTGGGTAGCCGCTGCCGATGACAGACCCGCCGCCCTGCGCATCGGCAAGATCCAGCACGGCCTGACCAGCGAGCAGCGCATTCCGTCGACATTCTTCGCCGGCAACGAGTACGCACCCATCGGTACGCTGGCGAAGACCCTGGATGGCTTGTTCCAGCCTGGCGCATCGATCGTGCGCGGCAATCGCAGCCAGCCCATCGATGACATGCATCAGGCACACACTTGGCTCATGGACGAAGCCAAGCGCGGGCGTGCGATCCAACGCTTCAAGGGGCTCGGCGAAATGAATCCGGAACAACTGTGGGAGACCACGGTGAACCCTGAGACGCGCCGCCTGCTGCAGGTACGCATCGAAGACGCAGTGGCCGCCGACGAGATCTTCTCGACGCTGATGGGGGATGTGGTGGAGCCCCGTCGCGCGTTCATCGA
>JBBSLL010000013.1:0-64498 GCA_038255255.1 Lysobacterales bacterium
CGAGGGCGGTGAGCTCGCTCAGCAGGTAGGAGTAGCTTTCGGCCACGCTCACCGGAAGCAGGGCAAGCTGCGGCCGGATCCTCGCCAGCAGCGCAGGCAGTTCGTCGCGCGAATAATCGAACACGACATGCACGCCGCTGATGCCGAGGTAGCGTTCGAAGCTGGGACCGCAACCCACCAGCCACACATCGGCCAAGGCCGCCAGCGCGTCGATGCATTGCGCCAGCAGCGCATCGCCCTTGCCGCCATTGAGCCTCCCGGGAATGAGAAGTCGCGGTCGCGCGTCGAAATACGCGTCGGCTGCCGCCGCGCCGTCGGCGGCGTGCGGGTCGGTATCGACGCCAGCGATGGGCGCATCGCGATCGGCAAACGGGCGCAGGCCATGCGGAATCACGTGCCACTCGAGTGCACCGAGCGTGGGCTCGATGCGCAGCAGGTTGGCGCGCAACCCGGCAGAAGGCGCCACCATGGCCGGGCGGCGCGCCAGCAACGTGCGCAACAGTTCTTCGCGCTGTGCTGTCCATTGCGACGCACCGCGTGCGGGCAGGGGCGCGAAATCCGCGCGCTGCGTCACCAGATCCCGGAGCTCGTGGTGGTCGAAGGCGCGCGCGGGATCGCCGAAATCGGCGTGCAGCTGCGGCCACCACGCCGCGTAGTCGTGATTGACGACGACGGTTGGAACTTCGCAACGCAGCGCGTCCAGTGAATGGCCGAGCAGCGAGGACACCCAGACCTGCGCAACCGCCAGGTCGCGCACAATCCGCGACAGCGCCTCGCGATAACCCTGATGCGACTCGGCGATGGCGGCGATGGGCGGGTGCAGCTCTGCGTCGCGCAGAGGTGTGACGGAGGAGGTCGCCCCCACCTCCCGCAGCTCCAGGCGCCGACCCAGCGGGCCGCAGGTGGTGCCATGTGCGCTCAACACGAAGTGCCGGCGTTCCGGATCGGCGCCGGCGAGATCCTCGATGAAGCGCGCGACGCCGCCGCCCCACGCGTGCGATACGTGCAGGATCACGGGTTTGCCGTCGAGGCCGGGCCAGCACGGCCTGGTGAGGGGCGCGAAGCCCGCGCGCAGCGCGGCGATGGCAGGGGACGCGGCCGGCGCTGTCGCCTGCAAGGGGGCAGCAGCGGCGCCGCCGACGAGAAGGTGGTCGCAGAGGACGGCCGGGTGCCGTTCGAGCCAGTCGACCAGCGACAGAACGCCAGAGCTGGCGTGCCAGCTCGCCAGGGCCGATGCGGGCCAGAGGCTGAGCTGGCTGGAAAGTGCAGCGACGGGAGACAGCGCGCGGCCGCCGCGCAGGAAACATGCGCTGTCCAGACGCGCGAGCGTAGCGTTCGCAAACGCGCTGCGGTCGTGCCAGGGTTCGAGTCCCGCAGTCGCCGCGCACAACGGCGTGATGACCGACGCGTCTGCAGCGGTCGCGTTCGCCACGGCCAGCAGCCGACGCCAGGCGTGCGGGGGAATCTCCGCACCCGAGCAAAGCAGCGCAGTCAGTCCAGGTGTTACGTACCGCGCGGCGTGGTCGAGGGCGGCGTCCCGCGCACCGGATGCGTCCGCGGAAGTGGCCGGGGCCGCCTCGACCAAGACAGACGCCGGCAGGCGCGCGCGCAGAGAATCCAGCCAACCGCGCTCCGGTGCGCTGGCGCCGAAGACGATGACGCGGGCAAGTTTTGCGGGCGGCGCTGGATTTGGAATGGACGTGCGCCGGGTGGCGCCGGCCTGTCAGGGAAGAGGCGGATTATCGGCAATACGCGTGCAGGTGTCATGTTCGGCGCTTTGCGTGATGCATTAAGGGCCAGCAGGACGCATTCCACGTAAGATCGCCGCGATTGCAGCCCCGGAATGAACGCGCGCAGCGAATGCCGGTCTTGCGACTGTCCCGCCCCGCGCATCGAACAGCACTCTTGACCCGACACGTTCCCGAAAACGAATACGAAGACGAAGAAGATGACGGCGGAGCGCCGGGCTTCTGGAGGCGCGCCCGCGGCCCGCTAATCGCTGCATTGGGCGTGCTCATCCTCTGCGGGGTCGTCTACCTGTGGCTGCTCGACCGCCGCGTGCACCAGCGCTTCGAAACGCTCGCATTCGCGCAGCCCTCGCGCGTGTTCGCGCGCCCGCTTGCTCTGGCGCCGGGCGCGATGATCAACGCGGTGGCACTGGATCGCGAACTGGCTGCGGCCCGCTACACGAAGGTCGGTGCTGAACCATTTGCCGCCGGTACCTATCGCAAGCAGGGGGACACCTATTCCATTTCGACGCGCGCGTTCGGCGGGCCGCAGGGCGCCGTGCAGCCCCGTCGCCTGCGCGTCGTTGTCGGTGCGACCGAAATCCGCCGCGTCGAAGACCTCGATCGCAAGCAGGCGGTACGCGGGGCCGAGCTCGACCCGGCGCGGATCGCGACGCTATACGGCGCGGAGCAGCAGGAACGCCGATTCGTCCGCGCCGAGGAAGTACCACCGCTGCTGATCGCCACGTTGCAGGCGGTGGAGGACCGCGATTTCAAGAGTCACAACGGCATCGACCTGCGCGCGATCGCGCGCGCGGCGCTCAGCAACGCGCGCGCCGGCGAAGTCGTGCAGGGCGGCAGCACGCTCACCCAGCAGCTGGTGCGCAATCTCTGGCTGACGCGCGAACAGAGTTATTCGCGCAAGATCAACGAAGCGCTCATGGCGCTCGCCATCGAGGCACGCTACGACAAGAAGCGCATCCTCGAGGCCTATCTCAACCAGATCTTTCTCGGTCAGCAGGGCGGCCAGGCCGTCCACGGTGTCGCCGCCGCGAGCGAGTTCTGGTTCGGGCGCGAGCTCAACGCCATCGGCATTCCCGAAGTCGCTCTCATGATCGGCATGATCCGGGGACCTTCGTTCTACGATCCCCGACGCTTTCCCGACCGCGCCCGTGCGCGCCGCGACCGCGTGCTCGGGGTGATGCACGAGGTTGGACTCATCACCGATATGGAACGCCGCGTCGCAGTGGCTGCTCCCCTGGGCGTCGGCAGCGGGCGGGCCTTGACGCGAAACCGGTATCCGGCATTTCTCGAAGTAGTGCGCCAGCAGCTGCAGCGTGATTTCCCGGATGCCGCGCTGCGCGGGCTGGGGCTTTCGGTATTCACCACCCTCGCCCCGTCCGCGCAGGCGTTCGCCGACGAGGCGGTGGCATCGACCCTCAAGTCGCTGGGCACGAAGGGCCGCAAGCTCGAAGCCGCCGTCGTGGTCGTCGAGCCGCGCAGTGGTGCCTTGCTGGCCATCGTGGGCGCGCGCCAGGGCGACTCGCAGGGCTACAACCGCGCACTGTCGGCGCAGCGCCCGATAGGGTCGCTGGTGAAACCCTTCGTGTACCTGCTCGCGCTCGCGCAGCCTCAGAATTTCTCATTGATGACGCCATTGCCCGATCGGAGCTTGACGGTGCCGATTCGCAGCAGCAAATCGTGGACGCCGAAGAACGTCGATGGCGTGTCGCACGGCGACGTGTCGCTGCTCGATGCGCTGGCGCGTTCGTACAACCTCGCCACCGTCCATCTCGGGCTCGAAATCGGCGTGGCGCGCGTCGAGCGGTTGCTGGAGTCATTGATTCCGGGTGCCGACATTTCGCCGCATCCCTCGTTGCTGCTCGGCGCTACGGATCTTTCGCCGATGCAGGTAGCGCAGGCATACCAGTACCTCGCCGCCGATGGCGTGCCGCAGCCGCTGCGCGCGCTCGAAGCGGTACTCGACGCGGACGGCCAGCCGCTGACGCGGTACCGCGCACCGTCGGATGCCGGTGCCCTGGTGCAGGCTTCGCGGCTGACGACTTATGCCCTGCAGGAAACGGCACGACGCGGAACCGCGAGCGCGCTCACCGGTCTCGGACTTGCAAAGCTCGCCCCGGCGGGCAAGACGGGAACCAGCAACGACAATCGCGACAGCTGGTTCGCCGGTTACACGGGAGCGCATCTCGCGGTCGTGTGGCTCGGGGCCGACGACAACTCCGAGACGGGCCTGTACGGTTCGACCGGCGCGCTGAAAGTGTGGGCCGGGCTTTTCAACAAGCTGCCGAGCAAGGTGCTCGAACTGGACCTCTCCTCCGATCCGCACCTGGTCTGGGTCGACATGCGCTGGCAGTCGCAGACCGATCCGAATTGTCCCGGCGCGCGTACGATTCCGTTTGCGCAGGGCTTCGAGCCCGAACGCTTCGAGCCCTGTTACGCCGAGCCTCCGCAGGAAGAAGAAGATCGGGGCTGGTTCGACTGGGGCCAGCGGTGAAGTTGGTGTCGGCACGGTGGGGGTGGTTAACAGCTGCAATGTGCCTGGGCGGGTGCTCCTGGGTTGCCGATGATCCGGGGCCCACGCCGGCACAGGTGAAGCGCGCTCCGCCGCGCGACTGGGTCACGGAAATCCGCGCCGCGGCGTCCACCGCGCCCTCCGAAGTCGAGGTGACTCCCCTGTTCGACCCGGCCGTCGCCGACCTGCGCGCAAAGGCGCAGGCCGCGGAACACGCGCGCAACTTCGCGGAGGCCGCAGCGCAGCTGGAACAGGCAAGTGCCTTCCGCGATGACGACCCGGATCTCCTGCAGTGGCGCGCCGAGATCGAATTGCAGCGACGCAAGTGGCGCGCGGCGGCAACGTTTTCGCAGCAATCGCTGGAAATCGGGCCGCGCATCGGCACCTTGTGCGTGCGCAGCTGGCTGACGATCGAAGCGGTGCGCACCGAACTCGGAGACGCCGCCGGCGCACGATCCGCGCGCGCGCAGCTGAAGTCCTGCGCGGTGCCCGCATTGATCCGCATGTGAGCATGCCGGTAGCGGAGCGCGGCGCAGCCGCGGTGCTTGGAGCCGACGGGGCTTTCGCCGACACCGATGCGAGCTTCGCCGTGCGGCCCGAGCAGCAGGCCATGGCGGCCGCGGTGGAGCGCTGCATAGACGTGCGTGGCGAGCTGGTCGTCGAAGCCGGCACGGGCACCGGCAAGACCTTCGCATACCTCGTTCCCGTGTTGCTGAGCGGCGCGCGCACCATCATCTCGACCGGCACCAAGACGCTGCAGGAACAGCTGTTCCATCGCGACCTGCCGCGCGTGCGCGAGGCCCTCGGTGTCAGCGTCTCGGCCGCCCTGCTCAAGGGCCGCGCGAACTACCTGTGCCTGCATCGACTCGATCGCAGCGCGGGCGACGCAGCCAACGCCGGCGCACAGCAGCAGTCCGACCTGGTCGCGATCCGCGCATGGGCCGCGCGCACGCGACGCGGCGAGATCGCCGAGCTCGGTGCCGTCCCCGAAAGCGCGCAGGTGTGGTCGAGTGTCACGTCGACCAACGAGAACTGCCTCGGCACCGAGTGTGCCTTCTTCGGCGACTGCCACGTGGTCAACGCGCGTCGCGCCGCACTCACCGCGGACGTCGTCGTGGTGAACCATCACCTGCTGTTCGCCGATCTCGCGCTCAAGCAGGAAGGTTTCGGCGAGCTGCTGCCGGGAGCGGACGTTTTCGTGATCGACGAGGCGCACCAGTTGCCGGAGCTTGCCGGGCAGTTTTTCTCGCTGTCGCTGTCGGCGCGCCAGTTGCGCGACCTCGGCGTCGACACGCAACGCGAGGCCGCCGGCGTAACCGGACTCCTGCCCCTGCTTGCGGCGCTGCTCGGCGATATCGAAGCCGCGGTGAGGCGCCTGCGGTTCGCGCTCGACCCGCTGCCGCGTCGCGGCGCATGGACACTGGCCTCCGGGAACGATGCAGTGAATCATGCGCTCGACGACGTCGAGCAGGCGCTCGATACGATTGGCGTCGGACTGTCGTCGTATCTCGAGTCGGCGGACGGGCTGGCGGCGTGCCATGCGCGCTCGCAGGAATACCTGCGGCGCATCCGCGTGCTGCGCGCAGCGCCACGCGCCGGATGGGTGCACTGGTTCGAGCTCAGCGATCGCGGTTTCAATCTATCGGTGACGCCGCTCGACGTGGCGGAGCCGCTGACCGCATTTCGCGCGCAGTCGAGAGCCGCATGGGTATTCACCTCGGCGACCCTCGCGGTCGGCGCCGACTTCCAGTTGTTCCAGGCACAGACCGGTCTCGGAGAAGCCGAAACCCTGCGCCTGCCGAGTCCGTTCGACTACACGCGCAACGCATTGCTGTACCTGCCGCGGGGCCTGCCCATGCCGCAGTCGCGCGACTACACGGAGAAGGTCGTCGCGTGCCTGAGGCCCGCGCTTGCCGCATCGGGCGGGCGTGCATTTCTCCTCTTCACGTCGCACCGCGCCTTGCAGATCGCGGCGCGCCTGCTGGCCGACCTGCCGTTTCCGCTGCTGGTGCAGGGCAGCGCGCCGCGCGCGCTGTTGCTCGACGAGTTCCGCGCGGCGGGCAACGCGGTGCTGCTCGGCGCCGCGAGTTTCTGGGAAGGCGTCGATGTGCGCGGCGACGCGCTGTCGCTGGTGGCGATCGACAAGCTGCCGTTCGCGGCGCCCGACGACCCGATCCTGGAGGCCCGGCTCGCCGCGATCCGGGAGGATGGTGGCAATCCTTTTTTCGACCAGCAATTGCCGAGTGCGGCGCTCGCGTTGCGCCAGGGCGTGGGGCGCCTGATCCGCGCGGTCGACGATCGCGGCGTGCTGATGCTGTGCGATCCCCGGCTCACCGAAGCGCGCTATGGCCGCATATTCCTGGACGCATTGCCCGCGATGCCTCGCACCCATGCGCTGGGCGACGTCGAGGCCTTCTTCGCGCAGGACCAGGCGAGCGTCGTGCCTTCGTATTCGGGCGACTGAACGCGGGCGCTGTGGTCACCATCCGCCCGACCCGGGCGTGATCCGGGCAAGTTGCCCGCTCAATGCCCTCGCTCGTCTCGATGTGCGCACCTTGCGCGCCGTGCAGGCGCCCGAGTGTGCGTTGTGATGTGTCTCGACATCATCCGAGACCACGACCATGGCATTGAGCGCACTGCAGGGCCCGACTTTCAAGGTGCTGGGAATCGCCGCGCTGGCGCTGGTGTTGCTGGTACCGCTCGCGCAGGTCCGATCGCTGGTGGCTGAGCGTGCCGCTTCTCGCGAGCACGCGGTGTCCACGATCGCCTCGCGCTGGGGAGGATTGCAGACCGTCGGCGGGCCCGTGTTCGCCGTACCGTTCGTTCGCCGTGTGAGCTTCCTGCGCCAGGGCAGGCAGGAGACGCGGCGCGAACACGGTACCGCGCTGGTCCTCGCGGACCGGCTGGCGATAGAGGGCAAGCTCAAACTGTCGGAGCGCCGTTACGGCATCTTTTCGACACCGGTTTACCTTGCCGATCTCGAGTTCAACGGCGCTTTTGCCCCGGCGGATTTCGCCGCGCTCGACCGGTCCGGCGATATCAAGTGGGACTGGACGCGCGCAGAGTTGCGGTTGCCGATCGCCGATGTCGCCGGCGTGCGCAGCATCCGGCGACTGCGGGTGGCGGGAAAGGTGCGAGCGGCGCGACCGACGCCAGCGACCGTAGCCGGGAGCGCCAGCATCGCGATCCCTTTGCAACTCGTCGCCGAACCTCTGCAACCGCTGAGCTTCGACATCGCGCTGCAACTTGCGGGCACGCGCCAGCTGCACCTGCTGCCGCTGGCGCGACACACCTGGGCCTCGCTCGAAGCACCGTGGCCGCATCCTGGTTTCGACGGCGGCCGCTTGCCGACCACGCATAAAGTGACGCCGCGGGGCTTTCGCGCGCAGTGGCAGACGCTTGATCTCAATCGCCGCTATCCCCAGTCGTGGCGTGAGGGCGAGGAGGTCAACGCCGGGGTGGGCGCGTCCGCCTTCGGCGTCGCGCTGCTGCAGCCTGTCGACGATTACGCGCGCAACGTGCGAACCGGCAAGTACGGACTGCTGTTCATTGCCCTCACATTGGTCGCGCTGTTCCTCTTCGAGGTGTTGCGCCGCCTGCGCGTGCATCCCGTGCAATACCTGCTGGTCGGGCTCGCGCTGTGCTGCTTCTATCTCGTACTGCTGGCGCTGTCTGAGCAAATAGGTTTCGGCCCGGCATACGTGCTCGCTGCGGCAAGCGTCGCCGTGATCGTGGGTGGTTATGCGGCAGCGGTACTCGCGACGCATCGCGACGGCGTCCTGCTTGGCGGGGGCGTCGCGGCACTCTATGCGCTGCTGTACGCGCTCGTCGTCAGCGAGGAGTACGCACTCCTGATCGGGTCGCTGGGACTGCTGGTCACCGTCGCCACGCTCATGTACCTCACGCGGCGCATCGACTGGTATCGGCAGCGTGACGCGGTTGTCGTTTCGTCCGCCGCGCCGGGCACGGTCAGCTGAGCGGTTGTAGAGCCGAGCTACGCTCGGCTTCGAGCGGTAGAGGAGTGCCCGAGCGGAGCGCAGCCCCGCTCTACAGGAGCGAATTCGCTGCCGTGCCGAAGACCCGGCATGCCGAGACAGTCATGATTCTTGGCGCTAGCCTTGGACAGCTTTCCCATTCCGGTCCCGCATGAAGCTGCTGGCTTTCGAAACTTCGACCGAAGCCTGTTCGGTGGCGCTCCACGTCGACGGAAACGTGCTGTTCCGCCACGCGATCGCGCCGCGTCGCCACGCGGAGCTGGTATTGCCGTGGGCGGACGAGTTGCTGGCGGAGGCGGGCGTCGCGAAGTCGCAACTCGACGCGATTGCGTGCACGCGCGGGCCTGGCGCGTTCACGGGCGTGCGGCTCGGCATCGCGGTCACGCAGGGCATCGCCCTGGCGCTTGATCGCCCGGTCATTGCGGCATCGTCGCTGCGCGTGCTGATCGAGCCTTTCCTCCACGACGCGCGGGCAGCCGGGGTCGGAGTCCTCGGTCTGCTCGATGCACGCATGGGCGAGTTGTATGTCGCGGCGTGGTCCGCCGCACGTCTCCCCGCTCCCGGATTCGATGCAGATGCCTCCGGCGCGGATGCGTTGGCCGAATCGCTCCACGCTCCAGGCGCATTGTGCGAGGCAATGCCGCGTGCCGATGACGCGCCGGGCTGGATCGTTTGCGGCAGCGGCGTTCCCATGGCAGCCGAGGCCCTGCGGGCGGCCGGACAGCACATCACTGCCAGCCATGCCGACGCGCTGCCCCACGCGGAACACGTGGCGCGCCTCGCGGCTGCCGCATACGCGCGCGGCGAAGCGATCGATGCGGCCGCGATCCGCCCGGTTTACCTGCGCAACGACGTGGCGCTCACCACGGCCCAGCGATTGGTCCGCAAGCAACCGGCGTAACGCGCCGCGCGTCAGAGAAGCAATGCCGTAGCGATCCCGAGGAATGCAAGGAAGCCGACCACGTCGGTGATGGTGGTGAGCACGACGCCGCCGGCCAGCGCCGGGTCGATGCGCATGCGCTTGAGCACCAGCGGCACCAGCACGCCCGCCAGCGCCGCGACGAAAAGATTGATCGCCATGGCGATGCCGATCACGAGGGCGATCTGGTGGTCGCCGAACCATGCCCAGGCCACCAGGGCAACGACTACCGCCCACAACAGCCCGTTGGCCGCACCGACCAGCAGCTCCTTGCCGAGCAGTGCGCGCAGATTGCCCAAGCCGACCTGTCCCAGCGCAAGCCCGCGCACCATCAGCGTCAGGGTCTGGGTGCCGGCGACGCCGCCCATGCTCGCGACGATTGGCATCAACACGGCAAGCGCGACGATCTGCTCGAGCGCCGCCTCGAAGCGCCCGATCACCCATGCGGCAAGGAACGCGGTGAGCAGGTTGATGCCGAGCCACGTTGCGCGCCGGCGCGCGGCGCGTGCCACGGGTGCAAACACGTCCTCGTCCTCGTCGAGGCCGGCTGCGCCCATCGCCTGGTGCTCCGCCTGTTCGCGGATGAGATCGATCACGTCGTCGACCGTGATGCGCCCCAGCAGCACGTTGCCCGAGTCCACCACCGGGGCCGACAGCCAGTCGAGGTCGGCGAACTGGGTCGCGACCGCGGCGGCCGGCTGGTCCGCGTGGATCGCCGGCTGGGTGTCGTCGAGCAGGGTGTTGACCAGCGTGTCGGGGTCTGCCGTCACCATGGTGGTCAGCGCGATGCGGCCCAGGTACTGGCGGCGCCGGCTGACCACGTACAGGTGATCGGTATGCTCGGGCATTTCGCCGCGCTGGCGCAGGTACCGCAACACGACGTCGATGGTGACGTCGCCGCGCACCGTGACGACGTCGGGATTCATGAGGCGACCGGCGCTGTCCTCGTCGTACGAGAGCACCTGTTCGAGGCGTTCGCGGTCGGTGCGGTCCATCGACTTCAGCACCTCCTCGATGAGGTGCGGCGGCAGGTCCTCCACGAGGTCGGCGAGGTCGTCGATATCGAGCGACTCGGCTGCGTTGCGCAGCTCTTCCGTGTCCATGTCCTGGATCAGGCTTTCGCGCACCTCGTCGCCGACGTGCACCAGGACTTCGCCATCGTCCTCCGGATCGACCAGGCCCCACACGACGAGTCGCTTGGCGAGCGGCAGCGATTCCAGCAGGTTGCCGATCTCCGCGGCTTCGAGGGTGTTGACGAGGCGGCGCACCGGACCGAGCCGACCCGCATCGAGTGCCTGGCTCAGGACCTTGAGCTGCTGCGCGGCCCGGTCGTAGCTCCGCTGATCAGCCACGGCTCTCCCCTGGGTTGGTCGATGGACGCCGATGACATTCCGCGTGCAGCGGGATGGCCGTCGGTGGACGTGGAACAATGATGCGAGCGTAGCGCGCGATGGCAAGGCAGGTGGATGCTGACGGAACGATTTGAAACTCTGGAGTCCTACTTTGCCTCGCCCTATGTCGCCGCGGCGTCGGAGCGGCTGCGTTTCGAGAACGAGGTCCTCGAGCGTGGTGACGCGGACCTGCGGGCTTGCTGCTGGCCCTGCGCGCGGGTCGAACGATTGCGGGTCAATCCCGTGCACACCGGGCACGGCCTGCAGTGGCGCGAGGCCCTGCGCTGCCCGCGCTGCCGGCTGACCGCGCGCAAGCGCTTCGGTTTGCACCTGCTGGCGGAGTCGATGCAGCGCGACGCGCCGCCGCCGTACCTGACCGAACAGGTCAGCCATGCGTTCGTCGCCGCCAGAAGGCATTGGCCGGGACTCACCGGGAGCGAGTTCCTGTGCTCACGGCGACAGAAGGTCGTGCAGCGGCTCAGGTTGATCTATCTCGCGCGTTCCTTGACCTTGCAGGTTCGCCACGAAGACCTGACCGCGCTGACGCTGCCCGACGCGAGCGCCGGCGGGATGCTTTCGATGGACGTCCTCGAGCACATCGCCGACACGCGGGCCGTGCTGCGCGAAGCACGTCGCGTGCTGGTGCCGGGCGCGCCATTCGTCATCACGGCGCCGTTCCTCAACGGTTCGCAAGCGACCAGCGTGCGGGCAGCGCAGCAATCGGATGGCTCGATCCTGCACCTGCTGGAGCCCGAGTACCACGGCGACCCGCTGGATCCCGCAGGCGTGCTGTGCTTCTACCACTTCGGATGGGACCTGCTGGACAACCTGCGCGAGGCGGGATTCACGCGCGCCGAAGTGGTTTTTTCCTGGGATCCCCATTTCGGTTACCTGAGCGAGCAGATGGCCTTCGTGGCTGTTGCCTGAGCTTCATGTCGCGCCGCCCGACGTGGCGATGTCCGCAGGGACTCAGCCCATGGTGGCAAGCTGCGACTCGATCGCAGCGCGATCGCGGCAGGCGAGCAATTCGGGCAGGCGCTGCCGCAATCGCACGGGCGACAGGGTGCGCAGCGCGGCGCGTATTTCCAGCAACGCCGACACGCGCATGCTGAAGTCCCCCAGACCCAGCGCCAGCAGCATTGGCAGGTAGCGCGTGTCGCTGGCCAATTCCCCGCAGAGAGTCACCGGCTTGTTGGCGCGTTCCGCCGCCTCGACCACGCGAGCGAGGAGGCGCAACACCGCAGGGTGCAGGGGGTCGTAAGCCGCGCTGACCGCATCGTTGTCCCGATCCGCAGCCAGCAGGTACTGGACGAGATCGTTACTGCCGATGGCGAGGAAATCGAGCTCGACGAGAAGATCCTCGGCGATGAGCGCGGCCGATGGCACTTCGATCATGCCGCCGAGCAGCACGTCGTCTCCCGAGTCCTCGCCTTCGCTGTGGAGCCGGGCAAGACAGGAGTCGAGCAAACCCCGGGCCGCGCGCGCTTCCTCGATGCTGCCGAGCATCGGCAGGAGGATCCGCACGGGTCCATATTGCGCCGCGCGCAGCATGGCGCGCAGCTGCGTGACGAACATCGCGCGGCGCGCCAGCGAGAATCGCAGTCCCCGCAGCCCGAGCGCGGGGTTGGGTTCCGGCGCGATGTCGAGCGCCGCAGAGGCCTTGTCGGCGCCGAGGTCCAGCGTGCGCAGGGTGACGGGCTTGCCACCCATGGCGACGACGGCGTCGCGATAGACACGGAATTGCGTGTCCTCGTCGGGAAGCCCGCCCTCGCGCAGGAACAGGAATTCCGTGCGGAACAGGCCGACGCCGGCTGCGCCGAGGCGCCGCGCGTCCGCGATCTCGTCGAGTTGCTCAGCATTGGCCTGCAGCAGCACCGTACTGCCGTCCGCCGTGAGTGTTTCTGCGCCGCGCAACCGGCCGCGCTCGCGGCGCGTGCGCTGCGCCTCGCGCTGGTAGGCACGCAGCCGCTTGAGGTCGAGTGCGTCGGGATGCACCACCACGCGGCCATGATCGGCGTCCAGCAGCAGCATGTCCCCGTCGTGCAACTGCGCAAACGCCTCGCGCACGCCGCATGCCATGGGGGCATACATGCTGCGCGCCATGATCGCGCTGTGCGCATACGTGTTGCCACCGACGGTGATGAATCCGAGCGTGCCATGCTGGAAGAGGCGAACGAGATCCGCAGGGCCGATGGTGTCGGACACCAGCAGCTCGCCAACCGGGGTGGCGGAGCCGTCGGCGCTCGCTTCGCTCTCGCCGCGCCGGAGGGCCGCGTAGAGCCGCGCCGTGAGCTGGTCCAGGTCATCTCTCCGCGAACGCAGGTACGGGTCCTCGATGCGGTCGAACGCGGCCGCCAGCCTGTCCCGTTCGTACTTGAGCGCAGTGGCGGCGCGGCTGCGATGCTCGCGGATGCGCGCGAGGATGGATCCGGTGAATTCGGGATCGTCCAGGATCAGCGCATGCGAATCGATGAACTCGCCAAGCTCATCGGCCAGTTCCCTGGGAATGCGCTCCCGCACGCTGAGCAGTTGCGCGTGCGAGGTCGCGATGGCGTTCGTGAACAGCACCGCTTCAGCTTCCGCCTCGGCGGGGGTGAGCACGCTGGCGTCGACTTCGAAGCGCAGGGGATAGATGAGGCGTGCGCGCCCGAGCGCCATGCCGCGCGACGCCATCGTGCCGTCGAGCTCAAACCGTGCCGGCACTTGCGCCTGTTGAAGCCGGATCGAAGCCCTTGGCGAATGCGTCCACCAGCGCCGCGAGCGCTGCCTCCGCCTGCGGGCCTTCGGCGCGCGCCCGCAGCACTGCGCCCTGCGGCGCGGCGAGCATCATGAGTCCCATGATGCTCTTGGCGTTGATCTCGCGGCCCCGATGCGACAACCAGATCTGCGCGTCGAACGGCGCCAGCAGGTGCACGAGGCGAGCGGAGGGCCGGGCGTGCAGCCCGAGCGGATTGACCACCGTCACCTCAAGGTCGTGCACGATCGTTCACCACGCCGCCATGCGCGCCGTTTTCGGCGACGGCGTACAGTTCCGTCAGGGATAATTCCTCGTAGTTGATCACGCGCAGCAGCATCGGCAGGTTGATGCCGGCGAGCCAGCGATAATCGACGCCCTGGTCTCCCAGGCTGGCCGCGATGTTCGAAGGCGTGGCGCCGAACAGGTCGGTGAGTACCAGCACGCCTTCGCCGGTGTCGAGATCGCGCATGCAGCGCGCCGCGCGCGCGCGAGTGGCTTCCGCGGTGGGGCCATGATCGAATTCGACCATCCGGATCTGCGCGGGCATATTGCCCACGATGTGGCGCGCGACGTCCAGTAGCGCGGATCCCAACGGCGCATGCGCCAGCACCAGCACGCCGACGGTCATGGCGCGGCGCTCACTCGAGTTCCCGGTGAAACGTGTGAACGCGCGCATGGTCCGACCGGAAACGTGCGGCGAGGGACTCGGCAATGAAGACCGAGCGGTGCCGTCCGCCGGTGCATCCGATCATCACCGCGAGGCTGCGGCGCTGCTCGGCATCGCTCGCATCGAGGGTCGCCTTGACCAGGCCGAACACGCGCTCGATGTAATCCGCGAGCACCGGCTGCTGGTCGAACCATTCCGCGACGGCCCGGTCGCGGCCATTGAGCGGTCGCAGCACCGGGATCCAGTGCGGGTTGGGCAGGCTCCGCGCGTCGAACACGAAGTCGGATTCGGCGGGCACGCCGCGACGATAGGCGAAAGACTCGAACAGGAGCATCACTGCGGTGTCCGAACCTGCGAAGGCGTCGAAAAGCTGCCGCCGCAGCTGGTGCACATTGAGTTCAGAAGTGTCGATGCGAAGGTCGGCGAGGGCGGCCAACGGCGCCAGCAGGCGACGTTCTTCGGCGATCGCCTCGGCGAGGCTGACCTGCGTGAGCGGATGGCGTCGCCGCGTTTCGGCGAAGCGCTTCACCAGCGTGGCGTCGTCTGCTTCGAGAAACGCGAGCCGATAGCGCACGCCGCGGGCCGCGACCTCGGCAAGGATCTGCGGAAGTCGCCGGAGATCGTCGGAACGGTTGCGCGCGTCCACGCCGATGGCCAAAGGCCTGGGCGCATTGCGTGCATCCGCTGACGGCTGCGACATCGCGGTCACGAGTTCCGGGATCAGTCCCGGCGGAAGATTGTCGACGCAGTAATAGCCCGCATCCTCGAGCGCGCGCAGCGCGATGGTCTTGCCGGATCCGGAGAGGCCACTGACGATGACCAGTGGCGACGACGTCCCCACCGGAGGTTGCGGCGTCACGCGGTGCCCATCTGCCGACGAAGCTGGCTGGCCTGCCGGTTGAGGAACGCCGTGGCGGGGTCCGAGCCGCTGCCGAGCAGCAGGTGATGGCGCACCGCCGTCTCCAGCAACACTGCGAGGTTGCGCCCCGGTGCGACCGGAATGACTACCCGCGGGATCGACACTCCAAGCAGCGGTTGCTCGTCGTGGATTCCCTTGAGACGGCACATGGGGTCGATATTTTCCAGTGCGTCGATGGGGCCCAGCTCGACGATCAGGCGAAGGTATTTGTTGCGCTTGACTGCCGTGTGTCCAAACAACTCGCGGATGTTGAGGATTCCCAGGCCGCGCACTTCGAGGAGGTCCTGCAGCATCTCCGGGCAGGTGCCGTCGATCACGTCGGGTGCGATCAATGTGAACTCGGGGGCGTCATCGGCGATGAGCCGATGTCCGCGCGTGACGAGATCGAGCGCGAGTTCGCTCTTGCCCGCGGCCGAAGGCCCCGTGATCAGCACGCCAATCGAGTACACCTCGACGAACACGCCATGCAGCGTCGTGCGCCGGGCCAGAAGCCGCGCAAGGTGATAGTGCAGGTAGGTCTCGAGTTCGCGGCCGGAAGCGGACGAAGTCAGGCTCGGCGTGCCGGATGTCTCGACGGCGAGCGCCAGGTCGTCCGGCAGCTTCTGGTTGCGCGTCGCGATCAGGGCCGCCGGCTTCTGCTCGACGATTCGCGCGATCGTCTCGGCACGCTGGCGCGGTTCGAGACTGTCGAGGAACATGATCTCCTCGGTGCCGATGATCTGCACCTGGTTCGGATAGATCAGATTGAGGTACCCGACGAGCGCCGGGCGGCTCTTCCTGCGCGGAGACGATTCAAGTTGTCGGTCGATGCCGGCCTGGCCTCCCGCCCAGCGCAGTTCGAGGCGTTCGCCCACCTGCTCGAGCAGTTCGCGCAGGCTGAGCGAGCGCGGGGTTTCATCGGGCACCGGCTGGCGCATGGAAGGTTGCTCAGGCGCCGTGCGTGACGCGCGCCTCGCGCGTGGCGGCGCGCTGATGGTCGGTCAGCTTGTCCTTGTGCTTGCGCACCTGCGTATCCAGTTTGTCGGCAAGCGCATCGATCGCGGCGTACATGTCGGCAGCCGACGCGTCCGCGTGCAGCACCTTCTGTGCGACGGTGACGGTGGCTTCCGCCTTGTGCAGCAGCTTCTCGACGCCCAGCACCACGTTGACATCGAGGACGTGCTCGAAATGCCGCACGATGCGCTCGAGCTTCGCCGTCACGTAGTCGCGCAGGGCGGGAGTAACTTCCATCTGCTGGCCGGAGATGTGGAGTTGCATTGAAGCCTCCTTGGGAGTGTGGGAGCGGCGAGACCCGAGCATCGCAGACGGGGGTTGCAGCGGGGGTGAAATCATCGTGGGAGGCAGGCGTCACGCATGGCGACAGCGCTCGCTCGAGGACGGAATGCGCATTCCTTCGCGGTATTTTGCCACGGTGCGCCGCGCCACTGCGATTCCTTCCGAACCGAGCACGCGGGCGAGTGCGGCGTCCGACATGGGGCGCCTCGGATTCTCGGCGTCGATCAACTTGCGGATGAGGGCCTGGACTGCGAGCGCCGACGCGGTACCGCCTGTCTCCGTTTCGAGGGCCGCCGAAAAGAAGTAGCGAAGCTCGAAGACACCGCGCGGCGTGGCCAGGTATTTGCGAGCAGTCGCACGGGAAATCGTCGACTCGTGCAACTCCAGGGCGCTGCCGACCTCGCGCAGGGTGAGGGGGCGCATGGCCTGGGGGCCGTAGTCGAGAAACGCAGACTGCTGCCGCACGATCCAGCCCGCGACGCGCAGCAGCGTGTCGCCGCGGGCAGTCACGCTGCGGATCAGCCACCGTGCTTCCTGCATGCAGACGCGCAGATAACGCTCCGTCGTGCCGGTCGCGGTCTGCGCGAGTCGCGAGTACTGCGAATTGAGCGCAAGCCCGGGATGCGCGGCCGAATTGAGGCGGACCTGCCAGCGCCCCTGTTGCCGGAATGCGATCGCGTCGGGTTGCACATAATCGACGCGCGCGCCGCTGAAGCGCGCGCCCGGCTTGGGATCGAGGCTGCGCAAGCGAATGAGCGCACGGTCGAGCGAAGCGCAGTCGCAGCCCAGCTGGCGCGCGATGCGATCCGGCGCGAGCCGGCCAATTGAGCTTCCCGCGTCGCGAAGCAGGCGTCGCGCCAGCTCGATCTCCAGCGGGTCGGCCTCGCCGCTTTCCGCAAGCTGTACGTCGAGGCACTCGACGAGCGAACGACTGGCGATGCCCGTGGGATCAAGGCGCTGCAGGCGGTGACGCATGCTGTCGAGTTCCCCGACAGTCACCGCGGGGTCGAGTCCGCAGGCGGCGATGAGCTCTTCATCGCTGGCGCGCAACAGTCCGTCGTCTTCGAGCGAGTCGATGAGCACGGCGGCGATCACGCGATCGCGCGATGCGAGGGGAAGCAGGGCGACCTGCTCGTGCAGGTGCTCGGAAAGCCCGGTAGTCGCGACGAGCCGTTCCTCCCAGCCTCCGTCACCCGAGTCGGGCCGGTAGGCGCTGCTGGCTGCGTCTCCCCACTCCGCGTCGGCGAAACTGTCCGGAGCGTCGGGACGATCATCGCCCGGGGCAGCGAGTTCATCGCCCGATTCAACCGGGCCATCGACCTCTGCATAAGCGTCCGCGTTCGCGGCGTCGCTTTCGGTGGCTTCGCCCTTTGATGCGCCAGCCTCGGCATCCGCGTCGCCTTCTTGCGCAGTTTCCCCGGGCCCGACGTACTCGAGCAGCGGATTGGACTCGGCGGCCTGGCTCAGTTCCAGTTCGAGCTCGGCGGTCGACATGGCAAGCAGCCGGATCGACTGCCGCAATTGCGGCGTCAATGTCAGCTGTTGAGTCTGGCCCAGTCGCAGCGCGGGCATTGCCGACGACATCGCGGCCCCAAGCAAGGTCTGTGCCGTGAGTTTACCCTTATTGGCGAGCGGAGCGTCGTAGGTCGCGTCCTGGACGCGACGGCAGACTACGGCGCGGGACTTGCCGGCGCGCCGAACGCGCGCCCTACAGCGCGAAATGATGCCCGAGATACACCTCGCGGACCTGCGGATGCACCAGCAGGTCGGCCGGCAAGCCCTCGGCGAGTACTGCGCCGTCGTTGAGGATGTAGGCGCGATCGCAGATGCCCAGCGTCTCGCGCACGTTGTGGTCGGTGATGAGCACTCCGATGCCGCGTTCCCTGAGGTGGCGGACGATGCGCTGGATCTCGTTGACCGAAATGGGGTCGACGCCTGCGAAAGGTTCGTCGAGCAGCATGAAGCGGGGACGGGCGGCCAGCGCCCGCGCGATCTCGACCCTGCGGCGCTCACCGCCCGAGAGGCTGATGCCAGGGGCATCGGCCAGGTGCGCGACCTGGAGTTCTTCGAGCAGTTCCATGAGTTCGTTCTGGCGTGCCGCCTTGTCGAGGTCCCCGCGCAACTCGAGGATCGCCAGCACGTTCTCCGACACCGTGAGGCGACGGAAGATCGAGGGCTCCTGCGGCAGATAGCCGACGCCGAGCCGCGCGCGCGCGTGCATCGGCAACAGGGTGACGTCGTGCTGGTCGACGCGGATGCTACCGGCGTCGGCGGGCACCAGGCCGACGATCATGTAGAAGCACGTCGTCTTGCCCGCGCCGTTGGGGCCCAGCAGTCCAACCACTTCCCCGGGCGCGAGGCGAAACGAGAAGTCGCGCACCACGTTACGTGCGCGATAGCGCTTTTGCAGTCCCTCTGCGATCAACATCAGGCGGAGCGCATTACTTCGTGGCCGCCGCGGCCCTGGGTTGCACCTTCAGATGCACGCGTCCACCGGGAGTGCTGGTCGCATTGAGCTTTCCGGTAGCGGTGTTGTAGACGATTTTCTCGCCCGACAGGTCGCCGCGTGGCTGGCTGACGTTCGCAGATCCGGTCAGTACGATGGTCTCGGCGGTCACGTCGTAGTCCACCTGGCGCGCACTTGCCTTCAGTCTTCCGCCTTCGTCGAGATCCTGCTCGAGCGTCACAGGAGAGCCGTTCAGCAGCACGCGGCGCGTTTCCTGCTGTTCTCCCTGCGTGAGCGTTGCTTCGGCGGCTTCGATCACCAGCGTGCCCTGGGTGATGCGCACATTGCCCTTGAGCACCGCGCGGTTGTCGTTGAGCCCGGCCTCGAGCGAATCGGCATCCACATCGAGCACCTGCTGGCGATCGCTCTTCAGCGCCCACGCCGGTTGCGCGAGTGCCAGCATCCCGAAACTAACGATTACCCAGCTGGCGCGGGGAGAAACGGCCATGAACCTGATCCTTGAGCATTAGGCGCTTGTGGTCGAGCTCGGCGCGAAGGCCGACTCCCGTCAGTATAGAACCGGGTCGTTCGATGGTGACTGCAAGGGGCGACGAGATGATGTTCGGGTCGAGCTGCGCGTCGATCCGCTCGCTGCGCAGGGCGATCGCATTGGCCGCCACTGCGGTCCGGCGCTCCATGTTGACGTCGCCGGACAGGCTTAGTTCCCGTCCGTCCGCGCGAACCCAGCCACGCTTCGCCCGGACATTCCAGTCGACCCCCTCGGCATCGCGCAAAACAAACCGCGGCGCCTCGATGTCGAAGGTTCCCTGGCCGGGATGGCGCGCAGCGCGCGGCGCCCGCACCGTGAATGCCAGTGCGCCTTTTGCATCCAGCGCGCTCATGCTGAAGTCGATGATGTCGTAGTCGGACCGTGGCGGACCCGTGAACGGCTCTACTGGCGGTTCGCGGCGCAACCACAGCAACCATTGCGTAATGCCTGCGACCAGCGCGAGCAGGAGCGCAATTGCGACGAGCCTGCGGTCGTTCACGCGACGGTGCCGTCGATTGCGCGAGCGGTGGGCAATCCGGGGAAACGGGCGGACAGCAGCAGGTCGCAGACTTCGCGTGCGGCGCCGTGGCCGCCCGCCGCACTCGTTACCCAATGTGCGACGTCCCTCACGGGCGCGCACGCATTGGCGACTGCGATGCCGAGGCCCACCGCGCACAGGGCTTCGCAATCGGGCAGGTCATCGCCCACGAAGGCCGTGGCGCCGAGATCGCAGCCGAGTTCGGCGACAATGCCCCTCACACATGCGAGCTTGTCGGCCACGCCCTGGTGCACGCGGGAAATGCCGAGCTCTGCCATGCGCGCGGCGACCGCGTCGCTGCGCCGCGCGGTGACCACGGCCACTTCGATGCCGGCGTCGAGCAGCAGCCTGAGGCCCATGCCATCGTGCACGTGGAAGACCTTCAGGGTCTCGCCGCCCGCGCCGTACCAAAGGCGGCCGTCGGTCAGCACGCCATCGACATCGAAGCAGGCGAGTCGCACGCCCGCCGCGCGCTGCAGCAATTCAACCGGCGCGTCGGACCAGTTCGTCACGGGCAACAACGGGGTATTCAAACGACGCGGGCGCGCAGCAGGTCGTGGATGTTGAGTGCGCCCACCACACGTCCCCCGGCGTCGACCACGATCAGCGCGTTGATCTTGAATTCCTCCATGAGGCGAGCCGCTTCGACCGCGAGCTGGTCGGGTGCGATCGTCTTGGGTTCCCGGGTCATCAGCCGTGTCACGGGTGTATTGCGCAGGTCCACCTGGCTGTCGTCCACCGCGCGGCGCAGGTCGCCGTCGGTGAAAACCCCTAGCAGGTGCTGCGAATCGTCGACCACGGCGAGAATGCCAAGCCCGGTACGCGTCATTTCCATGAGCGCAGCGGAGACGGATGCATCGGCATGCACGCAGGGAATCGCGGCGTCCCGATGCATGATGTCCGCGATATGCAGGAGCAGCCTGCGGCCGAGTGCGCCCGCCGGGTGCGACCTCGCGAAGTCCTCCGCGGTGAAGCCGCGGGCCTCGAGGAGGGCGACCGCGAGCGCGTCGCCCATCACCAGCGCTGCCGTCGTGCTCGAAGTCGGTGCCAGACCGAGTGGACAGGCTTCTTCCGAAACGCCCACATCGATGTGCGCATCGGCCAGGCGCGCCAGGCTCGACTCGGGCTTGCCGCTCATCGCGATCAGCGCGTTGCCCTGGCGCTTGAGCAGCGGCAGGATCGCAAGGAGTTCGTCCGTTTCACCCGAGTTCGACATGGCTAGCACCACGTCGCCGTCCGTGATCATGCCGAGGTCGCCGTGGCTTGCCTCGCCCGGATGCACGAAGAACGCCGGCGTGCCCGTGGACGCGAACGTCGCCGCGATCTTCCGCGCGATGTGCCCGGATTTGCCCATGCCGGATACCACCACGCGGCCACGGCATGCCAGGAGCAGGCCACAGGCCTTGAGGAAACCGGCGTCGATCCTGGCATCCAGTCCCGCGACGGCGCGTGCCTCGACGGCGATCACGCGGCGCGCGCTGGCGTCGAAAACCCGTGCGTACCGTTGCGTGTCGGGGTCGTCGCCGGGAGTTCTGAGCAAGGCGTTCATGGGGCCGCGGGTCGGCGCAATTGCGCGCTCTGGTAGACTGAACGGCTCATTCTAGCCGCTCCGGTGCGGTGCGGGCGCTGGCTTGGCGGTCGCACGGCCGACATCCGTCGCTGCCCGGGTGAGCTTGACGATCAAATCCAAGTCGCACGGTCCCTTACGCATGACCCCTGCAATCATCAAACACCTCATCGAGGCCGGCTTGCCGGGTGCCAGCGCCAGCGTTGCGGGCGCAGATGGCGTCCACTTCGAGGCCACTGTCGTGAGCCCCGATTTCGAAGGCAAGCTGCCGCTTGCGCGGCATCGACTGGTATATGCGACGTTGGGAGAGCGGATGGGCGGCGAGATCCATGCGCTCGCGCTGCGCACGATCACGCCCGCCGAGGCGGCAGGCAGTACGTAGGATCCGCTTGCGTTTCCGCTGAGAATCAGCGCGCTGTTGCGGCACCAGCATCCACCGTCGGTAATGGAGAACTTGGTTGGCGAAGATCGTGATTTCGGGCGGCGTGCCCCTCAACGGCGAAGTGTGGATATCGGGCGCCAAGAATGCGGTTCTGCCGATCCTCGCGTCGACCCTGCTTGCGGACGAACCGGTCACGATCAGCAACGTGCCGCACCTGCACGATGTGACCACCACCATGGAACTGCTCGGGCAGATGGGCGTGCAGCTCTCGGTCGGCGACAAGATGCGAATCCACGTCGATCCGCGCACTACTGACCGCTTCTTCGCGCCCTATGAGCTGGTCAAGACCATGCGCGCGTCGATCCTGGTGCTCGGGCCGCTGGTCGCGAAGTTCGGGCAGGCCGACGTCTCGCTGCCTGGCGGTTGCGCTATCGGTTCGCGGCCGGTGGACCTGCACATCAAGGGCTTGCAGGCACTCGGCGCCGAGGTAACCGTGGAGAACGGCTATATCCGCGCGCGGGCGGGGCGCCTGCGCGGCGCGCGCATCGTCATGGACGTGGTCACGGTGACCGGCACCGAGAACATCATGATGGCCGCGGCGCTCGCATCGGGCACGACGGTCATCGAGAACGCCGCGCAGGAACCCGAGATCGTCGACCTGGCCAATTGCCTCAACGCCATGGGCGCACAGGTCGAGGGCGCGGGCACCCACACGCTGGTGATCCACGGCGTGGAGCGCATGCACGGCTGCGAGTACGAAGTGCTGCCCGATCGCATCGAGACGGGCACGTTCCTCGTCGGCGCGGCCATGACGGGTGGCCGCGTGACCGCGAAGCGGACGCGTGCCGACACCCTGGGCGCCGTGCTCGAGAAACTCGAGGAGTGCGGAGCGCACATCAATACCGGCGATGGCTTCATCGAGCTCGACATGCGCGGCCAGCGGCCGCGCGCCGTGGATATCGCGACGGCGCCGTATCCCGACTTTCCGACCGACATGCAGGCGCAGTTCTGCGCGCTGAACTCGATCGCCGAGGGCAAGGCGATCATCACCGAGAATGTCTTCGAGAATCGCTTCATGCACGTGCAGGAGCTGCAGCGCCTCGGCGCCGACATCCGCGTCGAGGGACGGCATGCGCTGATCTCCGGCGTTGCGCGCCTGACCGGCGCACCGATCATGGCAACCGACCTGCGCGCTTCCGCGTGCCTGGTGCTCGCGGGCCTGGTGGCGCAGGGCGATACTGTCGTCGACCGCATCTATCACATCGATCGCGGCTACGAACTCATCGAGGAAAAGCTCTCCGGCCTCGGCGCGCGCATCCGTCGCCTGCCGACTGAGTCCCGCGACATGCCGGCGCTCTCTGCGGCGTAGGGCGCGCCTCGGGCGCGCCGCAGGATTTCCCGGGTCACATCGCGCGGCTCGGTCGTTGACAGCTGCACGAAAATCCGCTGGCGGGCCGAACGCCCGCCCTACACCCGCAGCGTGGCACCGAGCAGTCGGCACATGACGGCCATGCGCGTGGGTAATCCATTGGCGACTTGCGCGAGGATCGCGGACTGCGGCCCGTCAGCGACTTCAGATGCGATCTCGACTTCGCGGTTGATAGGGCCGGGATGCATGACCAGCGCGCCGGGCCGTGCCAGCGCGAGCCGCGCCGCGTTGAGGCCGTAGGTCTCGAAATACGCCGCGTCGTCGGGAATGTGCGCGGCCTGCATGCGTTCCTTCTGCAGGCGCAGCAGCATCACCACGTCGATGTCCGCAAGCGCACGATCGAGATCGTCGGCGTGGGTGACGCGCGCATCGATGCCATCCGGGCGCAGCGCAGGTGGCGCGCATATCCGCAGCTCGCCAACGCCCAGCGCGAGTAACGCGTGGATGTCGGAACGCGCGACGCGCGAATGCGCGACGTCGCCGACGATCAGCACCTTGAGCTTCGAGAAGTCTTCGCCGAAGCGCTCCCGCATGGTGTACGCATCCAGCAGGCCCTGCGTGGGATGCGCATGGCTGCCGTCGCCGGCGTTGACGATCGCGACTTCGTCGCCCAGTGCCCCGGCCAGCGCCGCGGGAGCGCCGTTCTCCCGGTGCCGGACGACGAACAGGTCGCAGCGCATCGCCGCGAGCGTGCGTAGCGTGTCGAGCAGCGTCTCGCCCTTGCTGGTCGAGGAGTTGGCCACGTCGAAGTTGACGACTTCGGCCGAGAGCCGGCGCGCCGCAAGCTCGAAGCTCGTGCGGGTGCGCGTCGAGGGTTCGAAGAACAGGTTCACGACGGTGTGGCCGCGCAGGATCGGCAGCGTCTTCATGCGTCCTGCGGTCGCCGTCGCGATGGCCGCGGCCGTGTCGAGGATGGCCTCGATCGCGGCGCGCGGCATGCCTTCGAGTGTGAGTAGATGTCTGCTCACGGTCGTCTGCGTATGGTCGCCGGTCTCGTGCATGTGCGCCGTGCGCCGGTCAAGCCGCGCCCACCGAAGGCCCGGCGCCTTCGCGGTCCGTCGACGCACGTGAAAGGGGTGCGCCGGCGCCGCGAATCGCCCAGGTCAGTTCGAGAGGTTGCGTTCCGAGCAGGCGAAGTTCGAATCCCTCGCGCGGCGCTATCGACGCGGCTGCGACATCCGGCTGTAGCGGGAGCTCACGCCCCGGCAACTGCGCAAGCACGGCGAGCGTCACGCTGCGTGGACGTCCCCAGTCGAAGAGCGCGTTGAGGGCGGCGCGCGCGGTGCGCCCGGTGTGCAGGATGTCGTCGATCAGCACGATGTCGCGGTCGTTGATGTCCCAGGGAATGCTCGACGGTCCGAGCCGCGGCAGTTCCGCGCGCTGGCCGACATCGTCGCGATGAAATCCAATGTCAATGATGCCGCCGGGATCCGTGGCGTTGCAGCGCGCCGCCACGGCCTCTGCGACCCACACGCCGCCGGTACGGATGCCGGCAAAACGCGGCTCGTTGATGCTGCGTGCTGCGAGGTGTGCGAGCAGTTGCGCCGCCATGTCGTCCAGCAGTGTTTCGACCAACGGCAAAGTCATCGCGAATCCTTGTGTGCGGACGCAGGCAGCCAGGTACCGGCGAAGTAGCGTTCGACAATGATGACGGCTGCGAGCGAATCCAGCGCATCGGCATCGCGCCGGCGCCGCGTGCCCTGGCTCCGTTGGGTGGCGAATCGCGCCGCCGCTTCCTGCGAAGAGTTGCGTTCGTCCTGGAAGAAGACGGGCAGCGCATAGCGGTCGGAAGCACTCGACGCGAACTCGCGGGCCCTGGCGCTGGCCGGCTGCTCGGTGCCGTCGAGCGTGAGCGGCAACCCCACGACGAAGGCGTCGGGCTGCCACTCGCGGACCAGCCGATCGAGCATCGGCCAGTCGAACCCGGCGCCGGGATGCGCCAGGACCGGCAATGCCTGGGCCCCGCCCGTGACGCGCGAGCCGCAAGCGACCCCGGTCCGCCGCGCCCCGACGTCAAATCCAAAAACCCGCGACGGTGGCGCCGAAGTGGACGAGTCGACCGGCGAGCCCCGGCTGGACTCGTCCGGAGCGTTCTCAGGCATGCCCGACGTCGTCGCTGAGCAGCACAGGGTCGATGCCGAGCAGCGCCAGCGCGGCATGCCAGCGGCCATCGATGGGAGTGTCGAACAATACGCGGTGGTCCGCCGCCACGCTGATCCACGCGTTTTCCCGAAGCTCGTGCTCGAGTTGCCCTGCGGCCCACCCGGCATACCCGAGGGCGAGGAGCGCGCGTGGCGGACCTGCCCCAGCGGCGATCGCAGCAAGGATGTCGCGCGACGTCGTCACCCTCAGGTTGGGTGCAACCTCGAGCGAGGACTCCCACTCCAGATCGCCCTTCTCGTGCAGCACGAAGCCGTGCTCCTGCTGCACGGGGCCGCCGATCAGGACAGTCTGCTCGATGACCTCCGGCGCGCGGCATTTGATCTGCATCTGCGCGAGAACATCGCCCATGCGCATGCCGCTGACCTGGTTGATCCGGATGCCCATGGCACCCTGGTCGTTGTGCTCGCAGAGGTAGGTGACGCTGCGCACGAAGTGCGGATCCGCCATACCGGGCATGGCGATCAGCAGGTGATCCTTGAGGTAGCTGCGGCCGCCGGTCATGGAATCGGAGTTTAGCAAGGCTTTTCCCTCTCCCCGTTGGCACGGGGAGAAGGATCCATGACTCACTCACTCATTGCGGAGCACGTTGCCCGGCAGGAACTGCCAGGTGCGCGTGACATGGAGGACATCGATGTCCTCCTTGGCCTCGGGCAGCGGAGCAAAGGGGGCGGCGAGGCGCACGATGCGCATAGCCGCTTCGTCCAGCACGCTGTGGCCGCTCGGCTGGACGATGTCGATGCGCTCGATGCTGCCATCGCGACGCACGGCCACGGTGAGTACCAGGTCTCCGGTGAGGGCCCGATTGCGCGCCTCGTCGGGATAGTTGAGGTTGCCGATGCGCTCCACCCGCGCCACCCACGCGCGCATGTAGGCAGCGTAGGCATATTCGCGGGTCGATGCGGAAATGAACTTGCGTCGCGGACGCTTGGCATACGCGGCGCTGTCGCGCTCGATCTCGGCCGCAAGGCGCGCCATCTCGACGCTCTGGGTGATGAGTTCGCGGGCCATGATCGGCGGGGGCTTCGGCGACTCGCGCTGCGCGCTGTCGGACGGGGCCTCGATGGGGGACTCGCCCTCCGTCGTCAATACGCGAGTGGGAGTTTCCTCGGCCTGTGGCGGCCCACCCGCGACCATGGGCACCGGCGCCAGTCCGGGCGCGACTTTTGGCAGCGCACTGGTGACCTTCTCGCGCGGTCGCCTGGATTCGTCCGATTCGCCTCCTCCCTGCTGTGCGGCATTGGCGAGGAAATCGACCTTGTCGGGCGTGGCCTCGGTCTTCGAAGGCACGAGGATCACATCGAGGGCGGGCAGCGACAACGCCGGGGGCTCCGGGGCAAACGTGATCCCCAGCAGCACCACCCCATGCACCAGCAACGAGAAGAGCAACGTCACGGCGAGTCGCTCGCCCGCGCCGATGACGGGTGCCGCTGCGCGACTCACGCCCGCCCGCACTCGCGCTCGATGGCGGCGATGACTTCTGCGCCGATATCCAGCCCGCATTGCGCATCGAGTTCGCGAATGCCGGTAGGACTCGTCACGTTGACTTCCGTGAGGTAATCGCCGATGACGTCCAGCCCCACGAACAGGAGGTCTCGCCGTTTCAGTTCGGGCCCCAGTTGCGCCACGATCCACCGGTCGCGTTCGCTCAGGGGTTGCGCGCGCGCCAGGCCGCCGCGCGCGAGGTTGCCGCGGAAGTCCCGGCCCTGCGGCACGCGCGCCAGCGCGTGTGGCACTGGGTGGCCGTCGATCATGAGGATGCGCTTGTCTCCGTCGACGATCTCGGGGATGTAGCGTTGCGCCAGCGCGAACCGGGTGCCGTCCGCGGTCAGCGTTTCCAGGATCACATTCAAATTGGGATCGCCGGGTTGCGACCGGAAAATGGATCGGCCCGCCATCCCGTCGAGGGGTTTGAGGACCACCTCGCCCTGCTCATCGACGAACGCACGCAACTCCGCCGGGTCGCGCGCAACGCGCGTGGGCGGACAGCACTGCGGAAACTCCAGCGCGAACAATTTCTCGTTGGCATCGCGCAACGCCTGCGGATCGTTGAATACCCGAACGCCCGCTCGAATGGCGGCGCCCAGCACCAGCGTGTCGTAATGGAACTCCGTGTCGAAGGGCGGATCCTTCCGGGCCAACACGACATCGAGGTCGGCGAGTGGAATCGCGCGCGCTGTGTCCAATCGTGTCGATCGCGCGCCCGCGTAGGTGTCGAAGTACAACGTTCGGGCCGATGCCCAGGCGTGGGAGTCGCGCAGCGACAGCGACCCCGACGAAAGGTACTCCAGCCGATGCCCCCGCCGGGCCGCGGCATCGAGAATCGCGATCGTGGAATCCTTGGCCGGCTTGAGCCGCTCGATCGGATCCATCAACACGCCGATGGCCAGGGTCATGCGATTTCCTGCGTGTTCGACAGGCGCAGAGTCTAGCCGCCGCTGCCCGTCCAGACTCGACACCCAATCGCCGGACCGGGAACGAGCACGATCTTTGCTTGACACTCCCGATCCGGATTGGAATAAGGGAACCCACGGCAGAGGCGACCCAACGCGCTGGTCTGCTTTTGGGGTATCGTCGCCGGGGCTGGGCGATAAACGAGTCGGAGCAACTTCATGGCAAGTGCAAGCGTCGGCGGCGCACTCACCGGACTCAAGGTGATGGTGATCGACGATTCCAAAACGATCCGCCGCACCGCCGAAACGCTCTTGAAGAAGGAGGGTTGCGACGTCGTCACCGCCGTCGACGGATTCGAGGCACTGTCGAAGATTTCCGACCAGCAGCCCGACATCATCTTCGTCGACATCATGATGCCGAGGCTCGACGGCTACCAGACCTGCGCCTTGATCAAGAACCACCAGATGTACCGCTCGACGCCCGTGGTGATGCTGTCTTCCAAGGACGGCATCTTCGACAAGGCGCGGGGTCGCATCGTGGGCGCGGAGCAGTATCTGACGAAGCCTTTCACGCGCGATGAATTGCTCGGCGCGATTCGCCGTCATGTCGACGCAGCCTGAGCCGCGACGAGACCGCCAACATGGCCCATATCCTGATCGTCGACGATTCCCCGACCGAGGTGATGATCCTGAGCGACATCCTGCGCAAGGGCGGACACCGGGTGAGTACCGCGTCCAGCGCGGTCGAAGGGATCACGCTGGCTCAGGACCAGCGTCCGGACCTCATCCTCATGGACGTGGTCATGCCTGAAATGAATGGTTTCCAGGCGACCCGAAGCCTCAGCCGCGATCCGCAGACCGCCGAGATCCCGGTGATCATTGTCACCAACAAGACCATGGAAACGGATCGCGCCTGGGGCTTGCGCCAGGGTGCGCGCGATTTCGTGGTCAAGCCTGTCAATGACCGTGACCTGCTGCAGCGAATCGGATCGCTGCTTCCGGGCGGAGGAGCGGCGGCATGAGCAGGCGCAAGCGCGGCGGCGCCTCGGTGCGCGACTCGAAGAATGCCGGTCGCGCGTCAGCGCCCGTGCCCGCGAGCGATATCGCGGACCTTGAAGCTGCCGCGGAAATGCTCGAGGAAGCCGTGCTCCGCGAGACTGAAACCCTTCGCAAAGAAGCAGTCCTGCGCGAGGAAGAAGCGATGCGCCGGGCGGAGGAATCGCTGGCGGAGTCTCTCGACTCCGGCGTGGTCGAGGCGAATGTTGCGGACGATAGCGCCGCTGCGCAGGTTCGAATGGATGCGGACGCGGTCGGGTACGCGGACGGGACCATCGAGCAGCACGCCGAGGCAGCCGGTGTGCAAGGTGCCGGCGAGCCGGCAGGGACAGCGGAAGCGGAAGCTTCCGGCGATTCAACTGAAGACCTCGGCGAGGAACCGGTTGAAACCCGGGATCCGTACGCCGTGCTCGCGGATTACGAGCGGCGGAGTTTCGCCCACGTCGTGGCGAGCGCTGACCAGGTACAGGCCCCTGGCCTCTGGCGCGGCATCGCGTTCCGGGTCGGCACCCGCCGGCTGATGTCGTCGATCACGGAGGTCTCGGAAATCCTGCCGGTGCTGCATCACACGTCGGTGCCCGGCACGCAGCCGTGGCTGCTCGGCGTGGTCAACGTGCGCGGCACCCTGGTGCCTCTCGTCGACCTGCGGGGTTACATCGAGGGAGGGCGCACGCCGCTCGGCGACACCAGCCGCATGCTGGTCGCGCGCCACGGCAGCAACGCCATCGGCTTGCTGGTCGAGGAGGTGCTGGGCCAGCGCAACCTCACCGCGGAGAACGACCCCCTCAGGCTCGAGAACGATGCCGCCAACTGGGCGCGATTCGTGCCTGCGCACTTCGACCTCGACGGCAAGTTGTGGGGCGTTTTCTCGATGGCGGCGCTCGTGGCAGCGCCGGATTTTCTGCATGCCGCGGTGTGACCGGGCAGCCTGGGGAAGGCGTCGGTCGAAAGAGGGTTGTGAACAAGGGACGGCTTCGGGTCGGCGCCAGTCGGTGCGGGTGGCGGGGCACGAGGCAGACGTTGCGGATCCATATCGGTCACTGGGCGAGGTAGCGAAATGAGTACGTCAGGCGCATTGGTGGGGGGGCGACTGGGCCGCGGCTTCCAGTTCTGGGGATTGATCGGTCTGATCGCGCTGGCGGTGCTGATCATCAATTCGATCTGGGCGGGCATCCAGAACAATCGGGACCGACAGGCGGCGGCGCACGTCGCGGCGATCCAGGTCTCGTCGCAGCAGATCACCAAGTTCGCCTCCGAGGCGGCTGCGGGCAACCTCGACGCATTCGAGGAGCTCAACAGCACCCGGGTCGAAATCGACCGCCGCGTGAAGGCGTTGATGGACGGCGGCAACGCGGGATTGAAGGACGCGGACTCGATACCCTCCTACAAGAACCAGGGCGATCTCGAGCAGCCGCTGACCAAGCTGGCGCAGACGTGGGGTCTGATGAACACCGCCGCCAATACGATCATCGCCAACAAGCAGACGGTGCTGGACATTTCGGAAACCGCCAGCGACTTCTCCGCGAAGATGCCGCAGCTGACGCAGGGCATGGACGAAATCGTGCGAGTGCTGCAGGAACGCGACGCGCCCGGATCGCAGGTGTACTTCGCAACGCGCCAGCTGCTGCTCGCCGACCGCATGTTGCGCCGCGTGAACGAGATCCAGCAGGGCGGCCCCGGTGCCGTCAGCGCGGCCGACAGCTTCGGGCGCGACGCCAACTTCTATGGCCAGGTGTTGACCGGCCTCATGAGTGGCAACGAGATCATTCCCCGGCCACTGACCGACCCCCAGGCCCGTGAGATCCTCGAGCGCATCAACACCGACTACAGCGCCATCGGGGAAAACGTCGACCGGATCCAGTCGGCATCGACGCAGTTGAACGATGTAACGGACGCTTCCGACACGATTTCCGAGCAGTCGGAAATCCTGCTGACCAATGCGCGCGACGTCGAGACGAAACTGCTGGAACTGCCGACCTCGCGCCTGTTGCCGAACGACTGGGTCAGTTACCTGGCGGCGGCGCTCGCGCTGCTGGCCGCGATCCTGGCCGCGTACTCCTACAACAAGGGTCAGCGCGTCGCAGTGGTCGAGGCGGCGGATACCACCAAGCGCAACCAGGAAGCGATTCACCGGCTGCTGGACGAAATGGGATCGCTCGCCGAAGGAGACCTGACCGTCAAGGCCACGGTCACCGAGGACTTCACCGGCGCGATCGCGGACTCGGTGAACTTCGCAGTCGAAGCGTTGCGATCCCTGGTGACCACCATCAACGCGACTGCGGAGCAGGTCGCCTCCTCGGCGCAGGAAACCCAGTCCACCGCCATGCAGCTCGCGGAAGCCGCCGAGCACCAGGCGCAGCAGATCACCTCGGCGTCGGCGGCGATCAACGAGATGGCGACGTCGATCGACGAAGTGTCGAAGAACTCGGCCGAGTCGGCCGACGTGGCGCAGCGTTCGGTGCAGATCGCTTCGAAAGGCGCCGAAGTCGTGCGACAGACCATCCAGGGCATGGACTCGATCCGCGACCAGATCCAGGAAACCTCGAAGCGCATCAAGCGCCTCGGCGAGTCGTCGCAGGAAATCGGATCCATCGTCGAACTCATCAACGACATCGCCGAGCAGACCAACATCCTCGCGCTGAACGCGGCCATCCAGGCGGCGTCGGCCGGTGAGGCGGGTCGCGGATTCGCGGTCGTCGCGGACGAAGTGCAGCGACTCGCGGAGCGCGCTTCGAACGCGACAAAGCGGATCGAAACGCTGGTCCAGACGATTCAGTCCGATACCAACGAGGCGGTGTCGTCGATGGAGCAGACCACCGCGGAAGTGGTCGCCGGTGCGCGACTGGCGGAAGACGCGGGCCTGGCACTGGGCGAAATCGAAAAGGTCTCGGGCGACCTGGCCGATCTCATCCAGAACATCTCCGAAGCGTCGCGCCAGCAGTCGTCGGCGGCCACCAACATCTCGGCCACCATGAACGTGATTCAGGAAATTACCGCGCAGACATCGGCCGGCGCGAGCCAGACGGCGGATTCGATCGGCAACCTGGCGCAACTGGCATCGAACCTGCGTAAGTCGGTGGCCGACTTCAAGTTGCCGACTTGAGCAGGCCGACGTGATCGAAGTCGGTGCGGGTTGATCGTTTGCCCGCTGTTGCGGGCCGACGATCGGGAAGCAAGCAGGTAATGCGGGCTGGGAAATACCCGGTCCTTTTGGCGGCGGGGCGTCGAAACACACAAAGGCGTGGCGATGCGACTGGAAGACGATATCGACTTCACGACCCTCAACTGGGTCAAGCAGGAGTTGGACGACACGCTGCGCCAGGCGCGCCAGGCGCTGGAAGCGTATGTCGAGGAATCGTCGGACCAGAGTCAGCTGAGGTTCTGCGCCTCGTTCCTGCACCAGGTGCAGGGCACCCTGCGCATGGTCGAGTTGTACGGCGCCGCCATGGTCGTCGAGGAGATGGAGCGGCTGGTGCAAAGCCTGCTCGACGACGAGATTCGCCGCCGCGACGACGCCTACAGCGTGCTGATGCGCGGCATGGTGCAGTTGCCCGACTACCTCGAGCGCCTGCAGGGTGGGCACAAGGACATTCCGATTGTCCTGTTGCCGCTGCTCAACGACCTGAGGGCCTGCCGCGGCGAAAAGCTGCTGAGCGAGAGCGTGCTGTTTGCCCCCGACCTGGCAGCGCCACTGCCGGATGATGCGGAGGGACCCGCGCGGGCGCTCTCCGATTCCGAGGTCCGGCAGCAGGCCGCGCGCCTGCGTATCCGCTATCAGTCGGGGCTGCTGGCCTGGATCAAGAATGAAGAGTCCGAGCCCGCCATCACCGGGCTAATCGACACGCTCGACGAACTGCGGGCAATCTCTTTCAACCCGGAGGCGCGGCGCCTCTGGTGGATTGCCGCTGGCCTGCTCGACGCGGCTCGCCAGCGCGCGGTCGATATCGGATCCGCCGTCAAGCTGCTGTTCGGCAAGGTCGATCGGGAGATCAAGCGGCTGGGGGACGGCGGCGAACAGGCCATGCTCACCGACCCCCCGCGCGAGCTCACCCAGAATCTCCTGTACTACCTCGCCCACGGGGCCGCCACGGGCGAACGCGTCGATTCGATCCGCTCCACCTACCGCCTGCAGGACCTGTTGCCCACGCAGGGAGAACTCGAACACGCCAAAGGCAGCCTCAGTGGCAAGAATCGCGCGCTGCTCGACACCGTATCCATAGCGATCAAGGAAGACCTGCTGCGGGTCAAGGACACGCTCGACCTCTACCTGCGCCGCGACGACGCGAAGCCTGCGGAGCTGAGCGGACAGGCCGCGATCCTCGACCGCGTTGCCGACACGCTCGGCATGCTGGGCCTCGGCGTGCCGCGGCGGGTCGTGCAGGAACAGCGACGCGTGCTCGATGACCTCGCGTCCGGAGCGAAGGTCGCGAGCGAAGCCGCGCTGCTCGACATTGCCGGTGCGCTGCTCTATGTCGAAGTTTCGCTCGACGAGAACATCCGTACGCTTGGCGTCAATGTCTCCGACGCCGAGGGCTCAGCGCGCGTGCAGGTGGGTGACGCGACCGCGCTTCCGAAGGCCGAGGTCAAGCGGATCCTCGACGCGTTGTTGCGCGAGTCCATCGCGAACGTCCAGCGCGCCAAGACCGACGTCGTCGCCTACATCGAATCGGGTTGGGAGGGCGAACGACTGCACCAGCTTCCGGTCGCGCTCGAGGAAGTCGTCGGCGCGATGCGCATGCTCGACCAGACTGAAGCCGCGAGCCTGGTACGTGCGCTGGGTCGATTCGTTGAAGTCGAACTGGTCGGCCAGCGACGGGTGCCGACCGGCGCGCAGGTCGAGCACCTGGCGGACGCGTTCACCAGCATCGAGTATTTCCTGGAGGCCACCGGCGAATCGCGCAGCGGGCGAGAGCAGATCCTCGATGTGACGCGTGAAAGCCTGGCGGCCCTTGGTTACTGGCCCCCGCCTTCCGAAGAGGAACTGCGCGCGCGCGACGCGGTAGCGGACGGCCATGGGCCCGCCGAACCGGTTCCGTCCGATGACTCGTCCGCTCCGCTCCGGGACGAGCGCGACTCGCATCCTGTCGATCACCCGACGGAAGTCACCATCGAGGAACCGGCACCCGCGCTTGCGGGGGCGGATGCATCGGGCATCGGCACATGGGACGCATTCGAACCCATCGCCACAGTGGAGCCGATGGGCGACGCGGAGACGAGCGACGATGCCGTGCTCGCTGCAGGCGCTGCGTACCTCGATTCAGCCGAGCCCGAAGCCGGCGAAGGCTTCGCGGTGGCCACCGACGATGCGGAAGAGTGGCACGCGGTGTCGTCCGATCTGGCGCAGACCTTCGAGGAGCCCGAAGCGGGCACTTCCGAGGTCGAGTCCCCACGCGACGCCGGGTCATTCACCGACTCCGCGCCCGTGCCTGCCGACTTCAGCTTGCGTGACGACGGCACCGAGTGGCCGGTCATCGGCGACTCGCCGGTGTTCCGTACCGAAGTCCTCGGGCAGTCGGAAGCTCTGACCGCCGATGCGCAGCACGATCCCGATGACCTGGGCCAGATCATCGAAATCGCCGAGTTGCCGAGTGCGGGTTTCGACGAGTCGTTGCGCTCGCTCGATGCCGACCTGCAAAAGGACGCAGCGCCTGCCGCTGCGACCGTCGCGACGCATTCGGACGATGACAGCTTCGAATGGATCGAGGTCGAGGAAGAGGTCGAAGAGGAAATCGCCCTCGGCGACATTCCCGGGGACGATCTGCCGGGCGGGTTCGACGCAAGCGCGGGTGAAGACATCGACGACGACATACGCGAAGTCTTCATCGAGGAAGTCAACGAGGAGATCAGCAACATCGGCCGGCTGTTGCCGGGCCTGCGCAACAATTTCGGCGACGTGGAGACGCTGCGCAACATCCGTCGTTCGTTCCACACCCTCAAGGGCAGCGGCCGCCTGGTCGGTGCGCTGGCGCTGGGCCAGTTCAGCTGGCACGTCGAGAACATGCTCAACCGCGTGCTCGACCATACCATCCGCATGGACACGCAGGTCGTGGGCGTGCTCGAGCATTCCCGTGTTGCGCTCGACCAGCTGCGCACTGAACTGCGCGGCATGGGCGCGGCGACGGCCTTGCCGAAACTGGTGATGCAGGCGGCGGACAAGGTGGTCGCAGGCGAATCCGCAACGATCGAAACGACGCGCCGCGTGTTGCGGACGCGGAGCGTGCGCGTGCCGGTGGCGAAGCCGCCCATGCCCGAGCCGGCGTTCGAGCAGCAGGTCCCGGCTGCGGAAGCGCGCATGGAGGAAGCCGAGCTACTTGCCGCCGGCATGGACGCAGCGGCCCTGGAGGAGATCGATCAGCAACCCGCGGAATTCGGCGGCGCACGCATGCCGGAGATCGAGCCGATGCTGCTCGAGGTCCTGCGCAGCGAAGCAGGCGGCTACCTCACCTCGCTGGAAGGATGGATCGAGCAGGCGCGCGACAGCGGCAATCGACTGGTGCCGACCACCCATCTCCTGCGCGCAGTGCATACGCTGCATGGGGCGCTGGGGATGGTCGAGGTCCCGGTGGTGGCCGAAGTGGTCGGCATGCTCGAGGGATATCTCAAGCGGCTCGTCGGCGCGAATCGCGCTCCGAACGCGGACGGGCTCGAAGCCATGGCCGATGTCTCCGGCGTGGTTGGCGCGACACTCGCGCTGCTGGATCGTCCGGGCGCGGCCGTACCGCCCGCGGGTGATCTCAACGACCGGCTTGCCGATCTGCGCGATGCGTTGCCCGTGCCTGCATCGCCTCTCATCCCTTCGTGGGGGGACGTGGACGCCGAGGAGGCTGCAGCCGAACGCGCGGCGGCCGGCGATTTCGCGACACCGGAATTCGGGTATGCGGGCGAGGCCCTGGCGGCCGACGCCGCAGGCGAGGACCCGTCGCCTCTGGAGGAATTCGCAGCAGGCGAACACGCCGTGTTCGACGACCACGGGTTCGACGAAGTGGCGTTCGAAGCACCCGCCCAAGGCGACGACTCTGACCTCGTGGAAGCGGGCTTGGGGATCGAGCCCGGCTACGCAGGAGCAGAAGCGGAATCGGCGTTGGGCGGCGATCCGCCATCCTCTGAAACGCTGGCTGCGGAGTTGCTGGGGGATGTGCCGGCCGCCGACTGGGAAATTCCGTTGCCGGAATACATCGAGCCTGAGGCGGTCGAACACGAGTCCGAAGTATTCGACCCGCGTCTGCTCGACGACCTGGCCTCTATCGAAGCGCAGCCGCAAAGTTTTGACGGCCAGGAAGTGGAAGACGAATCGATTCCCCCGCCGGTCGACGTGGCAGGATTCGAGGACCTGCCGATTAGGGCGGCTTTCGAGGAGCCGGTAGCCGGCGAATGGGAAACAGCACAGGATGTGCGCGGGCCGGACGCGATCGAATCCGCAGGAATGCCCGAAGCCACCGAGGGCGCGGAACGGGTTGACGAATTCGAATCCGAATCGGCTGTGGAAGCAGCCGCGGAATTGGCCACGGGCGCCCTTGAGGCGGCCACCGGCGCCGAAGACGAGTCCATCGCGACCGCGCCTGAGTCCGCGGCGGAACGACGCCGCAAGCGCAAGAGCGCGCGGATCAGCAAGCGCGAACGCGCCGCTGGACTCGCAACCGTTGCCGACACGGAAGTTGATGTCGCAGCGTCGCAGGTCGCCGAAGAAGTCGAGGAGGTTGCCGAAGAAGCGCTGCACGCGGAGTGGGATGAAACCGAGTTCGCCGAGCCCTTGCCGATGGCGGCGGCCCCCGGTGAAGTCACGGACCTTGGCGCGTTCGACGCAAGCGAGTCAGCCGGAGACGACGAACGGTCCGATCCTGCGGAGCTGTCCGGTTCGATCGAGGATGGAGGATCCGACGGATCGTGGCTCGACAGCGAGCCAGCGGAACCGTTCGACAACATCGTCGAACCCGACCGCGAGCCGCAGGCTGTCGTCGCGGCCGGCACGCCGTCGTTCCACGTGGGCAGCGACGCGGAGTGGCAGGAAGAGGCAGATCCGGATCGGCCCCTGGTGCTGCCCGACCTCGACGCGGACCTGCTCGATATCTTCGTGGAGGAAGGCCGCGAGATCCTCGACGAATCCGATTCCGTTCTCACGCAACTACGGCAGGACGCCAATTCGCCGCCGGCGATTGCCGCGCTGCAACGTCAACTGCACACCATCAAGGGCAATGCGCGCGCAGTCGGCCTCATGGGCATCGGCGACGTCAGCCATGCGCTCGAGACCCTGGTCGATTCTCCGCGGGGACGCACGGCAGCGACGATTGAAATGGTCCAGCGTGGCTTCGATCGTCTGCATCGAATGATCAGCCGCGTTGCCGCGGGTCGCGACCTCGCCTACCCGAGCCGATTGATCGCGATGCTCGAAGCGAGCGCGGCCGGCGTGCCGTTGCCGGCACAGCATATGCCAGCGGCGGAAGTCGAAGCGCCCGTGCAGGTCGACGCCGTCGATGCGGCGACGGCGCACGACCGGCTTGCGCTCGAAGAAGGACTCGCGCCCTGGAGCGAGCCCGAAGCCGTGGCCGCGGTCGAAGAAGACGCAGCCGAGCTGTCCGAGCCACTCGCCGCCACGGCTTCGGAAGACGAATTTGGAGCCGACACGCAAGCTTCGATGCATGCTCCAGATGGCGACGTCGCGCACGCCGAGGCGCTGGAAGTCGACGGTCGCACCCACGTTGTCGAAGATGCGGCAGAGACCGCCGACTTCGAGGAGATGGCGGCCGCGGCGGAGCTCGATGCGATACGCGAGACCGAAACGGCAATGGAGTCGCCGGAGGCCGAGGCGGAAATGGCCGCGGTACCGGACGAAGCACCCACGCCCGCCGCTCCGGTCACGAATGTGGTCCGGCTCGACGACTACCGGTTGCCCGCACAGGTCATCGCGACCGACGAAGCTGCGCAGCGCCAGTCGCAGGAACTCATTCGGGTCCGCGCCGATCTGCTCGACTCGCTGGTCAACTATGCCGGCGAGGTGTCGATCTACCGCTCGCGTCTCGAGCAGCAGCTCGGCGCATTCCGCACCAACGTCGTCGAACTCGAACAGACGGTGGAGCGCACGCGCGAGCAGTTGCGCAAGCTCGACATCGAAACCGAAGCGCAGATCATCGCGCGCTTCCAGCGGGAGGCCGAGGAGGATCAGGAAACTTTCGATCCACTCGAGCTGGATCGATTCTCGAACCTGCAGCAGTTGTCGAGGGCGCTCGCCGAGTCGGTGTCCGACCTGGTGTCCCTGCACGGGACCCTCGACGACCTGGCCAGGCAGCAGGAAACGCTGCTGCTGCAACAGTCGCGCGTCGCGTCCGAATTGCAGCAGGGCCTGATGCGCACCCGCATGGTGCCCTTCGAAACCCAGGTGCCGTTCCTGCGCAGGCTGGTGCGCCAGAGCGCCGACGAGTCGGGCAAGCGCGCGCAGCTCTACGTAGACGGCGCGCAGGGCGAAATGGATCGCAACCTGCTTGAAAGGATGAAGGCTCCGCTCGAACACATGCTGCGCAACGCGCTCGCGCACGGCATCGAGACGCCGGCCGAGCGAAGCGCCCAAGGCAAGGCAGGCGAGGGCAACGTACGCATCGAAGTCGCCCGTGAAGCGAGCGAGGTGCTGATCCGCGTCAGCGATGACGGGCGCGGGCTCGACCGCGAGGCGATCCGGCGCAAGGCGATCGAGCGTGGCCTGATGCACGCAGATTCGCTGCTCTCCGACCGCGACCTGTTCGGCTTCATCACCGAGACCGGGTTCAGCACCGCGGACACCGTCAGCAAGCTGGCAGGTCGTGGCGTCGGCATGGACGTCGTCGCCAACGAAATCCGGGAGCTGGGCGGTTCGTTGTCGATCGACAGTGAAGTGAACCAGGGGTCGCGCTTCACCATCCGGCTGCCCTTCACGCTGGCGGTGACGCAGGCGATCATGGTGCGGCTGGGCGAAGCGATCTTTGCCGTGCCGATGTCTTCCGTACAGGGCGTGGCGCGCCTGCCACTCGCGGACTTCGAGGGCCGGTTGAGCGGCGCCGATGCCCGCCAGCTCGCATATGGTGGCGATGAATACGCGGTGCACGACCTGGCATTGCTGCTGGGCACGGAACCCAACCGCGTGGTCGATACCGCAGGGCAGCTGCCGCTGCTGCTGGTGCGCTCCGGCGACCAGCGCGCCGCGATCCGCGTCGACAGCGTCGTGGGCAGCCGCGAGATTGTGGTCAAGTCGACGGGCTCGCAGATCGCCTCCGTGCCTGGCATGTTCGGCGCGACCATCATGGGCGACGGTTCGGTCGTCATGATTCTCGACCTCGCGCCGCTGGTGCGGCGCCACATCGCCCGGCGTACCGAGCGCGCGATTGCCGACGAACTGGCGGCGATGTTGCCCGGTGGTTTCGCCGCGCCCGAAGCAATTCTCGCCGAACCGAGCAAGGTGCAGGTCAAGCGCCAGCTGCTGGTCATGGTGGTCGACGACTCCATCACGATGCGCAAGGTCACCTCGCGCGTGCTCGAGCGCAACGACATGGAAGTCGTCACGGCGAAAGACGGCGTCGACGCGGTGGAGAAACTGCAGGAACGCGTGCCGGACCTGGCCATTCTCGACATCGAGATGCCGCGCATGGACGGCTACGAGCTTGCGACCTACATCCGCAACGACGCCCGGCTTCGCCACCTGCCGTTGATGATGATCACGTCGCGCACGGGCGAGAAGCACCGCCAGCGCGCGTTCGAGATCGGTGTCGACCGGTTCCTCGGCAAGCCTTACCAGGAAGCCGACCTGCTGCGCACGGTGTTCGAGTTGATCGGAGATTCTCCGGATGCATGAGCACGCCGCACTTCCGGTTGCGTTGCTCTGGGGCACATCCGACGACGTCGACGAACTGCGCGAGGTGCTGCGCGACGCCGGCGCCGATATCGTGTTCGAGTCGGACACGGCAAATTGCTCGACCCAGGCCATCCTGGCTGCTGCACCCAGGGTGGTATTGATCAACCTGTCAGCATCGCACGACGACGAGTCGCCGCTGCTCGACGAACTGGCGGCGCAGCCGGAGTTGCGCGTCGTATTCAACGACGCCTCCATCACCAGCGCACTCAGCGGATGGGACAGGGCGCGCTGGCGCCGGCACCTCAGTGCCAAGATTCTCGACCACGAAGTGGACCTCCCCCCGCGCCCGGACGATGCGCCGGCACTGCGCCTGCCCCGCGACGGCAACGCTGCATTCGGCGCCGGAGGGACGCCTGTCGTCGCCCGCTCGGAGCAGGCGGCCGAAGTCGACATGGACCAGGGTCTCGCCCGGATTGCCGACGCGAAGGATGCGGGTCCCCCGCCGTCCCACGACTGGGCCAGCGAGCTCGAGGCGGTGGGCGGGACGGACATGCCGCTCGATTCGCCCGAGACGCGCGGCGTCGCGCAACGCACGATGGGCTCGGACATGGAGCCCACGGCGGAAATCGTGATGGACGCTGCGCTCGAACTCAACGACGCGGAGCGCGAAGTCCTTGGCAACCTGCAGGCCTTCGACGCCGACGGAACGGTCGACATCGTTCCACCCGAGACGATCGGTCGCGCCGGGCAGCAGGTCGATCTCAAGATTGACGAGTCCGCATTTCCGGGTGTCCAGGTCGACGACTTTCCGGCCAACGATCTCGGTTCGCCATTGGGCGCCGGCGACGAGGACCTGCGACTGCATGCGGAGGTGACGAGCGACGAAGCCAAGCCATCGCGCCTGGACGCGCCCACCGGATTCGCCGAGCTGAGCCTTGCGCCGCTCGATGCCGCCGGCGACGAATCGACGGTGAACGCGGCTGCGCCCGCACCAGCTGCGCCCGTTCCCGAATCGTCATTTGCTTCGAGCCTGTCCCTTGAATCGCTCGGCGCTTCGCCCACCGAAGGTCGAGCCAGTTTCGAGATCGACACGACGGAGCACGGGGTCCCGAATCTGTCGTCTTCCACCGCCAGTCCCGCGGAACCCGGCGAGAGCGAACGGGCAGTCCACTCGAAACGTGGACCGACCGGACCGCGCTCGCGCCGGGACAGGTCGTGAAGCTCGACATGGCCGCCGAATTTTATTTCGACGAGGCGGGAAACCTGCTGCACACCGGCAGGATGTCGAGCCGTCTCGCGCGCGCGGAGGAACTTGGCGCACTCGCCCAACAGGGAACCGCGCTCGACATGGCGCAACAAATCTCGCAACAACATGGGTAGGAGAGCCTGATGAACGCGCAGCCGCAAATCCTGCCGCAGGACATCCGCGCCCTGATGATCGCGGTTGCCAATGGCCGTGTTCTGGTGCCGAATGCGCTGGTCTCGGAGATCATCACCGCGGCGTCGCCCGAGCCGATTGCCGGAGCGCCGTCGTGGATCCGCGGCAGGGTGAGCTGGCGCGGCTGGCGCGTGCCGCTGTTCTCGTTCTCATTGCTCGCCGGGCTGGCGGATACGGAGCCGGCGCTCAACGCCAAGATCACGCTGCTCAAGGCGCTCGGTGGAAATCCGCGCATGCCGTTCATGGCCATGACCTGCATCGGCTTCCCGCGCCTCACCACCGTAGCGTCCGATGAGCTGCTCCCGGCAAGCAGTGCGGGAGTTGCTGCAAGACGCCGGCCCGGAATCCTCATGGAAATCCTGCTGCGCGAGGATCGGGCGATACTGCCCGATTTGCCGTCCATCGAGTCGATGATTACCGAGGCTCTGCAACTCGGCGAGCTGCCGGCCACGCAAACCGCGTAGGTATTGCCGCCTATCGATACCGCCCGCGCCCGCGCGCCTCGACGCGGACCTGTCCGGCGCGACGCGTCAGGTGCGCCCAGTAGGCGACTTTCACGCCGTCGTATTCGATCTCGCTTTCAAGCAGGAACTCGTCGCTGACCACGTCGAGTGTTCCGTGCGGGTTCGCCGGACGCTGTGCGTGGGTCTCGTCCACCTGCAGCATGAATTGTTCGATATCCGTGTGCCGCGCATTGCCGTCGGCGGCGAGCGCGGCGGCGCGGGCCTGATCGATATCCGGACCCAGCGACCGAAGCAGGGCGACGCTCGCGGTGTTGACGTTGATCTTGGCGCGCGGCGCGAGTGCGCACACTTCCTCCGCGAGGCGCCGATACGTTTCCGCGTCCACGCCGGCTACCGCACGCAACTCGGAAACGTGCGCGAGCGGCCGGTCGGCGGTGCGATACGCGGGCCGTCCGCCGAGGTAACGCAGGTTCTCCGCGCCCCGATCGCGCGTCGCCTGGTCGACATCGACATAGTCCGCGATCGCGTCGGCGATCTCGGGGTCGAGCTCGAGCGCCAGCAGGAGGCGCGTGAGTCGCGCATGCGACTCCGCCACGAAGCCCGCATCGGGATCGGCGAACGCATTCACATTGAAACAGCCGTTGAGATCGCGCATGCGCGCGGCGAGCCGGCCGCGCGGAATGTCCAGCACCAGCGGCTGGCGCCACGCGTCGCTGTTGTGGTCGACGTTTGCCTCATCGCGCCGGAGTGCGATCGATGCAATGACTTCCACGCCGCGTGCGAACTCGTCCAGCTGGGCGCCGCGCATCTGCGCATGGGTGCGTTGCAGGGCGACCGCCTGCGAATCGATGATCGCAAACGCGAGCAGCGCCGCGAGCGCCGACAACAGTACCGCGAGCAGCAGGGCGACTCCGCGCTGCCGCTTTGGCGGAGAGCGCTTCACGGGGGAGTGGCCTCGGGCAATTCGATGACGCGCCTGATCTCGCCGAATTCCTCGACGACGACGCGCAGGTCGATCGCGCGCGGCAGCGCGGTGAGCCGGTGTTGCGCGGAGATCTGTGCAGCGGGCCAGACTTCGCGCCAACGTCCTTCCGCATCGAGATAGCGCATCGATACTCCACGGACCTGGCCGAGCAGCGTCCGCGTCGTCGGCACGGTCGAAGGTGCGGAATCGGCGACGGGCCACTCGAGCCGCGACCAGCGCTGCCCGCCGAGTGCGTAGCCGACGCGCTGGGCCTGTGGCGCGGCATCCGCGAGCCCGCCGCTGCGCAGTCGCGTCAGGGTCAAGCCCCCACGTTCGCCGATCAATGCGGGCCGCGCCTCGCCATACGACTCGCGCGCCGGTCTCGCCACTGCACTGCGCACGTCGCGCTCGAAGGTGCCCAACGCGGTCTGCAGGGTGCGCAGCTTCGCTTCCGATTCCTGGAGCCGCTCGCGCGCGCTGACCAATGCGTCGACTGAGCCGTAGGCGATCGCGGCTACGACGGCGAAGATCGCCACCGCCACCAGCAGTTCGATCAGCGTGAATCCGCGGGGTGCGCCCACTGCGGTCATTCGCCAAGAAATCCGGAGAGTGTGGTGACCGGCTCGCCCGTGGCCGCGACAGAGAAGACCTGCACGTCCGCGCGGCGTATTCCCGGCTCGTCGGTATTCGACACGGTGAGGGTCCAGCGATACTGGAAGGGTCCCTGGCGTTCGTCTCCTTCGGTCCGTCCGGTGGCCGGCAAGCCCCCGCGAAGCCGCGTGGAGGCCAGCACATTCTGCGCGACCCAGGTGGCGAGCGTGAGCTGTCGCTCGCGATCAAGGGCGCTGGCTCCAAGCGACGCCGCGCGCAGCAGGGCGGTCAACGCGAGCGCCACCACGACCAGCGCCACCAGCACTTCGAGCAGCGTGAATCCCCGTCGAGGAGGGGGAGTGGATGGCCGCGGCTTGATCACGGTTCCTGCAACGCAAGTAATCGCAGCGATCCGTCCTTGTCGCGCGCAAGCGTTGCACGCAGCGTTCCGGCGCGGAACCCGATGCTCGGGTCGCCGCTCAACACGCCGTCCGCGTCGCACGCAAGTTGTGGCGCCAGGGCGCTTCCCGGGTCCTTGCCCCGTGCGTCACTGGAAACTTCACGTTCGCCAACCGACTGCTCCGCATCACTGGCCGCGCCGTCGAGTTCGATGCTGCGGCCTCCAAGTGCCAGCTCGAGCCGCATGCCGACCGGCAGGCGACGAGCCCGCAGAGTGTCGGAGGTTCGCGGCTCCCATTCGCGCCCCACCGCGCGCACGAACCGGTACCCACCGGACTCGAACCGCACGCCGATGTCCTGCCCGAACTGCGCCGATTCGTCGCACGCAAGTTCGAGCAGCGCGAGCAGTCTTTGCGCTTCCGTTTCCAGCTGGCGCGTGCCGCCCGCCGCGCCGACGCTGAGGCCGACGGCCACCACCATCACCGCGACGATCGCGAGCACCACCAGTATCTCGATCAGGGTGAACCCGGCTTCAGCGCTGCGCGCCGGGCGCGGTTGCGTGGGCGATCGACGCTTCGCGGCCGCGATTCGTGGTGCGGTCAGGGCGTCCAATTGCCGATGTCGGCCGCCGGTCCCTCACCGCCCGGCTGGCCGTCGCGACCCAGCGAATACACGTCGAATTCGCCGTGCTGGCCTGGCGAGAGATAGATGTAATCGCGCTGCCAGGGATCTTTCGGTATCCGGTCCATGTAGCCGCCGGTTTTCCAGTTGGCCGCCTCGGGCTCCCCGTCCGGCTTCGTGAGCAGGGCCTGCAGCCCCTGGTCGGTGCCGGGAAACGTGAAGTTGTCGAGCTTGTAGAGATTGAGCGCCGTGGAGATTGCCGCGAGGTCGGCCTTGGCGCGCACCGCCGCTGCCTTGTCGGGCTGGTCCATCACTCGCGGCGCGACGATCGCAATGAGGATCGCGATGATCGTCACCACGACCATGATTTCGATGAGCGTGAAGCCCCGCGCCGGTGCGCGTGAAAATGCGATTGCCATGAACTGCTTGTCGCCGTGAGGGGTTCGCCCGGATCATAGCAAAGCCCCCTTGGTGGTCCCGGCAAGAACGAGCATGCGCAACGATGAGTTGATCCGACGCGACCTGGCGGTGCTCTGGCACCCCTGCACGCAGATGCACGACCACGAAAGCGTGCCGTTGCTCCCGGTCCGCTCCGCGCAAGGCGTCTGGCTCGAGGATGGCGAAGGCGGGCGATGGCTCGATGCGGTCAGTTCCTGGTGGACCTGCCTGTTCGGACATCGCCATCCGTCCATCGTGGCGGCAATCCAGCGTCAACTGGCGCAACTCGACCATGTGATCCTGGCCGGCTGCAGCCACGAGCCCGCTGTGCGTCTTGCGGAGGCGCTCTGCAAAGCCGCGCCGCCTGGCCTGACGCGCGTGTTCTACGCCGACAATGGCTCGGCTGCGGTCGAAATCGCGCTCAAGATGAGTTTCCACTGGCATCTCAACCGTGGCGACCCCGCGCGCCAGCGCTTCATCGCGGTACGGGGCGGCTACCACGGCGAGACCCTCGGCGCGCTCTCGGTGACCGACGTACCGTTGTACCGCTCGACATACGATGCCCTGCTGCTCCGCCCGATCTTTGTGGAATCGCCCGATGCCTACCGCGCTGCGGACGGGGAGTCGCCGGAAGACGTGGCGCTGCGCGCGGTTGCAGACCTTCGCCTGACGCTCGAGCGCGAGGGCGACAGGGTTTGCGCGCTGATCCTCGAGCCGCTGGTGCAGTGCGCGGGAGGCATGCGCATGCACCATCCGCGCTACCTGCATGAAGCCCGCACGTTGTGCGACGCCCATGGCGTGCACCTGGTCGCGGACGAGATCGCCGTCGGGTTCGGTCGCACCGGCACGCTGTTCGCCTGCGAGCAGGCCGGCATAAGTCCCGACTTCCTGCTGCTGTCGAAGGGACTGACCGGCGGTTTCCTGCCGCTGTCCGCCGTCCTGACTACGGAGGCGGTGTACGCAGGCTTCTATGCCGAGCACGCGAGTCGCATGGCCTTCCTGCATTCGCACAGCTACACGGGCAACGCGCTGGCGTGCAGCGCGGCGCTTGGCGTGCTCCAGGAGTTCGAGGACCAGCCATGGCTCGACCGCAATCGCCGCACCGCGGTCAGCATGGCTGCGCTGGCGGCGCCGTTCGCGGAGCATCCGAATGTCGGCGAAGTCAGGCAGACCGGCATGATCCTGGCGATCGAAATGGTCCGGAGCCGCACCGGTCGCGTGCCGTTCGATGCGGCGGAACGTCGCGGCCTGCGTGCTTACCGTCACGCCATCGCACACGGGGTACTGCTGCGTCCGCTGGGTGATGTCCTGTACTGGATGCCTCCGTATTCCATCGACGAGGATGCGCTCACCCTGCTTGCCGAGGTCACCGCGGGCGCGATCGCCGCCGCCACGAGCTGACCCATTGGAGTCACGTGGGGATCTCCCCCGCAGCAAAATCCCAACCTGTCTCCCGTTTCTCGTTATGCTCGCGCGCCTTTCCAGACTCGGTTGCCCATGGCGCGCAAGTACAAGGTCACGAATTCGCCGATCCACGGCCGCGGCGTGTTCGCGGCGCGGGCGCTGCGCAAAGGCGAGAAGATCATCGACTACAAGGGAAAGTTGCGCACCCACGCGCAGAGTGATCGGCTGTATGGCGATTCGCTCGACACCGGACACACGTTCCTTTTTACGTTGAATGACCGCTACGTGATCGACGCCAACGCCGACGGCAACGACGCTCGCTGGATGAACCACAGCTGCGCGCCCAATTGCGAGGCGCTTCTCGAAGAGCACGCCGGCGGCGACAAGCGCCTCGACAAGGTGGAAATCTGGACCAAGCGGAGCATCCGGCCAGGTACCGAACTCACCTACGACTATGGCATCACGCTCGAAGTGCCGCACACGGCGCGCCTCAAGAAGCTGTGGGCCTGTCGCTGCGGCGCACGCGAATGCACCGGCACGTTGCTGCGCCCAAAGAAGCGCAGTTCGTAAGCGCGACCGCGCTTTTTCCCTCTCCCCGTGAGAACGGGGAGAGGGTGCCGAAGGCGGGTGAGGGGCAGGACGTCGCGATATCGTCTGAAGCTGCCCCTCATCCGCCTTCGGCACCTTCTCCCCGCAGGCGGGGAGAAGGAAAACATTGCTCGATGCCTGAAGGGGTAGAAAAGTTGCTTGCCGCGATGCATGACTGACGACATGCGCGCGGCGAGCGCGAATCGCGCAGGCTGCGTGGCCGCTTCCCGATTCCTCCGCATGCGCCTTCAGTCGTCCCTGGCCGTCAGCCTTACCCTCGCCGCCGCTTCCGCGAGCGGAATCGAAGTCGATGGACGTATCGATCCCGAAGAATGGGCCGGCGCCCAGCACGTCACCGACTTCCGCATGACCCAGCCGCTGTCGCGCGGGCCGGCGGTCCAGCCCACTGAAGCCTGGATCCTGGCGACCGAAGAGGGGCTCGCGGTGGCATGGCACAACACCCAACCCGCCAGCGTTCCGCGCACGCGCCAGCGCGCCCAGCGCGACGCGGGTGCGCCCGTCGATCGCGTCAACCTGAATGTCGATTTCGATGGCGACGGGCGCACCGGCTACAACTTCATGGTGACGCTGTCGGGGAGCATCAGCGACGAAGTGATTGCCAACGAGAACCGGTTCAACTCGGACTGGGACGGCAACTGGCAGCAAGCCGTGGCCGAAGACGACGAAGGTTGGTCGGTGGAAATGCTGATCCCCTGGAACATCGCGCCGATGAGCGCGGCGAAGGACGGCAAGCGTACGCTCGGCATCGGCCTCGACCGGGTGATCGGCGGCACCAACGAACGCATGGGATGGCCCGCAGTGAGTTTCACCGAGCCACGCTTCCTGTCGGCGCTGGGCAAGGTCGAAATCGCCGCCTACAGCCAGTCGCTGCTCGCGCTTACGCCTTACGCAGTGGCGGTCTATGACAATGTGCGCGGCGAGACTGATTTCGACGCGGGTGGTGACGTTTTCTGGAAACCGAACGGCCAGTTCCAGCTGACCGGCACGCTCAATCCCGACTTCGGTCAGGTCGAGAGCGACGACATTGTCGTCAACTTCGGAGCGATCGAGACTTTCTTCAGCGACAAGCGGCCGTTCTTTACCGAGAACCAGGCGTTCTTCGACGTGCCGTTCGGATCGCTCAACCAGTCGAATCGCCTGCTCTACACGCGCAGGGTCGGTGCGACTACCGACGATCGGAGCGGCTCGGGGGACGTGCTCGCCGCGCTCAAGGTCAACGGCAGCTTCTCGGGCATCAACTACGGTGTGTTCGCGGCGACGGAGGGCGACGACGTCGGTCGGGATTTCTACGCGGCGCGCGCAACGCGCGAATCCGACGTGCACGACTTCGGGGTCATGGCTACTTACGTCAACCGGCCCTTCTTCGACCGCACCGCGAGCGTCGCCGGTTTCGATCATCGCTACACGCCGAATCCGCAACTCAACGTGCGTACGAGCGTGGTCGGATCCAGCGTCGACGTGGCGGGAACCCGCGTTCGCGACATCGGTGCGCAGCTGCAGGCCGACTACGACATGGGCAACGACTGGCGCCACCAGATTTACGCGGTACACCTGGGCGATCAGCTGCAACTCAACGACTTTGGGTTCCTCGAGCGCAACAACTACAACTATGTGCGCTACCAGCTCGCCCACCGCCTGACGGCGTTCGACGCCGCTTCGCCGTACCGGAGCCAGGACTGGCGATACGCGGCATCCACGCGCTACAACGACCAGGGCCTCAAGATTGCCTACGCGGCGTCGGTCAGCCGGGCTGCCGAACTCGTCGACGGGGGCAATGCTTTTTTCGACGTGGCGGTATTCACTTCGGGGCACGACGATCTGATCCTGCGCGGCAACGGGCCAGGCTTTGTCCGCGTACCGGAAAAGCTGTACGCCTTTTACGAGCGATTCCGCCCGCGCAAGGGGGCGTGGCAGTTGTACGGCAACCTGCGGGTCGCTGCGGATGGACTCGATGGCATCCAGAGCCCGGCGGTCTCCGCATTTGGCCAGGCCGATTATTTCTTCAACGACGACCTCAGTGCTTTCGCCGGAATGTTCGCGCGCTACAACCCGGACTGGCTGCTGTGGCGTGGCGGCAACCTGCTGGGGACTTTCCGGGACCGCACGCTGCAGCTCGACGCGGGCCTCAACTGGATCATCTCCAGCAAGCAGGAGCTGCGGATCAAGTTGCAGGCACTGGGCCTCGATGCCGTGAACGAGCGCGCGTGGCGCGTCGCCGCCGACGGGACGCCAGTGCCGAGCAGCGACGACATCGATGATTTCAGCCTGCGCAACCTGGGATTCCAGATCCGCTACCGCTACGAACTCGCGCCGTTGTCCAATCTCTACGTCGTGTATGGCCGTGGCGGCAACGCGTTCGACGAGTTCGCGAGCGGCGCAGAGCAGCAACTCGTCGATGCGTTTTCATTGCGCGACGACGAGCAGCTTCTGGTCAAGCTCTCATATCGCTTCGAGATCTAGGATCCACGCCGAAGGGCTTCGCCAGGACGCGCTCGTGTCCCGACAAGTATGACCGGCACGGCGTCGCCAGCAACGCCCCTCAATTGGTGCGTGCGGCCGAAGCGGCTGCTTCCCTCGATCCTCGAATGGATTGTCTCTCCTGGTCGACTTTGCGCGCTGCCTCTGCCCTGCGCGCGGCGAGCCACGGCGCCTCGCGCAGCGCTGTCCAGACCAGATCGGTTCGCACCGCCACATCGTCGCACCAGCCGCGCGCAAGCGCCGCACCCAAGGCGGCGTTGGCGGCGACTTCGTCGCCACGCAATGCCGCCTCGACCGCGCGGTAGTAGTCGAGCAGCGGCAGTCCGTATCCGCCGTCGGTCATGTGCGCGATGCGCGCCTGCAGATAGGCGAGCCCCGCCGCGCCGGTACCGCCCTGCTCGCGATCGAGCACAACCCAGTTCGCGATCTCGCCCAGCCCGTGGCGCGTCACGAACGTCGTGCCTGCGAGTTGGTCACGGTTGCCGCCATCGGCGAACACGGCGGTGTAGAGCGCGTGCGCTTCCGCGCGCCGTCCGGCCAGTGCAAGCGCGTGCGCGCGCAGGACGCTACGCCAGGGCTCCTGCACCACGCGGTTGCCGGGTCCTTCGATCCACTTGAGCGCGCCTGCGAAATCGCCTTGCGCCCATCGCAACGCGAGCACGGACTGCGCAAAACCGGGTGGTTCCGCCGACTTGGGCTCGAAGCCCGACAACACGCGCTGGGCTTGCTCGACTTCACCGAACGCAGTATGGATCGCGGCAATCGAGAATCGGACATAAATATCGTCGAGGCGGCTGCCATCGCGCTCGAACTGCTGCATCGCGTCCGCGTAGCGGCCGTTCGCCGCGTAGGCCCGAATCGCGCCTTCGCGCGCGTACCCGAAGTCGCCGGCGATCGCACGCGCCTCCGCGAACTTGGCAAGTGCCGCGTCGAGTTGACCGGATACGGCGAGGTCATGCCCCCAGCCCGCGTAGATCCATGGTGACAACGGGTCGCGCTTCGCCAGTTGTTCGCGCAACGTGATCGCATCGGCGGGCCGTCCGTCGTAGCTTGCAAGGTTCGCGGTCAGATGCAGGACCTGGAAATCATCCGGCGCAAGCAGGCGTGCCTTGCTCAACGGTGCGGCGGCTTCAACGTGGCGCCACTGCATCGTCAGCAGCAGCACCTCGGCCAGATGCGCCGACACAAGTTCCTGGTCGATTTCGAGCGCTCGCGCCACCGCGACCCTGCCCTTTGCAGCGGCCTCGTCTAGGCTCGCGTCGCGCGTGAACACGGCGCTGCGCCACGCAGTCGCGATCCCGACATGCGCGGCGGCGAAGCGCGGCTCGACCGCAATCGCCTGCTCGAACAAAGCGATCGCCCGTTGCGGAGAGCCGGGCTCATTAAGCTGCAGCTCGACCAAGCCGCGCCAGTAGAGATCCTGCGCGGACACCGGCGCCGACAGCACCGGGTCGTCGCTGCGTGCAGTCGTGGCGAGCACCTGCTCGATCGCATCGAGCGCAGGGCCGAGGGTCCGGAACAACTGTTCGCTCGGCTGCGAGAACCGCTGGTGCCAGACGCTGCGGTGGTCGGCGACGCGCAGCAACTCGAGCTCGAGCGCGACGCGCCCTTCCTCACGCGCGAAAGCGGTTTTCAAAACGTACTCGACGCCGAGCAGCGCACCCGCTTTAGCGGGTTGCTGCTCGCGCAGGAGCGCGATGCGCGCCGACTCGCTCCCGACGACCTCGACCCCGGGAAAGCGCGCGAGCGCCTCGCGCAATCCATCGATGTAAGCGAATGCCAGCGCCCGGTCCGCGGATTCCGTACCTTCGATGGCCGGCGGCAGGAGAGCGAGCGTGCGCTTCCCGGCTGCGACTGCGACGCCCACACCAGTCGCCGGCGGCGCGCGCGCGGCAGGCGCGGTGACCCGGTCGCGGAATGCCCATGTCCCCGCGATTGCCACGGCGACCAGCAACACCACGATCACGATGCCGCGCCAGGGACGAAATGCCCCGACGTCGTGACTCCGGTCGACCGCGGCGGCTGCCGGCGTAGCGTCTGCGTCGAGCTCGGTTGCGCTTGCCGGCGCAGACCGCACGCGCGCCTCGCCCGCATCGATTCCGGAGGCGAGTATGCCCACGGGATCGCCCGCCGACTGTGGCGATTCGACTACCGTGCCAGCAGCGGGCGAGTCAGTCGCCGTGACCGCGCCGATGAAGCTGTAGCCGGTGCCGTGCACCGTGCGGATCAGGTGCGGGTGATCGGCATCGTCGCCGAGCGCGCGCCGCAGCATGGCAATGACGCGATTGAGCACGGCCGGCGTGACGTGGCGATGGCCCCACACCGCGTCGAGCAAATCATCACGCGGCACGGCCGCGCCGGCGCACCGCAACAGCTCGAGCAGCACGCTGTAGGCCTTGGGCTCGAGTGCAACATCCAGTCCGGCACGCGTTACGCGATGCGCACGGGCATCGACGACGATGTCACCGAACGCATAACGGACGGGGGCGGCGGGCGCATCGGCGGACATCCAGGCCCTCTTTCAGCGCATCAGCGGGTGTCCGAACCATAACAAGAACGCAGCAGGGTTGTGCGGTCTCCGGCCATGGCTCGGGATGCAACTGGCTGACGTGCGGCAAGTGACGCTGCGCTGGTTGGCTCCAGCGCAGCGATCACATCGTCGATCGCCGCGACGTGGCACGCGCAGTGGCTGGCCGGCACTGCGCCAAAGCCGGAATCCCTGATTCATCGCCCGTTGCGGCGACCCGCGTAGTGTCGCTGGATAACCCACGAGGCAACGTCATGAATGTACGCAACTTGTTTCTCTGTGCGGCGCTGGGCGTCGCGGCGCATTCGCACGCGGCCGATCTCACTCTCATGGCGATGATGAACGGTGCGAATGTCGTTTCGGCGACAGAATCAAAGGCCAGCGGTCAGGCAAGGGCCGTTGTCGACGAAGACGGCAAGGTGACGCTGGACCTGGCATTTACGGGCCTTGCCTCGGAAGCGACCAGCGTAGAACTTCTCATGGGCAAGCCCACAGAAAACGGAGTCGTGATCGGCGCGCTCAATGCGGGCAGCGGCCAGACGGGAGACAGCAAAACGGGCCTCGCCTTGACCCTGACACCAGAGCAGGAACAAGCCATGCGCGACGGGATGACCTACGTCGCGGTGCGCACAATCGACTATCCCGGTGGGGCGATCCGGGGGCAACTCGTCCCGCAGACGCCCGCTCTGCTCGGAACGACGATCGTTCCAGACTCCGATGGCAAGACGAACACCAGCAGCGAACCCAAGACCGATCGCTAGCTGGTTGCTGGGTCCGTGTGCCTTTGACTACGGACCCCCGCTCGACCGCGCGGGTGACGAGTCGTCGCGGCCCAGCACTTCAGGGACGAGGTCGCCCGGCGTCTGCTTGCATTGGGGAATGAAGCGCAACAGGTCGGCGGCGCCCTGTAGCTCACAGTGCCACTTCACCATCCCCGTGCGCTCGTCGGCGATCGGAACCAGACGGATGGTCGCGCCCTTTGCCACCGCGTCCGTCAGGTCAATGCGAATCACGCCCCCGCCCTCGATCGCAACGCCACGCGCAGCGTCGTTCGCATACGCAGACGGCTCGGCCCAGCCGATGTCGGCCGGCCCCGACGGCCAGGCACCCATCGTCATCCAGCTCTCGGTCACAGCGACTTTCGCGCTTTGTCCCGCCGCCAGGGCGGTTGCGAGCAGCGCGCGATGACGCATCTCTTCGGCCTGCGATTCGAATCCGTCGCGCGCGCGCGTGACGCTCTCGTCCGCGGCCCGCTCGAGTTCGCGACCCACGTTCCGCGCTTCGTCGCGCACCTGGTCCATGCGGGCGAACTCGCTCTGGATCCCCGGTTTGGTGACGAGCAGGTAGTACAGGAGCAGTGCGGCGAGCACGCCGGTGAACGCCGCGAACGCGATGAGCGCGAACTGCTTCATCAATCTTCTTCGTGATGCGGCTTGTAGGCGTCCACGAGCTTTTGCTGCATATGTGCAGGCACGGGCTCGTAGTGGCTGAAGTCGAGCGCGTAGCTGCCGCGGCCTGCCGTCGCCCCCTTGAGTTCGGCGGCGTAGCCTTCCAGCTCCGACAAGGGGACCTGCGCCTTCACCACGATCTCCCCGCCGCGCAGGCTGTCGGTGCCGTTGATGCGCGCGCGTTTGGATGACAACCCGCTGGTGATGTCGCCCATGTGCGATTCCGGCGCCGTGACTTCGAGATCCACGATGGGTTCGAGCACTTGCGGCCTGGCCTTCGCGATCGCGTCGAGGAAGGCCTTCTTGCCTGCCGAGACGAACGCGACTTCCTTGGAGTCGACCGCGTGAAACTTGCCGTCGTACACGATGACGCGCACGTCCTGCAGCGGGTAGCCCGCCAGCGCGCCACCGGCCAGCACCTGGCGGACGCCTTTCTCGATGGCCGGCAGGAACTGGCCGGGGATCGTGCCGCCCTTGATCTGGTCGACGAATTCGAAACCATCGCCGCGCGGTAACGGCTCGACCCGCAGGAACACTTCGCCGAACTGGCCGGCGCCACCGGTCTGCTTCTTGTGTCGATGGTGCCCTTCGGCCTTGCCGCCGATCGTCTCGCGATAGGCGATGCGCGGCGGCCGGGTGCGGACTTCCACGCCGTATTTGTCGCGCAGCCGGTCGAGCATGATGCGCAGGTGGAGGTCCGAGAGGCCGCGGATGACGGTCTCGTTGAGTTCGTGATGGTGTTCGACGTGGAAGGTCGGATCTTCCTCCGCGAGCTTCGACAGGGCCGTGGCGAGTTTCTGTTCCTGGCCCTTGCTCGCGGCTTCGATGGCAAGGCCGAACATGGGATTGGGGAAATCCAGCGGCGCCAGGTGGATCTGGTCCTCGTCGTGCGAGTCGTGCAGCACCGCATCGAAATGCAGGTCCTCGATCTTCGCGACTGCCGCGATGTCACCCGGAATCGCCTGCGCGATCTCCACATGCTCCTTGCCCTTGAGTTTGAACAGGTGAGCGACCTTGAAGGGCTTCTTGCCGTCGTCCACGAACAGCTGGCTGTCCTTGCGCACGGTGCCTTGGTAAACACGGAAAATCCCGAGCTTGCCCACGAACGGATCGTTGACGATCTTGAACACGTCGGCGATCACGTGCGCCTTCGGATCGATGCTGGAGGTGATGGGGACGGCGTCGGCACCGCGCCCTTTCACGAACGGCGGAGGATTCGCTTCGCCAGGATGCGGGAACAGTTTCTCCGCAACGTTGAGCAGTTCCTTGACGCCCGCGCCGCTGCGGGCGGACACGAAGCAGACCGGGACCAGGTGGCCCTCGCGCAGGCACTGCTCGAAAGCATCGTGCAGTTCCTGGAAGGAGAGGCCTTCCTCGCCAGCGTCGAGATAATGGTCCATCACCTTTTCGTTGACCTCGACCACCTGGTCGATGATCTTCTGGTGCCAGTCGGCGACGGGGCCGAGGTCCGAGTCGCCGGTCGACTGGCCGAAGCAATCGATCACCTTCGTGCCGCCGTCGGCCGGCAGGTTGAGCGGCAGCACCTCGTTGCCGAAGGCCTCGCGCAGCTGATCGAGCAACTGTTCGCTGCGCGCCCCCTCATGGTCGATCTTGTTGACGATGATGGCGCGACACAGATTGCGTGCACGCGCGTACTCCATCATGCGCCGCGTGCCGTGGCCGATACCGGCATCGGCATCGACGACGATGGCGAGAGTTTCCACTGCGGCGAGCGCGGCGAGCGTCGGCCCCCTGAAATCCGGATAGCCCGCGGTGTCGATCAGGTTGACGTGGACGCCCGCGTGATCCGTCGAGGCGATGGCGGAATCCAGCGAATGGCCGCGCGCCTTCTCGATGGGATCAAAGTCCGAAACGGTGGAGCCGCGCTCGATCGTGCCTGCCGCCTGGATCGCGCCGCCGGCATGCAGCAGGGCTTCGAACAACGTGGTCTTGCCGGCGCCAGGGTGGCCTGCGAGGGCCACGTTGCGGATTTGTTCGGTGGTGTAGGACATGGCCACGTCTCCCGGCGAGCGGTGCGGTCGGCCGTCATGGTCGGCGCGGCGTCTCGGCGCGGTTGCGGCCGTCTCGTCGCGACCGCGGCACGGTCATGGCGGAATGGGCGCCGGCAGGCCGGCGTGGGACAAGCATCGTAATCGCGGGGGTCGCGGTCAAGTCCGGCGTGCAATCCGCCGGATGCCGGTTCGCGATACTTCGCTCACGGGCCACTCGGTATTCTCCGCGCCTCACTCGACGGAGCACACACATGGGCATTTCCCGGCACGCAACCGCGCACTGGTCCGGCGACCTCAAATCCGGCCACGGCAAGCTCTCGACGCCGCAGAGCGGCGTCCTGGCGGACGCGGCATACGGCTTCCACACGCGCTTCGGCGAGGCAAAGGGCACCAATCCCGAGGAACTCATCGCGGCCGCGCACGCTGGCTGCTTCACCATGGCGTTGTCGGCCAAGCTGACCGAAGCGGGCCACCCGCCCACCACTCTTGATACCCGCGCAGACGTCGACCTTTCGATGGAGGGCGGACCCAAGCTCTCCCAGATCCGCCTCAAGGTGGCGGCCGCCGTGCCGGGCATCGACGCGGCCAGGTTCCAGGCGATTGCGGAAGATGCCAAATCGAACTGCCCGGTGTCGAAGGCTCTCAGCGCCGTTCCGATCAGCCTGGAGGCAACGCTCACGGGGGGCTGAGACGACTGCCAGCATGCGCCTCTTTGAACGCGCGGCAACGTTCAATTTTATGTGAAAGCCAATTCAGACCGAATTCAACGCCCGGGCGCCATTGTCTGCCTCGACCGAAACGGCCAATCGTTGCGCCGGGTCAGGAGAGAGAATATGAACCGCTGGATCAAGAGCACGCTGCTTGCTGCGGGCATCGCCGCCACCGGTGGCGTCCTCGCCCAGGGCAGTTATTACGACCGCTACAACGACGAGTACTACGAGCGCTACGACACCAATCGTTACAGTCTGGATGACGAGCGTTACGAGCACTGGGACTACGAGGAAGACGCGTACGCACGGGTGGTCGCAGTGCATCCGGTCGTCGTGGATTCGCGTCGGCCGGTGACCCGCCAGGTCTGCCGCGTGCAGCGCGGCCAGACCTACGTCAACAACGGCTGGGGTGATGGCTACTACTACGACGGGCGCTATCGCTACGACAGCCGTTCGAATACCCCGGCAGTGCTCGGCGCGATCGTGGGCGGCCTGCTCGGCAACCAGGTCGGCGACGGCAGCGGGCGCACTGCAGCCACGATCGCCGGGGCAGCCCTGGGCGCAGTGGTCGCGCAGGACCAGCAGCGTCGGGGCGGCAGTCGCGTCGATTACAGCGACCGGTACTACGGCGACCAGCGTTATTACGGCAATGGGCATTACGACGGCCGCAACTACAACGGTCGCCAGTACACGGGCCGCTGGGCGCCGCACGTGGTCGAACAATGCCGCACCACGAGAGGCTATCGTGGCGACCAGCGCGTGGTGGCGTATGACGTGACGTACGAGTACAACAATCGTCTGTATCAGACGCAGACCAACTATCGTCCGGGTCGCCAGATCCGCGTGCGGGTCGACGGCTGAGTCTGGAAATATGTGGACGGCTGACTAGCGTCCAGCGCAGACAAAGACGGGGGCCGAAAGGCCCCCGTTTTGCATTGGTGGATCCTACGCGCCCGAAACTTTCAAAGACTCAACGTGCCGTCCACGCAGGTGATGGCAGCGCCACCGACATCAATGCCGCCCGCGGCGTCGATCTCGACGAGCACGGTGCCGTCCCGCCCGACCTCGCGGCCTTGCGAAACCTTGTAGCTATGGCCGATCCGGTCCAGTCCGCGCCGATCGAAAAGATGGGCCGCAATCGCAGCATTGCCGCTGCCGCAGACGGGATCCTCGAGGATGCCGTCGCTGGGCGCGAAGGAACGCACGACCAGACCCTCGCCCTGGCTGGCCCGCCCGAATACGCTTAATCCAACGCCGCCGACACCGTCGCACAGCGATGCGAGCAACCCATAGTGGGGGCGTAACGTGCGCACGCTGTCTTCTTCCCCGAGGTCCGCCACGATCCACTGCGGTCCGACATTCACGAGACTCGAGGAGAGGCTGGCCGACTTGCCCTCCCGGCCCAGCGCCTCGGCGAGCCGCTGTTCGCTCACCGGACTCAACGGCTCCACGTGCGCGCGGGGCACCCGCACGAAAATCTGGTTGCCATCCGGGGTTTCGCGGACCCTGACCTTCAGCAGGCCTGCCTCGCATTCCTGGATCAGCTCTCCATCGTGAAGCGTGGCCCAGCGCGCCTCGAGGATCGCGTGCGCCGCGCCGATGCTCGGGTGTCCCGCAAAGGGAAGTTCCTGGCGCGGCGTGAAAATCCGCAGACGATAGTCGGCGCCAGGCAATGTCGGCGGCAACACGAACACGGTTTCGGAAAGGTTGGTCCATGCGGCAAGCCTCTGCATGGCGTGACTGTCGACGCCATCGGCGCCGAATACCACGGCCACCGGATTGCCGCGCAAGGGCACGCGCGTGAAAACGTCGACCTGCTTGAACGGCACGATGTGCATGGGGCCAGTCCGTGTCGCGAGACGCAAAGTCTAACCGGGCCGCGCGCCGTCGGCATTGCCGTGCGGGCGAGATGCAGGCGGCGTGGGCCCGGTGGGCGCGGGGCGGGAGCGTTTGTGGCAAGGTTGCGGCCCCCGACTGGATCTGCGCGAGCAGACGAATCATTTCGCCGATGCCCGTCCTTCCCGCCGCGCCGCCTGCGCATTCCGATCCGGTGTCCGGCCTTCACTGGGTCGTGCTGAAGTTCGGCGGCACATCGGTGTCGAGTCGGCAGCGCTGGGAGACGGTCGCGCAGCTGGCGAAGGAACGCTTGCAGACCGGGGAGACCACGCGGGTGCTGGTCGTGGTTTCCGCGCTCGCCGGCGTCACCAACGACCTGCAGCGGATCGCCGATGGTGAGGAAGCCACGCCACGCATCGTGGACTCCCTGATCAACAGGCATCTCGCGCTCGCGGCAGAGCTCGCACTCGACGGTCACGCCATACTCGGCAGTCAATTGGGTGCTTTGCGCACATCCCTTGAACCGTCGCAGGAACGCTCCCTCGCGTGGCAGGCGGAAATGCTTGCGCAGGGCGAGTTGCTGTCCTCTTTGCTTGGCGCGGCTTTCCTGCGCGCGCAGGGCTTCGACTTCGGCTGGTGCGACGCGCGGGCGTGGCTGCAGTCGCGCAACCGGCCCAATCAGAACGCCTGGGCGCAGCGGCTGTCCGCAGCCTGCGACACGGTTCCGGACGAAGGCTGGCGCTCCCGCTTCGAAGCGCAGCCGACGCGATCGTTGATCACGCAGGGATTCATCGCGCGGCACGCCGATGGTGGAACCGTTGTACTGGGTCGCGGCGGCTCCGATACCTCTGCAGCCTGCTTCGGTGCCCTGCTGCGCGCGCGAAGGGTCGAGATCTGGACCGATGTGCCGGGCATGTTCAGCGCCAATCCTGCCGAGGTGCCGGATGCGCGTCTTCTCAGTCGGCTCGACTATTCCGAAGCGCAGGAAATCGCCACCACTGGCGCGAAAGTGCTGCATCCCCGGGCGATCGGCCCGTGCCGGGAAGCCGGCGTGCCCATCGCGATCCTCGACACCGGGCGGCCCGACCTGTGCGGCACGGTGATCGAGGATGGCGCATCGGCTTTGCCGGGAGTCAAGGCCATTTCCCGGCGGGAGGGCATCGTGCTGGTGTCGATGGAAACCATCGGCATGTGGCAGCAGGTGGGTTTTCTCGCCGACATCTTCGAACGTTTCAAGCACCATGGGCTTTCGATCGACCTGATCGGTTCGTCCGAGACCAACGTAACGGTGTCGCTGGATCCGCACGAGAATCTGGTCAACAGCAACGTGCTGGAGGCGCTGGCCGCGGACCTCGCGGAAGTGTGCCGGGTCAAGGTCATCGCGCCCGCGACCGCGATCACGCTGGTCGGTCGCGGCATGCGCTCGTTGCTGCACAAGCTGTCGGGCATCTGGGCAACGTTCGGTCGCGAACGCGTGCATCTCATCTCGCAGTCGTCGAACGACCTCAACCTGACGTTCGTGATCGACGCGGTAGACGCCCAGGGCCTGCTGCCGCAGCTGCATGCCGAACTCGTGCGCAGCGGCGCCATGCCCGTGCACGACCGCACGGTGTTCGGCAACAGCTGGCGCGAGATCGTGGGCCGCGCACACCCGCGCCCCGTTCCCTGGTGGCGATCGCGCGTGGAACGGCTCATCACGATGAGCGGGGCGCACACGCCGCTGTACGTGTATCACTTGCCCACCGTGCGCGAGCGCGCGCAGTCCCTCGCTGCAGTAAAAGCCGTGGACAGGCGCTACTACGCACTCAAGGCCAACCCGCACGCGGCGATCCTGCACGCCCTGGAACTCGAAGGTTTTGGTTTCGAGTGCGTATCGCAAGGCGAACTCGAGCACCTGTTCTCGACCTTGCCAGGAATCGACCCCTCGCGGGTGCTCTTCACGCCGAGTTTTGCGCCGCGGGAGGAGTACGCGTTCGCCCGCGCGAAGGGCGTCACGCTGACGCTCGACAACGTCGAGGCGTTGCGCAACTGGCCCGAGCTCTTTCGCGGCGGCCGTGCGTGGCTGCGGCTCGATCTCGGTCGCGGCGAAGGACATCACGAAAAAGTGCGGACTGGCGGCTCCGCTGCGAAATTCGGACTGCCCGTCGCGGCTCTCCATTCATTCGTTTCACACGCACGCATGCTGGACCTTCGCATCGACGGGCTGCACGCGCACCTCGGCAGCGGCGTCGAGGCGCCTGCGCACTGGCGATCCGTGTATGCGGAACTCGCAGGGCTCGCCGATGGCTTGGGATCAGTCTCGACGATCGACATTGGCGGAGGGTTGCCGATCCCCTATCGACCCGACGCCGAGCCGCTCGATCTTTCGGCCTGGGCAGCCGGGCTGGCCGAGATCAAAGAAGCGTGGCCGCGTTATGAACTCGCGATCGAACCCGGCCGGTTCCTGGTCGCCGAGTGCGGCGTCCTGCTCACGCGAGTCACCCAGGTCGTCGAAAAGGATGGCGTGCGGAGGATAGGCTGCGACGCCGGCATGCACACCTTGTTGCGCCCCGCGCTCTACGAAGCCTGGCACGACGTGGTCAACCTGAGCCGCGCCGATGATCCCGATTGCGCGCTGTTCGATGTGGTCGGCCCCATCTGCGAAAGCAGTGATGTGCTCGGGCGACAACGCCAGTTGCCCGCGCGCACGCAGGCCGGCGATGTGATGCTCATCGCGGACGCGGGTGCCTACGGCGCAGTGATGTCCTCGCGCTACAACCTGCGTGGCTGGCCTGGCGAGGAAGCGATCGATGATGAATGACCGGCTCTTCGATCGCGATGCCATCGCGGCGTTTCACTTCCGACGCTGCAGCCTGGATGCAGAGCGTGGCGTGGCGGAGCTGGTCTACGGATTCGACGACGGCCCCGACCTTGTCGAACGCCTGACTTTTCCCGGTGCTCCGTTCGAGGTCGGACCCGCCCGCGCCGAAGCGCTGGAGAGGGCCTTGCGCCTGCTGCATCTGATTGCCGGCGTGAGTTATTACAAGGCTGCGGTCCCGTCCCGCATCACGATCGACAGCTATTCCATCGATGCCGATACCGCCGCGCTGCTCACCTTGATCTACGAGAACGGACTCGGCGAGTTCGCCTACCGCAATAACCTGGACCTGCGCGGCCACATCCACTTTCCAGCGTCTTCCGCCGCGATCACCTTGCACCCCTCTGCCACCGGAACGGGAAACGGCGAGCCGCGCGCGCTGGTGGCGATCGGCGGGGGCAAGGACTCACTCGTCACCATCGAAGCCCTGCGCGCCGCAGGCATCGCGCAGACCGTGGCCTGGATCGGCGGCTCGCAGCTCATCGCCGCGTGCGCGGCACGCACCGGCCTGCCGACGCTTAACATCGGGCGCACCCTGGCACCCGAACTCTTCGACTACAACCGCCAGGGTGCGTGGAACGGGCACATCCCGGTCACCGCCATCAACTCCGCGATCCTGGTGCTCGCGGCGCTGCTGGCAGGTGCGGATCAGGTCGTGTTCTCGAACGAGCGATCCGCCAGCTACGGCAGCCAGATTCCGGGCACCGGCGAAGTCAACCACCAATGGTCGAAGAGCTGGGTTTTCGAATCCGCGTTCGGTGAATATGTCGAACGCAGGGTGGCGCACGGTCTCTGCTACTACTCCCTGTTGCGGCCATTCTCGGAACTCGCGGTCGCGCGACTGTTCGCGCGCGAGGACCGCTACGACGCCTGGTTCTCGAGCTGCAACCGCAACTTCCACCTGCTGGGGGAACGGCCCACGCAGCGCTGGTGCGGTGTCTGCCCGAAGTGCCACTTCGTGTTCCTGGCGCTGGCGCCCTTCATGTCCAAGGCGCGGCTGGTCGGGATTTTCGGGCGCAACCTGCTCGACGATCCGGCTCTCGCACCCGCTTTCGACGCGCTCCTCGAGTTCGGCGAGCACAAGCCTTTCGAATGCGTCGGCGAGGGACGCGAGTCGCGCGCGGCCTTTGCGGCAATCGCCAGCCGCGCCGAATGGCGCGAGGACGCCATGGTCGTGCGGTTCACCCGCGAGATCGCACCTCGCCTGCCCTCAGGCGATCTCGAGTTGGCGCCGTTGCTCGTGGCTGGCGCGGAGCATCGCGTTCCCTCCGACGTATGGCGGCGGATACGTGCGCATCTCGACGCTTGAAGGATCGCGCGTGGCGATCTGGGGCTGGGGCGCTGAAGGCCGCGCCGCCCACCGGGCTGTGCGTAGTCGCCTGCCCGCGCTCGCACTGACATTGCTGTGCTCGGCCAGCGAGGCGGCAGAAGCCGCGAAGACCGGTGATGACGCACTCACGATCGTGACCGGCGTCGATGCAATCCGGCTGTCCGGTTTTGACGTGGTCATCAAGTCACCCGGAATCAGTCCCTATCGCGACGATGTGCGCGCTGCGCAGGCTGCCAGCACGATATTCGTCGGTGGCACGGCGATCTGGCTCGCCGAGAACCCCGACGTCCGCACCGTGTGCGTCACCGGCACCAAGGGCAAGAGCACGTGCACGGCGCTGATTGCGCACCTCTTGCGTGCTGCAGGTCATCGCACGGCGCTCGCCGGCAATATCGGCATGCCGCTGCTCGAGATGCTGGACGTGGCGCCCGCGCCCGAGTTCTGGGCCATCGAATTGTCCAGCTTTCAGACACGCGACGTCGTTGCAAGCGGCACTCGTCCGGAAGTCTCCGTGGTGCTGAACATCTTCCCGGAGCACCTCGACTGGCACGGCGATGAAGCCCGCTACGTCGCCGACAAGCTCGCATTGGTTCAACTCGCAATGCCGCAGAGAGCAGTACTCAATGCGAACGATCCCGCGCTGAAGTCGCTCGATCCGCCGGGCAGCGAGCTGCGCTGGTTCGGCGTTCCGCCCGGCTGGCATGTGCGTGACTCACAGGTCTGCGTGGGGGAACGCAGCGAGCGAGTGATGGATCTGCGCGAACTTCCGCTGCACGGTGGCCACAACGGATCCAATCTGTGCGCCGCATTGGCCGCAATCGACGCGCTGGGCCTCGACGCGCGCGCCATGGCGTCGCACGCCGCCTCGTTTACTCCCCTGCCGCACCGTCTGCAGTGGCTCGGAGCGGATGCGGGAATTGGATACGTCAACGATTCCATCAGCACCACGCCGCATGCCAGCGTGGCGGCACTGCAGGCGTTTGCGGACAGGCGGGTCGCGATCATCGTCGGCGGCCACGATCGGGGCGTCGACTGGGCTCCATTCCTGGCCCACATCGCGGCGAAACCGCCCGTTGCCGTGATCACGCAGGGCGCCAACGGACCGCGCATCCACACCCTGCTCGAGGCCGCGACGCCCAGGCCGAAGACAGTGCTTGCGGCCGCGGAGGGGCTCGAATCGGCGATCACGCTGGCGATAACCGCGCTGGAGGGCGACGGCATCGTACTGCTGTCTCCAGGAGCTCCAAGCTTCGATGCGTATCGCGACTACGCCGAGCGGGGCAGCCACTTCGCCCGCATTGCGGGCTTTACGGATGCCAGCGAGACGGGGATCGCAGGGCTCGGAATGGGTTGAGATCCGTAACTCGCCTCAACTTTTGCAGCCCAATGATTGCGGCTCAGCGATCCCGCGCGACGGCGTAATCGCAAAGCGCCCGCAGCGCGTCGCTGCAGCGGTTGTCCGGCAAGATCGCGATGGCAGCTCGCGCGGCTTCCGCGTACTGCATCGCACGCATTCGGCTGTACTCGATGCCGCCACTCGACTCGATGGCGATGAGCACTTCCGCCCTTGCCGACGCATCCCCGTTGCGGACGATCGCGTGCAAGCGCGTCGCGGTGTCGCGATCGACATGCGCGAGCGCATGAATGAGCGGCAGGGTCGCCTTGCCTTCCGCCAGGTCGTCGCCGAGGCGTTTGCCGAGATCGGCTTCGTCAGCGGTGTAATCGAGAACGTCGTCCGCGATCTGGAACGCAAACCCGAGATTGAGGCCGTACGTACGCAACCCGGCCTGCACCTCCGGATCGGCACCAGCCAGCAGCGCGCCCAGTTCGGTGGCGCCTGCGAACAGCACGGCCGTCTTGCGCTCGATCACGCGGGCGTACGCCGCCTCGTCGGTGTCGGGATTGTGCAGGTGCAGGAGTTGCAGGACCTCGCCTTCGGCGATGGCGTTGGTCGTGTCCGCCAGGATGCGCATGATCGGCATGCGGTCGAGCTCGACCATGAGCTGGAAGCTGCGCGAGTACAGGAAATCCCCGACCAGGATGCTTGCCGAGTTGCCCCACAGCGCGTTGGCGGTCGAGCGCCCGCGCCGCAGGGAGGACTCGTCGACGACGTCGTCGTGCAGGAGCGTCGCCGTGTGGATGAACTCGATCACCGCCGCCAGCTGCACCGCATCCTTGCCGCGGTAGCCGAGCGCGCCTGCCGCGAGCAGGAGCAGCGTCGGGCGCAGCCGCTTGCCGCCGGCGCCGATGATGTGCGCGCCGATCTGGTTGATCAGGACCACGTCGGACGCGAGCCGGGCGCGAATGAGCGCGTCGACCTGCCGCATGTCGTCGGCGGCCAGCGCCTGCACTGCGGCAAGATCCATGGTCGGGGCGGATTCCAAGGCAGTCCGTAAAGGCGATCGGCGCGCGATTATAGGTGGAGCGCCTGTGGCAGGCGGTATTCGGTTCCGGACAGATCGTCCGAAATGTCCTACGCGGCGAATGGCATAATGCCGGCTACTTTTCGCGGTCGATGCGGCGCAGGCTGCCAGACCGAAACCAACGGGAATTCGTCATGTCACGAGGCGTCAACAAGGTCATCCTGGTCGGCAACCTGGGAGCGGATCCCGAAATGCGCTACTCACAGGGCGGCAGCGCCATCTGCACCATCAAGGTTGCTACGTCCGAATCCTGGACCGACAAGCAGACCAACGAGAAGAAGGAGCGCACCGAGTGGCACCGCGTCAAACTCTTCAGCAAGCTCGGCGAGATCGCCGGCGAGTACCTGAAGAAGGGCCAGCAGGTCTACATCGAAGGCGCCATCCGGACCGAAAAGTACACCGACAAGGAAGGGATCGAGCGTTACTCGACGGATATCATCGCCAATGAA
>JBBSLL010000014.1:0-60402 GCA_038255255.1 Lysobacterales bacterium
GGATTCCGTGATGCCGGCGCGCAGCACGTCGCGATGGAGGTTTCGTCGCACGCGCTCGACCAGGGCAGGGTCGATGGCGTCCGCTTCGCGTATGCGGTGTTCACCAATCTCACGCGCGACCATCTCGACTATCACGGCGACATGCAGCACTACGGTGCGGCAAAGGCGCGTCTTTTCGAGATGCCGGGGCTGCGCTGCGCGATTGTCAATTGCGACGATGCGTTCGGGCGCGCGTTGCTCGCGCGCCTGCCCGACACGCAGCCAAGGCTGAGCTACGGACTCGAGGATGCCGACGTGAGCGCGCGTTCCATCGTGCTGGACGCGACCGGCGTGAGTTTCCAGATCGCGACTCCGTGGGGCACGGCTCCGGTCCAGTCCAGTCTCATCGGCAAGTTCAATGTTTCCAACCTTCTGGCGGTGGCGGCGACGCTCGGTGCCATGGGCTGGCCGCTCGCCCGCATCGCTTCGACGCTCGAAGCCCTGCAGCCGGTTCCGGGACGCATGGCAAAACTCGGCGGCAACGCCGGCTTGCCTCTCGTGGTCATCGACTACGCACATACGCCCGACGCATTGCAGCAGGCCCTGTCGAGCGTGCGTGCGCACACCAGCGGGCTGGTGCACGTGGTGTTCGGTTGCGGTGGCGAGCGCGACACGGGCAAGCGGCCCTTGATGGGGCAAGCCGCTGAGCGCGGCGCGGATCGTGTGACGATTACCGACGACAATCCGCGCGGCGAGGATGGCGATGCCATCGTTGCCGCGATTGTCGCGGGCCTCGCCGCGCCGGAGCGGGTGACCGTCGAGCGTGACCGCTCCCTCGCCATCACTGCCGCCGTGCTCGGCGCGCGCAGCGACGATGCAGTGCTGGTCGCGGGCAAAGGCCACGAGAGTTACCAGGAAATCGCCGGCGTACGCCGGCCGTTCGACGACTCGGGCATCGCATGCGCAGCACTCGAGGCCCGCGCATGATCGAAGCCCGCCTCCGCGACGTCGCCACTGCGCTCGACGGTCGCCTGATCGACGAGGACGTCGGCTTTCGCGGCGTTTCGATCGACACGCGCAGCCTGCAGACCGGCAATCTGTTCGTGGCGCTGCGCGGCGCACGCGTCGACGCGCACCAGCTGCTCGGCGAGGCGCGCGCGCGTGGCGCAAGTGCCGCGCTGGTGGTCAAGCCCGACAGCACCGCACTGCCGCAGATGGTAGTGGCCGATACGCAAGCCGCCTTGGCGCGGCTCGCGGCATGGCAGCGCAAGCGTCTCGACGCGCGTGTCATCGGCATCACTGGCAGCAATGGCAAGACCACGGTCAAGACGCTGACTGCGACCATCCTGGGTCGCTGCGGTCGCACGCACGTCAATGCCGGCAATCTCAACAACGAGATAGGACTTCCGCTGTCGCTGCTGGAGGCGCCGGCCGACTGCGAATTCCTCGTGCTCGAGATGGGCGCCGGCAAACCCGGCGACATCGAAGAGCTCGCGATGATCGCCCAGCCCTCGATCGGACTCGTCAACAACGTGGCACCCGCGCACCTGGAACGCATGGGGTCGCTTGACGGCGTCGCCGATACCAAGGGCGCGCTGTACGCGGCACTGCCGGCGCAGGGCGTCGCCGTGATCAACGCGGACGACGCGTATGCCGAGACTTTCGCGAAACGGAGTGGCGCATCGCGTCGCGTGAGGTTCGGCCTCGATCACCCCGCGGACTTCAGCGCGCGCGACATCCGCACCGAAGCCGATGCCAGCACGTTCGTGCTGGTGACGCCGCTCGGCGAAAGCGCCTTGCGCCTGCCGCTGCCCGGCATGCACAACGTGCGCAACGCGCTGGCCGCGGCGGCGCTGGCGGCGAGCGCCGGCGCGCCGCTGCAGGCGATCGTCGAGGGCCTGGGTCTCGCGCCCGCGGTCGCCGGCCGGCTCGTGCGCATTGCGCTTCCCGGCGGCGCCCAGCTGATCGACGACAGCTACAACGCGAATCCCGGTTCCACCGCCGCGGCGATCGACCTGCTGGCGGGCAGCGGCGGCGAGCGGTGGCTGGTGCTCGGGGACATGCGCGAACTCGGTCCGTCGGCCGCGGAGCTGCATCGCGAATGCGGCGCGATCGCGCGCGCGGCAGGCATCGAGAGATTGTTCGCGGTGGGCGAGCTGGCTTCCGGGGCAGCGTGTGCCTTCGGCCTCGGCGGCCATGCCTTCAAGGACCAGTCCGCGTTGATCGACGCGGTCCGCTCGGCGTTGCATCCGGGTGCACTGGTGCTGGTGAAAGGTTCGCGCGGTTCGTCGATGGAGCAGGTGGTGCTCGCCTTGACGCGCGACTCGAACAGGGAGGCAGGCGTCCATGTTGCTTGAGCTCGTCCGCTGGCTGCAGCCGTACTTCCCGGGACTCAACCTGTTCCAGTACCTGACGCTGCGCACGATCCTCGCGGCGCTGACCGCGCTGATCGTGTCGTGGCTGATCGGCCCGACCATGATCCGCCGCCTCGCGCACTACAAGATCGGGCAGACGGTGCGCAGCGATGGCCCGGAATCGCACTTCTCCAAGGCCGGCACGCCGACCATGGGCGGAGCGCTGATCCTGTTTGCGATCGCGATCTCGACCCTGCTGTGGGCGGATCTCGGAAACCGCCACGTGTGGATCGTGCTGTTCGTGCTGGTCGCATTCGGTGGCATCGGCTGGGTCGACGATTACCGCAAGCTCGTGCTGCGCGACTCGCGCGGCCTGCCGGCGAAGTGGAAATACCTGCTGCAGTCGATCGCCGGACTCATTGCCGGAGTGTGGATCTACGCCACGGCGGACACGCCACAGGCGACGGAGTTCATCTTTCCCATCATCAAGGAATGGTCGATCCCGCTCGGTGCGGGCGTGATCTTCATTGCCTACTTCTGGATCGTCGGATTTTCGAACGCGGTCAACCTCACCGACGGCCTCGACGGGCTGGCCATCATGCCAACAGTCCTGGTCGCGGCGGCGCTGGGTGCTTTTGCGTACGCGGCGGGCAACGTCGAGCACGCGAGATATCTGTACGTGCCCTACATCGCTGGCGCGGGTGAGCTCACCATCATCTGTGGGGCGCTTGGTGGTGCTGGCCTCGGATTCCTGTGGTTCAACGCCTATCCCGCCATGGTTTTCATGGGCGACGTCGGCGCACTCGCCGTAGGCGCTGTCCTCGGTGCCATCGCGGTCATCGTGCGGCAGGAACTCGTGCTGGTGCTGATGGGCGGCATCTTCGTTGTCGAGACACTGTCGGTGATGCTGCAGGTGGCGTCGTTCAAGCTCACGGGCAAGCGCATCTTCCGCATGGCGCCGCTGCACCACCATTACGAGCTGAAGGGGTGGCCTGAGCCGCGCATCATCGTGCGTTTCTGGATCATCAGCGTGATGCTGGTGCTGCTCGGGCTCGCGACGTTGAAGGTGCGTTGATGGCCTTCGCCGAATTCGACCTGCGTAGGCCGCTGCAGGCGCTGCGCCGCGATGAACTGCGCGGTGTGTTCGATCCGTGGCTGGCGGGCACGAGCCTGCTGCTGGCGGCTTTCGGGCTGGTCATGGTCGCGTCGAGTTCGATTGCGGTGGCCGAAGGCATGAGCGTCGGGCCGTTCCACTTTGTGGTGAGGCACGTGGTGTTCCTCGCGCTCGGAGTGGTGCTCGCCGCGGTGCTGATGTCGGTGCCGCTCGAGCACTGGCAGCAGCGCGCGCGGCTGCTGCTGTTCGCGGCATTCCTGTTGCTGCTGCTGGTGTTCGTGCCGGGCATCGGCCGGAAGGTGAATGGCGCAACGCGCTGGATCAATCTCGGCGTGTCGGGCTTCCAGGTCGTGGAGGCCGTGAAGCTTCTGCTGATCGCCTACCTTGCAAGCTACCTCGTGCGGTTTCGCCACCAGGTCAGGACCGAGCTGTCGGGCTTGCTCAAGCCGCTCGGCATCACCGCTCTGATGGTGGGGCTGCTGCTGTTGCAGCCGGATTTCGGATCCGCGGTCCTGTTGATCGTGATCGCGACAGGGATGGTGTGGCTCGGCGGCGCGCGCCTGCGGCACCTGATGCTGCCGTGTGCGCTCGGCGTGCCCGCGCTCGTCTATCTCGCCACGACCGAGTCGTACCGCTTGCGTCGCCTGACCAGTTTCCTGGACCCGTGGCAGGACCCGTTCAACGACGGCTTCCAGCTCACCCAGGCGCTCATCGCCATCGGCCGCGGTGCGTGGACGGGTGTGGGCCTGGGCGCCAGTGTCCAGAAACTCTTTTACCTGCCCGAGGCGCACACCGACTTCATCCTCGCGGTGATTGCGGAGGAGCTTGGCCTCCTCGGCGTCGTGCTGGTGCTGGTGCTGTTCGCGTTCCTGTGCGGACGCCTGTTCGTGCTGGGGCTGCGCGCGATCGACCGGGGGCTCGCGTTCGGAGGCTATTGCCTGTTCGGCATCGCGCTGTGGCTCGGCTCGCAGTCGCTGGTGTCGATCGGAGTCAATCTCGGCGTGTTGCCGACCAAGGGGCTCACGCTGCCGCTGATAAGTTCCGGCGGCTCGAGCCTGATGATGACCGTGGCGGCACTCGGGCTCGCGCTGCGCGTCAGTTTCGAGCTCGCGCGACGCGAGGCGGAACTCGCGGTCAGCCTGCACGGCGTACCGCCACAGGAAATCTATCGGGGTCCGGTTGCCGCGCAGAATCCGCGCGTCCGCGAACCGCTCGCCGTCGTCGATCCGGTCGACGCCCATTTGCCGGATGGCGATGACGTTTCGACCGACGCGCCGCGGAGTCGCTCGTGGTGGCATCTGCCGATGCCGATGCCGCAGCGCGAGCGCATCGAGCCACGATTCTTCGGCGGCGTGGCCTCCTCTCCGTTGCGCAGTGATGTACGCGAGGCGCACCCGTGAGTGCGCCCGTGATGATCCTTGCGGGCGGCACCGGTGGGCACGTATTTCCCGGCCTCGCGGTGGCCAATGCACTGCGCGAGCGCGGTGTGCCGGTGGTCTGGCTGGGCGGCATGCGCGGTATCGAGCACACGCTGGTCCCCGCGAGCGGCATCGCGCTTCATGCACTGCCCTTCGGTGGCGTGCGCGGCAAGGGTGTAGGCACGCTGCTCGCGGCGCCGTGGCGGCTGTTGCGCGCCGTGTTCGTTGCGCAGCGATTGATGCGCGGACTCGCCCCGCGCTCGGTCATCAGTTTCGGTGGCTATGCCGCGGCGCCTGGCGGCATTGCGGCATGGCTGCTGCGCCGACCCCTGCTGGTGCACGAGGCCAACCGGGTCGCAGGCACCACCAACAGGATGCTGGCTCGGCTCGCGCGCAGGGTGCTCGCCGGATTTCCATGCACCCGCGGGCTCGGTGACGGTGTCGAGGTGACCGGAAACCCCGTGCGGGCAGAGATCGCCGCGATTGCGCCACCGGAGCAACGACTTGCGGAGCAGCCTGCATCGACGCGTGTGCTGGTGCTCGGCGGCAGCCAGGGCGCACGCAGTCTCAACCAGGGAGTCCCGGCCGCGATCGCGGGCAGCACGCCTGCGAACTGGGAGGTTCGCCACCAGAGCGGTCGCGGCAATGCGACCCCGGTGCGCGATGCGTATTCCGCCGCCGGCGTCGACGCGACGGTGAGCGAATTCATCGACGACATGGCGGAAGCCTACGCGTGGGCCGATCTCGCGATTTGCCGCGCCGGTGCGCTCACGCTGGCGGAGCTCGCGGCGGCGGGGCTGCCCTCGATCCTGGTCCCGTTCCCGCACGCGGTCGACGATCACCAGACGGAGAACGCGCGTTTCCTTGTCGAGGCAGGTGCAGCACAGCTGGTGCCCGAGGGCGAGGGACTGGTCGAGCGCCTGGCCGCGGCACTGGGCGGCGCTCACGGCGATCGCGGTGCCTTGCTCGACACTGCGCGCCGCGCGCGCGCACTCGCGAAGCCCGACGCGACCGCGCGCATCGCCGAGCTCTGCCTGGAGTACGCGGCATGACCCTGCGCCGCATGGCACACCATCCGGAAGTGATGCGCACTTTCTCGCGCGTGCACTTCATCGGGATCGGCGGTGCCGGCATGAGCGGCATTGCCGAGGTGCTCAACAACCTCGGCTACGAGGTCTCGGGCTCCGACATGGGCGAGAGCAGCGTGACGCGCAGGCTCGCAGCCCTTGGCGTACCGATCACGCGCGGCCACGCCGCAGAATCCATCGATCGCGTCGACGTCGTCGTGGTGTCGAGCGCCGTCCGCGAAGACAACGTCGAACTGCTCGCCGCCCGCGCGCAACACATCCCGGTGGTGCCGCGTGCGGAGATGCTCGGCGAACTGATGCGCTTCCGGAACGGTATTGCCGTGGCAGGCACGCACGGCAAAACCACGACCACGAGCCTCATCGCCAGCGTGCTGGCGGAGGCAGGGCTCGATCCGACTTTCGTCATCGGCGGACAGCTCCTGGCCGCGGGCACCAGTGCTCGCCTGGGCGCAGGCCGGTACCTGGTCGCGGAAGCCGACGAGTCCGACGGATCGTTCCTGCGGCTTTCTCCCCTGATCGCCGTAGTCACCAACATCGATGCTGACCATCTCGAGAATTACGGCGGCGACTTCGCGCGGGTGCGCCAGGCATTCGCCGACTTCCTGCATCGACTGCCGTTCTACGGGCTGGCGGTGCTGTGCATCGACGATCCCGAGGTCGCAGCACTCGCCGACCAGACGCCGCGGCAACTCATGACCTACGGCACGCGGGCCGATGCCGACGTTCGCGCCAGCGGCATCGTCGCCAGCGGCGAACGCATGCGTTTCAACCTGCACCTGCCGCAGACCGAGACCGTCTTCGAAGTCTCGCTGGCATTGCCGGGCCACCACAACGTTCTCAACGCGCTGGCGGCGGCTGCCATCGGCTGGCAGCTCGGCGTCGAGCCGCAGGCGATCGCACGTGCGCTCAAGACGTTCGGCGGCGTGGGCCGTCGTTTCAACGTCCACGGCGACATCCGGGTGCAGGGCGGCCACGCGTTGTTCGTGGATGACTACGGCCACCATCCGCGCGAACTCGCCGCGGTGTTCGACGCGGTGCGCAAGGGATGGCCGGAACGGCGCCTCGTTGTCGGATTCCAGCCGCATCGCTACTCGCGCACGCGCGATCTGCTCGATGACTTTGCGGACGTCCTTTCCCACGTCGACGTGCTGGTGCTTTCGGAGGTGTACGCCGCGGGCGAGGCGCCGATCGCGAACGCCGACAGCAAGGCACTGGCGCGCGCCATCCGCGCGCGCGGCCGCGTCGAGCCCGTGCTGGTGGGTTCGGCGGGGGACCTGCCTTCGGCATTGGCACCGCTCATGCGCGACGGCGATTTCCTGTTGCTCGCCGGCGCGGGCGATATCGGGCACGTCGCACAGGACCTCGCAGCTTTGCGCGCGCTGCCGGGAGTCGCGGCATGAACGATATGGCCGCGACCCGTGCAAGGTTCGGCCGGGTGGCCGTGCTGCTGGGCGGCACCTCTTCCGAGCGCGAGGTGTCGCTCAATTCGGGTCGCAACGTGTTGGAAGCGCTGCGCGCGCGTGGCGTCGACGCGTTCGCAGTCGATGGCATCGCGGCGTTGCGCGAGGAGCTCAAGACCGGCGGCTGCGACCGGGTGTTCAACATCCTGCACGGTCAGCGCGGCGGCGGTGAGGACGGCGTGGTGCAGGGTTTGCTGGAGGCTTTCGGTGTGCCGTACACCGGCTCCGGCGTGCTCGGCGCCGCCCTCACGATGGACAAGATCCGCACCAAACAGGTCTGGATTGCAGCGGGCCTGCCGACGCCGCGCTTTGCGCCCTTCCGTCGGGGCCTTGACCTGCAGCCCATCATCGAAACGCTCGGCCTGCCGCTCATCGTCAAGCCCGCGCACGAAGGATCCAGTGTCGGCGTGACGCGGGTGCATGCGATGTCGGACGTCGACGCGGCGATCGAGCTGGCGGCGCGCCACGATGGCGAGCTGCTCATCGAGCAGTTGATCGAAGGCGACGAACTCACTGTCGCGATCCTGGACGACGTCGCGCTGCCGAGCATCCGTATCGTGCCCGCAACCGAGTTCTACGACTATCACGCGAAGTACGTGGCCGAAGACACGCAGTACCTGTGCCCCGGCCTCGAGGGCGACGCGGAGCCCGAACTCCGCGCGCTCGCGCTGCGCGCATTTGAACTGAGCGGCGCCCGCGGGTGGGCGCGCGTCGATGTGATGCGCGACCGTCAGGGGCGCAACTTCCTGCTGGAGGTCAACACGGCGCCTGGCATGACCTCGCACTCACTGGTTCCGAAAGCCGCGCTGGCGGCCGGCATCGACTTCGAGGCCCTGTGCCTACGCATCCTCGAGACCAGTCTCGCAGAGGTACGCACGTGAGCGGCTCCTCGCACTTCGCTTTGCGCAGCGCGGCCTGGGTGCTGACGCTTGCACTGGTGGCGCTGCCCGTCGTCGGAGTGATGCAGGGCTGGTTCGCGGCCGACCGCTGGCCGCTGCGGCAGCTCCGGATTGATGGCGCCTTCGAGCATGTATCGACCGCGCAGGTGCAGGCCGCGGTGCGCCCCCATGCCAGGTCCGGATTCTTCGCCGTGCGCCTGGGCGAGGTGCGCGCCGCGGTGGAGAAGCTGCCGTGGGTGGACTCGGTCGATGTGCGCAAGCGCTGGCCCGACGTTCTCGAAGTCCGGTTGCGGGAGCGCAGGGCTGCCGCGGTGTGGCCCGGCGCCGAACTCGTCGACGCCGAAGGAGAGATCTTCTCTGTTCCGCCCGGCACGGTTCCTTCCGGCCTCCCGCGATTCGCCGGTCCCCGACCGCGCGTGCGCGAAGTTCTGGACTTCTATCGGGAAGTCGAGCCGCAACTGGCCGAGCACGAAATGCGACTGGCCGCGGTGCAGATGAGTCGTCGCGGCGGCTGGCTGTTGCGGCTGACCGACGGCACGGAACTGGTGCTCGGCAGCGAGGACGCGCGGCCGCGGCTCGCGCGATTCCTGGCGGTGCATGCGCCGCTCGTGGACCCGGCCGCGCGAATGGCGCGCGTCGACCTGCGTTATGCCAATGGATTCGCGGTGGCCTGGCAGGCCGTTGCGGTGAGCCCGCAAGTGGTGCCGGTCCCAGGTCCCGCCGCGACGGGTTCGCCGGCCGCTCCCGCACCGACACAGCCCGACCCACCTGTCGACGTCCTGCCGGATCCCACTCCGTCTGCGCCCGCCGACGAAATCGTCGCCCCGCCCGCGGAGGCCTTCTCCAGTCGGGAACGTGAAGCAACGCAAGAGCACTTCCAGGAAACCTTCCCCGCATGATTCCCCGCAAGCCCGAAAAGGCATTGATGGTCGGCCTCGACATCGGCACCTCGAAGATCGTCGCCATCGTCGGGGAGTACCTGCCCGGCGAACAGGTCGAGGTCATCGGCGTCGGGTCGCACCCGTCGCGTGGCATCAAGCGCGGCGTGGTAGTCGACATCGAAGCGACGACCCAGGCCATCCAGCGCGCCGTCGCCGAGGCCAGCCTCATGGCCAATTGCCAGATCCGTTCCGTGTACGCGTCGATAGCGGGAAGCCACATCGCATGCCGCAATGCGCCGGGGCACGTGGCGATCCGCGATCGCGAAGTGACGCAGGGCGACATCGAGCGCGTGCTCGAGAACGCGCGCGCGGTGCCCGTACCCGCCGACCAGCGCATCCTGCATGTCATTCCGCAGGAATACGTGATCGATGACCAGGAAGGCATCCGCCACCCCATCGGCATGAACGGCGTGCGCCTCGAAACGCGCGTGCACCTCATCACCGGCGCAATGAGCGCTTCGCAGAACATCACCAAGTGCGTGTCGCGCTGCGGCCTCACGGTCGACGACCTCATCGCTTCGCAACTGGCCTCGAGCCACGCCGTGCTGACGCAGGACGAGCGCGATCTTGGCGTGTGCCTGGTCGACATCGGCGCGGGCACCACCGACATCGCGGTGTTCACGCAGGGAGCGATCCGCCACACCGCATCGCTCGGCGTCGCTGGCGACCAGGTCACCAACGACATCGCGTTCGCGTTCCGCACGCCGACGCCATTCGCCGAGGAGATCAAGGTGCGCTACGCGTGCGCGCTGGCGCAGCTCGCGCGACCGGAGGAAACGATCGAGGTCACCAGCGTCGGCGATCGCCCACCCCGCAGGCTCGCGCGCCAGATGCTCGCCGAGGTGGTGCAGAAGCGCTACGAGGAAATCTTCGAGATGGTGCAGGCGGAACTGCGCCGCTCGGGCTACGAGGAGCTCATCGCGGCCGGTCTCGTGCTCACCGGAGGCGCGTCGAAGATGGAAGGCGTGGTGGAACTCGCCGAAGAGATGTTCCACATGCCGGTCCGGATCGGCCTGCCCCAGCACGTCAAGGGGCTCGCCGAAGTGGTGAGCAACGAGATCTACGCAACCGGCGTCGGCTTGCTCATTTACGGCAGCCAGGCGGGTGGTGGGCAGGCAGCGGCGGCGAACGCCGGCGAGGGCGGCGATTCCCTCACGGGGCGCCTCAAGCGCTGGTTCTGGGGAGAGTTCTGAGTCGAGGGTCTAGGCAACGCGTCATCGCAACACACAAGAAAAAACAGGCGGCGGCAATCCAATAATCAGTTGTAGACGGAGGAATCAACATGTTCGAGTTCATCGACAACACCGCGCAGAATGCGGTCATCAAGGTCATCGGCGTCGGCGGCGGCGGCGGCAACGCGGTTTCGCACATGCTGCAGGCCAACGTCGAGGGCGTGGAGTTCGTGTGCGCGAATACCGACGCACAGGCAATCCGTACCTGCCCGGCCAAGACCGTGCTGCAGCTCGGCTCGAGCGTGACCAAGGGCCTCGGCGCCGGCGCGAATCCGGAGGTCGGCCGCCAGGCCGCGCTCGAGGATCGCGAAAAGATCTGCCAGATGCTCGATGGCGCGGACATGGTGTTCATCACCGCTGGCATGGGCGGCGGCACCGGCACCGGTGCCGCGCCGGTCGTCGCGCAGCTGGCCAAGGACATGGGCATCCTCACGGTCGCGGTCGTGACCAAGCCTTTCCCGTTCGAGGGCAACCGCCGACGCCAGGTCGCGCTCAAGGGCATCGAGGAGCTCGGCCAGTACGTCGACTCGCTGATCATCATCCCGAACGAAAAACTCCTGACCGTGCTCGGGCGCGAGGTGAACTTCCTCAACGCCTTCAAGGCGGCCAACGACGTGCTGCTCGGCGCGGTGCAGGGCATCGCCGACCTCATCACGCGCCCGGGCCTCATCAACGTCGACTTTGCGGACGTGCGCACGGTCATGAGCGAGATGGGCATGGCGATGATGGGTTCCGGTATTGGACGCGGCGATGACCGTGCACTCGCGGCGGCGGAAGCGGCGATCAAGAACCCATTGCTGGAAGACATCAACCTGGCGGGCGCCTGCGGCATCCTGGTCAACATCACCGCAGGACCGAACCTCACCATGCGCGAATTCGAGGAGATCGGCAGCACGGTGCAGGAGCTCGCCTCGGACGATGCCACCATCGTCATCGGCACCGCGCTCGATCCGGAAATCCAGGACGACGTCCGCGTCACCGTGGTTGCGACCGGCCTCAACCGCGGACAGGTGGCCGCGCGTGTCAACAGCGAGCGCCGCGACTCGGTCGTGGTGGAGCGGGCTGCAGAGCGGCCGATCCGCGTGGTCCGCAACGCCACCACCGGCGCGGTCGAGTACCCGATGACCGGCACGGCCTTCCGCACCTCCGGCGGGCGTGGTGCCAGCGTGGCCACAGCGGAGTCCGCGGGCGGAACATCGGCCGCAGGCCCGGACGACTATCTGGATATCCCGGCGTTCCTGCGGCGCCAGGCGGACTAGCTTGCCGCCCTTCTCCCCGTCGCGGGGGAAGGGCGCGGATTCGGTATTCGCCGTACGGGGAGGCGCCGGAAATCCGGCGATCTCCTGGATCGGTTGTTCAACTCAGGATGGCGATAACTACGGGGAACTGGATCCGAAGGGCCAGCACGTTAAAAAGTTGTTGTAGAAACGCAACAAATTGTGGCGTTTTCAGTGTGGAAATGTTTGCGCAACGTCAAGGGTATGTTACCGTTCGGCATCGTAAGGCGCCGAGCGCAAACTTAACCCAGCATGATCAGGCAGCGAACGCTCAAAAACACCATTCGCGCAACAGGCGTCGGCATCCATACCGGCGACAAGGTCTATATGACCCTGCGCCCCGCTGCAGTCGACGCCGGCATCGTCTTCCGCCGCGTGGACCTGCCGCAACCCGTAGAACTGCGGGCCCGCGCTGAAAACGTCGGCGACACCAGCATGTCCACCGCGCTGGTGAACGGCTCGGTGCGCGTCGCCACCGTGGAACACCTGCTGTCGGCGATGGCAGGGCTCGGCATCGACAACGCCTACGTCGACCTGTCCGCGGGCGAAGTCCCCATCATGGACGGCTCGGCCGGACCGTTCGTATTCCTCCTGCAGTCGGCCGGCATCGTCGAACAGGACGCGGCCAAGAAATTCATCCGCATCCGCAAGAAGATCCGCGTGGAGGACGACGGGCGCTGGGCGCAGTTCGAGCCTTTCGACGGATTCAAGGTCGGGTTCTCGATCGATTTCGACCATCCGGTTTTCACCCGGAAGACTTCCGTGGCCGAGATCGATTTCTCGACCACGTCGTTCGTCAAGGAAGTGAGCCGGGCGCGTACCTTCGGCTTCATGCGCGACATCGAGGCATTGCGCGAGCGCAACCTCGTCATGGGCGGAAGCATGGACAACGCCATCGTGCTCGACGATTACCGCGTATTGAACGAAGACGGGCTGCGTTACGAAGACGAGTTCGTCAAGCACAAGATCCTCGATGCGATCGGCGACCTGTACCTGCTCGGTCACAGCCTCATCGGCGCGTTCTACGGCCACAAGTCCGGCCACCAGCTCAACAACCAGTTGCTCCGGACCCTGGTCGCCGATCGCACCGCGTGGGAAGAAGTGACGTTTCCCGACGCGGGTCGCGCTCCGATCTCCTACGCCCATCCGGCGCAGGCGGTCTAAACCAGAATTTTTGATTCTTGAATCAGAGTCGCGTGGGAACGCGGCTACGGCGGAGATTCCGCCGAGGGAACAGGGGTTGGGGCTAGGGAGGCCAGTCGTTCAAGCAGCATCCGGAGGTCCGGGTCCTGCATCGTCGCCGCCGCGTTAGCGAGGTGTCGGCGGGCTTCATCCGAAAGTGGTTTCACGTGGGGGTGCGCGATCGCCTCGATCGCCTCACGCGGCACCACTTTCACAGATATCGAGGTGGCATCGAGCGCGGCAACCTGCCGGGCCCGGGCCAGCACTTCGGCCTGCAGAAGACGCAGGCGCGAAGCGGCAGCCGGTGTATCTGCAAGGAATACGAGCGTGCGGTGCCTCGTTGTCGCGAACCGGATCTGTCCGGCGAGCGCGGCAGGCAACGCATCCTGCAACGCCTCGGCGAGCCTGCGGTTGTCCGCAAGGCGAGCCAGAACATCGCCGCGCAACGGCGCCAGACCAGCTTGTGCGGCAATGCTGGCGGTGACTACAGCGCGGTGGCGGGGCGGGCGGGGCATCGTCAATCTCTGAATGGGCGAACAACTGAAGCATGAATATCATAATCGTGGCCAAGCCCTTCTCGTCGCCGAAAGTCGTGCGTCTCGACGACCGCGGCGCCATGCTGAAGGCTGGCGGAATCGTGTGCGCGCTGCTGCTGGCGTTGTTCGGCGTCGGGCTTCTGGCGGGTACTGTGTTTGGCGGGCCATCGCGGGTCAAGGCGCAGTTGGCCGCGGCGCGCAGTGACCTTTCGGCGCAACGCGCCGATGCGGATCGCATGCAGCAGGACATGCGGCGCAACACGGATGCGCTGGCTGTGCGCGTCGGTGAACTGCAGGCCGAGGCCGCGCGGCTCAATGCCCTGGGCGAGCGTATCGCCCGCCTCGGCAAACTCGACGACGGCGAATTCGATTTCGATCGCAAGCCCGGCGTCGGCGGACCAGGCGTCGCAGTGGCGTTGCCACCGATTCCGGCGCCCGACATCAAGCTCGCGGTCAACCGGCTGGAAGGCCTGCTCGCCAGCCAGTCCACCCAGCTCGACCTCCTCGAATCGATGCTCCTCGACCGGCAGCTCGATTCGAGTCTCATGCCCTCGGGCAGCCCCGTTCGTTCGGGCTACGTCTCCTCTTCATACGGCTCGCGCATCGACCCATTCACCGGCGGCCACGATTTCCATGCGGGAATGGATTTCAGTGGCGACTCTGGCGACGAGATTCTCGCGGTCGCCGGTGGGCTGGTGACCTATGCCGGCACGCGTCCGGGCTACGGCATCGTCGTCGAGATCGATCACGGCAACGGCTACATGACGCGCTACGGCCACAATCGGCGGCTCCGTGTTGCCGTGGGCGAAGCGGTACGCGCCGGCGAAGTGGTGGCGGAAATGGGCTCGACCGGTCGCTCCACCGGCACCCATCTGCATCTCGAGGTGTGGCGCGACGGGCGCACGCTGAATCCGCGCCAGTTCCTGCAGGCCATGCGCTGAAGCAGGACTCGGCCGATTGTCAGGTCGCTGGCGCGGCCTGACCTACTGGAAGACTCCGACTTTTGTGGGCTGCGTAGGTCAGGTCGGCTTGCCGACCTGACATTGTCGCAGGTGCGAACTGACCTATTGCAACGCCCCGGCGAGCCGGGCGGGCCCAGTCGCGTTAAGCTGTCGGGCTTGAAGCGTGGCGGCTGCGGCCCCACGCTTTTTGTTTCGTGCGCCCGGCTGGCCCGCCGGGCGACCGCTTGCGTCAGCGCAGGCCCTGCTTCGATCCAAGTGAACCCATGTTCGATAAATTCCTGACCAACCTTTTCGGCAGCCGCAACGATCGACTGCTCAAGCAATACCAGCGCAGCGTCGCGCAGATCAACGCCTTCGAGCCTGCGCTTACCGCGCTCGACGACGACGCCCTCAAGGCCAAGACCGCCGAGTTCAAGCAGCGGCTCGCCGACGGCCAGACCCTGGATTCGCTCCTCCCCGAAGCCTTTGCCGTGGCCCGCGAAGCGTCGCGCCGCGCGCTCGGGATGCGGCACTACGACGTGCAGCTGATCGGCGGCATGGTCCTGCACGCCGGCAAGATCGCCGAGATGCGCACCGGCGAAGGCAAGACGCTGGTCGCCACGCTGCCGATCTATCTCAACGCGTTGACGGGCAAGGGCGTCCACCTCGTCACTGTCAACGACTACCTCGCGCGCCGCGACGCGGCCTGGATGGGCAAGCTCTACAGCTTCCTCGGCATGAGCGTCGGCGTGGTCGTCCCCGGCATGCGCCCGGACGACAAGCGCGCCGCCTACGCCGCGGACATCACCTACGGCACCAACAACGAATTCGGCTTCGACTATCTTCGCGACAACATGGCGATGGCGATCGAGGAGCGGTTCCAGCGCGGCCAGAACTTCGCCATCGTCGACGAAGTCGACTCGATCCTGATCGACGAGGCGCGCACACCCCTCATCATCTCCGGCCCGAGCGACGAGTCACCGCAGCTTTACGTTCGGGTCAACCGCATCGTTCCCGACCTGGTCAAGCAGACCGCCGAAGACGGCGAGGGCGACTTCTGGGTCGACGAGAAGCAGAAGCAGGTGCATCTCTCGGAATCCGGCATGGAGCACGCCGAGGCGCTGCTGCGCGCGGCGGGAATCGTCGGCGCGGAAGCCAGCCTCTACGACTCCGACAACCTAGCGGCGGTGCATCACCTCAACGCGGCGCTGCGCGCGCATCATCTCTACCAGCGCGACGTCGACTACATCGTGCGCGATGGCGAAGTCATCATCGTCGACGAGTTCACCGGCCGCACGCTCGCCGGGCGGCGCTGGTCGGACGGACTGCACCAGGCCGTCGAGTCGAAGGAAGGCGTGCCGATCCAGCGCGAGAACCAGACGCTCGCGTCGATCACCTTCCAGAATTATTTCCGCCTGTACAAGAAGCTCGCAGGCATGACCGGCACGGCCGATACCGAAGCGTACGAGTTCCAGACGATTTACGGGCTCGAAGTGGCGGTGATTCCGACCAATCGGCCGATGGTGCGCAATGACCACCCGGATCTCGTCTTCCTCAAGAAGGATTCCAAGTACAAGGCGATCCTCGACGACATCAAGGACTGCTTCAGCCGCAAGCAGCCGGTGCTGGTCGGCACGACCTCGATCGAGGTCTCCGAACACATCGCGGAGCTCCTCACCAAGGAGGGCGTTCCCCACGAGGTCCTCAATGCCAAGCAGCACGAGCGCGAGGCCCACATCGTCGCGCAGGCGGGCCGTCCGGGCGCGGTCACGATAGCGACCAACATGGCGGGTCGTGGTACCGACATCGTGCTGGGCGGCAACCCGGAGGTCGAGGTCGCCGCACTCGGTGAGTCGCCTTCCCCTGACGAGGTCGCTGCGGTCCGCTCGGCGTGGAAAGTCCGCCACGAGGACGTGCTCGCCGCGGGCGGGCTGCACATCGTCGGCACCGAGCGGCACGAGTCGCGACGCATCGACAACCAGTTGCGCGGACGCGCCGGACGCCAGGGCGACGCGGGGTCGAGCCGCTTCTTCATTTCGCTCGAAGACAATCTCATGCGCATCTTCGCCGGCGACTGGGTCGGCAAGTGGATGAAGATCTTCGGCATGCAGGAAGACGACGCACTCGAGCATCGCTCGATCAGCAAGCAGATCGAGAACGCGCAGCGCAAGGTCGAGGCGCACAACTTCGATATCCGCAAGCACCTTCTCGAGTTCGACAACGTCGCCAACGACCAGCGCAAGGTGATCTACCAGCAGCGCGACGAGTTGCTCGAGGCCCAGGACGTGGCCGATACCGTGGCGCAGATCCGCCGCGATGCCGCCGAAGCGGTGATCACCGCCTACGTGGCCGACGAAAGCGTCGACGAACAGTGGGACATCGAGGGGCTCAAGCGCGCGTTCGAGTCCGACTTCGGCGTGGCGGTCGAACCCGAGCGTTATCTGTCGGAGAGCGCCGAGCCCGACTGGCGCGCCCTGCGCGAAGGGTCGACTGCCGCACTTGAAAGGCATTTCGCCGACAAGGAAGAGCGCTACGGCGCCGAACTCATCCGTGCGGCCGAGCGCGTGCTGATGCTGCGGGTCCTCGACCAGCAGTGGAAGGACCACCTGGCGAGCATGGATTACCTGAGGCAGGGCATCCACCTGCGCGGCTACGCGCAGAAAAAACCCGAACAGGAATACAAGCGCGAATCGTTCGAGATGTTCGCGTCGATGATCGAGCGCTTCAAGACCGAGTTCATCAAGATGCTCGCGCGCGTGCACTTCCAGACGGAGGAGGAAGTCCGCGCCCTGGAGGAAGAACAGCAGCGTGCACTCGCGCAGCAACAGCGCAACATGCAGTTCCAGCACGAGTCGCCCGGCGACTACGGCGTGCTAGACGAGTCGCTCGACGTGCTCGCCGATGATGCGCGTGGCGCGGCCGCTGGCCAGGTCGTGCGTGGTGGCCCCAAGGTCGGCCGCAACGAACCCTGCCCCTGCGGCTCCGGCAAGAAGTTCAAGAACTGCCACGGCCAGATCGCCTGACGCAGTTCGAATTCCGTTCGTGTTGAGGCTTTCGGACCACGGACGGAATGGACGCGAATTGCCGGAGCTGCACGTCGTTGCGGGGATCATCGAGGACCAGCAGGGCCGCGTACTGCTGAGCCAGCGCGCGATGCACGGCGAGCATCCCGGTTTGTGGGAGTTTCCAGGCGGCAAAGTCGAAGCAGGCGAGATCGCACCCGCTGCGCTGCAGCGCGAACTGCGCGAAGAACTCGGCATCGAAACGAGTCCCACGCACCGCGTGCATTTCGTGCGCTGGCGCGAGCCCGATCGAATGCTCATGCTCGATGGATGGCGTGTCGACGTTCGCCAAGGCACGCCCGTTGGGCTGCAAGGCCAGGCCTTGTGCTGGGTCGCGCGCGAAGACCTGCGCACGCTCCCGATGCCACCCGCCGACGCGCCGCTCTGCTCGGCATTGCAACTCGAAGAAGTCGTGTGGATTACCCCCGGCTTCGACCCGCAAGCGAGTTGGGAGCCATGGCTCGAGGCGGTCGATGCGCGACTCGTCGCAGGCGTGCGTCTCGTGCAGTTGCGGCTGCCCAACCTCGAGGGCGAGCCGCTGCGCCGCGCGGCTGTGCTGCTCGCGGACCGCTGCCGTGCGCACGGTGCGCGCTGGATCTTGAATGGCAGTCCCGAAGACGCGATGGCGCTCGGCGCACATGGCGTGCATCTGTCCTCGCGCGCGCTGAGGCAATGCGCAGCCAGGCCCACGCACCCAGGACTGGTTGCGGGAGCCTCCTGCCACGATGCGAAGGAACTCGCCCACGCGGCGCGACTGGGGCTCGATTACGCCTTCCTCTCCCCACTGCGTCCAACAGCGAGCCATCCAGACGCGGAGCCATTGGGCGATGCACGCTTCGCCGCGCTCGTGCGCGACTGCCCGTTACCGGTGTTCGCGCTCGGTGGCGTCGGCCGCAGTGACCTGGCGCAAGTTCAGGCGCTCGGCGCGTTCGGCGTCGCCGGCATCCGGGGCATCTGAGTCTCATCCGCTGCACGCGACAGCAATTGCGCGTGCAAAACGTCGACCGCGGCATCCAGTTCCGCAAGCGTGCCGTCGTTGTCGATGACGTAGTCCGCAATGGCGAGCCGCTCGGCCCGCGTGGCCTGGGCTGCGAGCATGCGCTCCGCCAGTACCGTATCCACGCCGTCACGGGCCAGCAATCTCGCCAGCTGGGTTTCCCGTGCTAAGTCGACGACCACCACCACGTCCATCCACGCGTATCGCCCCACTTCGGCGAGCAGCGGCACGGCCACCACTACGTACGGTCCCTGCGCCGAGGCAGCGCGTTGCTCGAGCCGCAGCCGGATCCGCGGATGCAGGATCGCTTCGAGCCGGCGCCGTGCCGCAGGGTCGTCGAACACGTACTCGCGCAGCGCACGGCGATCGAGTGCACCATCCGACATGCGGAATCGCTCACCCAGCACTTCAAAGATTTCTGCGAGCGCAGGCGATCCCGGCTCGGTCAGTTCCCGTGCGATGGCATCGGCATCCAGCACCGGCACTCCACGCGCAAGGAGACGCGCGGCCACGGCGCTCTTGCCGGAAGCGACTCCTCCCGTGAGTCCGACGCGCAGTCCGACGCCAGTCACCCGAGCCGGAACCAGCCGTTCCACGCGGCGAGAATCGTGCTGCCCATCACCAGCTGGATGAAGCCGGCCGCCGCGAGATAGGGTCCGAACGGAATCGGCGTGGCGCGGTCGCGGCCCTGCACGGCCAGTTGGATGCCGCCGATGATCGCGCCGAGGAACGAGGCGATGAGCACGATGGGCAGGATGCCCTTCACGCCGACCAGCGCCCCGAGCGCGGCCAGCAACTTGAAATCCCCGTATCCCATGCCCTCCTTGCCGGTCAGAAGCTTGAAAATCCAGTACACGCTCCAGAGGCTCAGGTAGCCGACCGCCGCGCCGAAAATCGCCTGCACCGGGCCTATCGTCAAGCCGAAGGCCGCAGCGAGCAACGCGAACCAGAGCAGGGGCAGCGTGATCTGGTCGGGGAGCAGTTGCGTGCGCACGTCGATGCCCGACAGGGCAACCAGGGAGGCGCTCACGACGAGCGCGATCGCCAGTTGCGGTGTCAGGCCGAAACGCCAGGCGCACACCGCGAACGCGAGACCGGTGAGCGCCTCGACGAGCGGGTATTGCCACGAGATCGGGTCGCGGCACGCGCGGCAGCGGCCGCGCAGCAGCAGGAAGCTCAGCAGTGGAATGTTTTCCCAGGGCGCGAGGCTGTGCCCGCATTGCGGGCAGCGCGATCGCGCGAACACGATGTCGGGAGGAGGCAGAGGAGCCGGGGCCTCGCTGCCGTTCGCGACGGCGGAGCGATTTTCCTTTGCGCGGGTCGAGCTCTCCGCATCAGCCCCGCTTTGCGATCCGGAGCCGGAGGGGGATGCCGAGGGATTGGCCGCGTCGCCGAGCGCATCGAGCGCCAGGATCTCGCGGCTCTGCGCTTCCCACTCATGCTGCAGCCTCGCAGGCAGGCGCAGGATCACCACGTTGAGGAAGCTGCCGATCAGCAGGCCGAGCAGCGCGCAGACGACACTGAGCGCCGCGAGGCTGGACGCCAGCCACGCCCCGATTTCCATCACGCGCGGGACTCAGATCGTCGCGGCGATCTTGAAGATCGGCAGGTACATGCCGATCACCATGCCACCGACGAGCACGCCGAGGATGACCATGATGAAGGGCTCGAGCAGGCTCGACAGCGCGTCGACCGCGTTGTTGACCTCCTGCTCGTAGAATTGCGCCACCTTGATCAGCATCGCGTCGAGCGCGCCGGATTCCTCGCCGATGGCGACCATCTGCACCACCATGCTGGGGAAGAGGTCGACCTGCTTCATCGCCATGTTGAGCTGGTAGCCGACCGACACGTCCTCGCGGATTCGGCGCACGGCCTTGGCGTAGACGACGCTGCCGGTGGCGCCGGCAACGGATTCGAGCGCTTCGACCAGCGGCACGCCGGCGCGGAAGGTGACGGCGAGCGTGCGCGCGAAACGCGCGATGGCCGAGTTGTGCATGATCTGGCCGACGACAGGCATCTTGAGCAGGACCCGTTCCATCAAGTGTGCGAACTTGTCCGAACGCTTGAGCAGGGTGATGAACCCAAAGATGACTCCACCGGTCACCAGCAGCATCAACCACCAGTACTTCACCACGAACCGGGAGGCACTCACGATCAGTTGCGTAAAAGCGGGGAGTTCGGCACCGAAACTCGCAAACACACTTTCGAACTGAGGAACGACGAAAATCAGCAGGACCGCGCTGACCAGTATGGCCACGGCAACCACGGCTGCAGGGTAGAAGAGGGCCTTCTTGATCTTGCCCTTGATGGTCTCAATGTTTTCCTTGTAGGTGGCAATGGTGTCGAGCACCGTGTCGAGCACGCCCGCGGTCTCGCCGGCCTGCACCAGGTTCCGGTACAGCTCGTCGAACTGCACCGGGTGCTTGCTGATCGCTTCGAACAGGCTCGAGCCGCCTTCGATGTCGGTCTTGATGTCGATCAGCAGCTTGCGCATGCGGACGTTTTTCTGGCCGCCGGCGATGATGTCGAAGGACTGCACCATCGGCACGCCGGACTGCATCATTGTCGCGAGCTGGCGGCTGAACATGGCGATTTCGCGCGCGGTGATGCGCTGGCCGGCCTTCTTGAAAAGCCCACCCTCCTTCTTGAGGTCGACCCTGGAGGGTGTGATTCCCTGCTTGCGCAACTCCGCGCGGATCAGGTTGACGCTCTTGCCGGCCGACTCGCCCTTGATGACCACGCCGCGCTTGTCTTTGCCCACCCAGGTGAAGGTCTGCAGCTGGCTGACCTGGGAGCGGGCCGCGCCTGCGGCAGCGCGTGACTTGGCGGCAGCGGCGGCGCGTGAGGCAGTGGCGGTAGCGGTAGCCATGGCTTAGTCCTTGGTGACGCGATTGATTTCGGCGAGGCTGGTCATGCCGTCCTTCGCCTTCTTGAGGGCGGAGCGGCGCAGGTCCGGGATGCCCATGCGCAATGCCGCTTCCGCAATGGCGATGGCACCACCGCCCGACAGGATGATCTTGGCGATCTCGTCGGTCATCGGCATCACCTGGTAGATGCCGACGCGGCCCTTGTAGCCGTCGTTGCAGCTCGAACAGCCCACCGCCTCGAACAGCTTGATGTCGTCCACCTCGTTCTCGCCGTAGCCCTCGGCGAGCAGTGCCTCGCGCGGCAGGTGCAGCGCCTTCTTGCAGTCGTGCAGGCGGCGCGCGAGCCGCTGCGCGATGACCAGCGTCACGGAAGACGTAATGTTGTACGGCGCGATGCCCATGTTCATCAGGCGCGCGATGGTCTGCGGCGCGTCATTGGTGTGCAGCGTCGACAGCACCATGTGGCCCGTCTGCGCGGCCTTGATCGCGATTTCCGCAGTCTCGAGATCGCGGATCTCGCCGACCATGATGACATCCGGATCCTGGCGCAGGAACGCGCGCAGCGCCGCGGCGAAAGTCATGCCGCGCTTCGCGTTCTGCTGCACCTGGTTGATGCCCGCGACGCGGATTTCGACCGGGTCTTCCACCGTCGAGATGTTGCGCTCGTCGGTGTTGAGAATGTTGAGGCCGGTGTACAGCGAAACCGTCTTGCCCGAACCCGTGGGTCCGGTGACCAGCACCATGCCGTACGGCTTGGCGATGGCGTCGAGAAAGAGCTTCTTCTGTTCCTCCTCGTAGCCGAGCTTGTCGATGCCGAGCTTGGCCGCCGAGGCGTCGAGGATGCGCAGCACGACCTTCTCACCGAACAGGGTGGGGCAGGTGCTGACGCGGAAGTCGATCGACTTGGTCTTGGACAGATTGAGCTTGATGCGTCCGTCCTGCGGCACGCGACGCTCGGCGATGTCGAGGCCCGACATGACCTTGAGGCGTGAGGAAATGCGCGGAGTGAGCTTGACGGGCGCGGTCGTGGCCTGGCGCAACATGCCGTCGAGCCGCATGCGCACGCGGAATACGGTTTCGTACGGCTCGAAATGGATATCCGAAGCTCCACGGCGGATGGCGTCGAGCAGCACCTTGTTGACGAATTTGACGACCGGCGTGTCCTCGCCGCTCGCGTCGATGCCCGAGGCCGTTGTTTCCAGGCCGTCGTCATCGTCGGCTTTGAGGTCCAGGCTGTCGAGGCCTTCCTCGTCGTCGTTCCCGGTGTCGAGTTGATCCACGCCGGCCAATGCTTGCGCGATGAATTTTGCGAGCGCGTCTTCCGCGACGAGGATGGGTTCGACCGTGAGGTTGGTCTGAAACTTGATTTCGTCGAGCGCGCGCAGGTTGGTGGGATCGGCGACCCCCACGAACAGGCGGTTGCCGCGCTTGAAGATCGGCACCGCCTTGTGCTGGTGGATAAGCGACTCGTTGACGAGCCGCAGCGGCGCCTGCCGGATATCGATGGCCCGCACATCGAGGAGCGGCATGCCGAACTCGACGGACGCAGCGCCGGCGACCATGGTTGGAGTCAACCCATCCTGCTGGGCAAGCGTGGAGATAAGCGGCTGCTTGGTCTTGTTGGACGCATCGACCGCATTGCGGGCACCGGCTTCCGTCAGCACGCCCTCCAGCACCAGCCGGCGGGCGATGCCAGGCAAGCCAACGACGTTGGGCGCAACCGCAGTATTCATGCCGGGACCCGGTAGACCTTCACGGTCCGAATCTACCGCAATTCGTCAGCCCCCAACAGCGGAATCAACGTCTTGGCTGGGGAAGCTCAGCACCGAATTACCACAAGGAGCAATACGTCACGTTGCGGCTTTCTGCTTCTCGGTGAGCAAGCCGGGCATAAAAAACCCCGGCCGGAGCCGGGGTCGATGGTCGAAAACCGGACGAGACTCAGCGGCATTCCGCCGGCACGAATCTCTCACCGCCCGCTGCAGTCGTGCACACCCAGTTTACGGGAGCAGTAACGGCAGCTTGAGTCGGCGTCCAAGTCATGACGGGATTGACGGACGCACCGGTGAGTCTCGGAGTCGTCACGATCACGCCGTTCGTGATCACGATTGATTGCACGTAATCCGTGCCGGCCGCGGGGAAGTCGAATCCAGCTGCGTCGTTGTCGGCCACGGCAGTCGCCAGAATGCCGTCGGAAGCGGCGGTTTCGGTAACTGCCAATTTGGCTGGAGCAGTTTGCGCGACGGCTTCCGACACGCGGGCGCGAACGGTGTAGTCCTGGTACGCCGGCAGCGCGATGGCTACGAGGATGCCGAGGATCGCGATGACGATCATCAGTTCGATCAGTGTGAAGCCTTGCATCTTCTTCATGGTGGTTCCTCTCGAGAGTTTTAATTTCACGTGCCGCGCGAGGCCGACTGTCGGGTCCGTGGGCAGCCGTGCGACGCCGCACGTGCAGGGAGAGGATACGCACAAGGCGTGCCAGTATCCTTCGAGGCTGACTTGTTAATATTCCAGTTGTGGACGACGTCACACATCGCTTTCAGGACTCGGGCCGGGGACCGCTCAGGGAGACCGAACGCTGCCGCTGACCGTATGCAGGGGTTCGGCCGTGCGCGCGTCGATCAGCAGCGAGCCTTCGCCGCGGCGCGACACGATGGGCACGAGCCGCAACTGCCCGGCGGCGCGACCCGTCTTTCCCATAACTCCTGCGCCCACCGCAGGGTCGCTTTGCACGGTCCTCGAAGTGCGGAGGATGTCCGCCGCGACGCTCGACAGGTCCCGGTAGTACTTGGGCGCCCGCTCGATCCCCGCACCCCCTGCTATGAACTCCTCGATCACCGCCCGACGCGCCGCGGGGTCATCGGGCATGCGGGTGCCGACGAGCCTGGGCCCGGTCCACGGAAGCGTTCGCCATTCGGGCTTCGGGGCCAGGACCAGGTCCGCCTCGTCTATTTCGCTGGCAAAGACCAGCGTGAAGACTTCGGGCGTGCCGACCAGGAACACCGGCCGCGACAGCCGCAGGGTATTGAGCCCATACGCCAGGAACGCGAGTTGTGCGATGGCCACCACGGCCAGGTCGAACTTGAGGCCCTTCTTGCCCTGGCGATAGAGGATCAGCGTGAGCAGCGGCCCGGCCGTGAGGTCGATGCCCAGCATCACGATGAGCAATCGGTCGAGCCCGGCAACCTTGTAGAGGCCCATCGGGTACCAGAGCAGGAAGGCGGTCACCGCGATGCCGCCGATGACGAGGATGCTGAGTGCGAAGTGGGTGCCGGCGGCTTTCCAGCGGTTCATGGCAGCAGGGATTTCAGGGCAACCCAATTATTTTTCGGCCGAAAGCAGCCCCCGCGCAAGCACTTTTTGTCACTCGATTCCAAGTTTTTTCAGTTTGTAGCGCAGGGCTCGGAACGTGATGCCGAGCTGTTCGGCAGCCTTGGTCCGGTTGTATCGGGTCTCCTGCAATGTCTTCATGATGAGGTCCCGCTCGATGGTGCCGAGGTAGCCCTCGAGGTCGGCAGGCGGCGATGGGCCGGCGCGCGCCGGCTTGCCTGAGCCCGCGCCGGTTGGTGCAGCGGCGGCAGCGGACACGGGCGCAGTTTCGGCTCGCTCCGGTTGCCTTGACGCATGCGGCTGCGGATCGCGCGCCGGCGCCGTGCCTTCCTCCGGCAAGCGCAGGTCCGCCGCGTGCAGCGCGTTGCCCTCGCTCAGGGCGACGGCGCGCTCCAGGATGTTCTCGAGTTCGCGCACATTGCCTGGGAACGAATAGGAAAGCAGCGCCGCCGCCGCTTCGTCGCCGAGCGTCAAAGCGTCGACGCCGAGCTCCGCCGCGTGTCGTGCAAGGAACACGCGGGACAGCAGGAGAATGTCCTCGCCCCGTTCGCGAAGCGGCGGCACCTGCAGTTCGATGACGTTGATGCGATAGAAAAGGTCCTGCCGGAACCGTCCCGCCGAGACTTCCGACGCGAGGTTCCGGTGCGTGGCGCTGAGCAGCCGCACGTCTACCGCGACCTCGCGGTTTGCGCCGACCGGGCGCACGGATTTTTCCTGGATCGCACGCAACAGTTTCACCTGCATGTGCAAGGGCAGGTCCGCGACCTCGTCAAGGAACAACGTGCCGCCACTCGCTGCGGCGAAGAGGCCCTGCTTGTCTCCGTGCGCGCCGGTGAAACTGCCTTTGACGTGGCCGAAGAACTCGCTCTCCATGAGCTCGGTCGGAATCGCGCCGCAATTCACCGGGACGAAAGGCGCGGCGGCGCGCGGTCCCGATTCGTGGATGAGCCTTGCAACGAGTTCCTTGCCCGATCCCGACTCACCGCTGATGTAGACCGGCGCCTGGCTCCGCGCGACCTTGGCGATCAGCGCGCGCAGGTCGCCCATGGTGGCCGAGTCGCCCAGCAATCGCTGATCGGCGCCATCCTGGTCCGCACGCTTCGTCTCGGCGAGCTTGAGCGCGGCCTGGACGAGGCGGCGCAGGACGGCGAGGTCGACGGGTTTCGACACGAAGTCGAAGGCGCCGGCCTTGAGCGCCACCACAGCATCTTCCAGATTGCCGAACGCCGTGATGACCGCGATCGGAAGGTTGGGATGGGCGCGCGCCACGTGCTCGACCAGCTGCTGCCCGGTGCCATCGGGCAGGCGCATGTCGGTCAAACAGAGTTCGTAGGCATGCTCGCCCAGATGTACGCGCGCCTCGGCTACCGTCGCGGCGGTATCCACGTCAAGGCCCAGTCGTCCGAGCGTGATCGTGACCAGCTCACGGATGCTCGGCTCGTCATCCACCACCAGTGCGCGCCGTCGCATGAGTCCCCTGATGGCAGCAAGTGCGGCGCCATCCTAGCAAGTGCCGTGGTCAGTCTCCGAACGGGGGCGAAATGTTCCGCCCCCGCCGGATGCCGGAGCCCTTACTGGGCCGGGAGCAGGCACCAGCGCGTGAGCGTGCCGGTGTCCTGGCCTGCGCGGTCGATGACCGTCAGTCGCCACGTGCCGGCGAGCGACTGGCCATCGAACGGCGTGAGCGCACTGGTCGGTCGCCGCACGCCGGAGATTCCCGGGGGACTCGCTCCGCATACGATCGGACCCGCTGCCTCGTCGTCGAGCGTCACGTCCACGTTGTCGATCTGGCAGCCGGTGCCGCCCAATCGGGTGCCGATATTGACGACCGTGTTGGGCGTGCCCACCCGGGTGAGTACCAGATCCAGGTCGCCGGGCCAGGTATGGCCGATCTGCACCAGGACGTTGAGGTCCGACAGGTTTGCGCCCGCTGGGATGACGAGTTCGTCGGTCGCTCCCGTCGCATTGTTGTCGGGGATCGCGAGCGCCGGACTGCGGCAGAATTCCGCAGCGGTCGTGAACGAGAACACGGCGCTGTTCTGCCCCACACCGCATTGGTTCGTGGCTCGCACACGCCAGAAGACTTGCGTGGAGGCCGGCAGCGTCACCGGGGACACGAGCGACGTGCCTACCGTCGCCTGGCTGAAGAGCAGGGTACCGAAACCCGAACTCGTCGAAGCTTCCACCAGATAGCCCTGCGCCTGCGTAGCGGCGGTCCATGTGAAGGTTGGCTGCGTGGCGACACCCACCGCAGCATTGGCGGGCGCGGTGAGCAGCGGCGCAGAAGCGACCGCGGTGGCAACATCCAGCGTAACGTTGCGATCCTTGATGATGCTCCCGGACGTGCCGCGCACCGTAACGACCCGGTCGCCCGGCACCGTCGCGCCCGTCGCGGACAACTGCAGCGTCGACGTACCGGACGGCGTGACGACCGGCGGGGAGAACGTTCCCGCGATTCCAAACGGCGGCGGTAGTAAGGTCAGGGCAACCGGCGTCGTGTAACCGTTGACCGAGCCCACGTTGACCGTGATCGGTGGCGCGTTGGTCGGTGCTGGACTGTTCGCGCACACCCCGACTTCGGTCGGCGTCGTCGAGAGGCTGAAGCTCGGCGTGCCGCACTCATCGTGACGGAAGGACACCGCGCGGTTGGTACGGGCCGTGCCGAGCGCGTAGTTGCCGACGAACCAGAACGTGCAGCCATCGACGGGATCGACTCCCATGTCGTTGTAGTCGCCCCAGCGTTCGCCAGACACGGAGCCGGTGCCCGCGACGATCTGCGTTTCCGGTGCGGTCATGACGCCCGAGGCGTCGCCCTGCAGCCGGCCCGTGTAGCGCAACCCCGCGAAAATGCCGGGTGCCTGTCGCACGGTGTTGTAGGCCAGCGCGATGTTGCCCGACGAGTCGATGTTCGATGCGGCCATCCAGCGATCCGCCTGTTCCGCCGGCGTGCCGTCCGCCGGTGCGAACGTGCCGACCTGATGCACGGTCCACGATCCTTGTGCGCTCGCCCCGGCGTCGCCGTAGCCGTCCGCAAAAATGATTTCGGGGTTGCGCTGGCGTCGGAGCTCGAACCAGCGGATGGCGCCGGTGTCGTCGAGGAATGTCGAACCCGCGCCGAGGAACAGGTCGGTCACGAGGTTGCCGACCAGCACCTCGTAGGAGCCGAGATTGCGGTAGGCGAGGCGATGCATGACCGTCTCGCGCAGCGGGTCGAGTCGTTGCCCGCTCGGTTGCGGGAAGGCCTGGAACGCCGACAATCCGTTGAGATTGGAACTGAATTCCGGAATGGCAATGCTGACCGGCCCCGTGATCGAGGAATTCGCCGGGGTCGTCCAGTCGACGCGGAATTCGAACATCTCCAGGAAATCCTGCGTCGGGTTATTCGATCCCGCGTTGTGCGCCTCGTCGTCGCGGTGGCGCATGAAGATCCCCGGCGAACCGGCCGGCGGCAAGTCGGTTCCGCTGAGGTCGGCCGGCTGCGTCATCTGGAAACCGAAGCCGGCGAGATTGGGAACCGTGAGGCGCTGCAGCGTGGCGGGCTGGCCTGCGAGCATGCGCAAGCGGTCCATGGCGTAGAAAGGACGCTGGCCGCTGGTGCCGCCTTCATTGGCACCGACGTAATAGGCGTCCGGCCAGAGGCCGTACTTGGGGTAGTCAGGGAACGAGGGCAACTGGAACGCGTAACGCGTCCAGGTCACGGTGCCGGAAAGGTCGGCAACGTCGCTGATATAGACGCACAGGCTGCGTCCCGCCTGCGTCGAGAACTCGGTGATCAGCCAGCGGTTCGCCAACTCGTCGAACAGCACGATGGGATCGCCGAGGCCCGAAGCGCACGCGCCTCCTCCGGTGTTGTTGAGGCTGGAGATCAGGGTCGGACCGATGACCTGGGCGCCGGTCGCCTTGTTGTACACGGCCAGGTTGCCGCCGCCCGATCCATTGATCGCCGCAACGAACTGCAGCGTTCCGATGTCACCCGTGGGATCGTTCGGCTGGGCGCCGCTGCCCAGCACGTTGATGTTCACCAGCGGAGTGGAGAAGCCGCCGCCTTGTGTCGTCGCAGGCTGGTGCGAACGTTGCAGTTCCACCAGCGGATCGGTTGTGGCCGTCGGGTTCACCGGCACGGGAATGGGCGCGTTCGGGTCGCCGAAAAACTGGCGCGGGATCTCGACGATCGGATCGCCCGGCTTCCACGCTGGCACGCGCGGCAGCAATCGCATGTCGACGGTCAGGCGCGTCGGGCTCACCGGCGCGCTCACCCATTCGGCGCCGCGCGTGACCGCGGGAGTTTCGGGAGTGCCCATGCCCTGGGCGAACACGGACGTGACCGTTAACGCACACAATGTGACTGCAAGGGAACGCACGACTGCGCGCGCGCCGCAAAGGTGCTTGACGGGGGTCATGAGTGTCCTCGAGTGCGATGGGTGCCGACAGGTCCCGGACGTGCAGGATGTCTCAGGTGAACCGGAGATTAATGCTTTTGCTCAAACTCTGCACCTGTCGCGCACCCCTGGCCTCACCTCGAAGCCGAATCTCCCGGACTCTGGTCCAGCAGAATGACCGGACTGAGTTGAACTTTGCCCGCAGTCGTCGCCACGATGCGGTGCGCACCAGTGCCCATGGAGTATTCGAAGCGGGGCTCGCCCGGCACGGGCCGGGCCATTTCCCCGGCCTTCCAGTCGTCGGTAATCGAGACGCCGCGACCCGCCTCCAGTTGCAGCACGAAGTTCCCGCGCGACGGGACCCCGAGCTCGATGTTGCCGGAACCACTCGCAATCGTCGTGTCGCCGCTCATTGTGGCGCTCATCTGGCGCGCGTAGATGTCGCCCGTCGACGAACGCAGTTTGAGTGGAGCCGCGGAAGACGCCGAGAGCTTGCCGGAGGTGGTCGACGCCTTCACCGGTCCTTGCGCACGGCGCACTTCGAGCACGCCTGCACCGGTTTCAGCATCTATCGACGCACCACGCTGGACGAAAACCACGAGGTCGACGCGTCCACGCGTGAAGTCCACCGTGGCTCGGGGATCGTCGCCCGGATACTTCACTTCGAAGTGGATTTGTCCGGGGGCTTGCTGCACATTGAAATCAGGGTCTCGACCCGGGCTGCCGATTCGCTGGATCACTGCCGACACGCCGAGTTCGTGCCTGTCGCTCATGCGCACACGCAGGTCTCCGTAACGGTTGACGATGCGCACGCTGCGAAGCTTGCCGTCGACCTGGTACGACTCTTTGCGACGGATGATTTCGTATGGGACATTGGTTTCGACTGCCGGAGCGCCGGTTGCGGCCCGCGGCCCCGCGGGCGACGCACACGCGACAAGCCCAAGCGCCAACAGCGCAGCGCCGAGCATTCGCGCCGCTCCGCGAGGCAACGAAGTGCATGGCAGATTTTCGAGCAACGAAGGTCCCGTCTGCGCCATCGGCTTCCTGTATTGCTGGATTGTGGCGCGTCCGAGACGCGCCCTATGGGGGTTACGCATTTGAGGGGCGTAGGTCGGGTCTTGACCCGACGTGATGACGCCTTGTCGCTGGATTGTGGCGCGTCCGAGACGCGCCCTACAAGCGTCGTCGGCGGACACGATGACACTGCGGCGGGGTTGGCAGACAACGTAGGTCGGGTCTTGACCCGACGTAACGATGCGTTGTCGCAGGATTGTGGCGCGTCCGAGACGCGCCCTACAAGCGTCGTCGGCGGACACGATGACAGGGCGGCGGGGTTGGCAGACAACGTAGGTCGGGTCTCGACCCGACGCAAAGATGCGTTGTCGCTGGATTGCGGCGCGTCCGAGACGCGCCCTACGCTGGTGTTTCTCTTACGTGCGGATGCGGTTTTGTCGGATGGTGGGGGCGGGGCTGGGCACGGATGCTATGGCGATGCCGAACTATCGACGCGCATGGGTGCCGGGTGGCACGTATTTCTTCACCGTGAATCTGCTGGAGCGGCGGCAAACGCTGCTTCTGGATCGCGTCGATGCGCTGCGTTGGGCTTTTCGCACTGCGCGCGCCGCGCGATCATTCGATGTGATCGCGCTGGTGGTATTGCCCGATCATGTGCATTGCGTCTGGCGATTGCCGCGGGATGATGCCGACAATGCAACACGCTGGCGGCACATCAAGACGTTGTTCTCGCAGGCGTTGCCGCCGGACGAACGGCGGTCGGCACGGCGCATCGCGAAGTGCGAACGCGGAATCTGGCAGCGGCGCTTCTGGGAACGGCTGCTGCGCGACGATCGCGATCTCGCGCATCACGTGGATTACATTCACTTCAATCCAGTCAAGCATGGTTACGTCGACCGTGCCTGCGACTGGCCGTACTCCTCGCTGCATCGCTACATCCGTCGTGGCGTGCTGCCGGCTGGATGGGGTATCCGGCTCCGAACGTAGGTCGGGTCTCGACCCGACGAAAAGATGCGATGTCGCTGGATTGCGGCGCGTCCGAGACGCGGCTTGCGGCGCGTCCGAGACGCGCCCTACGGGGTGACGCATTTGCGGGGACGTAGGTCGGGTCTCGACCCGACGAAAAGATGCGATGTCGCTGGATTGCGGCGCGTCCGAGACGCGGCTTGCGGCGCGTCCGAGACGCGCCCTAAGGGGTGACGCATTCGCGGGGACGTAGGTCGGGTCTCGACCCGACGAAAAGATGCGATGTCGCTGGATTGCGGCGCGTCCGAGACGCGCCCTAAGGGGTGACGCATTCGCGGGAACGTAGGTCGGGTCTCGACCCGACGCAAAGATGCGATGTCGCCGGCTTGCGGCGCGTCCGAGACGCGCCCTACGGGGTGACGCATTTGCGGGGCCGTAGGTCGGGTCTTGACCCGACGTGATGATGCGTTGTCGCAGGATTGTGGCGCGTCCGAGACGCGCCCTACAAGCGCCAGTCGGCGGAGAGGATGACGTTGCGGCCGGGCTCGTCGAGGCCCGAGCCGTGCTCGCGGTAGCGGCGGTCGGACACGTTCTCGACGCGCAGGGACAGATCGATGTCAGGCGACAGCGCATACGCGACGCGCGCATTCCAGGTCACCCAGCCGCCGGTACCTTCAGGATCGATGCGCGGGTCGATCCGGTCGCGCGGCGACAACCGGTCCTGGCGCGTGGCATAGAACGCGTAGCCTTCGAGGGTCCAGCGGTCTTCCGGCTTCCAGCGCACACCGAGTTTTCCATACAGCGGCGGCACGCGGTCCGCGGGGTCCGTCATGTCGTCGATGGTTTCGTCGCCGCGCGTGTACGTGGCCGTCGCGTAGACATCGAGGTCGTCGCGCAACTTGCCCTTGAGGCCCGCTTCGACGCCGCGCAGGGTCTGCTGCGCGATGTTGCGGTTCTGCACGACCAGCCGGCCGGTGTCCGTCACGTCGCCCGTCAGCACGCTGGTGATCTTCCCGCGGTAGCGCGAGCGGAACACCATGGCCTCGCCGGACCACACGGGTCCTTCGAACTTGAGGCCGGCGTCGAACGTCAGCACCGTTTCAGGTTGGAGATCGGCGTTCGGGATCGAAAAGCGGTTGGCCGGCCGATCGCCGAACACGCCGAGGTCGAATACGTTGGGCGCGCGGAATCCCCGGCCTGCGTTGGCCACGATGCGCCACTCGCGAACGGAGTCGAGCGGTGACACGAGCCAGTTGACGCCAAGGTTGCCGGAAAGATCATTCGCCTCCACTTCGACGCCGGCCACGCTGCCCACGCCTGGCAAACGGGTCGCGACATCCGAGTAGCGCACCCCACTGTTGATATCGACGCGATCGGTCGCGAGCCAGTCGTAGGTGACGAAGAGTCCCAGCTGGCGCATCGTGGATCCGTCTGGAAAGCGCGACGGCCGCGCGCTGACAGCACCCGTGCTGGTGTTGATTCGTTGCCGCCTCGACGCCACTTCGTCGCGATAGAACTCCGCGCCGTAGGCGAGGTGACCGGTGCTCGACACCGTTTTCTCCGCGACCGCACTGAAGCCGACGGAGTCGACTTCGTTCTGCTCGATATCGCGGTTGACGCTGGCGAAGTCGCGACTGCGCCGGTCGTCGCGAATGCGCTGGTGCCCGGACATCAGGTCCAACGAATCGAACAGCGGTGACGGATTGGAAAGGCGCCAGCGCAACTGTGCAAACTCCCGCGACTGGGGCTCGAACGCGAACTCGGACGAGTTCGGCCGGGTCTGGCCGAAACCCGGGACGAGTTCGTCGAAACGCAGCGTGCGTGGCTGTTCCAGCGCCTGCGCCTGCGCCATCAGTTCGTGTCCGGGCGCTGGCGTCCAGACTGCCTTGAGGTTTCCCGCGCGCGCGCGGAATGCGGTGAAAGGCAGTGTGTCGCCGCCGCCGACGCGCAATTCGTCGACGTTCTGGTAGCTGACGCCTCCCGAAAGCGCGAAGTCCTCGTACCCCGCACTGGCTTCGGCGCGCGCGAGGATCGAGTCGTCGGCTGTCGCGAACGTCGCGCGCAACCGGCCGTCCGCTTGCCACTCGCTGCCTTCGAAGCGCGGGTCGGCGGTGAGCATTTGCACGACGCCGCCCATCGCGTCGCCACCGTACAGCGCGGAATTCGGCCCGCGCACGACTTCGATGCGACTCAGTGCCTGGCCATCGACGAGAGCGATGTACTGGTTCGGCGCATTGCGGAAGATCGCGTTGTTGAGGCGGAATCCGTCGACAAGATGCAACACCTCGGAGCCCTTGAGCCCGCGCACTATGACAATGCTCTGGCCCGGTGTGGTCTGCTGCACGAACGTGCCGACTTCACCGTGCAGCAGGTCCATCGCGGTGGGCGCGAACGCGGCGCGTATCTGCTCCTCGGTCACGACGGTAACGCCCGCAGGCACCTCGAGCGTGCTCTCGGCGCGCCGCGTCGCGGTGACCTGCACGGTGCCGAGCTCGGGCGCCGCAGGCGATTGCGCCTGCCCCAAAGCCGGGCCTGTCGCCAGGAGCGCAGCTGCCCAGAGGCAACAGTTCGGGATTGGCAGAGGCATGGGGATAGAGTGGGCGCCGCGCGTGGCCGCGCATTCTGCCATCGTCCCGGCGTCTGTTGCGGTCATCGTATGGAAATGCGGGACGGCAACCCTGGGTGCGGGGCACTCAATCTGCGAGCCGACGCCACGCTTCGGTGTAGCGTGCAACGGTGCCGTCGATGACTTCGCGCGGCAGGCGCGGGCCGGGCGCACGCTTGTCCCACTCGAGCGTCTCGAGATGATCGCGCACGAACTGCTTGTCGAAGCTCGGCGGCGAGATGCCCGGCCGGTATTGCGCGGCGTCCCAGAAGCGCGACGAGTCAGGGGTCAGCATCTCGTCCATGACGCGCAGGGTGCCGTCGTCGTCGAGACCGAACTCGAGTTTGGTATCGGCGATGAGGATGCCGCGCGGCCGTGCGAATTCGGCAGCGAACCGGTAGATCGCAAGGGTTGCGGAGCGCACCTTTTCCGCGAGGTCGCCGCCGAGAAGTTCCACGATGGCATCGAAGCCGATGTTTTCGTCGTGCGCGCCGGCGGCGGCCTTGGTCGACGGCGTGAAGATCGGCTCGTCTAGCCGCGCCGCGAGTTCAAGGCCCTGCGGCAGCACGACGCCGCTGACGCGGCCCGTCGCGACGTAGTCCTTCCAGCCCGAACCGATGAGGTAGCCGCGCGCGATCGCCTCGACGGGCAGCGGGCGCAGCCGACGCACCACCGCGCTGCGATCGACATACAACTGCGGATCGACACCAGCGGGCAGTGACGCTCGCGGATCCTGCGCCAGGAGGTGATTGGGAATGATCCCAGCCGTGCGCGCAAACCACGCGTTCGACATGGCCGTGAGGATTTCGCCCTTGCCCGGGATCGGATCCGGCAGCACGACGTCGAATGCCGAGAGCCGGTCGCTCGCGACCATCAACAACCGCGTTGCGTCGAGCGCGAACACGTCGCGGACCTTGCCGCGATGCACGCATTCCAGGCCGGGCAGATCCGCTTCGAGAAGGGTCGTGGACACGGTCCGCTCGCGCAAAAGGAGGGCAATTGTAGGCGACCTGAAACTGCGCAGTGGAGGACCGGACCGCGACCGCTAGAATCGTGCGCCTGACATTCCAAAGATCCCACATGCCACTTTCGCTGATGCTGGGCGCCGCACTGATGGCGGCCAGTTCCCCCGGGCCCGCGCGGCCCGCAAAGCTCGGTCTCTGCGTGGCGTGCCACGGCGAGAATGGCGTCGCGATCACTGCCGATGCGCCGCATCTCGCCGCCCAGCGCGAGTCCTATCTCGCGGCCGCCCTCGTGGCGTATCGCAGCGGGACGCGCAGGCACCCGGCGATGCAGGCTGTCGCCGGATCGCTCAATGCACGCGACATCGCCGAAACGGCGCGCTGGTACGCTGCGCAGCGCGCGCCGCAGCCGCGTCCCCTCCCAGCCAAGATCGGACCCAAGGCGCGATGAAAGTCATTGGCAAGTTCATCGGCGGGATCGCCGGACTCATCGTCACGCGCAATCCCGTCGGCTGCGGCGTCGGCATTGCAGTCGGCCACGCGTGGGACGCGGGCTGGTTGACTTCGCTGCTGCCCGGCGCGCGTCCTCGTGGCGCCTTCCTCGATCCCTTGTTCGGCCTTGCGGGCGCGATCGCGAAAGCCGACGGTCGCGTGACTCCCGCCGAGATCGCCAGCGTCGAAAACCTCATGCGCCGGCTCGACCTCGACGAGCCCAAGCGCCACTCGGCGATCCGCGCCTTCAACGAGGGCAAGGAATCCCGGTTCGACGTCGGAGACGCCGCGCGGCGACTGCGCCTCTTCAGCGGTTTCCGTGGCGAGATGAAGCTCATGGTCATCGAAGTTCTGGCGGAAGTCGGCGCCGCGGACGGTCAGCTGCATGCCGCGGGCGACAGCATGCTCTCGCGCATCGCGCAGGATCTCGGGCTCGACCAGGATGCGACAACGAGCATCCTGCACGCGCGTCGTGCGCCCGGTGGCGCAGGGCGCCACGAAAGAGCGCAGCCCGGCCCTTCGCGCCGCGAACCGCCGGGTCCTCCGCCGCGCGTGGCCGTCGATCCCTACCAGGTTCTCGGCGTCTCCCGGATCGCCAACGAAAGCGCGATCCGCAACGCCTATCGCAAGCTGATCACCCAGTACCACCCCGACAAGATGCAGGCGCGCGGGGTGACGGGTGAGGCGCTCAAGCGCGCCGAGGATCAATCCCGCGCGATCAACGCCGCGTGGGAACAGATCAAGGTGCAACGGGGGTACAACTGAAATGACCGCTCGCCCCGCACCGGTGATTGCGGCATCGATCCTGTCGGCGGATTTTGCGCGGCTCGGCGAAGAGGTCGACGCCGTGCTCGCTGCCGGCGCAGATTGGGTCCACTTCGACGTCATGGACAACCATTACGTGCCCAATCTCACGATCGGGCCGATGGTGTGTGCCGCGTTGCGCAAGCATGGCGTCACCGCGCCCATCGACGTGCACCTGATGGTCAAGCCTGTCGACCGCATCGTGCCGGACTTCGCCAGCGCAGGCGCGTCGTTGATCAGCTTTCATCCCGAAGCGAGCGAACACGTGCACCGCACCCTCCAGCTGATCCGCTCGAGCGGATGCCAGGCCGGGCTCGTGCTCAACCCGGCCACTCCGGTGAGCGTGCTCGACCATGTGCTGGATGAGATCGACCTGGTGCTGCTGATGAGCGTCAATCCGGGCTTCGGTGGACAGGAGTTCATCGGTTCGACACTGCCCAAGCTGCGCGAAGTGCGCCGGCGGATCGACGCGAGCGGCCGCGCGGTGCGGCTGGAGATCGACGGCGGGGTCAAGCCCGACAATATCGCCGGCATCGCTGCCGCGGGCGCCGATACCTTCGTCGCGGGATCCGCGATCTTCGGCAGCGGCGACTATGCCGCCACCATCGCGCGCATGCGCGCACTCGCGAGCGCCTGAACCGCTTTCCTGCGCTGCGCCGGCGCGGAAGGGCCCTTGCGCGGGCGATTCGCGGGCGCGGCCTCGAATTGCGAACCGTGCCCGCGGTTGCGGTTGCGGTCGAAGCCGCGCAATGTGAAGCTGCCTGCAAGCACACGACTCGAGGCGGCTCATGGCACGCAACATCGCGATCGTCGAAGACGAGCCCGCAATCCGCGCCAACTATTCCGACGCGCTCAAGCGGCTGGGTTTCGAAGTCCTCCAGTATTCCTCGCGCACGGACGCCGAGCAGGCCTTCGCACTGCGCCTGCCGGACATGGTGCTGATCGACATCGGGCTCGGCGATGAACCCGAAGGCGGCTTCGAGCTCTGTCGCAACCTGCGCGCGCGCGCGCCGCAGCTGCCGCTCATCTTCCTGACCGCACGCGACTCGGACTTCGACGTGATCTCGGGGCTGAGGCTCGGCGCCGACGATTACCTGACCAAGGACGTGTCGCTTCCGCACCTCACGGCGCGCATCAACACACTGTTCCGTCGCGTCGACGCGATGCGCCGGCCTCCATCCCAGGAAGCCACGGTCACGCACGGCAACCTGTCGCTGGCGGCCGAGCGGATGAGCGTCGCCTGGAAGGGCGAGGAAGTGCCGCTCACGGTCACGGAATTCTGGATGGTGCATACGCTGGTGCGGCATCCGGGCCACGTCAAGAATCGCGACCAGCTCATGCGCGACGCGCAGGTGGTGGTCGACGACGCGACGATCACCTCGCATATCAAGCGCATCCGCAAGAAGTTCATCGCCATCGATGCGGAGTTCGATGAGATCGAAACCGTGCACGGAGCCGGTTATCGCTGGAAGATGTAGCGATCGCCTGAGCTGGCTGTACGCAAATGCGTAATCGACTGCTGTTCGCCTTCGCGGCACTGGCGGCCCTGCTGCTGCCGGTTGGCGCGTGGCTGTTGATCGAGCAGATGGAGGCACTCCTGCGCGACGTGCAGGAGAGTGCACAGATCGGCGCCGCGCAGGCGATGGCGCATGCGATTGCCGAAGAACCGGGCTTCGGTCGCGACGCAGGCTCGGGCCTGTACGTGCATCCCCTGCGAGGCCGGATCGTGGTCGATGGGTCGGGCGACGACTGGGCCGCCACCACGCCGCAGCGCTCGCGAGACGGCCGCCTGCGGCTGCATGCCGCCGCCGACGCCCGCGCGCTGTACCTGCTGCTCGAAGTCACGGACCAGAGCCGCGTACGCGCCGACGCCGGCCACCGGCAAAGCGGCAACGGCGACGCCGTCGAACTGATCCTCGCGGACGCCACGACGACCCAGGTATGGCTGCTCGGCAACGAGGCACCCGGCGCGCTGCAGGGCGTCAGCGTCAGCGGCAGGGCGGACCCCCCGGAAGGCGAGTGGATGGAGACCCCTGGCGGCTATCGCGTCGAGATGCGCATGCCGTTGCCGGCTGCCGCGGCGCGGATGGACCTGCGCGTGCGCGATGTGGCCGAGGACGGCACGCAGGAGACCCTGACGCTGCACGGCGAACCCGAATCGCAGGCCCTGTTGCGTCCCGACGCCGCGCGCAACCGCGCACTCGCGCAATTGACCCCGGTCGGCGCTCGCCTCCGCGTGGTCAACGGCGACGGATGGGTGATCGCAGGCGCAGGCACGCTCGGCGTTCCCGAAGGCCAGAGCGTCGCCCGCGCGAACCGCGGCCCCGCGTCGTGGCTGTACCGCTTGCTGCTCGCGTCGCGCGATCCCGGCGAACTCGACGGCGACCTGCCGCGCCTGGACGCACCCGTGGTCTGGCAGGCCTTGTCGGGGGTGCCTGCGAGCAGCGTGCGCACCTCGGCGACCGACGACAGCGTGATCGTCACGGCCGCAGTGCCGCTGACCGCAGCCGCGGGAGGGAGCAACGGCGCATTGCTCCTCGAGCAGGGCTCCGACGCGCTGCTCGTCCTCACCAACCGCGCGTTTTTCCTGATCCTTGCAGCGAGCCTGCTGCTGTTGTTCCTGGTGGGCGTCGCGCTGCTGTCCTACGCCGGCTGGCAGGCCCTGCGGATCCGCAGTTTGCGCAACGCGGCGGAGCAGGCGCTTGGCGTCGACGGGCGGCTCGATCCCAAGCTGCCGCACCTCAGCGCGCGCGACGACCTCGGCGATCTGTCGCGAAGTTTTGCGCGGCTGCTGGCCGAGATCGGGGGATACAACGAATACCTGCGTACGCTTGCGAGCAAGCTCTCGCACGAGATGCACACGCCGCTCGCGATCGTGCGCTCCTCGCTCGACAACCTCGATCACGAGCCCCTCGGCGACGAAGCCCGCACCTATGCGCAGCGTGCGCGCGATGGCGCGGAGCGCCTGACGTCGATCCTGCGTTCCATGGCCGCCGCGAGCCGCGTCGAGCGCGCGATTGCAAGCGCCGAGGGCGAGGACTTCGATCTCGCGGAGCTGGTGCGCGATTACGCCGACGCGGCGCGCGACCTCGTGGCGCCGCGCGGCATGACAGTACTCGTGCCGGCAGGACGGATCGGCTTCCACGGGGCCCCGGACCTCATTGCCCAGGCACTGGACAAACTCATCGACAATGCGCGCTCGTTCACTCCCCCGAACGGCTGGCTGCGCATCGGCCTCGAGGCGCTCGACGAAGGCGCCGTGCTGCGCGTCGCGAATGCGGGGCCACTGCTGCCCGACAAGCTGCAGGAGCGCATGTTCGATTCCCTGGTGAGCCTGCGCGATGGCCCGACCTCGCGCGACGGCGACGCGCCGCACCTCGGGCTCGGCCTCTTCGTGGTGCGCGCCATCGCGGAGCTGCATCGCGGCGAGGCCACTGCGCTCAATCTCCCGGATGGGAGCGGCGTCGAGTTCACGCTGCGCCTGCGCGGCATGCCCCGCAGGCGCACGAACACCGCGCCGTGACACCAACCGCTTCCACACTCGCCATAATCGCGGGCGGTTTCGTGGGAGTGCGGTTTGGACGCTGAGCTTTTCGCCCGGTACGCAGCCGAGGGCTTCAACCGCATCCCGGTGGTGCGCGAGGTGCTGTCGGATCTCGACACGCCACTGTCGGTGTACCTCAAACTCGCCGACCGTCCGTACACCTACCTGTTCGAATCTGTGGAGCGAGGCGAGCGCTGGGGCCGCCATTCGATCATCGGCCTGCCTGCGCGCCGCGTCTATTCGTTCCGCGGCAACGAGTTGACCGTAAGCGAACACGGCTCGGTCCTGGAACTGCGCACGCTCGAGGATCCGTTCGCCGAGATCGAGGCGCTGCAGCGCAGTTTTCGCGTGCCACGCGTCGAGGGCCTGCCGGGATTCACCGGCGGCCTGGTCGGCAACTTCGGCTACGAGTGCATCGGCTGGATCGAGCCGCGCTTCGCACAGGGCAACCAGCCCGACGAGCTTGGCACCGCCGACGCGACCCTGATGCTTTCGGACGAAGTGGCGGTGTTCGACAATCTCAAGGGTCGTTTGTATCTCGTGGTGCACGCGGATCCTGCCGAGCCGCAGGCGCTGGCGCGCGCGCAGCGCCGGCTGGACGAGCTGACATTCCGCCTGCGTCACGCCGGGCGGAGTTACCCGGAAACACTGGTCGGAACCGCGCTGGACGAGAGCGACTTCAAATCGGGCTTCACGCAGGCAGGCTTCGAGGCAGCGGTGCTGCGCGCGCAGGAATACATTCGCGCGGGCGACATTTTCCAGGTCGTGCTCTCGCAGCGCATGAGCGTGCCGCTGCATGCGCGACCGATCGATGTTTACCGGGCACTTCGGGCGCTGAACCCGTCGCCCTATCTGTTCTTCCTCGACTATGGCGACGTGCAGACCATCGGATCGTCGCCCGAGATCCTGGTGCGACGCCAGGGCGAGGAGGTGATCGTGCGGCCGATTGCCGGCACGCGGCCCCGTGGCAGCACGCCGGAACAGGATCTCGCCCTCGAAACCGAATTGCTGGCCGATCCCAAGGAGCGGGCCGAGCACCTGATGCTCATCGACCTCGGCCGCAACGACATCGGCCGCGTCTGCAAGGCGGGCAGCGTTGCGCTGACCGAGAGCTTCGCGATCGAACGCTATTCGCACGTCATGCACATCGTGTCCGAGGTGCGTGGCGCGTTACGCGACGACTGCGGCGTCGCCGACGTGCTGCGTGCGACGTTCCCGGCCGGCACCGTGAGCGGTGCACCCAAGATCCGCGCGCAGGAAATCATCCGCGAACTCGAACCGGTCAAGCGCAACCTCTACGCCGGGGCGGTCGGTTACATCGGCTGGTGGGGCGACCTCGACACCGCCATCGCGATTCGCACGGCGGTGGTCTGCGACGGGCGGCTGCACGTGCAGGCCGGTGCCGGCATCGTCGCCGACTCCGATCCCGCCTCCGAGTGGGAAGAAACCATGAACAAGGGCCGCGCACTGCTGCGCGCCGTGTCGCAGGCCGCCAGCGGGTTGTAGCAGGCCGCGGCGCGGTGTTCGCAACCAGCTGTGGCACTGCAGCAGTTCGATGTCGGCGCAAGGCGGTATCGCCTTGCCTCCGGGTGAAGCCTTTTATCCTGCGGCAAGGCGATACCGCCTCCCGCCGACCGGCGCTTCGGATAGTTCGTCCAGGGCGATCTCGAACAACGCAGTGGAATCGGCCCCGCTCCGGCGCCCGAGCGTCCGGAAGCGGGAGGCCGCCACCGCAGGATAAGAGGCTTCACCCGGAGGTGGCGGCCTCCCGCTTCCGGACGCGACCAACGCGTGAACCCACACGAGGCAAGCCTGCAGAGCGTGATTCAATGCGTCCATGAGATCCATGGAAGCACACAGCGAATGGCTCGACGAACGCGTAGACGCCTTGCGCGAATCCGCGGCGGAGAGCCGCACCGCGTGGCCTGACGACACCCGGTTCGACGCGGTGCTGCGGGCCACGCTGGTCGCCAGCGACTACGCTTTCGAGCAATTGCGTCGACGGCCGGCAATGCTTGCGCAGCTCTCTGCGCCCGCGCCGCGCGCCAGCTGCCGCGACATCGAGGCGATGGTGGCGGGATCGCCGGACGATCTCGGCGGGCGCCTGCGCCGTTATCGACACGCGCATTCGCTCAGGATCATCGGGCGCGATGTGGGCAGAAGGGCCAGTCTCGAAGAGACGCTGGCCGACACCTCGCGGCTCGCCGAAATCTGTCTCGACACGGCGCTGCAGGGCGTCGAGGCCGCCGCGAGGCAGCGCCGCGAGCCGCTGCAGGATCGCGACGGAAAGCCGCTGCGGCTCGCGATCGTCGGGATGGGCAAGCTGGGCGGCGAAGAACTCAACTTTTCTTCCGACATCGACCTCATTTTCGTCCACGCCGATCCTGCGCGGTCGTGCATCGACGACGCCGAGAGCGGACTCGCGCGCATTGGCCAGCGCGTCATCAACCTGCTCTCGAACAATGAGGCGGACGGTTTCGTGCATCGCGTCGACATGCGACTGCGACCGTTCGGCTCCGTGGGACGACTGGCAATGCCGCAGTCAGCGCTCGAGCAGTACTACCAGCGCGAGGGTCGCGACTGGGAGCGCTACGCCTGGGTCAAGGCGCGCGCCGTGGCGGGCGACCGCGCGGCCGGGGAGCGCGCGATCGCCGCACTGCGCCCGTTCGTCTTTCGGCGCTATCTCGACTACGCCGCGATCGACTCGCTGCGCGAGATGAAGGCACTGATCGATGCGGAAGTCGCGCGCGCGGATCGCCGCGACGACCTGAAGCTCGGGCCCGGGGGAATCCGCGAGGTCGAGTTCCTGGTGCAACTGACACAACTGACCCGCGGCGGACGCGAGCCAGCGCTCGCGGTACCCGGATTGCTGCAGGCGCTCGCCGCCGCTCGCGATCTTGGCGCCATGCCGTCCGCGCTCGCCGACATGCTGGCTGAGTCCTATCGCTTCCTGCGCCAGGTCGAAAACCGTGTGCAGATGCTGCGTGACGAGCAGACGCATCGCGTGCCCGACGCACCCGTCCTGCGCGAGCGGCTTGCGACCGGGCTCGGATTCGGCGATTTCGCCGCGCTGGACGCCGCGTTGCAGGTCGTGCGGCAACGGGTGGAAGACGCGTTCGGGGACGCCCTTGCGCCGTCACGCATCGCGAAGAACGTGCCCGTCGATGTGCGCCTGTCCCATGCAAGGGCCCTGTGGAGTGCCGCATGGACCGGCCAGCGCGAAGAAGCGCAGGCGCTCGCGCTGGGCCTCGATACTCATTCGGTCGACGCGATCGTCGCGCTGGCGGGCAATGCGAACCTGCGCGCGCTGCCAGAGCGCCATGCAGCGCGTCGCGACCGGCTGTTGCCTGCGCTCATCGCCGAATCGACCCTGCGCACCGACAACGGCGCGGCACTCACGCGCCTGCTCGCACTGGCCCGTGCGATCAGCGGACGGCCTAGCTACATCGCGCTGCTCGATGAGCAACCCGGTGCCCGCGAACGCGTCGTCGACGTGTTCGCGCGCAGTGGTTTTCTCGCCGACCAGGTCATCGCACACCCGCTCCTGCTGGACGACTTGCTGGACGAGCGCCAGCTCAACCGCGTCGACGCGCCACTCGACGTCGACGACCTCGAAGGCGAACTCGCGCGGCGCCTGGCGATGGCGGAAGGCGACCCCGAAGAGGCGTTTGGCGAACTGCATGAGTTCAAGCTGGCCCGCCTGTTCCGGATCGGCCTGGACTGGCTGGCGGGGCGGCAATCGGCCGATGCGACGTCGGCGCAGCTCGCCGCACTGGCGCAGGTTCTCGCCGGTGCGATCCACGACCTGGCCCGCGCAGACGCTGTCGCGCAGCACGGCGAACTCGGCGCACAGCGCGGCGATGGTTTGCTGCTGCTGGGCTACGGAAGCCTGGGTGCCGCGGAGCTGGGATTTGCATCCGATCTCGACCTGGTCTTCGTCTACGACAGTCCGCTCGCGAACGAAGCCACCGAGGGCGAGCGCCCTGTCGACGGGGCGCGCTGGTTCGCGCGCCGTGCTCAGCGCGTCGTGCACTGGTCGACCGCGCCGTCGCGCGCGGGAGCGCTGTACGCGGTCGACACACGGCTGCGTCCCGACGGCGGCAAGGGGCTCCTGGTGAGCCCGTTCGATGGCTATGCCGACTACCAGCGCGCTCGCGCGTGGACGTGGGAACAGCAGGCGCTGGTGCGCGCGCGACCGGTGGCCGGCGATTCCGGTCTCAGTACACGCTTCGCTACCCTGCGGCGCGAACTGTTGTGCACCGAACGCGACACCGCCGCGGTGCGCGCGGACGTGCTGGCGATGCGGGCGCGCTGGAGGAAGGAGCTTGACCGCAGCGACGCGCAGACCTTCGACCTGAAGCAGGGCGTCGGCGGGCTCGTCGATCTCGAGTTTCTGCTGCAGTTCCTGGTGCTCGCCCATGCAGCGCAGCATCCCGACCTGACCCACAGCACGCGCACGCGGGAACTCATCGCCATCGCCGCGAGCTGCGCGCTAATCGACGCAGGCGTGGCCGACGCGCTGGCCGATGCGCATGAGGCTCTGCTCAGCGCAAGCCTCGACTGCACGCTCGATGGACGCCCGCGACGTCAGCCGCGTTCCGCGGAGCTCGATGCATCGAGAGACGTCATCCTGTCCGCTTCGAGGGAGCACGGGCTCGCGTTCGATTGAGCACCGTGTCGCGCGTCGCCGTGCTCAGGGCAGGGGCGCGAGTTTTTCGCGCAGCATCGACGCCACGATCGCCGCTTCGCGCAACGGTGGTGGCCAGCGCGCGGGCTCGGCGTCCCGCAGCCGAGCGCTGTCGCGGGCATGACCGCGCGCCGCAAGCGCCGCGTGGAACCGGGCGAGTTTGCCGCGCGCGCGTGTCGATTCGAAAACGAACACCGGCTTGCCCGTGGCACAGGCCTCGCTGGCGAGATTGACCGAGTCCGCAGTGACCAGCACGCTGTCGGCGAGCGCGAGGTAGCCCGCGTAGGGATTGCGAGCTGCGTCCGACGCGCCGATCCCGTGCGTCGACGGAGGGGGTGACGATTCTTGCGACGCGAGGTAGAGCGAGCGCGACGGCGCGTCAGCGAACGCGCGCAATCTCTCCTCGAAATGCGGGGGACTGCGCCGCGACGTCGTCAGCCACACGCTGCCGCCGGATGCCCGCTGCCAGGACGCGACCAGCTCCAGGATCCGATCCAGCGCCGGCGCGTCGAGGTCCCAGTCCCGGTGCGGGCCGCCGAGGAGCACCGCCAGCCGGGGCGACGGCGTGGCCGCAAGTCCGGGCCAATCGCACGCCGCCCGGGCCAGCCACGCGTCATCGACTTCGTTGAGCGCGCCCAGCGTCGCGATGCAGTTGGCGGCGGCAAGGCCGTCGTGGGCCGGCGCAATCACCCAGTCAAAGTGGTCCGGCGAAATACGCGGATCGAGGATCTGGACCGCGCGGCACCCATCCACATGCTTGCGCAACAAAGCCGTGATGGTCGCGGAGGACCGTCCGCAGCCTACGACCAGGGCAGGAGGGGCACCAAGCGCGTCTCGCATGTCGCGGGGCAGCGCGAGCGGCCAGGGCCCGCGCAGATGCGGCGCTAACCAGCGCCAGGGCGCTGCCAGTGCCACGCTGAACTCGCGGGCTTCCAGGTGCAAGGCGCGCAGCAGGGCCCGCACCTGGCGCTGGTTGCCGGCGCGGCCGTCGCTGATGGCCCATGCCGTCATATTGGCTTTGCTGGCCACGAGCCCTTCGATCTTCCCCGGGAACGCCGAGAGTATTGGGTCCGTCGCACGGTGTCGCGCAGGAGGGCAGTGCGGGGAGCGATTTCCTCACGATGGCACCACAGTGGCGCGGACTAGAATTCGCGCTCCCCGCACTGGTCTCGAGACGCGCGCGATGCCAATGACCCCCTTGCCGGATGCGACCCTGGACACGATGTTCAGGGAAGCGCGCACCCACAACGTGTGGCACCCGGACCCGATGTCCGACGCGGACATCCACGCAATTTACGACTTGCTCAAGTTTGGCCCGACCAGCGCAAACTGTTGTCCGGCGCGCTTCGTCTGGGTGCGGAGCCCAGCTGGCAAGGAAAAGCTGAAACCCTTCCTCGACGAAAGTAACCTCGCCAAGACCATGGCCGCTCCGGTTACGGTGATCGTCGCGCATGACCTCGAGTTCTACGAGAAACTGCCGCAGCTCTTTCCGCATGACCAGAGCGCACGGAGCTGGTTCGCTGGCAAGACCCTCAAGATCGAGCAGACTGCTTTCCGCAACGGCACGCTGCAGGGCGCGTACCTGCTGATGGCGGCACGTGCGTTGGGCTTCGACTGCGGTCCGATGTCCGGGTTCGACAATGCCCGACTGGATGCGGCGTACTTTGCCGGTACGCCCTGGCGGTCCAACTTTCTGGTGAACTTGGGGCACGGTGACGCATCCAAGCTGTTCCCGCGTTCGCCGCGGTTCCCGTTCGACGAAGTCAACCGGATCGAATGATCCCTGCCGAGGAAATTTCCATGCAGAAGTGCCGCCTGTTCGCCGCCTTATCCCTGGTCGCCACCGCCGGCACCCTGTCCGCGGCCCCTGTCACCTACACCCTCGATCCGGCGCACACGCAGGTCGATGTGAGCTGGAGCCATTTCGGCCTGTCCACGCCGACCGCCACGTTCGGTGCCGTAGAGGGCACGCTCGTGTACGACGCGGACGCGCCGGAGAAATCCTCGGTCAAGGTCACCCTGCCCATCGGGGCGCTCGATGGGCACGACGCGGACTTCAACGAGCATCTGCGGAGCAAGGATTTCTTCGAGGCGGACAAGTACGCGAACGCCACGTTCGTCAGCACCAAAGTCGAGAAGGCGGGCGAGGGCAAGCTGCGCGTCACGGGCGACCTGACCGTCAAGGAGCAGACCCGGCCGGTCGTGCTCGACGTGGAAATCAACCTGGTCGGCCCGCACCCCATGTCCAAGGCGCCGGCGGCCGGATTCGACGCGACGACCAGGCTCAAGCGGTCCGATTTCGGTGTCGGGGCGTTCGCGCCGAACGTCAGCGATGAAGTCGACGTCAGGATCACGACTGAAGCGATCGAGGCCAAGGCGTGGGCCGAGCGCAAGGCCAAGAAGGCTGCCGCCAAGAAGTCGTGATGCCAGGTAACGCGCACCCCGGGGGGATGTAGCCATGATTGCAGTCAGGCCCGCTGATGCGCGCGGAGCCACGCGCACGAACTGGCTCGAGAGCCGCCATTCGTTTTCGTTTGGCGACTTCCACGATCCGGCGCAGATGGGCTTCGGCCCGCTGCGCGTCATCAACGACGACGTGGTGCGGGGCGGGGCGGGCTTTGCCCCGCATTCGCACGCCAACATGGAGATCCTGAGCTTCGTGGTCGACGGAGCGCTCGCGCATCGCGACAGCGTGGGGTCCGGCGCCACGCTCAACACGGGCGATGTGCAGTGGATGAGCGCCGGGCACGGGGTCCGGCACAGCGAATTCAACGCCAGCGCCGACGCTCCGGTCCGCTTCGTGCAGGTGTGGATCCAGCCCGGCGTGTTGAACGCACCGCCCGCATACGCCGATCGATCTTTCCCGCCCGCGCTGCGAGCCGGCCGGTGGTGCCTCGTGGCGGCGCCGGAAGGGGCAGACGGGGCATTGCCCATCCGCCAGGATGCGCGGGTGTTCGTCGCGGATGTCGCGCGCGACACGCCGCTCGACTACGAGTTGGCACCCGGAAGGCGCGCGTGGCTCCAGGTCGTCGATGGCGAGCTCGAACTCAACGGTGTACCGCTGGTTGCAGGTGATGGTGCCGCGGTCAGCGAGGAGACCGAACTGCGCGTGCGCGCAACGCGCGATGCGAGCGTGTTGCTCTTCGATCTGCCGTAGCACACGCGTCAGGTCGGCAGAGCCGACCTGACCTACACGAACTACGCAGCGTCAGGGGTGCTGGCGAAGCCGGCGATGCTTCGTAGGTCAGGTCGCGCCAGCGACCTGACGCCCGGCACCACCACGCGGGCTACGAAGCGTCGGGTGTGTTGGCCAGGCCCGCGAGATCGAGATCGCCGGCTGCGTTCTTGAGCGTCGCAATGTCGATGCCTGTGCCACGCAGCTTGATCATGAAACGGTCGTCGATGGCCGTCTGGAACTCGCTGCTGCTGCCGTCCTTGTCCCAGCTCTCCATCATCCACGTGCCGTCGCGCTGGTAGGACTTCTCGACGCGGGTATCGGTCTCGTTTTCGGATTCGATTCCGGCGAGTCCCGCGAACGCCAGGAAATTCGGCGCGCCCGCCATGTCGACGATCTCCACTTCGAGGCTGCGATCGCCGCCACCGTAGTTGGCGGTTGCGGTGGACACTTCCATGCCCATCGCGGCGTTGCGCGATGCACGCAGTGACGTCCGTGGCATGCCGGCCATCGCTTCCGGCAGATAAGGTTTCAACGCATCCGGAGCGAGTGCGCGCACGCCGGGTTTGCCGCCCGCAAGCGCGCCCATCGCCGCTGCCATCGCCGCCGCACTCGCCTTCGCGGCCGCCTCCGGATCGCCCGACGCCGCGGCAGCTTCCGCCGCCTTGTTGGCGGCTTCGATCTTCTCGCCCTGGGCGGCCATCTGCGCGCCCATCGCAGTCAACTTGCCGAGCGGGGAGTCGGGGTCCGCTTCAAACGTATCGCCGCCCGGCGCAGCCGCGCCCGCCAGGCTGCTGCCCATGCTCGCCGCGGTGATGCCGCCGACCAGCGCGCCGAGGATCAGGGTCAGCACGATGCCGACCACCCCGATCGTGATCATGTAGACGACGCTTTTGTCTTCGGGATTGCGCATGAGGTGCGGCAGCCCGAGATAGATCAGGTAGAACGAGTAAAGCCCCAGCAACCCGAGGATCGCGAGCTGCGGCACGATGCCGAAGATGCCGGCGAGAAATGCGGCCGTGTATCCGTAGGCGGCGAGCTTGAGCGCCTGGATAAAATTCTTTTCGCCGCCGAAGGTGGGCGCGAGTGCGTTGCAGACCAGCGCGACCACGTAGACCATGGCGAGGCTGACGATATAAGTCAGGACTGCCGTGGCGATGAGCGAACCCATCGCGGGACGAATGGTGCCGACGAACGGGATGGAAATGCCGAAAATTGATTGACCGATCAGGGCCGCAATGGGCCCGATGGCAGCCAGCCAGACCACGTAGTCCTTGTAGATGTCCGCGACGGTGGTGGTTTCGGTCGCGATCACCGGCCACTCGGTCTTCGGTGTCACCAGGATGTTCTTGGCGCGCTCGATCAGCTTGTTGACGTCCATCGTGCTCTCCCCCCTCGTTTGTGTCGGTCCACCGTGATGCATGGTGCGTCCGTGCAGTCTAACCCCTGCTCCCGTTATCGCCCCGGGCCTCGAGCGCAGTGACGGCAGGCAACTCCCGGCCCTCGAGGAATTCCAGGAACGCGCCGCCGCCCGTCGAGATGTAGTCGATGCCCTCCTCGACGGCATACTTCTCCACCGCGGCGAGCGTGTCTCCGCCCCCGGCGATCGAGAATGCGGAACTCGAGGCAATCGCCTCCGCGATGGAGCGCGTACCGGCGCCAAATGCCTCGAACTCGAACACGCCCACCGGGCCGTTCCAGACCACGGTTCCGGCGGCGCCGATGGAAGCGGCATAGCGCCTGGCAGTCTCCGGGCCAATGTCGAGGATCATGTCGTCGTCGCCGACAGCCGCGACCGGCTTGACGGTCGCCGCGGCGGTGCCCGTGAATTCGGTGGCCACCACCACATCGGTCGGCAGGGGCAAGTCCAGGCCGCGGCGTCGCGCCTCGCCAAGGATGCGCGTCGCGGTCTCGATGAGGTCGCGTTCGACCAGCGAGCGGCCGATGGGAAAGCCGGCTGCGGCCAGGAAGGTGTTGGCGATGCCGCCCCCTACTATCAGCCCATCGACTTTCGCGAGGAGGCTTTCGAGCAACGCGAGCTTCGTCGACACCTTGGCGCCGCCGACGATCGCCAGCACGGGACGGGCGGGGGCGCCGAGTGCCCGCGCGAGTGCGTCGAGCTCGGCCATCAGCAGGGGCCCGCCGCAGGCCACCCGTGCCGCGCGGATCACCCCGTGCGTGGACGCCTGCGCGCGATGCGAGGTGCCGAACGCATCCATGACGAACACATCGCACAGCGCCGCATACTTCGCGGCGAGGGCCGGATCGTCCTTGGCCTCGCCGACATTCATGCGGCAGTTCTCGAGCAGCACGAGCTCGCCCGGTGCCACCGCGATTCCGTCGAGCCAGTCGCGTGCCAGCGGAACGTCGCGGTCCAGCAGTTCGCCGAGGCGCGACGCAACCGGGGCCAGCGAATCGGCGGCGCTCCACTGGCCCTCCGTCGGGCGACCGAGGTGCGACATGACCATGACGGCGGCGCCCGCGTCGAGCGCCTGCCGCAGAGTCGGCAGGGAAGCGACCAGCCGCTGATCGGATGTGACCTGTCCGTCTTCGATGGGCACATTGAGATCCTGCCGGATCAACACGCGCCGGTTCTCGAGTAAGACATCCTTCATGCGCAGGATCGTCATGGTCTGGCCGTCCCGGTGGGGCCTCGCATTGAATGCGAGTCGCCGGCGCGACGCAACCTCGCGAGCCCTGCCGCGACCTGCACCGTGCCAATTGCAGTACAGACAACGCCGTGGTGCCCACTTCTACAATGCCGGACATGGCGATCACGCAGCACGACAGCACGAATATCGATGGCGCGGTGGATGCGCTGCGCCGTGGCGAAGCGGTCGGCCTGCCGACGGAGACCGTTTACGGCCTGGCCGCGGATGCACGCAATCGCGAGGCGATCGCGCGCGTGTTCGCGCTCAAGGGCCGGCCGCTGGACCACCCGCTCATCGTGCACCTGCCTGCCGCGCTGCCGCTCATCGAATGGGCGGTCGACGTTCCCGAGGCGGCATATCGACTCGCCGAGGCGTTCTGGCCGGGTCCATTGACGCTGGTGTTGCGACGCCACCCTGCGGTGCTGGACGCGGTCACGGGAGGGCAAACGACCATCGCACTGCGCGTGCCTGCCCATCCCGTGGCGCAGGCGGTGTTGCAGGCGTTCGGCGATGGACTGGTCGCACCTTCCGCCAATCGGTTCGGCCACGTCAGTCCGACTACGGCCGCGCACGTACGCGACGAGTTCGGCGACGCGTTGCCCGTCGTGCTCGACGGTGGCGCGTGCACCGTCGGCGTGGAGTCCAGCATTGTGGACCTGAGCGGTGCCACGCCGCGCCTGCTGCGCCCCGGCATGCTGGCGCCGGACGCAATCGAAGCCGTGCTGGGGTCATCCCTCGCGCGCGGTGCCCACGTCGACTCGCCGCGCGTATCGGGAAGCCTCGAGAGCCATTACGCACCGCGCACGCCGACTCACTGGGTGGACTCGCTTCTCGCACGTAGCAGCACCGCAAGGCGCGACGCCGGGACCACTTCAGGCGAGCGATCGCGCCCTGCGGCGCTCCTGCAAAGCGAGACCGCGCGGCTCGGCGTGCTGGCGCTCGGGAGTTTGCCCGATGGATTCGAGGGAATTGCGTTGCCGGCGGAGCCGCAAACCTACGCGCGACGCATGTACGCGGCGCTGCGCGAACTCGACGCCGGCGGCTTCGATGCAATTCTCATCGAGGCGCCACCGGGCACCGATGCCTGGCTCGCGATCCGCGATCGCCTGCGCCGCGCCTGCGCGTTGACAGCGACTTTGTAGAGCCGAGCTGCGCTCGGCTTCAGGCCGTCGAGCAGCAAGCGGAGCACAGCTCCGCTCTACGCATGCGGCGCGAGAGTGCGCCTGCTCACTTCGCGGCGTGCAGGGCCTCGACCATGTCGAGCAGGCGGTTGGAGAAACCCCACTCGTTGTCGTACCACGACAACACCTTCACCAGGGTCCCGCCCATGACCCGCGTTTGCGTCGCGTCGTAGATCGAACTGCGCGGATCGTGGTTGAAGTCGCTCGACACCAGCGGCTCCCTGTTGACACCGAGGATGCCCTTCATCGGACCGTCTGCGGCAGCCTGGATTGCAGCCGTGATCTCGTCGACGCTGGTGGGTCGCGAGGCGACGAAAGTCAGGTCCACCACTGAAACATTGATTGTCGGGACGCGCATCGCGAATCCATCGAGCTTGCCGTTGAGTTCGGGCAGTACCAGCCCCACCGCCGCGGCGGCTCCGGTCTTGGCCGGAATCTGGTTGTGCGCTGCGGCGCGCGCGCGGCGCAGGTCCGAATGGAAGACGTCGGTCAGCACCTGGTCGTTGGTGTAGGCGTGGATGGTGGTCATGAGGCCGTGCTCGATGCCGACGGCGGCATGCAGGACCTTGGCCATCGGCGCGAGGCAGTTGGTGGTGCAACTCGCGTTCGAGATGACCACGTGCGAGGCGTCCAGCGTGTCGTGATTGACGCCGAACACGAAGGTGCCGTCCACGTCCTTGTCGCCCGGGGCGGAAATGATCACCTTGCGTGCGCCGGCCGCGATATGCGCCGAGGCTTTGGCTTTCGAAGTGAACAGCCCCGTGCACTCGAGCACGATATCGATGTCGAGTTCCTTCCACGGCAGCTTCGACGGGTCGCGCTCGGCGCACACCCGCACGCGGTCGCCATTGACCACCAGGTCGCCGTCGTCCACGGTGACCTTGCCGGGGAAGCGTCCGTGTGCGGTGTCGTACTGCGTCAGGTGCGCGTTGGTGGCGGCGTCGCCTAGGTCATTGATCGCGACGACCTCGATGTCATCGTCCCGCTCCGTTTCGTACAGGGCGCGCAGCACCATGCGTCCGATGCGCCCGAAACCGTTGATCGCGATCCTGATAGCCACATCGAACCCCAGCTTGTCTGCGTAAAGCCCACCATTGTAGGGGCTCGGTCGGAGTGGGACGAAGCCGGCCCCTTCGGTTACGGCTCCGCAAAGCGGGGCAGCCAGTGCAGCAGCGTTTCCAGTCGCGCCTGGACGGCGTCTTCCTGCAGCAGAAGTTGCCGCTCGGTCGCGTCAAGCGGCAACTCGCACGCAAGCGTCCAGGACACCCATTCCGCGTCGTCGAAACTCGCGGCCGGCGTGGAGCCGAGCGGGCCCTGGGCGCGGTCCGCCATGCGTCGTAGCAGTGTTGCCAGCAAGCCGAACTCGGGCGGCAACGGCAGGGGCACCGGGTCGGGGAAGCGCAGCACCCGCCCTATGAGCAATCCGTTATCGCGGACCCGCACGTCTGTCACGCGAACGCGGGAGCCGCCCCGCACCCGGATGCCCAGCAGGCCGTCGGGCAGCGTCCAGAAGTCTTCGATTCCCGCCTCGCAACCGATCGACGCGGGTACCGCGGGTGCGCCGGCTTCGACGCCCTCGAGGATGAGGCAGATCGCGAAGCCCCGGCCCACGCGCCCGCATTCCCCGATCATGTCGAGATAACGTCGCTCGAAGATGCGCAATTCCATCGCGCATCCGGGCAGCAGCACCGCCGAGAGCGGAAAGAGGGGAAGTTCGTCCTCGCGCAGCATTCGCCCGCTCGTCGCTGCCGTCGTGCCGTCTACATCTCGTCCGGCAGGACTTCCGTGCGGCCGTCGCGATACACCTTGACCGCGATGTAGCGCGGTCCGCCCGCCAGCACGCCGAACATCATCAGCCTGTAGTGATCGTCATTTTTGGCGATGTGCTTGAGGAAGAACGACTTGGTCGCCTCCTCGCCGAATCCATTGACGGACGCGTAGTGCTTGAAGGCGGCTTCGCCGGCCCGCCACGCTTCCTCGTCATTCGCGACGGGACCGGTCGCGGGAAGGGCTTCCTTGACGAGCACCTCGTGCGGCCCGGACGGCGGTGGCACCGTAAGCGGGAAGGGTTCGTGGTTCGGGGGCGGCACCGGGGTCGCCGGAGCCGTACGGGGCGCCGTTTTTGCGGGCTCGGCCGGTGCCACCACTTTTTTCTCGGGCTCGTCTCGCGAGCAACCGGTCGCGAACACCAGCGCAAGAACCGCGACCAGGGTCAGCCGTGCAGGCAGTTGGATCATCATGTGGATTCCTCGTGTGCTTCGGTTAGGGGGTGCCCGGACGTTCTTGGACCAGCCATTGCGCAAAACGTTGCGGCGCGCCGTCGAATCCACCGTTACTCATGAAAACGCAGACATCGCCTTCACGGACTTCCGCAGCCAGTTCGGACAGCAGCGTAGCGGTATCGCCGCTCACCCGGCCACGATCCGCAAGTGCGGCGAGCAGGCCCGCTGCATCCCATTCAGCCCCCGGGCCGCGTGCGAGCCACACGTGATCCGCCGCAGCCAGGGCCGCCGGCAGACCCTCCTGGTGGGCACCGGCGCGCATCGAGGCGCTGCGCGGCTCCAGAGCCACGAGGATGCGACGTGCTCCGTGCGCGCGCAACGCCGCGAGCGTCGTCCCGATCGCCGTGGGGTGGTGCGCGAAGTCGTCGTATACGCGAATGCCATCGCGCTCCGCCAGAAGCTGCAATCGCCGCAGCGGCGCGCGAAATGTTGCCGCGGCAGCGATGGCGGTGTTTGCCGCCACGCCCGCTGCTACCGCTGCGGCCACGGCGGCGAGCGCGTTCATGACGTTGTGGCGACCCAGCAACGCCCATGTAACTTGGCCAACCGGCTCTCCGCAATGCAGCACCGTGAAGCGCGAGCCGTCTTCGACATCGAGGCGCGCGTGCCAATCTGCGTCTACATCGGGCTCGATGGCGAAGCGGACCACCGGTGTCCAGCAGCCCATCGCCAGCACTTCGGCGAGGCGGGCGTCTTCGGCGTTGACGACGACGCAGCCGTTGCCCGGCACGATGCGCAGCAGGTGGTGGAACTGCCGCTGGATCGCGGCGACGTTGTCGAAGATGTCGGCGTGGTCGAACTCGAGGTTGTTCAGCACTGCGATGTGCGGCGCGTAGTGCACGAACTTCGAGCGCTTGTCGAAAAAGGCGGTGTCGTACTCGTCTGCTTCGATGACGAAGTCGATGCCGGTACCGAGGCGCGCAGACACGCCGAAGTTCTCGGGCACGCCGCCGACGAGAAAGCCCGGCCCGCGGCCAGCCACCTCGAGGATCCACGCGAGCAGACTGGTCGTCGTGGTCTTGCCGTGCGTCCCCGCGACGGCCAGCACGCGGCGCTGCGCGAGCACTGCTTCGCCGAGCCACTGCGGACCGGAACGGAAAGGGAGCCGCCGCTCCAGCAGTGCCTCGATCGCGGGCATTCCGCGGCTCAAGGCATTGCCGACGAGGGTGAGGTCGGGCGCGGGTTCGAGGCTTGCGGCGGCATAACCCTGGTGCAGCCGGATGCCGAGTCGCTCGAGTTGCGTCGACATCGGCGGGTAGATGTCGCGATCGCTGCCTTCGACGCGGTGGCCCATCTCCCGGGCAAGCGCGGCGACGCCACCCATGAAGGTGCCGCAGATCCCGAGCACATGGAGATCGAGGGGCTCCTCGTCCAATGACTGCAGGGGACGCGCTGGCTTCAAGGCGTCGCCGGACCGACGAACTGGGCAATGCCGATCGCCAGCAGCAATTCGGCCAGCGTCAGTGAGAGCGCGAGGGTGACGCCCCGCGCCAGCGGCACGTCCATGGCGTGGCGGAAGATGTGCCCCCGCACCAGTAGTTGCCACACCACGACGGCCAGCGAGAGCACGCCCGCAAGCATCTGGGTGCCGGTCATGGCGGCCCGGTCTTTCGGGATCGGCAGCGCCATCGACAGGATGAGCGCCGTGATCACCGCAAACGGTATCGCCACGGCGATGAGGGCGCTGCCGGCCTGCACGAAGCGTGCCTCGCGTTGATGCAGCCGCAGCAGCAGCCAGGTCACGCCGAGCAGCGCGCCCACGGACGCGCCGACCCGGAGTGCGGCACCTGAAAATTCGCCTGCGCCCAGCAGGCGGGTACCCAGCACCGCTTCGAGCAATATCGCGGTTGCCGCCAGACCCGCCAGCAGGGCCTCGGAATGCGGCAGGTCCTGCGGCCCACGACGCAGCACGAGCAGGTCGCGCACGATCGACGGCAGTTCCGCGAAAGAAGACATCAGCGTCAGCGGGCCTTGCGCGCGGTGATCAGGTTTTCGACGGGACGCGCTCCAGCGCCTGGCGGATGCGCTGGGTGACTTCATCCACGCTGCCGACGCCATCGATCTCGTGCAGTTGGCCGAGTTCGCCGAAATGCGCAATCAGCGGCGCGGTCTGCGCCCGGTAAACGTGCAGTCGCTCGCGCACCGTTTCGGGATGATCGTCGTGCCGCCCTTCCTCGTGCGCTCGCCCTGCAAGCCGGGAGAACAACAGGTCTTCCCCAACGTAAAGGTAGAGCGCAGCGTCGAGCGGCTTGCCGAGGCGTTCCAGCAGGGCTTCGAGGGCGGCAGCCTGCGCCAGGTTGCGTGGATAGCCGTCCAGGATGAAGCCGGGCTGCGCATCCGGGAGGGCAACGCGCTTTTCGAGCATGCCCAGCACGATCTCGTCGCAGACGAGCTTGCCCTGGTCCATGACGACTTTTGCGCGCCGGCCAAGTTCAGTGCCGGCCGCGACTTCGGTGCGGAGCAGGTCGCCCGTGGAGATGTGCGCCACGCCCAACGCTGTCTTGAGCCGCGCCGCCTGGGTGCCTTTGCCGGATCCTGGCGCGCCGAACAACACGATACGCATGAGCAAAAGGATCCTTGGCGGGGCGTGCCAAACAGGCGTCGCGGGCACGCGCGGTTGCCAGACACAGGCCGGCAACGCTAGCGTTCGGGCTTGGCGCAAGTCAAGGAAGCCGCGGCATGGTGCCGCGCAAGGGGCATAAACGTGGCGATTCGCAGCCAGAAGCACGGATACCTGCTGTACGCGCAATCGGGGGGCGTGACCGCAGTCATCAACACCACGGCCGCCGCCGTGCTGACGCGGGCGCGAAGTCGCGGCGTGCGGGTCCTCGCGGCGCGCAACGGCATCCTGGGCGTTTTGCGCGAGCAGTTGTACGCCGCGTGGCGCGAAACCCCGGCCGCGGTCCGGGCACTTCGCCACACGCCGGGAGGGGCTTTCGGCTCCTGCCGGTTCAAGCTCGGCGATCCGCAGAAGCAGCCCGACCTCTACGCTCGCGTCATCGACGTGCTGCGCGCGCACGACATCCGTTATTTCCTCTACAACGGCGGCAACGACTCCGCGGATACGGCGCTCAAACTGTCGCGCATCAGCGCCGAGCTCGGCTATCCGCTTGCTTGCGTGGGCGTGCCGAAAACCGTGGACAACGACCTGGCCGTCACCGACTGCTGCCCGGGGTTCGGATCGGTGGCGAAGTACACCGCCGTGTCGGTGCAGGAGGCCGCGCTCGACGTGCGGGCCATGGCCGAGTCTTCCACCAAGGTGTTCGTGTACGAAGCCATGGGCAGGCACGCGGGCTGGATCGCAGCCGCCGCCGGACTCGCCGGGGTCGGTCCGGACGAGGCGCCGCACCTCATCCTGTTTCCGGAGCGCGAGTTCGACGAGTCCGAGTTCCTGGCGCGTGTGAAGGCAACCGTGGACCGCGTGGGCTGGTGCGTGGTCGTGGCGTCGGAAGGCATTCGGCTGCCTGACGGGCGCTTCGTCGCGGAAGCCGGTGGCACCGACGCGTTCGGGCACGCGCAGCTCGGAGGGGTTGCGGCTTCGCTCGCGGAAAAAGTGCGCAGCAAGCTCGGCTTCAAGGTGCACTGGACCTTGCCGGACTACCTGCAGCGCTCCGCTCGGCACTTGGCCTCCGCAACCGATGCGGAGCAGGCGTGGGCCGTGGGCGAGGCCGCGGTGGACCTGGCGCTGGCGGGCGCGAATGCGGTGATGCCGGTGATCGAACGGCTGCGCGATTCGCCGTATCGGTGGCGGGTGGCTCCCGCGCCATTGCACGACATCGCCAATCGCGAGAAAAAACTGCCGGCCAATTTCATCCGCAAGGACGGCTACGGCATCACGACTGCGGCGCGGCGCTACCTCGAGCCACTGATCCGCGGCGAGGACACGCCCCCGTACGACCGGACGCGCGGCCTGCCCAAGTACGTCACGCTCGCCAATCGACTGGTCGAACCGCTCCTGCCGCCGTACGCCATCAACGACAAGTAAATCGCGCGCAACGGCAGCGGAGCAAGGCAGGCAACCATGCGAGGCACGCGCTCCCCCTTCTCCCAGCTCGCGGAGAGAAAGTGCCCAAAGGGCGGATGAGGGGCAGTCGCGGGTCCCAAGCAGCCCCTCATCCGGCGCTGCGCGCCACCTTCTCCCCGTTGACACGGGGAGAAGGCAACAACACTCAGAACGGGCCGAGCGCGTGGGCGCGGGCGATGATGTCCGCCTCTTTTTCGGGCGCAAGCGGGCGCGGAGTATGGATCAGCAGGTACTGGTGCTGCGTGGTGCGGAATCCCGCCTGCATGTCGATTTCGAACGCGCGCGCGTCGCCGCAGTAGCCGACGTGCGCCGCGGTATCCGCGAAGCGCGCGAAGCCGTAGCGCAGCATGTTGAGACCGATGCCGCCTGCGGCCCGGAGCGCCTGCTGCTGGTCCGGCGCAAGCCCGCGCAACGCCTCGCCGTCGGTGCAGAGCCCGCCGACGAGCACCATGTCGCCGAGTCGATGCATATGCAGGTAGCTGACGGGTTGCAGGAGTTCGCCTGCGCGTGCGAACGCCACCACGTGGTCGGGTACACGCGGCGCTTCGCTGGCGAAGCTCCGGCGGAACAATCCATCGATGAAGAACGGGCCGTCATCGACCACGCTGATGGAGATGAAATCCGCGATGGTTGCGGGCAGGATGAAGGTCGTCGGCAGGGGATCGGTCACGTCGGCAGCATTTCCGTCGAATGCGCGGCAATCAGCGCGGCAAAATCCTCGGCGGAGCGCCAGTGCTCGCCGCATACGAAGCGTGGCAGGCGCCATCTGTCGCGCGCGGTGTCCAGCGCCGTGGGCTCGGTGGTGAACGCCGCGCGCAATCCGTGGGCCGCCGATTCGTTCGGAAAGTAATCGCCGGCGAGGTAGGGACTCACCTGACCCCACGGGTACGCAAAAAACCGCGGCGCGCGGCCGTTGACCGCGGCGATGTGATCGTTGGCCTGCTCGATCTCGGCACGCGCCTCGTCGCGGGTGGCGAGCGTATCGAAGCGGCGCGGCCCCTGCATCGCGGTGTGCTCGAGAGAAGTGTGGTTGTGGTCCCAGCTGTGCGACTCGATGTCCATGAGGCCGGAAGCCTGCGCTTCGCTCCACCAGTCGTCGCCCCACCAGTCGAGGGACATGTAGTCGCGCCGGTCGAGCTCGGCGCGCGCGTCCGGTGACGCAATCACGAAGCTGGTGGCGTGCAGCCCTGGCTGGACACCGGGGTGGGCCTGAGCGAAATCACGCAGCAGGTTGAGGAACGAGCGCTGCGCGCCGAGGGTGGGGTGCACGGCGTCGCGTGCGTCGAGCAGGCAGCCGTCGTCGAAAGTCAGCGCCGCGTAGTTGCCGGACCCGAGCTCGCCCAGCGCCCACGCCTCGACCAGCCCGGCCAGGGGTCGGATTGCCCAGCCTGCGGCCGAGAGCGCCCGGAGGTCGGAGGCGAGCGCGACGTGGTCGTTGCGCGCATAGTCGTGCCCGAGCAGATTCACCGAGTGGTAGGTCAGGACGATCGCGGCCATGGGCCCAGTCTGTCGCCGCGGCACGGGCTCCACAACCCGTTGCGCGAGGGTTCCTACAGTCAAGCCGGGCAGCGCGCAAGGTCGCCCGGGCGCAGGCCGTGTGATACAACGCGCGGCGGTTCGCGGCCCTCGAGGCCGCCGACGACCACGATCCACAAATTCCCCGGGGAGCAGGCATGTTGCAGGAATACGGTTTGATGCTGTCGATGGCGAGCGCAGTGCTCGCGATCCTGTTCGGCGTGGTCTGGTCGCGCTGGATCCTGGCGCAACCCGCCGGCAACGAGCGCATGCGCGAGATCGCAGACGCCATCCAGGTGGGCGCGCGCGCCTACCTCAACCGCCAGTACATGACGATCGCGATTGCCGGTGTCGTTCTCTTCGCACTGGTCGGCATCTTCCTCGACTGGTACAGCGCGATCGGCTTTGCGATCGGCGCAATTTTGTCGGGTGGCGCGGGCTACGTCGGCATGAACGTGTCGGTGCGCGCCAACGTGCGCACCGCTGAAGCCGCCCGCCGTGGCATCGGCCCCGCGATGGACGTGGCGTTCCGCGGCGGCGCGATCACCGGCATGCTGGTGGTGGGCCTCGGCCTGCTAGGCGTCGCGGGCTATTACGCGATCCTGCTGCGCATGGGCGTGGCGCAGGCCGACGCGCTGCACGCGCTGGTGGGCCTTGCCTTCGGCTCGTCGCTGATCTCGATCTTCGCGCGCCTCGGCGGCGGCATCTTCACCAAGGGTGCCGATGTCGGCGCCGATCTCGTCGGCAAGGTCGAAGCCGGCATTCCCGAGGACGATCCGCGCAATCCGGCCGTGATCGCGGACAACGTCGGCGACAACGTCGGCGACTGCGCGGGCATGGCGGCTGACCTGTTCGAAACCTATGCGGTGACGATCATCGCGACGATGCTGCTCGGCGGCCTGATGATTTCGGAGGTCGGCACCAACGCCGTGCTGTATCCGCTGGTGCTGGGCGGCGGCTCCATCATCGCCTCGATCATCGGCGCGTTCTTCGTGAAGGTGAAGGCCGGCGGCTCGATCATGGGCGCGCTGTATCGCGGCGTCATCGTTTCCGCGCTGCTCGCGGCGGTGGCGTTCTATCCGATCACCATGGAGCTCATGTCCGACTCGCCATTCGGCGCGATGAACATCTGGCTCTGCTCGCTGATCGGCCTGGCGCTGACCGGCGCCATCGTGTGGATCACCGAGTACTACACCGGCACGCAGTACAAGCCGGTGCGCGACGTCGCGCAGGCCTCGACCACGGGCCACGGCACCAACATCATCTCGGGACTCGGCGTGTCGATGAAGTCGACCGCGCTGCCGGTGCTGGCGGTGTGCGCCTCCATCTGGGGTGCGTTCGATCTCGGTGGCCTGTACGGCATTGCCATCGCCGCCACCGCGCTGCTGTCGATGGCCGGCATGATTGTCGCGCTCGACGCCTATGGCCCGCTCACCGACAA
>JBBSLL010000015.1:0-58029 GCA_038255255.1 Lysobacterales bacterium
ACACGTCCCTGATTGGCACCTCACGGGCCTCGGCCTCGCGCAGGATCCGGATGATCTGTTCCTCGCTGTGACGCTTCTTCATGTAGTTCTCCTCGCCTTGAAGGGTAAGAGAACTCACAATCCGTTTGGCTACACGATTCGTCTCAGGTCAACTGCCCTTCTGCCGTACGAGACGCCAGCCATCGGCTTGCAGGATCTCGAGCACCTCGACGATCTTCATGCCACCAGCATCCCACAAGATTTCTAAGCGGCATAACGACTGAATTAAGCCGCGCCGCGAAGCGGCATCGGATTGGACAAATTGTTAGACCGCGGCCCCAGTGGGTTGCCCGCCGGATCTTTTCTTTGGAGCCTTAGCGGGCTTTCGTGCGGGCATGAGCGCGGCGGTTTCGGTGATAAGACGGCGAAGCGTATCAGTGTCGTCTAGCAGCTCGTCAGCCACGGGATAATCTTTTCCTCCTGGATACGGCGGGCGCAGCGGCAGACCTGGAGCGAGCGCAGCCGCCGCGGCCGATGGCTTGATAAAGAGACTGTTGTCGCACGCGAGAGCGACCACTTTGCCGTCTAGGTAGAGCGCGTATTCACCGAACATCTTCTTGAACGTGATGCGGCTACCTAAGCCGACCTGTTCCGCGACGAACTCTACGAAGTCTTGGCCAGTAGCCATGTACCTGCTCCCGCGGTCTAACGCCGAGCTAAGCCGCCGCCGCGCGAGCAGCGACAGGAAACAAATGAGGAGAGTTCGGCGGTCGGCTTGAACACATAGTTAGCCCGCATTTGCGCGCCACTCCATCAGTCGTTGATCAAGGACAAGCTTTAATCTGTCGAAATTCTCCCATGTGTCGGCGGCGTAGTAGAGACCACTGGAGCTTTCGGGTAATTGATCGCCAAGTGTGCGCTCGTAGTCCGTAGTGTTTGCCCCTTCTCGAAATCAAAGTAGGTGCGCGTGAAAGCATTACCTTCATCGTTCAGGTCTTCATCCGTGAACTTCCCATCGCAGGCTTCGAGGAAGAACGAGCCGGGAGTAAGGATGCGGCTTTCAAGCTTGGGAATGTCCCCCGGGAAGTCTTCGACGTGAATTTCTCCCGCCAAGCCGGAAAGCAGCGCCCAGGCCACGTACATGCCGGTGTGAGTCGCGCCGGCTTCGGGCTGTAAGTCGGCGGGGAACTCGCCGCCGTGGTGCCACGAAGCATCGTCGTATTTCATGCGGGCTAACTTGATGTAGACCCCGGAGACGGGGTGTTGCGCGGAGTATGCCAACGTGAGGCAGCCGGCGCCAAGTGGAAAACTCTCGACGCGACAGTCAGTTGGCGCGAACGCACGCACCGCCGATGTCAGCGGGCGCGAGGTTATTCCCCGTATTCGGGACGTACTTGGATTACGCCTCGGATGTGCGGGCGTAACCCGCTCTCCATGGTCGTGGCGAAACCGCGACTGAGCCAGAGATGCGCCCGCGGAAGGAAGGAGGCTCGGCGACGAGCTCGGGTGCCTCAGCGCTTGACGAAGCGGTAGTGCCCGACGATCCATTCGTTGCCGTCGGCATAGCCGAACAGTTCGGCGCAGGCCATCCAGAACATGCGCCACCGCTGGTTCCATATCGGCGCGGCGTCGCCGTACGCCCCGCGCAGCACTTCGAGCACTTCGTCGCGCGCGGCGTCCTGGCGTTCGAGCCAGAGTTCGGCGCTGCGCTGGTAGTGCCGCCCGGACACCTGCCAGTTGTCCTCGATGACGAGTTGCTGCTGGAAGTTGAGCAGCGTCGAGAACGACGGCATCTGTCCACCGGTGAAGAAGTAGCGACCCATCCAGTTGTCTTCGCCTTCGACCTCGAACGGGTACTGCACGTTGCGATGGCAGAAGATGTGCACGAACAGCTTGGCACCGGGCTTCAGCCAGACCGCGACGCGTGCGAGCAGCGTTTCGTAATTGCGCATGTGCTCGAACATCTCGATCGAGACGCAGCGGTCGAACGCCGCTGCCGGCAGTTCCAGGCGATTGATGTCCTCGGTGATCACGTGCACGTTGGTCAGGCCGCGCGCGCTGCAGCGCGCTTCGATGAACTCGCGTTGCGGTCGCGAATTCGACACCGCGGTGATCTTCGACTGCGGGAACCGTTCCGCCATCCACAACGTGAGCGAGCCCCAGCCGCAGCCGAGTTCGAGGATTGCCTGGCCGTCGGCCAGCTCGGCACGTTCGCCGTACAGCGCGAGCATGGCCTCTTCGCCTTCGGCCAGCGTCTCGTCACCGCGCGGGAACAGGCAGGAGGAATACTTGAGGCGCGGCCCAAGGCACAGCTCGAAGAAGCGCGGGGGCAATTCGTAGTGCTGTTCGTTGGCGGCGGCCGTCTCGATGGCGACCGCGCTGGCGCGCAGCGTGCGCAATCCGTCGCGCAGGCGCTGGTGCGCGCCTTCGACGTCGTGCGCGCGTTCGTCGCGGAGGCGCTGCGCGCAGAGTTTGCGCATGCCATGGCGGATGAGAGCGTCCGGAAGGTGGCCGCGCTCGGCAAGTTCGATGAGTGACATGGATTCCTAGCGGGGCGACACGGCGTCGCGTTTGGGAGGCAACGGGAGGAACTTCGAGACGCGCGCCTGGTATTCGCGGTAAGCGTCACCGCGCGAGCGCAACGAGGCCCGTTCGGCGAACGGGACGCCGCTCACGAAGTACACGAGCAGGAACATGAGCACGGGACCGAGCCAGGCCAGCCACTGGATGGGCGACCCGATCGCGAGCAATGCATACGTGAACCAGTGCAGCCACTCGAAGAAATAATTGGGATGCCGCGAGTACTGCCAGAGCCCGACGTCGCAGACGCGACCCTTGTTCGCCGGCGCAGCGCGAAAGCGCGCGAGCTGGGCATCCGCCACCGACTCGCCGCCTACCGCAATGATCCAGACGACGATGGCGGCGATGACCCAGGGCGTGAAGCCTTCGACCGGATTGGCGGCACTCGCAAAGAAGGGCAGGGAACACACCACCACGAGGATGGCCTGGATGGCGTACATGACGACGAACGCGCGCTGGTTGCCGTTGGTGCGCTCGCGCATCGAGGCGTAGCGGCTGTCTTCGGGTGCACCGCGGAGCCGGCGGCCCAGATGCACGGCGAGGCGCAATCCCCAGAGTCCACCGAGCAGCGCGGTCAATGCGCGCGGTATCAGCGCGCCTTCCCCGCTGACGCCGTACCAGATCGCCGCGGCACCCGTCATCGATGCCCAGATCACGTCAACCCAGCCCGCATTGAGCGTGCGCGTCTGGCGCAGCCAGGCGAGCGCCATCACCGCGGCAGCGGCGATTGCCACGATGCCGATCGCGGAAGAATTCATGCGGTCACCGGCGTGGTCAGTGCAGGTTGCGCCAGTCGACGCGCGAGCAGGACCAGCGCGCCGGTTGCCAAACCCCAGGCTATCGCAAGCAAGACGAGGGTCATCCGCGCGTCGCCGGTGAACTCGAGCGCACCCCACGCGCGACCGGCGATGTAGTAGCTGAAGGGGCCGGCCACGACGCCGAGCGCAACTGCAATTCCGAGATGCTTCTGCAGGTAGGCGAGGGAATGGTTGAGTGTCCATGCGAAAGCCAGCCACATGGCGAGAATCCAACCGGGCGCGCCGAGCAGCGATGCCTCGGCGTCGGCGTAGACGAGCAGGCCGGCGCGGGCGAAGCTTCCGTCGAGCACCAGCCCGATCGCCAGTGCCGCCAACCCGAGTAGCAGGTCTGCGCGGCGCGTGGCTGGATCGCGCAGCGCATGACCCGCAAGCAATACCAGGGGGATGAGCCCGAGCCACGCCATGTTGCGCGCGGCACCCGCGACGAAGCCGAACCAGGCGAGCTGGAACAGCACGGCGTTGATCACCTTATGCACGAAGCGGCTCCAAGGTCGGGCAGGAACTGCGCACGCCGGTTGCCGGGCTTGGCGAACAGCATCTGCACGTCGCCGATGGAACGTTCGCGAAATCCACCTTCGCAGTAGGCGAGGTAGTAATTCCACAGCCGCACGAAATTCTCCGAATAGCCGAGCGCGCGGACTTCCTCTTGCGCGGCATTGAACCGGCGTCGCCACTCGGCAAGGGTCAGCGCGTAGCTCGGACCGATGTCCTCGAGGTGGGTAAGGCGCAGGTTGCTGGCGCGTGCGAGCGAGGCGAGCATCGCCGAGATGGAGGGAATGAAACAGCCCGGGAACACATGGCGCTTGATGAAATCCACACTCTCGAGGGCCTGCTGATAGCGATGGTCCTCGATGGTGATGGCCTGCACGAGGGCCAGCCCGTCGTCGGCCAGCAGTCCGGCGATCTTCGCGAAGTACGCGTCGAGCAACTTCGCGCCGATCGCCTCGACCATCTCGATGGACACGAGTCGGTCATAACGCCCCTCGAGGTCGCGGAAGTCGTGCATCACCACGCTGATGCGATCCGACAGCCCGGCTTCGCGCACACGCGCCACCGCCAGGTCGAACTGCTCCTGCGAGATCGTGGTGGTCGTGACGTGTACGTCGTGATGTTTCGCCGCGTGCAGCGCGAATCCGCCCCAGCCGGTGCCGATCTCGACGACGCGCATGCCCGGTTTCAGGTCCAGCTTCGTGCAGATGCGCTCGAGCTTGCGGCGTGACGCGACTTCGAGCGACTCGCCGGGGTCAGCGTAGATCGCGCTCGAGTACATGAGGTTGTCGTCCAGGAACAACCGGAACAGTTTGTTGCCGAGATCGTAATGCTCGGAGATGTTGCGCCGCGCGCCTACGCGCGTATTGCGACGCAGCGTGTGGTAACCGCGCAGCATCGCGCCGCCGACACGGGCAAGGCCGGTCTCCATCGCGTCGAGATTGTCGCGGTTGCGCACGAAAACGCGCACCAGCGCCACGAGGTCGTCGCAGGTCCAGAGCCCGTCGCGGAACGCCTCTCCCGCACCCACGCTGCCGCCGAGCGCGAGGATCCGATAGAACTCGTGGTCGAGCACGCGCACGTTGACGCGCAGTGTATCGTCCGGTTTCGTGGCGGGTATACCGACCCTGGTCGCGCCGAGCGCGTCATGAAACACGATTTCGCAATCGCGAAGTCGCTCGATCTGCGCGAGCAGCCGCTTGCGGAACCAGAGGTTGCCGCCCACTGCCGGTGCCTTGGACACTGCGGGATCGATGGCGTTGGCGTTCATGCGTCGGGTGCCTGTTCGGGTTTCGGAAAGTAGTGCGCGCCCTTGAGCTTCAGCTTGAGCGCCTGCCAATAGATCGCCGCCGTGACCTTCGCCGTCATGAAGGGAATGTTGAGCAATGCCCGCGCCAGCGATCCACCATTCAAGGGTTCACGCGCCAGCACCAGGGTGGCGTCGAAGTCGAGTGCATCGCCGTCGAACACTTCCATGTTGACGCGCAGCGCCTCTCCCGGCGCGTGCATGCGCCACCGGTAGCGCCTTGCGACGGGCAGGAATGGCGATACGTGGAAAGCCTTGTTGAAGTCCCATTCGAAAATCGTGCCGCGACGTTGCGCCCTCCGCGTGTCGAGCGCGTAGGCGTGGCGTTCGCCCCAGGGAGTGTTGGTGATTTCCGCGAGGATGGCCTCGAGCGTAGAGCCGTCCTCTGCGAAGCAGTAGTAGAGGCTCACGGGATTGGCGACGTGGCCGAACATGCGCAGGTGCGTCAACAGTCGCACCGGGCCGGTGAAGGGTCGTCCGCAGGCCGCCGCGACGGCGTTCCGGACTTCATCGATGAGGGGCTTCGACGCGTCCCCGAAAAAATCGCTGCGCCGGAACTCGGCGATGTTGCGCCGGTCGACCGCCCAGAACCAGCGACCCTTGAATGCGTCATCGATGTCGGCGAGGTCGAGGTAGACGTGGAATACGCTGTACGTGAACGCGTGGGGAAACGGCCGATGGCGGCGGTGACGGATGGTGCCGCGAAACACTGCGCTGGTATCGGCGTGAGCGTCACTCGCCCGCACCGCTGACGGCATTGCGTCCGGCAACGAAGCGCCAGTCTCCACAGGCAGCGCGATCCGGCTCATGCCCATTCGACACCGAGGCCGCGCGCGACGTCCACCGCGCTGCGCATCCCGTCCTCGTGGAAACCCCAGGCCCAGTACGCACCCGCGAACGACGTGCGGTTGACGTTCTGGATCTCGGCCTTGCGCGCCTGCGCCGCAACACTTGCGTGGGTGAACAGGGGATGCGAGTAATTGCGCCGCGCCAGGACCTTGGCTGGATCCACTGCGGCGGTGCGATTGAGCGTGACGCAGAACGTCTCGGGCGCGGCCAGTGCCTGCAGGATGTTCATGCAGTAGCTGACGCTGGCGGGCGCCAGGGGATTACTTGGGATATGCGCGTTCCATGCGGCCCACAGCTTGCGGTTGCGTGGCAGCACGCTCGTGTCGGTATGCAGCAGCGTTTCGTTGCGCTGGAATTCAAATGCCCCCAGCACTTCCCGCTCCGCCGCCGAAGCGTCGCCCAACAACGCCAGGGACTGGTCGGCATGGCAGGCGAGCACCACGTGGTCGAAAGCGTGCTCTCCGGAGGCCGACGCGATGCGCACACCGTCGGTCTCGCGGCGCACGGAGCGCACGGCGTCGCCGATGCGCGCATCCACGCGCCACGCGCGCTGGATCGCATCGATGTAGCGCGACGAACCGCCCGCGACCGCGAGCCACTCCGGCCGGCCGGTGATCTGCAGCATCGAATGATTGGCCATGAACTGCGCAAGGTACCGCGCCGGAAACTCCGGGACGCGTGCCGTCGGCGTCGACCACAGCGCCGAGGCCATCGGGACCAGATGCTGCTCGCGGAACACGTCGGAGTATCCGCCCGCATCCAGGAACTCGCCAAGCGTGGGACCGGCGTCGGCGCGCTCGAGCAGCCGCGGGGCCTCGCGGTAGAACCGCGCAATGTCCGCGAGCATGCGCCAGAACCAGGGAGCGACGAGGTTGCGCGGCTGGAACAGCAGGCCTGCAAGGCTGCCGGCGTTGTACTCGCGGCCGCGTGCCTCGTCCTGCGCGGAAAAGGTCATCACCGTGGGCTGGGTCGCGACGCCCAGCTGGTCGAACATGCGGAACAGCAGCGGATAGTGCGACCGGTTGCAGACGATGAATCCTGAATCGACGCGCCACTCGCCGCTTGGCGTGCGCACCACGTGCGTGTCGGTGTGCCCGCCGAGGCGATCGTCCGCTTCGAACAGCGTTACCTCGTGCTGGTCGCCCAGCAGCCACGCGGTGGCGAGGCCCGCGATACCGGAGCCGACGACGGCGATGCGCATGCGATCGCCCGGCCGCCGGTCAGCGCGCGCCGCGCGCGTGTTCGGGAACGGGCTTGAGATCCCACACGATCCCGACGGCGGCGAGCGCACGGAGCAGGTAGTACGTCAGGTCGAACTCCCACCAGCGGAAACCCTGGCGCGCGGAGCCGGGGAAGAAGTGGTGGTTGTTGTGCCAGCCCTCGCCAAAGGTGATGAGCGCGAGGAACCAGTTGTTGCGGCTGTCGTCCTTGGTGTCGAAACGGCGCGATCCGAACAGGTGCGCCAGGGAATTGATCGTCACGGCGCAATGGAACAGCACGATGGTGGAGATGAAGAAGCCCCAGATCAGCAGTTGCGGTCCGGTGGTTCCAAGCTCGGGTGCGGTGCGCTCGAGGAAGTTGCCCAGCAGGAAAAGGCCGGTGGCGAGCGCGATCGGTACCAGCGTGTCGAGACGGTCGAGCCAGTGCAGTTCGGGAAACTTCATGAGGTCCGGGATCGACTTGTGATCCGTCCTGAAACCCGCATCCGTCAGGAACCAGCCCATGTGGCTCCAGAAAAAACCACGCAGGCCCGGCGAATGGACGTCGAGCTCGGTGTCCGCGTGACGATGGTGGTTGCGATGGTGCGCGGCCCACCAGAGAGGCCCGCGTTGCACGCAACTTGCGCCGAGCACGCCGAAGATGAACTGCACGGGTCGCGAGGTGCGGAACGACTTGTGCGAAAAATAGCGATGATAGAAACCGGTGATCGCAAACATGCGCACCGCGTACAGCACCACCGCCGTCCAGAACGCGAACCAGGAAAAGCCGACCCAGATCACGCCAAGGCACATGAGGTGCATGCCCGCGAACGGCAGCACGCGCAGCCACGCAATGCGCTCGTCGCTGGCCGCCTGGTCCTGCGCGTGCGTCTCCTGCACCACGCCGGAGTCGAACCAACGCACGAGAGCGATGAGTCCACGCTTCCAGTGCGGTACGTGAGCCGTCGCACCAGGATTCCGCAACGGGCTTGGCTCGTCGGCCGCGGCATCGACTCCCGCAGTCATGTCGACGGCGAGTGTGGCGTCGGAAAGGTCTGAATTCATGGGGCAAAGAGTGTCCTGAGCGCCGTGACACGTTCGTGAAGCGGCGCTGAATGATAGGTGAGGATGACCCGGTCGGGCCCGCGGGCGAATCGTGCCGGCCCCGGGCGGCGTGCGCAAGTCACGTCGAGACAGCTGACCTTGCATGTCACGATGCAACGATGTCGATCCGCAAGCCGCCGCAAAGTTCCGGAACGCCTCGACACAGTGCGACGCGATTCGGCATTGCGCGTGTCATCAGCAAGGCGGGACTGTGCTCCCGCACCGCCGCGGAGCTCATGGTTCGCGCCGGACGCGTTGAGCTCGATGGGCGCCTCGTGCTCGATCCCGAGTATCCGGTCGAAGCCACGCAGCGAGGAAGCGTGACCGTCGACGGAGCGCCACTCGTCGTTGGCTCGCGCTGTTACCTCATGCTCAACAAACCGCGTGGCCTCATCGTGACGGCACGCGACGAACACGCGCGCGAGACGGTGTTCCGGTGTCTCGAGGGCCATGGGTTGCCGCGGGTCGCACCCGTGGGTCGCCTGGATCGCGCGAGCGAAGGACTGCTGCTGCTCTGCAATGATTCCGAGTGGGCCGCCGGCATCACGGCTCCGGAGGCTCGCGTGGCGAAGACGTATCGCGTGCAGGTCGGGCGCGTGCCGACTGCGGATCAGGTCGCAGCACTGCGGACCGGCGTGCTGGACCAGGGCGAATCGCTGGTTGCGCATTCGATCGACATGCTGCGCAGCGGCGGCAAGACCGCCTGGCTCGAGATCGTGCTGCACGGCGGGCGCAATCGCCAGATCCGCCGCATGCTCGCGAGCGCCGACCTGCCGGTACTGCGCCTGATCCGGGTGGCCATCGGATCACTGGCCCTCGGCGACCTGCCCAAAGGCGCATGGCGACACCTCACCCCCACCGAAGTCGCCGCGTTCGCGTAATCGAACCCGCCTGTCTCTCAGGTTTGCGCGACGACGCCCAGTGCCCGCCCCACCTTGATGAAGGCCGCGACGGCCTTTTCGAGATCCTCGTGCGTGTGCGCTGCCGACATCTGCGTGCGGATACGCGCCTGGCCCTTGGGGACGACCGGAAAGAAGAAGCCGATGACGTAAATGCCTTCATCGAGCAGGGCCGCGGCGAAGCGCTGGGCCAGTTCGGCGTCGTGCAACATGACCGGGCAGATCGGGTGGTCGCCCGGCCTGATCTCGAAGCCCGCGGCGAGCATCTGTTCCCGGAAGTAGCGCGTGTTCGCCGCAAGCCGGTCGCGGAGCGCCCCGGCTCCCGCGAGCATGTCGAACACCTCGATGCCAGCCGCGACGACAGGCGGTGGCAGTGAGTTCGAAAAGAGATACGGTCGCGAGCGCTGCCGCAGCATCTCGATGACCTCGGCGCGTGCGGTGGTGAAACCGCCGACCGCACCACCCAGCGCCTTGCCCAGTGTTCCGGTGACGATGTCGATGCGATCCAGCACGCCGTGCACTTCCGCCGAACCACGCCCGGTCGCACCGAGAAACCCGGTCGCGTGGCATTCGTCGATGTGCACCATCGCGCCGTAACGCCGCGCCAGTTCGGTAATGCGGTCGAGCGGGGCGACCACGCCATCCATCGAAAACACGCCATCCGTGGTGATGAGTTTGGTGCGGGCGCCGGCGGCGTCCGCGGCCTTGAGTTGCGCCTCGAGGTCCTGCATGTCGGCGTTGGCGTAGCGATAGCGCTTCGCCTTGCACAGGCGCACGCCGTCAATGATGGACGCGTGATTGAGCGCATCGGAGATCACCGCGTCGTGCTCGTCGACCAGCGGTTCGAACAAGCCGCCGTTGGCGTCGAAGCACGCCGCGTAGAGGATCGCGTCCTCCTGCCCGAAGAACGCCGCGATCTTGGCCTCGAGCTCCTTGTGCAGGTCCTGCGTGCCGCAGATGAACCGCACCGAGGCCATGCCGAACCCGTGCGTGTCGAGCGCGCGTTTCGCCGCCTCGATCAATCGCGGATCGTCGGCGAGTCCAAGGTAATTGTTGGCGCAGAAGTTGAGAACCTCGCGACCGTCCTCCAGTCGGATGCGTGCCGACTGCGGCGTGGCGATGACGCGCTCGCGCTTGAACAGGCCTTGCGCTTCGATCTCGGCGAGGGTCTCGCGATAGCGGTCGATGTCGGCGGACATGGGGTTTCCGTTTTACAGGAGGGGTTAGAACCAGCGCACGATGAGCACGAGCACCAGTGCGATCGCAGCGTACTTCACTGCGCGAAACAGTCCACGATTGCGCTGCTTGAGTCCCCTTGTCACCGCGTCCACCCGGCGGCCGATGGGTTGCAGCAGGCTTCCGTACAGGCGATTCAATGCGCCGACCGGATCGCCTGGCGCATTGCCGCTGGCGCCCGCGGACACGATGACCCGGCTGATCGCGCGATTGAGCCAGCGCATCGGCGCGAAGTGCAGCGGCCGTTCCACATCACAGAACAGGATGATGCGCTCGGTCGCACTCTCGTTGCGCGCGTGGTGGATGAAGGTCTCGTCGAACATCACGTCTTCGCCGTCCCGCCAGAAATAGCCTTCTCCATCGACCGTGATCGAGCACTCGGGCGAATTGGGCGTGACCAGCCCGAGGTGATAGCGAAGCGAACCGGCAAACGGATCGCGATGCGGATTGAGGAAGGCGCCCGGTGGCAGGATCGCGAACATGGCGCCTCGCACCGAGGGAATCGTGCGGAGCAATGCCACGGTGCGTGGACACAGTCGCTCGGCCGACGGCACCGCGTTTCCGTACCAGCTGAGATAGAACCGCCGCCAGCCGGTCTTGAAGAACGAGTTGAAACCGAGGTCGAAACTTTCGGCCAGGCGCTTGTCGACTGTCTCCGGCGCGTGGAGCGCGAGCGCTTCATCGCGGATCGCCTGCCAGTCGTTGCGCAGCGCGTCCAGCTCGGGAAAGCGGCTGCGGTCTATCCACGCGCCCGCCGGCACCTTCGAGAATGCGTAAGCCATTACGTTGAACGGCCCGAGCAGTGTCGAGTGGTTGAAGAGTTGCCGCAGGAAACGGAATCGCTCGCGGCCGCGCAGGTGCACGACCAGCGCCGATCCCACCAGCGAGGCCGCCACCACCCACTTGATCCACCAGAGTTCCAAGAAAATCCTGCTGCCCGCCCGGCAAGTAGACCTCGCCGATTATGGCAGTGTCGCGAGTTGGCCCTCTCCCCGGGGAGAGGGTTCACCTACGCGCGAGCCGAACTCAGAACTCGATGCTGCCGCCCACGCTCACGTGGTAACCCGAGAGGATGTCGTCGCCGAGCAGCGTTTCCACGTCCACGTAGAAGGAGCGCCCGCCGCTGAACACCCAGGCCAGGCCGAATGCGAGTTCGAAGAAGTTGCGGTCCGGGTCCGGCGTCAGGAACACGATGGGCGTGGCGTTGGCGTCGTCGACCAGGCGCGCCGTAACGGCGCGGCCATCGTTGGAGAACTCGTGCCGCCACCAGGCGCGTGCGTAGGGGGTCATCACGCCTTGCGCGTTCGATGCGACGAAGTCGCCGGAAAATCCGAGCTTGGACCGCGAGGAACGGATGCTGCGACCGGGCAGCGCGACAGCGAAGCCATCGCCTCCGGTTTCGCGCAGCGCGTCGAACTCGGTGCGCTCATAATCGAATCCTGCGTCGAGCCTCAGGTTGAACTCGCCTTCAATGAGCGCGCGCTGCACACCGAACGAAGCGAGCAAGCGATCGCCCTCGGTGGAGCCGAACGCGGTACTGGTCACCCGCACATCGCTATTGCCGGGAATGCCGGGAAACACCAGGTTGAAGTCGATCTCGCGCCGCGTATCCAGGTCGACGCTGCCAAAACCCGCTTGCGCATAAATCGTCCAGAGCGGCGCGGGCGTCCACAGCGCGTGGCCCACGACGCCGAATGCCGACAGCTCCTGCTCGCCTGCGCCGTTGTCGAAGTCCGTCTCGTCGCGCTCCCAGGTCAATGCGATACCCACCGACGTACGATCCGACAGGCGATAGTCGAGGCCAACCAAAGCGTTGACGCGATCGTTGTCGAATCCCGCTTCAGACCCGCTGTCGTCGCGGTCCGAACCGCCGAATCCGGCGCTCGCCTGCAGGGTCCAGGCGTCGAAGACGCGCCTGGCATCGACATTTGTCCCCGCCGCATCGGACTGCGAGGCGATGCGTCCCTGGGCCGGCACCACGTTGAGCTGGTTGCCGACTGACGTCGAGGCGCGCCGCACGCCGGAGCCAGGTCCTCCGCCGTTGATCAGCGCACACTGGGAAGCGAGGGCACTGCCGCTCGCGGCGCCGGCGCAAGCGGTGAGGAACGCGTTGTTGAAGGCGTCCGCCGGCGTCTGCGCCATCGATTTCCCCGACCAGCCGGCGAGTCCCACGGCAACCAGAACTGCGAATCCAATGCGTGCACGCATGCGACGGTCCCCCCAGGCGGTCGAATGATTGCGAGCTTACTCCCGGTTGCAGGCGCTCGCACCCGAACGGTGTGCGTTTCAGCCGCCCGCGAGAGGGCCGCGGGCGTACGGCGGTGCGCGATCGTACGGAACCTCGAGCACGATGCTCCAGCCGCGTTGCGTGAGCTCCCGCATGGCGATGGGGCTGGCCTTGCCGCTGATCAGCAGGGTCTTGCGCACTTTCCGGAAAGCGTCCTGGTCGAAATATCCCCGCGTGTCACGGGTCCACATGAGGTAATCGACGGGTAGCGGCAGCACCCATTCGTTGTCGGCGGTCTCCAGCATGAGGCCGGTACCGACCAGCCGGATCTTGCGGTTGCCACCACTGCTGGCGTGGAAGTGCTGCATGAGCCGCATCGCATTGACGATGTAGCGGGTTTCCACCTCGCTCTCGAGCGCCGCGGCCAGGCGCAGCACTTCGCTGCAGCCCTCGGCCGGCCGCAGCCGTTCGAGCGCGTCGACGAGCTCGGTCTGCTGGGTCGGCGAATACCGCCCCCGATTGACGAAGCGGCGCGCGGGCAGGCCTCCGCAACCGAGATCCTCGAGCCTCTGGTAATTGAGCCTGCTCAGCTTCACCGGGTCGAGTTCCCACACGACCTCGTTCAACTTGCGCGTGACCGACAGTGCCTCGGAGGCACCGGCGGTGAGCGTATCGAGCGCGAACCCGACTGTCTTGTCGCCAGCGAACGCCGACCAGGCGAGCCGGTCGAGGCGCTCCTTGATGAGCGGGTTGCTGGAATAGGGATCGACCCCGAGACGCTTCGCCCAGTAGCGTCGGGAGTCGTCATAGCCGATGTAGTTGAGCGCGATTTTCTTGGCGCGACGGCCGGTCCGCTGCTGCCCGGTTTCCGCGCGACGCGCCTGCGCCCTGGCACCCGGGCGCACCGCGTCGGCGAAACGGTCGTCCTCGTCGCTGGTCGTGTGCCGCACTTCGTCAGTGAGTTCAACCGCATCGTCGATGCCATCTCCGAGCTTGCGCTTGAAGAAGCGCACGACGCCCTCGGGAATGCCCTTGACCGTATCGACGGGATTGAGCAGCACCTTGCCGACGCTGCGCAGCGTGCGCATCGACTGCGCGCCGATCGCGCGGACATAGACACCGGCCGAATTGATGCGTTGCAGGTTCTCGAGCACGAGCAGTTCCTGCACTCGCACTTCCAGCATTTCCACGCCTTCCGCCTCGAGCGGCCCATAGGGCGTGCGCAGCGTGAACACCGCGAGGTGGCCACGCACGCGTGCCTCGTGTTCAAGTGTGTGCAGAGGGCTCGACAGGAGCGCTGGCTCGATCAGTTGTGCAACCGGAATGCGCTCGCCACGAATGTCGGGACGGTCCTCGGCTCCTTCCACCGCTGCCTGTAGCGCTTGTGGCCGGGTGAGACCGGGCACCAGCCCACACGCCAGGAAAAGGGCCAACGCGAGCCCCTTGCCTGCGCCCGCCCCGCGCAAATCTCCGATGTGGTTTGCTGCGCCGCGCGCGGCGGCCCGATGTCGCATCAATTCCAGCTGCATACCACCTTGCCGCAGCGGCCCGAGTCCATGAGTTCGAAACCCTTCTCGAAGTCATCGATCGGCAGCTGGTGCGTCAGGACCTTCTGCAACGGAAAGCCGGTCAGCACCATCTGCGTCATCTTGTACCAGGTCTCGTACATGCGCCGGCCGTACATGCCGTGCAGGGTCAGGCCCTTGAAAATCACCTTGTCCCAGTTGATGCCGGCGCCTTTGGGCAGGATGCCGAGGAGCGCGATCTTGCCACCGTGATACATGCAGTCGAGCATGTCGTCGAACGCCTTCGGGTTCCCGCTCATCTCGAGCGCGACATCGAACCCTTCCATGTGCAGGTCCGCCATCACTTCCTTCAGCGACTGCTGCGACACGTTGACGACGCGCGTCGCGCCCATGTCCGCGGCCAGCTTGAGCCGGTAATCGTTGACGTCGGTGACCACCACGTTGCGCGCGCCGATCCACTTGCAGATGCCGGCGGCGATGACGCCGATGGGACCCGCGCCCGTGATGAGCACGTCTTCGCCCACCACGTCGAACTCGAGTGCGCAGTGCGCAGCGTTGCCATAGGGATCGAAGAATGCGGCGATCTCGCTCGGGATCTGGTCCGGGATGGGCCAGAGGTTGGTCGCCGGCATCGCGATGTATTCGGCGAACGCACCCGCACGGTTGACGCCGATGCCCACCGTGTACGGGCACAGGTGCTGGCGCCCGCCGCGGCAGTTGCGGCAATGGCCGCACACGATGTGGCCCTCTGCGGACACGCGCTGGCCGACCCGGTAGCCCTGCACCGACGTGCCGACTTCGGCCACGCGCCCGACGAACTCGTGACCGATCACCAGTCCCGGCTTGATGGTGCGCTGGCTCCATTCGTCCCAGCGGTAGATGTGCAGGTCGGTGCCGCAGATGGCAGTCTTTTCCAACTTGATCAGCACGTCGTTCGGGCCGCACTCGGGCACGGGCACCTGCTCCATCCAGATTCCGGGCGCGGCTTCCCGCTTGACCAGGGCTTTCATCATGCGGTTCATTCGGGGGCTCCGGAATAGTGCGCGGCGATTATAGGCCGCGGTCCTGCTGCGCCCTTTACCGTTGTTCATGCAGCCGACATGCGGCGCCCCTACCAACGCCATTTGCGGACGGAGCGACAATCCGTTAACAAGCACGGCTGTCCAACGGAGTTGCCGCCCATGCGTCGCGCCCAAGCCCTCCTTGCCATTTCCGTTATTGCGTTTTCAACGAGTGCCGCTGCGGTGGAGGGCATGTGGGTTCCGCAACAGCTGTCGGAAATCTCGGGTCCACTCGCCAGGGCCGGTCTAAAGCTTGATCCCGCGCAGCTCGCCGACCTCACGGGCAATCCGATGGGCGCGGTGGTCTCGCTGGGTGGCTGCACCGCCAGCTTCGTCTCGGACCAGGGTCTGGTCGCCACCAACCACCATTGCGCCTATGGCGCCATCCAGCTCAACTCCACGCCGGAGAAAAACCTCATGGTCGACGGCTTCAACGCCGCGCGGCCGCAGGATGAGGTGTCGGCAGGGCCGAATGCGCGAATCCTCGTGATGGACGAGATCACCGATGTGACGCCGGCGATCCAGGCAGTGCAGGACGAGAGCATGGATGGCCTTGCGCGCTTCAGGGCAGTCGAGTCCGAGCAGAAGCGTCTCATCGCGGAATGCGAAAAGGCGGTCGGTACCCGCTGCACGCTTTACGCGTTCTACGGCGGCGCGGAATACCGTCTGTTCCGCATGATCGAGATCAAGGACGTGCGCCTCGCGTACGCGCCGCCGGAATCCATCGGCGGCTACGGTGGCGAGATCGACAACTGGATGTGGCCACGCCACACCGGCGATTTTTCCTTCTATCGTGCTTACGTGGGCAAGGACGGCAAGCCTGCGGCGTTCTCCAGGGACAACGTTCCGTTCCGCCCAAAGCACTGGCTGCGTTTCGCCGACCAGCCGCTAGGCGCCGGCGACTTCGTGATGGTTGCGGGCTACCCCGGTCGCACTTCGCGGTACACCCTCGCCGCCGAGTTCGACGACACGAGCAGCTGGACCTATCCCACCATCTCCGCGCACTACAAGAAGCTGGTCGCGCTGACGAACGCTGCGGGACGCGAAGACGGTGATATCCAGGTCAAGTACGCGGCACGGATGGCGGGCTGGGAAAACACGCTGAAGAACTACGACGGGCAGCTCGAGGGGTTCAACCGGATCGGCGCCGCTTCGAGAAAAATCGCGGAAGAAAAAGCCGTGCTGGGCAGCCTCAAGCCGGGCGACGCCGATACCTCTGCCGCGCATGCCGAGCTGACGCGCATCGCGGCGGCAGCGCGCGCTACCCGGGAGCGCGACCTGGTGTTGCAGCAGCTCACGGCCAGCGGGGGACTGCTCGGCGCTGGTGTTGCGCTCTATCGAAACGCGCTGGAGCGCGAAAAGCCTGATGCGGCGCGCAGGCCCGGTTACCAGCAGCGGGACCAGGAACGCATCGAAGGAAGCCTGCGCGAGCTCGATCGACGCTTCGTGCCAAAAATGGATCGTGAATTGAGCGCGTACTGGCTGCGCGAATACGTGAAGTTGCCGGCATCGCAGCGGGTCGCGGCACTCGACGCCTGGTTGGGCGGCAGCGACGAGGCGTCCATCACGCGCGCGCTCGACAGCGCTTATCGCGAGACCCGGCTCGGAACGGTCGACGAACGCGTGCGGCTGCTCGGCGCGGAGCGTGCGGCATTCGAGTCGAGCGATGATCCGATGCTCAGGTTGGCCGTGGCGATGACGCCTGCGCTGCTCGCCATTGAAGCGGAAGCCGATGCGCGCACCGGCGCCGGCCTGCAGGCGCGGCCGAAGTATCTGGCAGCGCTCCGCAATTACCGCGTGTCGCAGGGGATGGACGCGTACCCGGACGCCAACTCCTCGCTGCGCATCACTTTCGGCAACGTCACGGGTTACAGCCCGCGCGACGGGGTCACGTACACGCCGTTCACGACGCTCGAAGGCGTCGCGGCCAAAGCCACCGGCGCGGATCCGTTCGACGCGCCGAAATCGCTGCTCGATGCGGTGACGGCGAAGAACCATGGCAGTCTGGAAGACCCGAGGGTCGGCAGCGTTCCCGTCAACTTCCTGTCCGACCTCGACATCACGGGCGGTAATTCCGGATCGCCTGTGCTCGATGCCAATGGGCGGCTCGTGGGTCTCGCGTTCGACGGCAACTGGGAGTCCGTCGCGTCCAACTGGGTCTTCGATCCCGCCACCACGCGAATGATCGCAGTCGACGGGCGCTACATGCGCTGGATCATGCAGGAGATCTTTCCGGCGCCGGCGCTGCTTCGCGAGATGAAGCTCCCGGTCAACTGAGCGAGCGCCACGCGCGGGCTATCGAGTCACCCGTGACCAGCAGCGTCGAGCGCCCTGCGGTCGTGTTCCTGATGGGACCGACCGCCTCGGGCAAGACCGCGCTGGCAACGACCATCGCGCAGCACCTCGACGTCGACCTGGTGAGCGTCGATTCGAGCCTCGTCTACCGGGGCCTCGACATTGGCAGCGCCAAACCGGATCGTGAAACGCTGGCACGGTTTCCGCACGCGCTGGTCGACGTCCGCGAACCCTGGCAAACCTACTCTGCGGCGGACTTCGCTGAAGACGCGGCATCGCAAATCCGCCGCAGCCACGATCTTGGACGGATACCTTTACTGGTAGGCGGCACCGGCCTGTACTTCAGGGCGCTCGAACGTGGACTGTCTGAATTGCCGGCTTCGGATCCGCAGTTGCGAAGCCAGTTGGCCAACGAAGCGGCCCTGGTTGGCTGGCCCGCACTGCACGCGCGGCTGGCGGGTCTCGACCCGGTGGCCGGGACGCGTATCCACCCGAACGACGCACAGCGGATCGGCCGTGCACTAGAAGTCATTGCGATCAGTGGGCGTGCACTGAGCGCGCAGCAGCTGGCGCCGTTGAAGCGGAACGAGGACTGGCGAATCCTCAAGCTCGCCATCGCGACGCCCGATCGCGAGGCCCTGCACTCGCGCATCGCGGAGCGACTTGATGCGATGTGGTCTGCGGGCTTCCTGGAGGAAGTCCGCCAGCTCCTCGCGAACCCGTCTTTCGATCCTGCCTGGACCTCGATGCGCGCGGTGGGTTACCGGCAGTCGTTGCAGCATCTGCGCGGGGACTTTGATTTTGCCGAGTGCCGGCGCCGTGCGCTGTTCGCCAGCCGGCAACTGGCGAAGCGACAACTCACCTGGCTGCGCGGAGAGCGGGATTCGATTGGCGTGAGCGCGTCGAATTCGGACCAGGCGCTGTTTCGTATCAGGGGCTTTCTTCGCTAGACCCTCTCCGGTGAGGGAGAGGGTCCGGCGCACTCCACTGCGACGTTCTACTACTGGAAAATCTCTTCGCCGGGCTCGGGATTCGAATCTTCCTCTTCCTCAGGCGGTGGAGCCTCGGCAGGAGTTTCCTCCTGCACGGGATAGTCCTCCTGCACGGGCGCTTCCTGCACAGGGTAGTCCTCCTGCATCGGGGGCTCCTCCTGCATCGGAGGCTCCTCCTGCATCGGAGCTTCCTCCTGCATCGGGGGCTCCTCCTGCATCGGAGCTTCCTCCTGCATCGGGGGCTCCTCCTGCATCGGAGCTTCCTCCTGCATCGGGGCTTCCTCCTGCATCGGAGCTTCCTCCTGCATCGGGGCTTCCTCCTGCATGGGAGCCTCTTCCTGCATGGGAGCCTCTTCCTGCATCGGGGCCTCCTCTTGCATCGGGGCCTGCTCCTGCACCGGCGGCGCCGCCTGCGCTTCTTCCACGGGCGCGGCGACTTCGGGTGGGGCGACCGCGGGCGCCGACGGGTCGACAGGAGGAATCTCCGTCGATGCAGACTCTGGCGGCGCGGCCTCCTCAGCAGGCTTGACTCCATCGATCTCCGACGCGGGCTGCTCGGCCGCGGAGTCGGGCTTTGGAATCTCGGCGGTGCTGGTCACGCCGCCCGTTGCGTCGATCGAGTCGGCCGGCTTGGCCACCGGCTCCGCCTGCTCTGGTTCCGCGGGCGCGGCCTCTGCCTGCGCGGCGGCCTGCACCTCCGCCGCCTGCGCCGCGGTCTCGGGCGTGGCAGTCGCGGGTGGTGGAGCGGTTTCCGCAACCATTTCCTCGCCGGTCACGGAGACCGGTTTTTCTCCCGCTGCCAGTGTCTGCGACTCGATCTGCGCGAGCGCCGCAGGTGGGGGCAGGGCCGTTTCCTGTTCCGCCACGGCGGTTGCAGCGTTGATCGGCAGCGCCGCCGCGACGGGCACCTCGACCGCAGGCGCTGCCGTCAAGACTTCCGCAGCGGCAGTCGGCGCCGGCGCTGCGTACCCGGTGGCTTCCGTAATCGTGGGCAACTCGGCGTCGGCCTTGCTCGCAAAGAACACCGCCTGGTTCGAGCCGCCACGATAGGCGACGGGCGGCGGCGGTGCGACGAACGCACGACCCTGGGCGCCGAGGTAGACATCCCGGCGATAGTGGCGGTCGTAGCGCACGTTGCGGTCGTTGTAGAACACGAAGTTGATGTTCGTGACGTAGTTCGGCGACCGGTAGTAGTCGTCGTACGTGTCCCACCAGTAGTCCTGCGCCACCGGATAGTCGTAATAACGATAGCGTGGGCTCTGGTAGTACTCGACGAAGCGCGTATAACGCGGCAGCGTGTAGTAGCCGTTGTCCGGCGCGTAGTACGAGAAGAAGTACGGCAGATCTCCCTCCCAGTTGCTGAGCGTCCGGTAGCTGTACACCGCGCGATGACGCGGGTCGCTGATGTACACGCGACCATAGCGGTCGACCGTGTGCGCCCATCCCGTCACAGGATCCAGGAACCAGACTTCGCCGCGGTATACGGCGTAAACCGTGCGCGAGTAGGGGTCGGTCTTCCAGCGCATGTTCGGTAGCCAATACCGGTCACGGACCAGGTACGCGCCGGGCGGAGGCCGGTCCCAGCGGTCGCGGCGCACCGGAGGCGCGATGCGCCGGCTGGTGCGGACCGTGACGTACCGATCGCCCTGGGCGGCGGTCGCCGAGAGTGCCCGGGTGGGGGAGTTGAGCAGATACGCGTCGGCAGCGACCGGCGCGGCAGCCGCGGCGCCGAGGCCGAACCCGGCCAGGGCAACGAGAATCGAGGAACGCAAGGTCATGGGGTCAGCTCCTTCAGGCCGCGCGACTGCGCTGGCTGAGGATCAGGGTATAGGCGGTGCTGGAGATGTCGAGACGAGGTGAAATTCCGGTTCAGCGGCCCGTTATCGTGCGCGCCGCCGGTCGGCCGGGATGCGCCGCCTGCAATTCCTTCCACGCCGCGAAACCTTCCTGCATCCGGCGGTGTGCGCTCTTTGCTAGGATGAATCCTGAAGGCGTCGCGCACGGAAGCGCTGTCCTGGTCGTTACCGACCGTGACACGCCAGCCCAAACAATACGGAGCACTCCATGTCCAAAGGTCAGTCACTCCAGGATCCGTTCCTCAATGCGCTGCGTCGTGAGCGAATCCCCGTGTCCATTTACCTCGTCAATGGCATCAAGCTGCAGGGCTCGGTCGAAAGCTTCGATCAGTTCGTCGTGCTCCTGCGCAATACCGTCAGCCAGATGGTCTACAAGCACGCCATTTCGACCATCGTGCCTTCGCGCAACGTGAAACTCACCGCGGAGGGCGCGCCGGCTTCCGGCGGCGGCTCCGGCGATTCGGAGGCCTAGGTCCTGTTCGAGCGATCGCGCAAGGGCGAGCGAGCCCTGCTGGTGCAACCGGCGCGCACTCCATCGACGAGCGACGCCGCGGATGCCTTGACCGAGTTCGCGGAGCTCGCACGCTCGGCGGGTGCCGAAGTGGTTGCGACATTGCCCGCGCGCGTCGACAAGCCGAGCCCGAAATACTTCATCGGCAGCGGCAAGGCCGAGGAACTGCGCGACCTGCGCGCGGCCAGCGGCGCGGACCTCATCCTCGTCAACCACGCACTGAGCCCAGTGCAGGAACGCAACCTCGAAAAACTGACCGAGTGCCGCGTGGTCGATCGCGCAGGACTCATTCTCGACATCTTTGCGCAGCGCGCGCGCAGCCACGAAGGCAAGTTGCAGGTCGAACTCGCGCAGCTCAAGCACATGGCCACGCGGCTGGTGCGCGGCTGGACCCATCTCGAGCGCCAGCGTGGCGGTTCGATCGGATTGCGCGGCCCGGGCGAAACGCAGCTGGAGACGGACCGGCGGCTGCTCGCCGACAAGGTCAAGACGCTCGAGCGTCGGCTGGACAAGGTCGAGGGGCAGCGCGAGCAGGCGCGGCGCGCGCGGTTGCGCAGCGCGGTTCCCATCATTGCGCTGGTCGGTTACACCAACGCGGGGAAGTCGACGCTGTTCAACGCCTTGACCCACTCCGAGGTGCAGGCGGCCGATCGACTGTTCGAAACGCTCGATCCGACACTGCGCAAGCTCGAAGGCCTGCGCATCGGCCCGGCGGTGGTGGCCGATACCGTGGGTTTCGTCCGCGACCTCCCCCACGACCTCATCGCGGCGTTCCGCGCAACGCTGGCCGAGGCGCGCGACGCGGATTTGTTGCTGCATGTCGTGGACGCTGCCGATCCCCTGCGCGACGAGCGCATCGAACAGGTCAACGCCGTACTCGCCGAAATCGGCGCAGGCGAGATCCAGCAGATCGAAGTGTGGAACAAGATCGACCGGATCGAAGGCGCGACGCCGCGCACGGATCACCTGGAAGGACCTTCGCGCGCGCGCGTCTGGGTCAGCGCAGCTGCAGAGGCCGGACTGGAAGGCTTGCGCGAAGCGATCGCCGAAGCATTCAGCGGCGACCGGATCCAGCTCGACCTGACTTTGCCGCCCGAAGCCGGTCGGCTGCGGGCCCGGCTATTCGAGGCCGGCGTGGTGAGCCACGAACATGCGAGCGACGCGGGCGGTTGGGCCATCGGACTCGATGCACCGAGGCAGCGGCTGGCACCTCTGCTCGGCGCCGACGGCAGCGATGGCGAGATGATGCGGTCGGCGGTGGCGGCCGCCGAAGCCGCAGCGATTGCCGCGCGGCACTGAGTGGCGCGCGACACCACTGTTAGAATTTCGGGCTGGCCCATTGCAGGCAAAGGGTTGCGGTTCGGCATTGCAGCACTTGCACCGTCGCCGAATGTCTCCATGAATGACGAGCTCGTGCCAGTCCCTGTGGTGTTGCTGAAGCTCGCTTCGACAGATGCGCATGGCACCGGATGATTCACTTGCGGATGGGTTTGGAATTGACTTTGAGGCGATCTGATGGCCTGGAATGAACCCGGCGGCAAGCGCCGCGATCCCTGGGACAGCGACAACTCGTCGCGGCCACCGCGTGGCGGTGGCGGCAACTGGCGAACACGCATTCCCGGGTTCGGCGGTGGATTGCCAGGTGGCGCTATCTGGGGCGTAGGCGTGGCGCTCGCTGTGATCCTGCTGCTTGCCGACACCGTGCGCGCGATCGACGAGAGCGAGCGCGGCGTGGTGCTGCGCTTCGGCAAGCTGCATCGCGTGATGGGGGCCGGCCTGCACTTCAAGCTGCCGCGTCCCATCGAGCGCGTGCTGCTGGTGGAGACCACCAATGTGCGGTCCAGCTCCAACGAAGTCCGCATGCTGACGAAGGACGAGAACCTCATCATCGTGGACTTCAACGTGCAGTACGTCGTCAGCGACCCGTACCAGTTCCTGTTCGGATCGCGAGATCCGGAAGACAGCCTGCGCCAGGCCAGCGAAGCGGCCGTACGGCAGGTCGTTGGCGCGAATTCACTGGATGACATGATCAGTCCCAAGCGGCTGGCCATGGAAAACAGCGCCAAGGAAGCGTTGCAACTGACGCTCGAGCGTTATCGCACCGGAATCAGGGTCACCGAGCTCAACTTCCCCAACCCGCGTCCCCCGCCGGAGGTCAAGGAGGCGTTCGACGACGCGATCGCGGCGCGCGAGGATCGCGAGAGATATCAGAACGTCGCGGATGCCTACGCGCGCAAGATCGTGCCCGAAGCGCGCGGTACGGCCGCGAAGATCCGCACGGGCGCAGAGGGCCAGGCTGCGGCGCGCGTCGCCTTGGCCGAAGGTGCGGCGAGCCACTTCAGCCAGATTGCGGCGGCGTATCGCGACGCACCGGACGTCACGCGCAAGCGCCTGCTGCTGGAAACCATGGAAGACATCTACCGTCGCACGCCGAAGGTGATGGTTGACGCCGAAGGCAGCGACCGCATGCTCTACCTGCCGCTCGACAAGCTGATGGGCCAGGGCGCGCGCGGCATGCCCACGCAGGTCCCCGAGCTGCAGTCGGTACCGGTACAACCCAGCACGGGCGGCAGCTCGGCCACCACCCGCGGCACTCGCGCGATCCGGGATGACGCCGAGGAGTCGCTCGGCGACGATCGCGAGGCGCGCAAGCAATGAAGAACTGGATTGGATTCATCCTCGTTGCGGTGCTGGTGGTGCTGGCGAACTCGCTCTTCATCGTCGACGAGAGCGAGCGCGCCGTCCTGTTCCAGTTCGGCGCCGTGCAGCGCACGGATTTCAAGCCGGGCCTGCACCTGAAAGTTCCGTTCCTGCAGAACGTGCGCAAGTTCGACAAGCGCGTGCTCACGCTCAATTCGGAGCCCGAGCGGTACCTGACTTCCGAAGCCAAGGACGTATTGATCGACTTCTTCGTCAAGTGGCGCATCAAGGACGTCGCCAAGTTCTACACGGCTTCGTCGGGTGACGAACAGGTCGCGCAGCAGCGCCTGAGCCCCATCGTGCGCAAGGGGCTTGGCAAGGAGATCAACGCCAGACTGTTGCAGGACGTCGTTTCGGTCGAGCGTGGCAATGTGATGGATCGCCTGCTCGCCAACGCCAACGATGCGGCGAACGAACTCGGTGTCGAGATTGTCGACGTGCGCATCAAGCGCATCGAGTTGCCGGAGGAAGTCAGTGGCAAGGTCTTCGATCGCATGCGCACGGAACGCACCAAGGTGGCGAACGAGCTGCGGTCGCTGGGCACGGAAGCCGCCGACCGCATCCGCGCCGACGCGGACCGCGAGCGCCAGGTGATCCTGGCGGAAGCGAGCCGCGACGCCGATCGGTTGCTGGGCGAGGCTGAAGCGACCGCTGCGTCGACCTATGCCAAAGCGTATGGACAGGATCCCGCGTTCTTCGAGTTCTACCGGAGTCTCGAGGCCTACCGCAAGACGTTCGGGGAAGACAACGGCGTGCTGGTGCTCGACCGCGACAGCGAGTTCTTCCGCCATTTCGGCGGAGCGCGCGAGTCGCGCTGAGTTCGCCTGACCCGTGCCCCGCGAACTCGGCATCGCGCTGTGCCTGGTGTTGCTGATCGAGGGGTTGATGCTCTTCGCGGCGCCGCAGGCGTGGCAGAGGATGGCGTCGCAGCTGTCGCAGGTGCCGCCGCAGCACCTGCGCGCAGCCGGGGGCATCGCGATGATCGTGGGAATGCTGTTGCTGCAGGCAGTGCGCTGAACCCCGCTATCCCTTCTCCCCGTTGTCACGGGGAGAAGGGAGAGTCGAGTAACTCGGCACCGCCGAGCCGTGTTGCGTACTGAATGGGAGAGGGTTCACATGGGTCAGTCGGTAGTGGTGCTCGGCGCGCAGTGGGGCGACGAAGGCAAGGGCAAGATCGTCGACCTCCTGACCGAGCGGGTCGCGGCAGTCGCGCGCTTCCAGGGCGGACACAACGCGGGCCATACGCTCGTCATCGACGGCAAGAAGACCGTGCTGCACCTCATCCCGTCCGGGATCCTGCGCAAGGGCGTGCAGTGTCTGATCGGCAACGGCGTGGTGTTGAGTCCCGCGGCGCTGAAAAAAGAGATCGCAGAGCTCGAGGAAACCGGAATCGACGTGCGTTCGCGTCTCAAAATTTCTCCCGCGACTCCGCTGATCATGCCCTACCACATCGCGCTCGACCAGGCGCGCGAAAAGTCCGCGGGCGGCAATGCCATCGGTACGACGGGTCGCGGTATCGGCCCCGCTTATGAAGACAAGGCCGCACGTCGCGGCGTGAGGGTGGCCGACCTCAATTATCCGAAGGAACTCGGCGAGAAGCTCCGGGACGTGATGGACTATCACAACTTCGTGCTGACGAAGTATCTCAACGTCGACCCCGTCGACTACCAGGCGACGCTCGACGAGGCACTGGCGTTCGGCGAATACGTGGATCCGATGAAGCACGACGTCGCGGGCATCCTGCACGAGTTGCGCAAGCAGGGCGCACGCGTGATGTTCGAGGGCGCGCAGGGCGCACTGCTCGATATCGACCACGGAACCTATCCGTATGTGACATCGAGCAACACGACAGTGGGCGGCGCGCTGGCGGGCACCGGTGTCGGTGCCGACGCGATCGACTACGTGCTGGGCATCGCCAAGGCATACGCCACGCGCGTCGGAGGCGGTCCGTTTCCGACCGAATTGCACGACGAACTCGGCGAAGATATCCGCAAGCGCGGCGCCGAATTCGGTGCGACGACGGGACGTCCCCGTCGCTGCGGCTGGATCGACCTGGTCGCGCTCAAGCGCGCGGTGGCGATCAACGGCATCACGGGACTTTGCATCACCAAGCTCGACGTACTCGACGGGCTGCCGTCCCTCAAGGTGTGCATCGCCTACAAGTACCGCGGCAAGCAGACCGAATACGCCCCGCTCGACGCCGCAGGATGGAACGAGTGCGAGCCGGTATACCTCGAGTTTCCCGGCTGGAACGAAAACACCCACGGTGTCACCGAGTGGGAAAAACTTCCCCCGGCGGCGCGCGCTTACCTGCGTGCGCTTGAGGAGTTGTCGGGGTGTCCGCTCGCCATCGTTTCGACCGGTCCGGACCGCGACCACACCATCGTGCTGCGCGACCCGTACGCCTGATCCGTTGTCACGGGGAGATCGATTACTGCAGGGCCGCGAGCGACTGGCCGAGGCGAACGGGGGTTTCCGGGCGCAGTGAGGCGTCCAGTTGCGCGATGCCACGCGGCAGCAGCACGATCACGGTGGACCCGTAGTTGAAGCGTGCCATTTCGGCGAACCGTTCGAGCACGATGCCGCGACCCCGGTAATCCTTGTGGCGCGGGGAGTGTCCGTAGGCCGGAATTTCCTCGCCGCCCCACACGGTTTCGACGCCCGACACGAGCAGCGCGCCGACCATCACCATCGCCATGGGCCCGAAGTCGCAGTCGAAATGGCAGACGAGTCGTTCGTTGCGCGCGAACACCCGGGGCACGTGGGTGACCGCGTCGGGACCCACCGAAAACAGTCGGCCCGGCAGATGCAGCGTCTCGCGCAGGGTTCCGGTCCAGGGCATGTGCACCCGGTGGTAATCCTTCGGACTCAGGTACACCGTCGCAAAGATGCCATCCGCGAACGGCGCGGCTGCCGCTGCATCGCCCAGCAGCTCCGCCGCGGTGAACGACTGGCCCTTGGCCTGGAAAATCCGCTCGTCTTCTATCGGACCGCATTGGCTGATGCGACCATCCGCCGGCATGACCAGCGTGCGCGCATCGGCTGACGCCTCGCGCGCTCCGGGGCGCAACTCGCGGGTGAAGAACTCGTTGAAGCTCGCGTACGCACGCGGATCCGATCGTGCCGCTTCGGCAAGATCCACCCCGAACTTGCTCGACACGGTATCGATGAGCCAGCGGCTGACGCGCGGCGATTTCGAGTAAGCCAACCTCCGCGCCAGCGCCGAGAGCAGGCGATGGGGCAGCACGTAGGTGAGCCGGGTGAGCAGGTTCATGCGCGGCTCCTCGACGCCGCGATGCGCGCGATGTCGTCCAGCATCACCGGGGCGACATGCGGCGGGCGCCACATCGCCTGCAGGCGACCGTAGGGGTCGATGAGCAGGATCTGCATGCTGTGGTCGATGGTGTAGTCGCCCGCCTTCTGCGGCACCTTGAGGAAGACGACGCCGACATCCCGCGCAAATTTCTCCATGTCATCCGCCTGAGCTGTCGCGGCCACGATCGACGGGGAAAAGTAGGCGGCGTACTCGCGGAGTACCGCGGGCGTGTCGCGTTCGGGGTCCACCGAGATGAACCAATAGTTGAGAGAGAGCTTCTTCGTACCTTTGGTGTTGGGCGCCTCGAGGCTCAGCTTTTCGATCTCCCTCATCGTCGCCAGTGCCGTGGGGCACACATCGGGACAGTTCGTGAACCCCAGGAACGCGACCGTCCAGTGGCCGACGAGATCCGCATTGCCCAGTGGCTTGTCGTTCGCACCCTGCAACACGAAAGGTTGCAACTCGCGCGGCGCGGGATAGAGCACGGCCTGCTCGGAAAGCTGCGGCGCTCCCCGCGCCTGTCCGGTTGCGATGGTGGCCACACCAGCGGCGTCTGGCCCTGTGCCGGCGCTTTGCCGGGCATACCAGCGCTCGCCGAGGCCAAGGCCCAGCGCCGCACAGATCGCCATGAATACGAGCAGCAGCGGAAGCTGGCGTGTTGGAAGACTCGGCATGGAAGTTGGGGATTTTCCGGGGGCGGCGGATTGTAGCCTTACGCTGGCGCGCGCCCCGCATGCAACGGGCCGCAATCCCTGCGCCCTATACTCGACGCTACATTTGCCCGTGAGTGAAATAGTGACCGAGGAGCTGCGCACGATCATCGATCACATCCGTTACGGCGCGAGCCGCTTCAATGCGGCGGGACTGTGTTTCGGGCACAGCTACGACAATGCGCTGGACGAGGCGACGCAACTGGTCCTGCATGCACTGCATCTGCCGCATGACCTGGGCCCTGCCTACGGTCAAGCACGGCTCACAGCGAGCGAGCGCAGCGACATCCTCGCCCTGTTCGAGCGGCGCATCGCGGAGCGGATTCCCGCGAGCTACCTCACCGGCGAAGCGTGGTTTGCGGGACTGAGCTTCAAGAGCGATGCGCGGGCGCTCGTTCCGCGTTCGCCCATTGCCGAGCTCATCGAAACGGGTTTCGATCCGTGGCTCGGCGATCTCGAGGTGCGGCGCGCGCTCGACCTCTGCACGGGATCGGGATGCATCGCAATTGCCATGGCGCACTACCAGCCGGACTGGCAGGTCGACGCCGTGGACCTCAGCGAGGAGGCTCTGTCGTTGGCAAAGGAGAACGCGTCCCGGCTGCACACGCCGCAGGTGAACCTGCTGCGTTCGGACCTTTTCGATGGGCTCGACGGCAAACGCTACGAACTCATCGTGACCAACCCGCCGTATGTCACGCATGACGAAGTGGATGCGCTGCCGCCGGAGTACGCCCACGAGCCTGTACTTGGGCTGCGCGCGGGCGGCGACGGCCTGGACCTGGCGCTTCGCATTCTTCGCGACGCGCCTGCACACCTGTCCGAAGGCGGCCTGCTGATCTGCGAGGTTGGCGAATCGCAGGCGGCGCTCGAAGTTGCGTTGCCGCAGGTGCCGTTCACCTGGATCGAGTTCAAGGTGGGGCAGATGGGTGTGTTCGTGGTCGATCGCCCGACGCTGGTCGCGCACGCGGCGGCGATCGGCACAATCGCCAGTACGCGTCCCTCGGCATGAATACGTTCGGGCAACTGTTGCGCGTCACCACTTTCGGCGAGAGCCATGGGCCGGCGATCGGCTGTGTCATCGATGGCTGCCCGCCCGGGCTGGCGCTCGAGCCGGACGATTTCCGCCACGACCTGGAGCGTCGCGCCAGCGGGCGGACGCGCCACACCTCGCAACGGCACGAGGACGATGTGGTCGAGATCCTCTCGGGCGTCTTCGAGGGCAAGACCACCGGCACGCCCATCGCCCTGCTGATCCGCAACGTCGACGCGCGCAGCAAGGACTACGCGCGCATCGCCGACCAGTTCAGGCCTGGTCATGCCGATTACACATACATGCGGAAATACGGCATCCGTGATCCGCGCGGCGGGGGGCGCAGCAGCGCGCGCGAGACCACGATGCGCGTGGCTGCCGGCGTGGTGGCCAAGAAATGGCTGGCCGAGCGCCATCGGATCCTCGTTCGCGCCTGCGTGGCGCAGATCGGCGAGCGCAGGCCCACGCGCATGGACTGGGACGCCGTCGAGCGCAATCCGCTGTTCTGGCCGGACACGGACGAAGTCGCCGAGCTCGAGGCCATGCTCGATGCGCTGCGCAAGTCCGGCGATTCCCTCGGCGCGCGCATTGACGTCATCGCCGACGGCGTACCCGCAGGCTGGGGCGAGCCCGTGTACGGCAAGCTCGATGCGGAACTGGCCGCGGCCCTCATGTCGATCAACGCGGTGAAGGGCGTCGAGATCGGGGCGGGCTTCGATGCAGTCGCGCAGCGCGGCAGCGAACATCGCGACGCTTTGACGCCGCAAGGCTTCGAGTCGAACCGGGCCGGTGGAATATTGGGCGGCATCAGCAGTGGCCAGCGCCTGCGCTGTTCGGTCGCCTTCAAACCCACGTCCAGCCTGCGCCTGCCCGTTGCCAGTATCGATGTCGATGGCAACAAGGTCGAAGTGGTAACGACGGGCCGCCATGATCCCTGCGTGGGCCTGCGCGCACCGCCGATCTGCGAGGCCATGGTGGCGCTGGTATTGATGGACCAGGCTCTGCGCCATCGCGCGCAATGCGGCGACGTGGCGCATGACAACCACGACATTCCAGCAGGCAAAGAGTAGAAGAGTGAGGGCATGACCAAGTTGAAGAAGATCGCGGTAGTCGGCGCCACCGGCGCGGTGGGCGAGGCGATGCTGTCGGTGCTTGCCGAACGAAAGTTCCCTGCGAGCGAGATCATCGCCCTGGCGAGCGAGCGCTCGGCCGGCGAGAAGGTCGAGTGCGGGACCGCCAAACTGGTGGTGCGCGATCTCGCCACCTTCGATCCCACGGGCGTCGATATCGCGCTGTTTTCCGCGGGTGGCGCCATCTCGAAACAGTACGCGCCGAAGTTCGCCGCGGCCGGTTGCGTGGTCATCGACAACTCTTCGACCTTCCGGTACGACGATGACGTGCCGCTCGTCATCGCCGAAGTCAATCCGGAAGCGATCGCACACCGCCCGCGCGGCATCATCGCCAACCCGAATTGCTCGACGATGCAGCTGCTGGTGGCGCTGGCGCCGATCCATCGCACGGTAGGCATCCGCCGCATCGAAGTCGCCACCTACCAGTCGGTCTCCGGCGCGGGACGCAGCGCAATCGAGGAACTCGCCAGGCAGACCACGGCTCTGCTGAGTTTCGAGAAGGTGAAACCCGTCCGCTTTCCGGTGCAGATCGCCTTCAACGTGATCCCGCACATCGACGAGTTCCAGGACAACGGGTTCACGCGCGAGGAGATGAAACTCATCTGGGAGACCCACAAGATCCTCGGCGACCCTTCCATTGAAGTGAATCCGACGTGCGTGCGGGTACCGGTGTTTTTCGGACACGCCGAAGCGGTGCATCTGGAATTGCGCGCGCCCCTCAAGGCCGAGGCGGCGCGCAAGCTGCTGCGCGCCGCGCCGGGGGTCAAGCTGGTGGATACCGCCAAGGATCGCGGCTATCCGACGCCCGTCACACACGCGGCAGGCGATGACGCGGTATTCGTAGGCAGGGTGCGCAATCCTCCGGGCGAGCCGGGCCGGCTCAATCTGTGGGTGGTGTCCGACAACGTGCGCAAGGGCGCCGCGCTCAACGCCGTGCAGATCGCCGAGCTGCTCGGCAAGTGAGAGCCGGCGGATCGCGGCTTGTTGCTTTGCGGGGGACATCGCGGCAACGTGAACTACCCGGCCCGAAGTCGTCGTGCTCTCGCAGTGCAGCTGTAAGTAATTGTTGGGAAAAGTTTTTGTGTGGTTGTTGCGGATGTCGCGACGGTGCACCGCGCCGCATCGCGGCCCGCACAGCGAAAGGCCGTACGTTTGCCAACTTCTTTTTCTGTGATATGGACTTGGCGTGGTGTTATAAAGTCGTTTCTAACGGGCGGACTCGCCTAACTTTTCGTGCCGTGGGGGCCACATGATGAACCGCATTTCGAGGCTGACGCTGGGCGTGCTGTGGGCGCTCGGTTGCGGGAACGCGGTGGCGATGGGCCTCGGGCCTATCGAGGTCCGGTCCGGTTTGAATCAACCCCTGCTCGCGGAAATCCCGATCCTTTCCGAAGGGGAGAGTGTCGAGGAAATGCGCGCGCAGCTCGCTGGACCGGACGATCTGCGCCGGGTCGGCATCGACACCAGCGCGATCTCCGTGCCGCTCTACTTCGACGTCGTCGAAGACAGTCGCGGCAGGCCCATCATCCGCGTCACCAGCAACGAGCCGGTGCGCGAACCGTATCTGAGCTTCCTGGTGGAAGCGAACTGGGGCAAGGGGCGGTTGCTGCGCGAGTACAGCGTGCTGCTCGACCCACCGGTGTTCGCGCCCGCAGTCGTTGAACGGGTTTCGCCGCCCAGCACTACTTTCGTCGCGCCGGCCAGTCCGCCGCGCCCTGCAAGCCCCGCCGTGGTCGCCACTCCGCAGCGCCCCGCTGCACCGGCACCGGCGCCCGCACCGGCAAGCAGCCCCGCGGTCGCCGCGCCCGCGCCGCGACCCTCCGCGCCACCCCCGCCGGCGCCGGCTCCAGCAGCCCCGACTGCTCCGAAGAGCGACCAGTACACGGTCAAATCTGGAGACGCGTTGTACGACATCGCCCAGGAGAATCGGCCTGATTCGAGCGTCAGCATCAACCAGATGATGATCGCGATGCTGCGCGCCAATCCATCGGCGTTCTACAAGGACAACATCAACGCGCTCAAGAAGGGTGCGGTGCTGCGGATCCCCGACACCGCTTCCGCGCGCGAATTGAGCGCGGCAGCTGCAGCGGCCGAAGTCGCCTCCCAGGTACGTGCCTGGTCGGGTGCGGCCGAGCCGGCTCTGGTGGCCGACTCGGGAACCAGCCCGAAGCCGGCTGCCGCCACTGCTCCTTCCCGCGCTGCGGCGTCCGCGGCCACGCGCGAGGACCGACTGGCCCTGGTGCCGCCGAAGGCGGGGACCGAGAGTCAATCGGGCACCACCCGCGCCGGCACTGCCGGTGGCACGGGTTCCGCTGAGGCCGCCAGCCTGCGTGGCGACCTGGCGCGTACCCGCGAGCAGCTCAGCAGTCGCGAACAGGAAGCAGTCGAGTTGCGCTCGCGCGTCAAGGATCTGGAGAAGATCGGCGGTGAGAGCAAACGGCTGATCGAGTTCAAGAACAACGAGATCGCGGCGCTGAAACAGCAACTCGACGAACAGGAAAAGCGCCTTGCAGACGCGCAGCAGGCCGCGGCGGCTGCGCGCGCCGCCGCCGTGAAAGCAGGTACACCGCCGACGTCGGTGACCGCTACCACTACCCCAGCGCCCGCCACACCGTTTGCCGCAACGACGCCCTCCTCGCTAGATCCGTCCACGCCTCCGCTCGAATCGTCGAGCATCTCGACGGTGCCGCCGGCGACTGCGCCTGGCACCGTGGATACCCTGGCCGGAACCGCGCTTGCACAAAATCCGGAAGCGCCGACGACGGCAACGCCATCGGGAGTCGTCGACCCAGCTGCGGAGCCGGCATCGTCGTCGGCAGCCGCTCCGACGACCGTTGCGACGAGCGCATCGGAAGACACACCGACTTCGGCCGACGAGGCGCCCACCTCAGCCACGGTCGACGACCGCCCAGCGCCACGTCCCTGGTATCTCAATCCGCTTTACGGACTCGGCGCGATCGTGCTGGCCTTGCTGGGATTGTGGGCGCTATTCGGCCGCCGCAAGCCACCCGAAGTGGTCGACGTGATCGAAATCGAACGTCCCTCGGTCGCCAACGAGTTCTCCGACGGCGTATTGCCAGCGTCGCCGCCGCCCGCCTACGGCTCCACCCTCGCGGCGCCGGTCATCGGAGACGATGTACTGGAACGCGCATTGCTCGATCGCCGCGCGGCGGATCCGCAGAATCTCGAGCATCACCTCGACTTGCTGCGGCACTATCACGAGCTGCGCGACCACGGAAAATTCGTCGAAGCCGCGTCCGAAATGCGCAATTACGTGCTCGACGAAAATCACTACGCATGGCTCGAGGCCCAGGAACTCGGTCGGGACATCGATCCGGGTCACGCGCTTTTCGCCTCGACGATGGTTGCGGCGGCGCAGGCGCCGGACGATGATTTCGATTTCCGGCCCGTATCGGGCGAACCGCCAACACCCGTGGGATATCAGGCCGCCGTGCCTGCGACCACGCCCCCACCCATCAACCTCGCCGACGAAGACTGGGATCAGCCGCGCGCCGCTCCGGTGGCGGCACCCACCTACGACAGCGACTTTGCCGTGGACACGCCGCACCTCGATCGTCCTGTCATCGACGAACCGGAGCTCACGCACTACCAGTTCGACGAACTGCCGGATCCGCCGCGATCGGCTTCGTCTCCCGTGCTCGGGGAAGATGCGGTCGCCACCAAGCTCGACCTGGCCCGCGCCTATATCGACATGGGCGACAGCGATGGTGCGCGCGCGATGCTGCAGGAAGTTCTCATCGAAGGCAGCGGCGCACAGCAAACCGAAGCCCAGCGGCTGATCGACGGCCTGAGCTGAGCGAGTTCCGTTGCGCGTTGCGCCGGGAGCGACCGGCGCAATGCGTCGAGCGGTTGCGCCATGAACCGTATCGCGTTCGGCATCGAGTACGACGGCACCGACTTCCTCGGCTGGCAGTCGCAGCCACAGCAACCCACCTTGCAGGACACGGTGACGGCTGCGCTGCGCTTCGTGGCAAACGAGCAGGTGTCGCTGGTCTGTGCCGGCCGCACCGACACCGGCGTGCACGCGCGCTGCCAGGTCGTCCATGTCGACACCGTGGCGGAGCGCACGTCGCGCGCTTGGGTTCTCGGCGCCAACTCGAGGCTCCCGCCGTCCGTGTGCGTGCGCTGGGCGCAACCCGTCGATGACGCATTCCACGCCCGTTTCAGCGCCCAGTCGCGCGCGTATCGGTATCGCATCATCAACCGACCCGTGCGGCTCGCGCTGGAGGCAAGGTTCGCCACCTGGGAGCGCCTGCCGCTGGATGTCGCGGCGATGCAGACGGCGTGCGCGGCCTTGATCGGCCTGCACGATTTCTCGAGTTTCCGAACCAGCGCCTGCCAGGCGCGCTCACCCGTACGCAGGATCAGCGTGCTCGACTGGCAGCGCGCCGGCGAAGAAGTGACGCTGCGGATCGAGGGCAACGGCTTCCTGCATCACATGGTTCGAAACATCGTCGGCAGCGCGCTCAAAGTGGGTCGTGGCGAGTCCGGCATCAACTGGATCGCGGAGGTGCTGGCGCTCGCCGACCGGAACCGCGCGGGACCGACTGCGCCGTCGGAAGGCCTGCTGTTCGAAGGACCTCGCTACCCGGCCGAATTCGGTTTGCCGGCGGAATCCACGCTGCCATGAGGCGCACCCGCATCAAGTTCTGTGGCATGACCCACGCCGACGACGTGGCGCGCGCATGCGCGATGGGCGCCGACGCGCTCGGCTTCATCTTCGTTCCGGCCAGCAGGCGCGTACTCGGGATCGGGCAGGCCCAATCGCTGGTGGCCGCGACGCCACCATTCGTCGCCCGCGTCGGTCTGTTCGCCGATCCTTCACGCACTGATGTCGAAGCTGTTCTCGAGCGCGTCAACCTGGACTGGCTGCAGTTCCACGGCGACGAGGACGCCACGTTCTGCGAACAGTTCGGTTTGCCGTATCTCAAGGCCATCGCCATGGGAGGCGAGGCGCCTGTCGAAGACGCGGTCATGCGGCTGCATGGGCGGGCGCGCGGTTTCATCTTCGACGCGCATGCACGCGGCGGCAGCGGCGGAGGCGGGGTACCATTCGATTGGTCGCGATTTCCTGCGCGCGCCGCGAATGCCGTCCTCGCGGGCGGCCTGTCCCCGGACAATGTTTTCGACGCGGTCACGCGCACCCGGCCGTGGGCAGTCGATGCCGTGAGCGGCATCGAGGCATCGCCGGGGCGCAAGGATCCAGAAAAGATGCGACGTTTCATCCACGAGGTCAGAAGAGCCGATGACGCAAGCCACGACGATTGATTACAGCGCTTACCCCGACGCACGAGGCCATTTCGGCCAGTACGGTGGAAGCTTCGTGGCCGAGACACTGATGCAGCCGCTGGCGGAACTGACTGCGGCCTACGAAGCCTGTCGAACCGATGCCGCGTTCCAGTCGGCGCTCGCGCACGACCTCCGGCACTACGTGGGGCGGCCGAGCCCCATCTATCACGCGGAACGCCTGAGCCTCGAGGTCGGTGGCGCGCAGATATTGCTCAAGCGCGAGGACCTGAATCACACCGGCGCGCACAAGATCAACAACACGGTGGGCCAGGCCATGCTGGCGCAGCGCATGGGCAAGCGCCGCGTGATCGCGGAAACCGGCGCGGGACAACACGGCGTCGCGACTGCCACCGTGGCTGCGCGACTCGGCCTCGAGTGCGTCGTGTACATGGGCGAGGTCGACATGGCGCGGCAGGCCATCAACGTCTATCGCATGCAGTTGCTCGGTGCGACCGTGGTGCCGGTGACCTCGGGCTCACGCACGCTCAAGGACGCGCTCAACGAAGCGATGCGCGACTGGGTCACCCACGTCGACGACACGTTCTACATCATCGGCACCGTCGCGGGTCCGCATCCCTATCCGCAGATGGTGCGCGATTTCAATGCCGTGGCCGGGCGCGAGGCGCGCGCGCAGATGCTCGAGGAGTACGGGCAGTTGCCGCACACGCTCGTGGCGTGCGTCGGCGGTGGCAGCAACGCCATCGGCCTTTTCCATCCGTTCCTCGACGACCACCAAGTACGCATGCTCGGCGCGGAGGCCGCGGGCGAGGGCATCGCCTCGGGGCGACACGCGGCGTCGCTTTCCGCCGGCAGGCCCGGCGTGCTGCATGGCAATCGCACCTACCTCTTGTGCGATGACGACGGGCAGATCATCGAGACGCACTCGGTTTCGGCAGGGCTCGACTATCCGGGCGTTGGTCCGGAGCATGCGTGGCTCAAGGATCTCGGACGAGCCGAATACATCCCGGTGACGGATGCGGAAGCGCTCGAGGCGTTTCACCGTCTCGCGCGATGCGAAGGAATACTGGCCGCGCTGGAGTCGAGCCATGCCGTAGCGCTTGCCATCCAGGTCGCCCGCGATCTGCCCGGCGACGCGCTGGTGCTGTGCAATCTGTCGGGTCGCGGCGACAAGGACGTGCACACGATCGCGGCCCAGTCGGGCCTCGTGTTCTGAGCACGCCACCGATGACTCGCATCGATCGACGCTTCGCAGAGCTCGCGTCGCGCGGCCGCACGGGACTCATCCCATTCGTCACTGCCGGGGACCCGTCCGGCGATGCCACGGTGCCGGTCCTGCACGCACTGGTGGAGGCGGGCGCCGACTTGCTGGAAATCGGCGTGCCGTTTTCTGACCCGATGGCCGACGGGCCGACGATACAGCGCGCCAGCGAACGCGCCCTTGCCAAGGGCATCGGACTGCGCCGGGTTCTTGCGATGGTCGCCGAGTTCCGCACGCGGGACGGCGACACGCCGGTCGTCTTGATGGGATACCTCAATCCCTTCGAGCGCGATCCGCAGAACGTCTTCACCGAGTGTGCGCAGGCCGGCGTCGACGGCGTGCTCCTCGTGGATTGCCCGGTCGAGGAGGCGGACGCACTGCGGCCCCGTCTCGACGCGGCCGGCGTCCAGCAGATTTTCCTGGCGGCGCCGACCACCACTCCGCAGCGGGTGGCCGCCATCGGCGAGCGTGCCAGCGGTTTCGTTTACTGCGTGGCATTTTCCGGCGTGACCGGGGCAGACCATCTTGTATTCGACGAAGTGCACGCGCGCCTCGCGCAGATGCGCACCAGCCTGCGCGTCCCCATTGCAGTCGGTTTCGGCATCAAGGAGCCTGCCGACGCGGTGCGCATTGCCCGCGGTGCCAATGCGGTCGTGATCGGCTCGGCGCTGGTGGCCGCATTGTCGGATGCGCCGACGCCGGAGGAGGCAGCCCGGCGCGCCGCGGCTTTCCTCGCGCCCTTCCGAGCGGCCCTGGACGACGGCGTCGTAAGATGACGCCCTTCGCTGATCGGCCGGTTGCCGTGAACGCCACCACTGGATACTCGCACTCATGAGCTGGCTGCAGAAGTTGATGCCGGCGCGCATCCGCACGCAGGGCGGCACGCGTCGCGCGGTGCCGGAGGGCCTCTGGACCAAATGCGAGGGCTGTGGCGTCGCGCTCTACCAGCCGGAACTCGAGCGTAATCTCAAGGTGTGCCCCAAGTGCGGCTTCCATATGCCGATCACCGCGCGGGCACGCCTGCTGGCGTTGTTCGACGAGGCGACGAGCGAAGAACTCGATGCCGGTCTCGAGCCGGTCGATGCGCTCAAGTTCCGCGACTCGAAAAAATATCGCGACCGCATCGTTGCCGCGCAGAAGGCGACGGGCGAGAAGGACGCGCTGATCTCGATGCGCGGTTCGGTCAAGCGCGCCCCGCTCGTGGCCTGCGCATTCGAGTTCACCTTCATGGGCGGTTCGATGGGCTCGGTAGTGGGGGAGAAGTTCACACGCGCCGCCGAGCGGGCGCTGGCCGAACGCGCGCCGCTCGTGTGCTTTTCCGCGACCGGTGGTGCGCGCATGCAGGAGGGGCTCTATTCGCTCATGCAGATGGCGAAGACATCCGCCGCGATCGCAAGGCTGCGCGAGGCGGGGGTGCCTTACATCTCCGTGCTCACGCACCCGACCACGGGCGGCGTCTCGGCATCGCTCGGCATGCTCGGCGACATCAACCTGGCCGAACCGCAGGCGCTGATCGGATTCGCGGGCCCGCGGGTGATCGAGCAGACCGTGCGCGAAACCCTTCCGGAGGGATTCCAGCGCAGCGAGTTCCTGCTCGACCACGGCGCCATCGATGCCATCGTCGATCGCCGCCATCTGCGCGACAGGATCGCCTCGCTGACGGCGTTGCTGCAGGGCCGCGACCTGCCCGCAGACATGCCCGTGGCTGCGCACGGCGCCGCGGGTTGATCATCCATCCCATCGCGTAATCGGGCGCCGTGAACCTGCCTGACACGCTGTCGGGATGGCTCGCGTTCCAGCTGGCCGGATCGCGCGACGAGATCGTTCTCGGACTCGACAGCGTGCGCGCGGTTGCCGACGAACTTCGCCTCGGGCGCCCCGCGCCACTGGTGGTCAGCGTCGCCGGCACCAACGGCAAGGGTTCGACCGTTGCCTTCCTGGAAGCCATCGCGCGCGCCGGTGGCCGGCGCGTGGGCGCGTACACGTCGCCGCATCTTCTGCACTACAACGAGCGCATCCGCATCGATGGCGTCGTCGCGTCGGACCAGCAGCTTTGTGCGGTGTTTGCCCTCATCGAAATGGCGCGCGCGCGGGCAGGCGTTCCCCTCACGTACTTCGAGTTCGGCACGCTCGCCGCACTGCAATTGTTCGCGGACGCTGGCCTCGACCTGGCGATCCTCGAAGTCGGTCTGGGTGGCCGCCTCGATGCCGTCAACCTCGTCGATGCCGATGTTGCGATCATCACGGCCATCGATCTCGATCACCAGGACTGGCTGGGCCACGATCGCGATTCGATTGCGCGCGAAAAGGCGGGCATCTTCCGTGGCGGCGCCATTGCGGTACTGGCGGAGCGCGACCCGCAGCAAGCGCTGCTTGCCCGCGCACGCGAAGTCGGTGCAAACGTGCTGCGCGCGGGACTGGACTATGACTGGCGTATCGGCTCCGGCGAGTGGAGCTGGCGGTCCACGACGGGTCACGAGTTCGCCTTGCCACTGCCGCAACTCGCTGCCGATGTGCAGTTCGCGAACGCGAGTGCGGCCATCGCCGCGCTGCATGCGATCGGGCCGCGATTGCCGCTCGAGGCCACTGCGTTCGCGCAGGGTGTGGGTAGTGCCTCTGTGGCTGGACGCCTGCAAAGCGTGGAGTCGCGTGGCCGCACATGGCTGCTCGACGTCGCACACAATCCCCAGGCTGCTCGCGTACTCGGGCAATGGCTGGACGCCGCGTACCCGGATCGCCCCGTCGTGGCGGTGTTCGGTGGCCTTGCCGACAAGGACACCGCGGGCATCGTCGCGCCGTTGCAACACCGGGTGCGGCACTGGTTCTGCGGCGGTCTCGATGCACTGTCGCCGCGCGGCTTACCGGGCGAAGCGCTTGCGCAGCGGGTTCGGGCGGGAGGCGCCGAGGCGAGCGCGCACGCGACGATCGAGCAGGCTCTCGAGGCAGCTTCCGTGAATGCCGAAGGGAGTGAGCTGATCGTCTGCTTCGGTTCTTTCTTCGTCGTGGCCGCGACGCTGCAGGCGCTGGGCAGGCCTGCGAGGTAACAAAGGCGGGGAGGGGCAGGGCGGGCGTTATAATCGCCGCACTTTCGCTTGATACCCGTGCATGGATTACACACTTCAGAAACGCATCATCGGCGCGATCATCCTGATCGTCGCCGCGATCGTGTTCGTGCCGATGCTGCTGGATGGTCCCGGCCAGACGGGGACGGAAACCGTGGATCTCGGCATTCCCGAGCCGGGCCCCGATGGCATGCGCACGGAAGTCGTGCCGCTCGACGCGCCGCTGCCGCCGCCGCGCGTACCCAACGAGTTCGAAGTGATGCCCGATCCTGCCGGGGAGCCGGCGAGCGCGCCCAGCGATACCTCTATGCCTGGGATTGCAACTGCGGAACCCGTCCTTCCCGGGCCGGAAATCGTCCCTGATGCTCCCGCGACGCAATTACCCGAAGCCGCGTTGCCCATCATCGAAGGGCCGAGCACGCCAGACAGCCAATACGCCGCCGACACCAGCGGCCGCTGGCACGTGACCCTCGGAAGCTACGCGAATGCCGGCAATGCGCAGAGGCTGGTCGCGGACATGCGCCGCGCAGGCCTGCCGGCGCGTGCAGAGACCGTCACCCTGGCCGGCAAGCCGGCGCAGCGCGTGCGCATCGGGCCCTACGCGGACCGCGTTCGCGCCGAAGCGGCACGACTCGCCGTGGCCTCGCGCCGCAACGACGTGACGCCCGCACTGGTGCAGGACGACTCCGCGTCGGCCGATGAAGTCTCTACCACCCCGCCATCTGCAGCCAGCGCTGCACCTGCAGGCAGTGCGCCGATCGCCACTGTTCCCGCTACCCCGGCCGATACCGCGTCTCAAGCGGTGCCAGCTGCGCCGCTGCCGCGCGACGCGCGCGGCTGGGTCGTGCAGATCGGCGCGTTTTCAAAGGTCGATGAGGCGAACGAACAGGTCACGAAGCTACGCACCGCGGGCTTCACGGCATTCGTCGATCGCCTCGATGCTCCATCCGGCACTCTTCATCGGGTAAGGGTCGGACCCGAAGCCCAACGCGCCGGTGCCGATCGCCTGCAGGCCTCGATCCGGCAAAGCCTCGCCGTCGACGGCGTGGTGATGCGGCACCCCTGATCGCATTTTTTGGGCGCTGGCCAGCCTCGCGCCCATTCGTCGTACCAGCCAAGGAAACCGTCACCGCATGTGCGCCATCATCGGAATCGTCGGCCGCGCGGATGTCGCCGGCGCGCTCTACGACGGCCTGACCGTTCTGCAGCACCGCGGCCAGGACGCGGCGGGCATCGCAACCGTCGATGCGCGCAAGCTGCGGCTGCACAAGGGCAACGGGCTGGTGCGCGACGTGTTCGGCCCGACCGACATGGAAAAGCTGTCCGGTCGTTACGGCATCGGCCATTGCCGCTATCCCACGGCCGGCAGCGATTCCACCGACGAGGCGCAACCCTTCTACGTGAACTCGCCATTCGGCATCGCGCTGGCGCACAACGGCAACCTCACCAACATGGCGAGCCTGCGGCGCGAGGTGTTCGAGCAGGACCTGCGCCACTGCAACACCGAGTCCGACTCGGAGGTGTTGCTCAACGTGCTCGCGCATGAACTCGAAGCGGAAGGCACCCCGCTGGACGCCGACAAGGTGTTCAACGCGGTGGCGCGCGTGCATGCGCGCTGTGTCGGCGGCTATGCGGTGATCGCGCTCATCATCGGCGTGGGTGTGCTGGCGTTCCGCGACCCGCACGGTATTCGTCCGCTGGTAATCGGCAAGCGCAACGCGCCGGGCGGCGTCGACGAATTTGCAGTGGCGTCGGAGAGTGTTGCGTTCGACGCGCTGGGCTTCGAACTCGTCAGGGATGTGCGCCCCGGCGAAGCCGTGCTGGTGTCGCCCGAGGGCGATTTCCAGAGTCGGCAGTGCGTGCCGGCGCGCCAGCATGCGCCCTGCATCTTCGAGTATGTGTATCTGGCGCGGCCCGATTCGATGATCGAGGAGATCTCGGTGCACAAGGCGCGCATGCGCATGGGCGAGAAGCTTGCCCAGAAGATTCGTGCCGAGCGCCCGGACCACGACATCGACGTGGTGATCCCGATTCCCGATACCTCGCGTACCGCCGCGATGGAGCTGGCGCACACGCTCGGCGTCAAGTATCGCGAAGGCTTCATCAAGAACCGCTACATCGGTCGCACCTTCATCATGCCCGGGCAGAGCGAGCGCATGAAGTCGGTGCGCCGCAAGCTCAACGCGATCCCGCTCGAATTCCGCAACCGCGTGGTGCTGCTGGTCGACGATTCCATCGTGCGAGGCACCACCTCGCAGCAGATCATCCAGATGGCGCGCGACGCGGGTGCGCGCAAGGTGTACTTCGCATCGGCGGCGCCGCCGGTGCGCTTTCCCAATGTCTACGGCATCGACATGCCGGCGGCCGGCGAGCTCATCGCGCACGATCGCAGCCAAGCGGAGATCGAGCAGTTGCTCGGCTGCGACTGGCTCATCTATCAGGATCTTTCCGACCTCGTCGATGCCGTGGCGGGTCCCAAGCGACGCGTCGAGCATTTCGATACGTCGTGCTTTTCTGGCGAGTACGTCACGGGTTTGCTTCCGGGATACCTCGACCGTCTTCAGCAGCAACGCTCCGACGATGCGAAAAGCGCGCGTCGCAACGAGCTCGAAGCCAACCTCGCCACCTCGCGAGCGTGACGCCACGCACCTGTCTTGCGACGCATTTCAGCCGCGGCGAGTTCGCACTTCATCCCTCTCCCCCCGGGAGAGGGACCGAGGGAGTGGGTTCGACCCCGCGGCCAGTTCGCACTTCATCCCTCTCCCTCCGGGAGAGGGACCGAGGGTGAGGGGCAAAACGTGCCGCCCTCGCAGTCCGGGCCGATGACCGCCTCTGCGAATTCGGGCCTGAAGGCGGATTGCGTCCACTGCGCAGCCTTGCGCTGCCTGCTGTGCACCGAGACGCAAGAAAAAGTGTCGCTGGCATCAGCCATGCACGCCGAGCAACTCCGCGGAGCATTGTCGTCGCGACCGGATTGCCAGGCGTGTCCCGTCGTAGATATCCCGGTTCCCGGCCGCCCGGCACGCCCGCAGCTCGTCCCGCCTCGCGCCGTCGCGTCACGCGGGCTCGGAACGCCTGCCGGTCGGGTCGCGCTGGTCCATGCCGTCGCCCACATCGAGTTCAACGCAATCAACCTCGCGTGCGACGCCGTCTACCGTTTCCGGGGCCTGCCGGCCGAGTACTACGCCGACTGGGTTGCGATCGCCGCCGATGAAGCCCGGCATTTCCAGATGCTGCAATCGCGGCTTGTCGACCTGGGCGCCAGCTACGGCGACCTCGACGCCCACGATGGCCTCTGGCAGATGGCAGTCGCAACGGCGCACGACCCGCTCGCGCGCATGGCGCTTGTGCCACGGGTTCTGGAGGCGCGCGGCCTGGATGTGACCCCGGGCATGATCGAAAGGCTCCGCTCAGCCGGCGATCTGGCCACGGTCGCCTGCCTGGAAATCATCCTTGAGGAGGAGGTCGCGCATGTGGCCGCCGGAACCCGCTGGTTCAGGTACTTGTGCGCCCAGAGAGCGGTGGACCCGGAGGCGACCTTTTTCGCCTTGGCCGACGCCATTGCACCCGGTGCCCTCCGCGGGCCATTCAACCTTCCGAAGCGGAAAGCCGCGGGATTCAGCGCCGGGGAATTGGAAACGCTCGGAATGCGGCCCGGCGCCGGTCCCCGGATCGCATCTGCTGGCGAAGCCGGATAATCCATGCGGGGCAATGTGAATCCTTTTGTGACGTCGGGGAGTGTCCGGATCCGGGTGGACCCTGCGTTATGGTTACCGAGCCGGACGAAGAGCGGCGTATGTCGCTCTTTTTTCGTCGATTTCAGGTGCACGCCTCTTGTGAGCGTGCTAACGTCCGCGCGTTTCCAGCTATCCAAACGCGCATCTGCCGGGGAGTCACCCAAAATGTTGAAGACCTCGATCAAATCCCTCGCCCTGCTTGCCGCTCTCTTCGGCACCGGCGAGCTCATGGCGCAAAATTGCAACACCACCGCGTGGGGCGTAAACCTCGCCGCCGGCCAGGCCGTCTCCGGCTCACCGACTGCCGGCGCGCCGACTGCTGGTGTGTCCCGGTACTCCGGCCGCTGTGGGTTGCGTTCCAATGCGCCAGCCGATTTCGTTCGCGACGGTTCGCCGAACGACGAGCCGACGTACATCACGCGCTTCTACGTCCGACCGAACGTCACCACCGGTACCGCGGTGCTCTTCCAGGCGCTGGAAGACGGGCAAGGGACGCCTTCCATCCAGGTGACTCAGACGGGAAATCAGTTGGGCCTTTCGGCGCGCGGCGTCGCCGCTGCTACTAACCTCACGATTTCTCCCGGTTTCTGGTACTCAGTTGAACTCAACTGGGCTGCAGGCGGGGCGATGACCTACGCCGTGCGCGGCGCCGGTGTGGCGACCAATCTGACCGGGTCACTGAGTGGCGTGGCAGCTGGCGCCCAAGTTGACCAAGCCAATCTGGGCTGGATCAGCGGCGGATCGGGCGGCACGGTGACGACAGACGCCTTCGAGTCGCGTCGGACTCAAGCGATCGGTCGCCTTTGCCGTGGCGATGCGAACAATGACGGCGGCGTATCCGGTCCCGACGTTATCCAGGCACGAACGGAGTCGCTGGGCGGTGCGCTGGCACTTGGTCAGCCTGATTGCAATGAAGACGGTGGTGTAAGTGGCCCGGACGTCATTTGCATTCGTAACTTGAGCCTCGGCGCTGGTTGCGCTGGCTAATCCTAGGAGAATACGAAATGACTTCCAGACTGAAAATGTTGGTTGCAGCTTCGCTGGTGACTGTTGCTGGTTCGATCTCGGCCGCGCCGGCGATCATTGCCACAACGGAGCCCATGGGGGACAAAACCGCGATCGCATTCGATTTCGTCGCGGACAAGCAGGCTGTCTCCGCACTGATGATCGAGATGAAGCTCGCGCCGGGCACTGTCGCCAAGTCGCTAAGTCTCGGTAATTGCCTGGGTCAACTTTCGAGCACGCACACCGGTGGATGTAGCCTCAAGCCCAACGGCAATTTTGCGTTCCTCCTCTACGGAGCTGGGGATAACGTTAAACTCGGCAGCGGACCGATTGGAACAATCGTGGTGCCCACTGCTTCGCTCGCGCGCGGCAAGGACGGAAGCCTTTCGTTCCCGTTCGTGGAGTTCACCCTATCCGACTCGAATACAATTTCCGGCAACATGATTGTTGACGGCAAGGGTTCCAAGCGCAAAGGGTCCGATTCCATCACCAGCGCGAAATAATTTTGTCCTAATCGGGGTGAACGCATGAAACGAATGAAATTTCTCAAGTTGGCGGGAATGCTGGTCGCCTGCGGCATTGGCACCGCATCGGCACAGACCTACACGGCGTCAAGCGTCACCGCAGCTGCCGGCTCAACCGACAACGCGGTAACGATAAGCTACACCGCGGGCCAGCAAGTAAACATCGCCGATACAGTGGCGTCGGTCACGAACGCTTCCGGCCGCTTGACGAACATTCGTTTCCAGGTGTTTGACGCAACTAACAGCGTCTTCGTGACCTGTACGGCGCCACCAGGAATCTTTTTCGTTAACGGTGGTATTCGGCGCGATTGTGCTAGTAACGGTCGTGAGAGGCTCGAGGAAACGGGCGGCGCCGCGCTTCCCAACCTCATGAATGTCTTTCGCATCCTGTTCGATGTTCCGGCAGGTGCGACCGCTGGAACGGAAACCGTGTCGTTCCTTCCGAACTGCGGTGGGGGTCAGTTTCCGCCCGCGTGCACAGAGTTCACTGACGTAAACGCCGTTCGCGTGACCGGAACGTTGACGCCAGGCACGATCACGATTACCACCGGCCCTGCTCCCGTGGCACCTACCGTCAGCGCTTTCCCGGCGACTACGCTTTCTTCCGGCGCGATTGGCGGTACGGCCACAGGTACTGTGACCGTGAACGTCGCGACCGCTGGCACGGCCGGCGGTTCACTCGCGTTGAACTGCACCATTCCGGCTACTGGCACGAGCAACTTCCTGATCACTGCGGGCGCCACCCGCACGATCAACGGGCCGGCAGCGACCGGCGCGAATGCACCGGCGATTGGTTTGTCGTGTGTACGTCAGGCCACCGCGGTGACTGCCACGTTGAGCTGTGCGCAGAACGCCACACCGGATCCCGATCCGGCGGCGCTGACGGCCACCATCACCTGTCCTGCGGGCGTAGCGGGTGACGTTTCGCCCAACATCGCCTTCACGCCGAACCCGCTGACGCTGACAGGAACCGGCACCGCAACTGGCACGCTGGTGGGAACGCCTTCCAGTGGAACCGGATCGGCCACGACTGTTGCCACGTGCACCGATGATGCTGGCGACCCCACTTTCACCATCACGCCAGCGTCGCGTACGTTCACCGGAAGTGCCACCACGACTCAGGACTACGTCGTCGGATGCACGACGGCCGCGACTGCCACGAGCGGCACGATCACTTGCTCGCAGGTGCAGTCGGATGGCACCAATCCCGCTGCGACGGTAGTCACCGTAAACTGCCCGATGACGGCTGCGGGCCCAGGCCCGGAGTTCAGCTCGGCGCCGCCTGCTGGCACCACGATCTCGTTGAACGGAACCGTGGGTGGAACAAACCCGACCGGTCTGGTCACCGTGACCAACGTCGAAGCAGGCACCACGCTCATCGTGTCGGCTGCTATCACGGGCGCGGGTCTCACGGTCACGCCAGCGGGTCCGGTCAACCTCACCGGCAACGCGTCGCAGGCGTTCACCGTGTCGTGCTCCGCTGCAACCGCGGGCACGTTCAGCGGGACGCTGACCTTCACCACCAACGATCCGGATGACGGCGAGGGCATGGTCACCTTCCCGGTCACCTGCAGCATCATCGCCGGTGGCGGTGGGACCCAGGCAACCGCAGTGCCGACGCTTTCGCCGGCCGGCAAGCTGATCGCCATCTTCTCGGTGCTCGGCCTCGGCCTGCTCGGCTTCGCGGTATCGCGTCGCGCCTAACCGCAACTCGCACCATCGCTAACCAAAAGGGCGCCCTCCGGGGCGCCCTTTTTTTTAAAGGGCTTTTCTTTACTCGACCTCGGTTTTCAGCGGAACCTTCTTTTCGAAGGATCGAATGTGAATCTCTGACGTAGTGAACGCTGTCGCGCTACGAACGCGACGATCTGCGCATGCTGCACGAGCGCTCTTCCGCATCGACTATCAGATCCGCGCGGACCGGCTCGAGATCGTGACGCTGTGGCACTACCGGCGGCGTCAACCGCGGACGGGGGTTGAGAGCGTTCGCCACTCGCCCCTTCATGCCCACAGTACCGCGCACTCAAAACTCGATACTGAGGTCCACGCGGGCCCGCTTGCGCGGCGAGGGGTTGGGCGAGCATCGCTATCAGGTCGAGCGGCCCAGAAGCCGCAAAGCTCTCGAGCGGTCCCGCGGGAGCGAGTGCGTGCTTACCGGCAGATCTTTGCGGGTGATCGTCGAGTTGTTCCGGATTCCCCGTACGAATCTTGATACGCTATTTGCGGCGCTGGTTGCAAATCGGAGAAGGTTGCCATGGATCGTTGGTTGACAAACAGGTCAGCGCGGATCGCCTTGGTTGTGATTTTCACCGCAGCACAGGCTTCGCCTTCCTACGTAGTCGCGAGTGATGTAACTGCGCCACGGCATCGGTCCGTGAGTTTCGCGCAGGAATTCACCGGCTCGGCGCCGCGTTTGAAAGCAGGCGAGGCTGGTGCGACGCGCTTGAATAGTCCTGCCCCTGAAGCAGGTGCCGATGGCGCTGAAGACGATTTGCTTGGTCGCCGTATCGTGATCGAAGGCACTCTCGCCGTCGTTGGTGCCCCCGGAGATGACCATTTTGATGGTTCCGGTTTCCACGGCGCTCAGGGCAGCGCCTACGTTTATGAGTTGACCGACTCTGGTTGGGTCTTTCGCCAAAAGCTAGTGGGATCGCAAGGAAGACCCGGGGACGCTTTCGGCTCAGCTTTGGCGTTGGGGAACGGGAACCTGGTTATCGGCGCCCCCGGGGCGATCCACTCAGAAGCGGGCGAGAAGGCGTACGTGTTTGTGTTCAATGGCCAGCAGTGGGTCGAAACACAGATACTCCAACCGGACGGGGTTCCAGATCCCAACGGGGATTTCGGCGCGGCGGTGGCCGTATCGGCGGGAGTGATCGCAGTTGGGTCTCCCTTCTTGACGGTGGCTTCCAACTTCCGGCAAGGCGGAGTGCAAATCTTCGAGCGCTCCGAAGGGGGCACTTGGCGGCCGACGACAACAATTACCGCAAGCGACGGGATGCAAGGGGCATTTTTCGGCGCGTCCTTGTCACTTTCCGGAAGCCGTCTGGTCATCGGCGCTCCGGATGACGCGTTTGACCGCGGTTCGGCATACGTATTCGATCACGCCCAAGGTGTATGGCATCAGCGCCACAAGCTCGTCCCTCCGCCCGGCCCCGCGGGGCCTGATTTTGGGAGAGTCGTCGCCGTGTCGCATGGCACGATTCTGGTCTCGGATCCGTACCGCGCGAGCGGACATGTGTACGTGTTCGGGCAAGAAGAATCGAGTTGGCAATTGCTTCAACAGATCCCGTGCCCAACCAACACAGACGGAGCGTTTGCGTTTGGAATCGATCTGGCAATTAGCGATTCAACTCTCGTCGTGGGCAGCAGACCGCTTGCCGCAGCAGCGGGGCGGGCCTTCGTGTTTGGAAGAGAGGGGACACTTTGGGAACATGAGGCCCAGCTCGCGGCCGAATCTGCCCGGTATTCCGAGTTCGGATCCGCCGTCGCCATTGATGGCGAAGTAGTACTAGTCGGCGCGTCCGACGACAGCGTCGGCGAACACGTGAGGCAGGGTGCCATCTACGCCTTCGAGCGCGCCGACGCGGAATGGACGCTCGTCGAGAGGATCACTGCGGGCTCTGGCGCGAGCGGAAACTATTTTGGAAAGACAGTGGCGATACAAGGAGACACGGCGGTCTTCGGCGCGCCTGCGGAAAATGTGAATGCTCACGTAAACCAGGGAGTTGTGTACGTATTTCAGCGCGTCGATGGAACGTGGTCCATGCGGCAGATCCTCACGGCGGAAGATGGATTCCGAGGCGCCCAGTTTGGTTTTTCGGTTGCGCTCGACCAGGATCGGCTTGTTATCGGCGCAGTGTCCAATGGTGTGAGTAGCGGAGGCGGAGACCCCTCCGGAGCAGTGTATGTGTTTGAACGCTCCGAAGATCTGTGGACGCAAGTGCAGAAATTTCTGCCGTCGACGCCGACGGGACGCGACGGTTTCGGAGTATCTGTTTCGATTTCGGGCAACTACTTCGCAGTTGGCGCGGGTCTCGATTGCCCATTCAACGCTCGGCCTCGGGTCGTTCACGTGTATGCAAGGGCAACGTCATGGAGTCTGCAGCAGGTTCTTGCGCCAGCAGGCGGGGATGTAGTGGCAGATGGATTTGGCTGTACCGTAGCTTTGTCCGCAGATACCTTGCTTGTCGGGTCCCCGGCCTATAACAGTGGAACTCTTATCCTGGGAGCCGTAGATGCGTTCGAAAGGTCAGGAGGGATCTGGAGCCACCGGCAGCGGATCACTCCGGTCGGTGCCGCTCTGGGAGAACGATTCGGATCGGCCGTCGCAATAGAAGGGAACTCGGCCGTGACGATCTCGCCTGGTGAAGCTCACATCCCAGGGAGGAGGGGTGCAGCCTATTTCTTCGAGAGAACCGGCTCAGTGTGGACCCAGATGCAGCGACTCGTGCCGCGCGACCCTGAGCGCGATTCAGGTTTTTCAGAATCTGCGGCCATATCCGGATCGATGGGCGTAATCGGCGCCATCGGCTCTTCGGCCGTTTATCCAGGGCACGAAGAATTGGCATTCGTCGTTGAAAAGCGAAACGGATCTTGGTCCCACCAGCAACCTCTGACATTCCCCCAGGATCGCTACAGGGATGGGTCGGGCAGAGCCGTTGCAGTCTCGGGAGATTCCGTGCTTCTCGGACGTACGTACGCTCCTAAACTTCCGCCAGAGTCCGACAGGAACGGCGCTGGTTACGTGTTTTCGCTCGCAGCTGCTGCAGACACCTTGTTTCACGACGGATTTGGAGATTAGGGAAGATCTGAACCATTTCTCCCAAAGCGCCCAGCAATAATGTTGTCACCGATGCGCGGTCGGGGTGATTGCTACGGCGCCGCTTGGCATGGCGGTCCAAGCTGGCGGCATGATGAGCGTACGCGCATTCGAGATCACGTGGATTTCCCCACGCGTGAGCCGCGCCAAACTCCGGGAGGTGTACGAGCGCACGCATTCGGCCAGGGCCGCGCGGGTGCTCGCGCATGCGTGCGCCCCTGGCGGAGCGGCAGCGGCTCAAGAGGACCGAAGGACCGGCGGTGGTTGCACGGCGTAGAATCGATACCTCATTGCCACGATCCGACCACCGCAACGGGTGCTCGTCATGAACGCCTTATTCAAGCAGGAAGTCCACAAACTGGTCGATCAGTTGCCGGACACGGCGACCTGGAATGACCTCATTTATCAAGCCGCATTGCATCGTGCGATCGAGCGCGGTATTGCCGAAGCCGATGCCGGGCAATTGAGTCCCATCGAGGATTTGCTCAAGGACTACGGCCTCGCCGCATGAGGGTGTTGATTGGGCGACCTATAACGCCCTGCTACGTACGCACCTGGGTAAGCGTCCGACCGCGACGCGGGTCGGACCGTAGGTCGGGTCTTTGACCTGATGCGACGGTGCGTTGCGGCTGGATTCTAGAAACCAGGGGCTAGATCCCAGCTTTCTTAACTGCCGTGGCATGCTCCGAAGCCCGGCCATGCACATGGTTCTTTAGGAAAAGGGGGCTGAGAGCGTTTGCCAGTCGCCCTTCATGCCTACAGTGCCGCGCGCTTAAAAATCTATATCGATTTTCCGTAGGCGCCGATGTGCGAGCGACAGCGCGCTGCCGCGATCGTGCCAAGGGGCCAGGACGATGCGCTGAGTGCCGTCGGGGTAGTCGTGCGTGGCGGGGCGATGGGTGTGGCCGTGGATGATGCGGCGCACGTTGTGCGTGCGCATCGCTGCGGCGACGGCCTCTTCGTTGACGTCCATGATCGCCATCGCGGTGGTCGAGGTGTGGGCGGCGCTGGCGGTGCGCGCCTGCGCGGCGAGCGCGCGGCGCGCGGCGAGGGGTTGGGCGAGCATGGCGGCCTGCCATGCGGGATTGCGTGACTGCACGCGGAAGCGCTGGTATTCGACGTCGTCGGTGCAGAGCGTGTCGCCGTGCAACAGCAGTATTCGTTCGCCCTCGTGTTCGATGACGTGCTCTTCGGGCAGCAACTGCATGCCGCAGCGCGCGGCGCATTGCTCGCCGAGCAGGAAGTCGCGGTTGCCATGCTGGAAGTGGATCGTGGTGCCGCTGTCGCTCAGCGATCGCAGCTCGGTGGCGACTTGTAGCGCGAGGGGTGCGTCGTCGTCGTCGCCGATCCAGGCCTCGACGAGATCGCCGAGAATGTAGAGCGCTTCGGCGTCGCGGGCCTGGTTGCGGAGCAGCGAGACCAGGGCGCCGGTGATTTCGGGGCGCGCGGGTTCGAGGTGCAGGTCGGAGATGAAGAGCAGGGTCAAGGGAGTGTGGCGATCGCGCAGTTGGTGGAGTGCGATTGTCGCGCGTATTGGTTGGGCGTTATCGCGGCCGTCTGCCCCTCACCCGGCGCTACGCGCCACCCTCTCCCCGCAGGCGGGGCGAGGGTGAGAATTAGAGCGTTATCGCAAGTGTTTGCCCCTCGCCCGGCTTCGCCACCCTCTCCCCGCATACGGGGAGAGGGTGAGCCTTGGGCTTAACGAGCCCAGCGCGATTACTTCTTGACGAGTTCGGCGGAGTTGATGACTACGGGCGACTTCGGCACGTCGCTGGGCAGCGGGCCCCCGGGACCTGTCTCGACTTCGCGGATGCGGTCGACGACTTCCATGCCCTTCACGACCTTGCCGAACACGGCGTAGCCCCATGTCGCCCCGCTGTCCTTGCTCACGTGATCGAGGCGCGGCGTGTCGACGACGTTGATGAAGAACTGCGCGCTCGCCGAATTCGGATCAGGAGTGCGGGCCATCGAGACGGTGCCGCGCATGTTGCTGAGGCCGTTGTCGGCTTCGTTCTCGATCGGCGCGCGGGTCGGCTTCTCGGCGAGGTCGCGCGTGAATCCGCCGCCCTGCACCATGAAGTCCTTGATGACGCGATGGAACACCGTGCCGTCGTAGTGCTTGTCCTTGACGTACTGCAGGAAGTTCGCGGTGGACTTCGGTGCCTTGACCGCGTCGAGCTCGATCGTGATGTCGCCCATGTTGGTGTGCAGCACCACCTGCGGACTCGTGTCGGACACGACGGCTGCAGCGGGCTTGGTCTTGGCCGCGGATTTGGTCTTGGACTGCTGGGCGTGCGCGGTCATCGCGAACGGGATGGCGAGCAGTGCAGCCATGAAAATTGAACGACGGATCATGCCAACTCCTGATGGTTTGAAGGAATGCAAAGCGGCGGCGCCGGTTCGAGGCGCGCATGATGCTACGGAAACGGGTGGAAGTCAGGAGGGTAGGACTGCCAAACGGCGGCCGGGTTCATTTGCGGGGTGCGTTGGGCCGGGCCGTTCATGGTTCGGCAGGCTCACCACAAGCCGTAAAGCTCACGTACAAACCCCAAAAACATAGCGGGGAGCGAAGGGATCTGTGTGGTTTGGGACAAACGTCGCGCCAGCAGTGCTACTTCGGCCGAACACCGCCGCGGCAAATGGTCAGCTTCAGGGCTTGCGGCCGAAGGCGCGCAACCGGCCCATGAATTTCTCGCCGGCGGCAGGCGGTGCGGGTTCCGGTTCTACGACCGGGTGCACCTGCTCCACGAAGCCCGCGGCCACGAAGCCATTGAGGAAGTCCGCAACTTCGGCGTAGGGCAGGCCCAGCTGCGCGACGAGGTCATCGATGGTGACCGGGCCCTTCATCAGCGCGGTGGCGATGCGCATGTGTTTTGGAAACTCGCGCTCGATCTGGGGCCATTTCGGCAGCTGGAACGGCAGCGAAGGATCGAGGTCGTTGCGCAGCGCGCCGTGGTTGCCGCCGAGGCCGGCGATGAGCCTGAGGCGTGCAAGTGGTTGCGATGCGTTGCCGCCGGCACGCGCGCCCACCGCCGACGCGTCGAGCGAAGTCCACTGCCCGCGTGCAATCGTCTCCTGCGCGAGCGGCAGCAGTGGCTTGAGCGCAGCTGGACCGTAATAGAGCGAATTCGTACGGTCGACGATCAATTCGGATCCATCGTCGAGCCTCAGCGCGGACACGCCCTCGACACCGTCCGCTTCGCGCAGCCAGTCGAGCAGCGACATCGCATCCCGGGGTGGTGGCGGCGGAGCAGGGGGCTCCGGTTCCGCGACGGCAGCCGCGGGTGCAGGCTCAGGGCTCCCGGCAGCCTGCGCCGGAAGGGTCGGCATCTCCCGAGTGGCCGCCAGCTTTGCGCCGGATGCGGCGTCGCGCAGCGACGGCATTTCCCTGGTATCGGCCTGTGCTGCGGCGGAACGTGCGGTTACCACATCGCCCGGAGTCGCACCTGCGGCTATTCCCGGCCGCGCCATCGATTCGAACTGCAGCAGCAGCGCGGAGAGCGCGGCTTCGTTCGAGTCGAGGTCGAACTCGTTGTCGTGCATGCCATTCGGCCGCTTGGTCAGGGCGATCAGCGCGCGGCCTCCGGCCTGTGCGCGCAGCCAGTCAACGTGTCCATAAATGCTGTCGACGTCGATGAACATCACATCGGCGGATTCGGCCTGCGGACCCTCACGCCACTCGAGTTGGAACGGCAGTCGCAGAGTCGCCAGCGTCACCAGGTGGCGTAGGCGTACGAGGTCCGCCGCGCCGAGCGTGCTGGCACCGAGACTGAGGATGGGTTGCATCAAGGCCCCGCCAGATGGTCGCTGGAATCACGAATCATGGCACGCTGGGCGAAGCTCCGGCACTGGGGGAGAGGCGTGGGTCTTCACTGGCTCAATCAGTGGAAGGACAGCCAGCCATGCGCGGGCTGATCAGGACAACACAGCAGGCTTACCCGCATCGCCCGCATCGGGGGCAGCTTCTTCGCCGCCGACTTGCTGCAGCGACCACATCTGCGCGTACCGTCCTCCGGCCTCCACCAGCGCGCGATGCGTGCCACGCTCCACGATGTGGCCGGCATCGAGCACGAGGATCTCGTCGGCATCGACGATCGTCGACAACCGGTGGGCGATCACGAGCGTGGTCCGGTCGCGCGAGATCTCGGCAAGCTGCGCCTGGATCGAACGCTCGGTGCGCGTGTCGAGCGCGGAGGTCGCCTCGTCGAGGATCAGGATTGGCGGATTCTTGAGCACGGTGCGTGCAATCGCCACGCGCTGTTTTTCGCCGCCCGACAACTTGAGCCCGCGCTCGCCCACGGCCGTTGCGTAGCCATCGGGTTGCGCGGCGACGAAGCCGTGGATGTGCGCCGCGCGCGCCGCGTCCTCGATCCCGGCCTGCGTCGCTTCCGGAAAGCCGTAGCCGATGTTGTAGCCGATGCTGTCGTTGAACAGCACGGTGTCCTGCGGGACGATGCCGATCGCGGCGCGAAGGCTCTGTTGCGAGATGTCACGAAGATCCTGTCCATCGATGCGGATGGCGCCGCTGTCGACGTCGAAGAACCGGTAGAGCAGTCTGGCGAGCGTGGACTTTCCTGATCCTGTTGCGCCGACGACGGCCACGGTTTTTCCCGCGGGGATCTCGAAGCTGATCTCGTGCAGGATCTCGCGGCGCGGGTCGTAGCCGAATCGCACCCGGTCGAACTCGACGCGGCCGCCCGACACGGCCAGCGAAGGCGCGCCTGGGCGATCGTCCACGTCGCGGTGCTCGTGCATCAACTCGAACATGCGCTCGATGTTGCTCAGCGCCTGCTTGACCTCCCGATACATCATGCCGAGATAGTTGAGCGGCGCCGCGAGCTGGATCAGGAACGCGTTCACCAGCACCAGGTCGCCCAGCGTCATGGCACCGGATGCGACGCCCTGCGCGGCGCGCCACAGCAGGAGCGTCAGCCCCACGGCGACGATGCCGGACTGCCCCACGTTGAGCACGGCCAATGTCTTGAGGGACTTCACCGTGGCGTTCTCGAGATCGACCAGGCTGCCGTCGTAGCGCGCGAGCTCGAAGCGCTCGTTGCCGAAGTACTTCACCGTCTCGTAGTTGAGCAGCGAATCGACGGCACGCGCGTTGGCCTGCGTGTCGGCCTCGTTGGCCGCCCTGTAATAGCGCAGCCGCCATTCGGTGACCACGAAGGTGAAAACCACGTACGCCACCAGCGCCGCGATGGTGATGACTGCGAACGTCCAGTCGTAGGCCACGATGAGGAAAGTGGTGACCAGCGCGACTTCGAGCAGCGTGGGCAGGATGGTGTAGATCGTCCAGTCGAGGAGGTCGGCAACCGACGTCATGCCGCGGCTCAGGTCGCGCGACACCGCGCCGGTCTTGCGGTCGAGGTGGAAGCGGAGGCTGAGCGAGTGCAGGTGCTCGAAGACCTGCAACGTGACCTGTCGCGCAGTGCGCGCCATGACCCGCGCGAACACGACCTGGCGCAACTCCTGGAACAGTGCCCCGACCAGGCGCAAAGCGCCATAGGCGAGTACGAGCAATCCTATGATCGTCACCGGCGTCGGCGGCAGGTCGAGTGTGTCGACCAGGCGCTTGAGGATCAGCGGGACGCCGAGGAGGGCGACCTTCGCGATGACCAGCAGCAACAGCGCGACCGACACGCGCGCGCGATGCCTCCAGACGTACGGCCACAGCAACCGCATGATTGCCGCAGTGGTCGCGCTGTCGCTGCGCGCCGGCGGCTTTTCGGCAGCCGCCTCGTTCAATGCGCCGCGGCCAGGTCGATCGTGTAGCGCGCGAGGCCGCCTTCCAGTGCAGATTCTTCGCGAATCCCGGTGAGGCCCGCCGCGCGCGCGTTCCCGACTTGCCCGGCCGGCAACACGAAGGTGACGGGCCCGCGCGTCTTTACCGGAGCGAACCGCCAGCTGCGTCCTTCGGTCGTGTCGCGCCGGATCTCCGGATGCGTGCGGATGAATTTGACCAGGACTTCGCGGTTGCCGTCGGGGGCCGTGAACAGGACCCGGCTGCCGTCGTCTTCTCCAAACGACCTGCTGTGGGCCCGGTGGTTGTTGGTCGCGACGATAAAGCGCTGGTCGGCTTCCACCGGCTTGCCGCCGTATTCCAGCGACACGATGCGCTCGCCTTCGGGACGGGTGACGTCGATGGTGTACTGGATGTCGCCCTGCATTACGTCGAAGTTGTAGCCGACGAATTTGGGATCGAGCAGGGCCTGGGGCTTGGGATCAGTTGGATCGATGCGATTGAAGCGCCGCGCCGACCGCTCGAGCCAGGCCTTGAGGGACGCGCCACTCACCTCCACGGCCGCCACGCTGTTGGGATAGAGATAAAGGTCGGCGGCGTTCCGGATGGTGAGCGGCCCTGCCGGCACCATCGTGTAGTCCGAAGCGCCGCCAAAGCCCGTCTTGAAGGGCGCCGCTGCCGACAACACCGGAAGGCTCGCGAGCTCGGGATGGTTCGCGCGCACATAAGCCGCGACGTACTCGCGCTGGGCAGCGTTGATGAGCTGCAGCGAGCTGACATCGCCCATGGGAACGAAGTGGCTCGACATCGCGAAGTCGCTGCGCCCGATGGGCGTGGCGAGATGCTCGAGCGTGCCCGCATGTTCCTTTGCCACCAGCGGCGCGATCGACGGGTCCGGGATGACGGGCTCGCCATCGCGCGGCGCGATCGGCCGGAGCTCGTTGCGACTTTCGTCGGCGACAACGCGCCAGCGCGCACCGTCGTGGCGCAGGGACAGTCGCATGACGCCCAGCGTCTTGCCCCAGAAGCTCGCCATCACCGCCGGCTTGCCACGCAGCAGGCCGCGCTCCGCATCAACCTCGGGCAGCGCCGCATACGGCGAACGCGCATTCCCCGGGTCGGGAAACGCCGCGTGCGAATGGCCGAGCAGCAGCGCATCGATCTCGGGCAGTGCCGCCAGATGCCAGCCCGCGTTTTCCATCGCGGGATGATATTCGCGGGTGTCGATGCCGCCGTGCAGCAGGGCGATGACCAGGTCGGGCCGCTCGCGCATCACGTCTGGCAGATGCTGGCGCGCCGCCTCCAGGATACCGGTCGTGCGGGCGCGACCCGTGAGGTGGCGCGCGTCCCACTGCATGATGAGCGGCGGTGCGAAACCCAGTACCGCGATGCGAATCGGAACCTGCGTAGCGCGTCCTTCGGCATCACGGGCCTGCAGCGTCCGCTCCAGCATGATCCAGGGCTTGAACAGCGGTTGCTCATTGCGCAGCGAGATAACGTTGCTGAGCACCAGCGGAAACCGCGGGCCGCCCGCGCAACGCTCCGCCTTGACGCCATCGACATCAAGCGACACGCCCGTGGCGCGGCTCAGGAATTCGAGACCGTAGTTGAATTCGTGGTTGCCGACGGCCGCGGCGTCGTAATCGAGCGTCTCCATCGCGCGGAACATGGTCTGGCTCTCGCCGCATGCAAGCGGCTTGACGAGCCCCTGGTAGTCGGCAAGTGCGGTTCCCTGGATGGTGTCGCCGGCATCGAACAACAATGTGTTGGGAAACTCCCGTCGCGCCGCACGGATCAGCGTCGCGACCCGTTCGAATCCCACGGTGGGATCGGCTTCGAGCCGGTCGTAGTCGTAGCTCAGGACATAGTTGTGCAGGTCGGTCGTCTCGAGGAGGACGAGCTCCGCGGCACTGCCGGCTGTCGCGGGCGTGCTGGCGGTGGCCGGCCCCGCAGCGTTTCGTGGAGCGCTGCAACCGGCGGCGCAAGCCAGGAAAAACACGAGCGTTGCGCCGACCAGCGAGCGCGGAACCATCCTCTGCATGCGAGACCTCGAAGAGTGCCATGGGGGCGCGACGCCTGAACGCGGGCGCGCAGGGCGTGGATGTTAACGGCTGCGGTTTGCGGCAATGCGACCGCATCCGGTCAGTCGCGGCCCCGGGGCTACAATGGGCGGCTATCTCGCGAATTTCAACGACATGACCTGCCGCACGCGCTTTGCTCCCAGTCCCACCGGCTATCTCCACATCGGCGGCGCCCGTACCGCGCTCTACTGCTGGCTGGAGGCGCGGCGTCGCGGCGGCACGTTCATTCTGCGTGTCGAGGACACCGATCGCGAGCGCAGCACCGATGCGGCCGTGCAGGCGATCCTCGATGGCCTCGCCTGGCTCGGGCTCGACGCGGACGAGGGCCCGATCTACCAAACAGATCGCATCGACCGCTATCGGCAAGTCGCTTCCGAACTCGTGCAGGCGGGTCGCGCCTACTACGCATACGACACGCGCGAGGAAATCGATGCCATGCGCGAGCGCGCGATGGCTGCAGGCGCGAAGCCGCGATACGACGGCAACGCCCGTGACCTTGCATTGCCCGATCGCGCCGACCCCAATCGCGTCATCCGATTCCGCAACCCGGACGAGGGCAGCGTCGTATTCGAGGACAAGGTGAAGGGCCGCATCGAATGGAACAACGCAGAGCTCGATGACCTGGTGCTGATCCGTTCCGACGGCTATCCCACCTACAACTTCGCGGTCGTGGTCGACGACATGGACATGCGGATCACGGACGTGGTGCGCGG
>JBBSLL010000016.1:0-56749 GCA_038255255.1 Lysobacterales bacterium
CCGTGGGGTCGCGGACGACCCGGTTGGCACATCGAATGTTCGGCGATGGCCGCGTCCCACCTCGGTGAGACGCTGGATATCCACGCCGGCGGCATCGACCTGCAGTTTCCGCATCACGAAAACGAGATCGCCCAGAGCGAGTGCGCGCATGGCGGCAAGCCGCTCGCAAAGTATTGGCTCCACAACGGCATGCTGACCTTCGGCGGGGCGAAGATGTCGAAGTCGGTCGGCAATATCGAGAAGGTGCGCGATCTCGTCGAAAAGCATCCGCCGGAGGCATTGCGCCTCGCATTGCTTTCCGCACACTACCGCCAGCCTCTCGAATGGTCGGACGGCCTGGTCGAACAATCGGTGCGCACGCTGGACCGGCTTTACGGAACCCTGCGCGACTCCTTTCACGAACCGGCGTTTATGGGCCGACAAGTTCCATCCGGCGTGCAAGCCGCGCTGGACGATGACCTGAACACCCCCGCTGCTTTGGCCGAAATCGCGCGCATCGCGACTGAATTGCGTCGCGCAACGTCGCCGGCTATCCGGGCAGATCTTCGAAGGCAATTGCTGGGAGGGTGCGACGCACTCGGGCTATTGAGACACGAGTCCTCTGCATGGTTCAACCGCGGAACAGCCGTGGGAGACGACGCGCGCATTCAACGGATGATCGACCAGCGAGACCTTGCCAAACGCCAAAAGCAATTTGCGCTTGCAGATGACATTCGCGGCGAACTGCTAGCGGAGGGCGTGGTGCTCGAAGACACCCCGCAGGGCGTGCGCTGGAAGCGTGCGACGTGAATACCCTCGCCCAACCGGCGGAGGCCACCGCAGCGGAAGCACAGCACGCGATCGTCGACGAGTTCGGCATGTTGAGCGACTGGTCGGAACGGTATCAATACCTGATCGATCTCGGGCGACGGCTGCCGCCGTTGCCCGAAGCACTCCGTTCTGACGCCTACAAGGTCGATGGCTGCCAGTCGCAGGTCTGGATCGTGCCGCACGGAGAAGCGGCGCATCTCGAGTTCAGCGCGATCAGCGATTCGAGCATCGTGTCGGGGCTGATTGCCCTGCTGCTGCGTGTGTACTCGGGCCGCACCGCAGAGGAAATCCTGGCGACTGAGCCGACTTTCGTCGCCGAGTTGGGGCTCTCGCGACATCTCTCACCGACCCGGAGCAATGGCCTCCACGCCATGCTCGCGCGGATCAAGCATCACGCCACGCATGCCGCCCGCGACGCCTGAGCCATAGGGCGCATCCCGGATGCGCCGCCGCGCCCAAGCCATAGGGCGCATCTCGGATGCGCCGTCGCGCCTGAGCCATTGGGCGCATCTCGGATGCGCCGCCGCGCCTGAGCCATAGGGCGCATCCCGGATGCGCCGCAATCGAGCATTAAGCGCCGCCGCGCCCAAGCCATAGGGCGCATCCCGGATGCGCCGCCGCGCCCAAGCCATTGGGCGCATCTCGGATGCGCCGCAATCGAGCATTAAAGGGGATCGTCCGGCGGGTCGAGACCCGCCCTACGGAGTGGATCGGCGTCAGTCGCCCATCTGGCGCTGACGGTGTTCCCAGCGCTCCTGCGCATCAAGCGTGCGCTCGGCGGTGGGACGCGCTTCCAGGCGCTCGGTGCCGATTTCCTCGCCCGTGTCTACGCAGTAGCCGTAGTCGCCTTCTTCGATCCGCTTGAGCGCGTCGTCGATCTTGCTGATCAGCTTGCGGTACCGGTCGCGCGTGCGCAGCTCCAGAGAGTTTTCCGTCTCGCGCGTGGCGCGCTCGGCCTCGTCGCCCACGTCACGCACTTCCTCGCGCAGGTTCTCGATCGTCTGCTTGGACTCCTCGACCAGTTCCTCGCGCCAGTTCACCAATTTGCGGCGGAAGTATTCGAGCTGCTTTGCGCCCATGTATTCGTCTTTCGGTCCGGGCTTGTATCCGGCAGGCAACACGACGCCGCTCAGGTCGATGCGTTCGATCTTGCGCATCGGCGGTTCGGGCGGAAGCAGCTTGCCCTTGATTTTGCCCTTGCCGGGGTCCTTAACGACCGCAACGGCCTTGACGCCGGTCGTGACGCGGCGGGGAGCAGGCCTGGTCGGCACGTGCACGGGCGCCACCGGCGCGGCTACGACGACTTTCCCGGACTTGCGTGCCGCCGCGGGCGCAGGCGCCTTCGCAGCTGGCTTTCTGGCAGGTGCCGGCGCCGCAACAACCTTGCGTACCGGCGCGCTCGCCTTGGTGTTGCTTGCTGCAACTTTCTTTACGGGGACGGGCTTGCGCGCGGCGCTGACGGTCTTCCTGGCAACGGGCTTTTTCGCAACCGGACGCCGTGCCGGCGTGGCCTTCTTCGCTGCGCCGCGAGCGGGCGCGGGCTTGGCTGACTTGCGGGCCGGCGCAGACTGTCCCCGCGCCACCGCCTTGACCTTCGACACGACCTTCTGCATCAGCTTGCCGACAACGCCCTTCGAAGACGCACCGCGCGAGGCTGATTTCGCGGCAGGACGCGCCGCGGGCTTCGTCTTCCTGGCCGCAGCCTTCACGGGCGGCTTGGGCTTGGGCTTGCGCGCTGGCGCCGGCTTGGCCTTCGCCTTGGTGCGCGAAGTGGCGGCGGGCTTGGTCTTTGACTTGGTCTTGGCCGCGCTCGACTTCCTGGCGGCGGCAGCTGGCTTGCGTGTGGCGCGACTGGCCATCGAAAACTTCTCCGGAGTGAATGAGTCCGACGTCGAGGCGAGTTACGCATCCAAGGGTGGCCGGAAGGCGCGCTGTTATAGCTCATGCCCCCTACCCCGGCAACCGCGACTCCGCATGCCGTGCCAGCATTGGCGGCATGCTCGAGCGTGCATTGATCGGATTCGTGAACGCCTACCGACGGTGGTTGAGCCCGTTGTTAGGCGGGCGATGCCGCTTTCACCCGACCTGCTCCCGCTATGCGATCGAAGCCATCGAGCTGCATGGGGCGGCACGCGGAAGCTGGCTTTCGCTGCGCCGGATCGCGCGGTGCCATCCCGGATGCGAGGGCGGCATCGATCCGGTTCCTCCGCGACATTAGACTCCTGGTTTCCACCTCGCGGCCTGCGACATCATGAGCAACTGGGTTATCCGCAACGCGCAGCTCATCAACGAAGGGCGGCGCTGGTCCGCGGACGTGCGCGTGCGGGCCGGCCGTATCGAGCAGATCGGCGGCAGCTTCGGCGTGCGCGGGGGGGAACGGGAATTCGATGCCGCCGGGCGCTGGCTGCTGCCCGGCCTGATCGACGACCAGGTCCACTTCCGGGAGCCGGGTCTCGAATACAAGGCGACCATCGCCACGGAATCGCGCGCAGCGGTCGCTGGCGGCATTACCAGCTTCATGGAAATGCCGAACACCAAGCCCCCGGCGACGGACTTCGAGTCCCTGCGCGACAAGCGCGCGCGGGCGGCAGCGACCTCTCTCGGCAATTACGCGTTCTACCTCGGCGCCACCAACGACAACCTCGACGTAATCCGCCGCGCCACGCCGGCCGAAGCCTGCGGCATCAAGGTCTTCATGGGCGCATCGACCGGCAACATGCTGGTGGACGATCCCGAAACTCTCGACGCGATTTTTCGCGAGTCACCTTTGTTGCTGATCACCCACTGCGAGGACAGCCCGACCATCGCGCGCAACCAGGCGGCTGCGCAGGCGACGGGACGCACGTTGACTGCGGTTGACCATCCGGAGATCCGCTCCCGCGAGGCCTGCATCAAGTCGACCCGGCTGGCGCGCGAGCTCGCGCTACGCCACGACGCCCGCCTCCACGTGCTGCACGTCTCGACGGCTGACGAAGCAGCCTTGTTTGCGCCGGGCCCCATCGAATCGAAGCGGATCACCGCCGAGACCTGCGTGCATTACCTGCACTTCGACGCCGCGGACTATCCGCGTCTCGGCAACCGCATCAAGTGCAACCCTTCGATCAAGCTCGCCAGCGATCGGGAGGGACTCGTGCAGGCATTGAACGAGGGCCGGATCGACATATTGGCGACCGATCATGCTCCGCACACCGCCCAGGAAAAGTCCCTGCCCTATCTCGAGGCGCCCTCCGGCCTGCCGCTGGTACAGCACGCGCTGCAGATTGCACTGAAGCATCTGAGCGTGGAAATGGTCGTGGAGCGGTTCTGCCATGCACCAGCGCGCCTGTTCGGGCTGCGCGGGCGGGGGTTTCTCGCAGAAGGGGCGCATGCCGACCTGACGCTGGTCGATCCCGCGCAGCACGAAGCCGTGCGCCAGAAGGATCTGCTGTCGAAGTGCGAGTGGTCGCCATTCGAGGGCGAAACGTTGCCGACGCGCGTCGCGGCGACGTGGGTGAACGGCCACCTCGCATGGGACGGCGAGAGGCTCGATGATTCGCAGCTGGGCATGGCAATGGAAACCCTGCGCGGTCGCGTATGAACGCGTGGTCCGCTGCAGCGCTTTTCCTGATCGGCATCGCGGGAACCGCACTCGCCGGCGACGATCTGCCTGGCAGAGTTGCACAGGGCGGCCTGGCGTCCGGGCGCGTACCGCCGGGCGTTTCCATCGAGATCGACGGCAAGCCGGTGCGCGTGTCGGCACACGGCGAGTACCTGCTGGCGGCGTCGCGCGATGCAACAGGACACATCACGGTGGCGATGATCGACGCGGCGGGCACCCGCCGCGTGCACAAGGTTCCCGTCGAACCTCGCAGGTTCAGGATCGAACGGGTCGATGGCGTACCACCCTCGACTGTGGATCCACCGCCCGCGATTGCCGCGCGAATTGCGCGCGAGCAGGCCGCCGTTGCCGCGGTACGCAAGCGCGACGACGACCGGCAGGATTGGCGCGAGGGATTCGGCCTGCCCGTGAAAGCGCGCGTCAGTGGGGTATTCGGCAGCCAGAGGATCTACAACGGCAAGGCCGGCGCCCCGCACTCGGGATTCGATCTGGCGGCTCCTTCAGGGACTCCGGTCGGCGCCCCTGCCGCCGGGATCGTGACCTTCGCGGCGCCCGATCTGTACCTGACCGGCGGCACGCTCGTGCTCGACCACGGGCATGGATTGAGTTCGACGTTCCTGCACCTCAGCCGCATCGACGCGCGCGTTGGCGCACGCGTGGCCAAGGGCGAAGTCGTCGGCGCAGTCGGCGCCACCGGCCGCGCCACGGGGCCGCACCTTCACTGGGGCATGAACCTGTTCGATACGCGAATCGACCCGCAGTTGCTGCTGCGGACCCAGGTCACCGGAGATCCGTAGGTCGGGTCGCGGCTGCGACCCGACATGTCCTCATGTCTGATTTGTCAGGTCGCGGACGCGACCTGACCTACCGAGACTCCTATCCCTCGATGGCCAGCGAGCGGTAATCGCCGCTGCGGCTTGCGCTCGCCACCGCGTCGTGCGCATGCAGGCTTTCGAGATGCGCCACCCGGACGTGGAAGTCGTCGATTGTCTCGTCTGTTGCAAAAACGGCATGCAGCCGACGCGCGGCGTCTTCGCAGAACATGAGGTTCTGCGCATTGCGTTGCGCAAAGGCCCGTTCATCGACTCTCTTCACCGCCGTCTGCAGCGGCGTACCCAGCGCTGCTTCGACGCGGTCGACGATCTGCATGGCCTCGGGCCACGGTGCGCCCGCACGCACCTGCATGCGCAGTCGCGCTTCGCTGCGCTGCGCGTGGGCGGTCGCGATCGAGCCTTCCGGGCTGGAAAGCCATGCGGCGATGTCGGAAGCCGCCACCGCACCGGTACCAAACTCCGCTGCCACTGCCTCGGCAGTGGCATGCCGTGCAAGGGCGGCGGAGCTGGGGCACGTGCTCGAGTAGCCGATCGTCAGCTCGAACTCCAGGACGCGGCCAGCCGGCGATTGCCGGGCACGGACGTTCATGGGGTATCGCTGCCAGCCCGCCATGGGACTCACGAGCGCCGGACGCAGCACGAGGAGATCCATTGCGATGTCCAACTGTGCCCGGCTCGACAAACTGGACTGCGACGCGAGCATTGCATCGAGCACCGAACGCAACACTTCGGCATCGACGCGGCGGTCGGCCAGTTGCGATTGCAGCAACGAGTACAGCCTCGACATGTGGATGCCACGCGCCCGCGGGTCGACGAGACTGACCCATGCGTTGACCGAAGCCACGCCTGAATGCACTTCGTCGCCGTACCGGAGCGGGAGCGCGATGCCGCGCATGCCGACCCAGTCGAGGGCAGCCCCGATTGAACTTGCCGGAACGATCGCAGGATCGGGAAGTACCGTCGCACCTGCCGGCCTTCCGACGTGTGAGTCAGTTTCGACGTGTTCGCTTTCTGCATCTCCGGCTGTTCCGGGCGCGGTCCGGGATCGCGTTTCAGATTCCACTACTGTCTCCTGCGGCGGCATGGCTCGGGACGCGCCGCGACACCGCGCGAACGGCCTGCCAGACCTTCCATACTTCGCGCCAGCGTCGCATGCGCCCGGCGGGCGTCGCGGCATCGCCCATCGAGTCAATCCAGCACAGGGCCTGCGCGCGACGCGCCTCGGTCCACGGGTCAAATGTCGGCCCTGCGCGCAGCGCCTGGCCATGATCAGCCGTCGCGGCAGCCCGATTTGCGTCCAGGCCTATCGCCTGCGCCCTGCGCTCGATGACGTCGACCAGACCCGCCCGCGCACGCACAAGGCACGCAGCAGGGTCCACCGGAAGCGGATCGAACCACAATGCCTTCTCCATTTCCTGCACTAACGCCACCACGCGGGACCCCGCAGCCTCCGGAACGCTCGTTCGCAATTCCGACAGCGCTCGCGCCAGAGCACCCCAATCAATGCGCGCATTCGCGGCAGCCAACAGCTGCGTGAGCGGATGTCGCGCGCCACCCCCCTCCGACAATGCGAGTTCTTCGATCCACCAGGCGGACTTGAGGTTGTTGACTGTGGCGTCGCTGCCTATCCACAGGCTTTCGCGCAGGGCGAATCCCAGTGCGAGTCGCGCCGAGACCGCCGGCGTGCGCGCTGGCGGCACGAACAGTCGAAGCGCTGCGGACCGGTCGCGCAGCGCCCAATCACCCAGCGCGGATTGCTCAGTCGGGTCGACGTCAGTCACCAGAGCCACTCCGACAGGGCGGAGGGCTCCGCAAATCGGAGATCCGCGCCCCAGTCCGCAGGATTCTCGCCATCGAGATACCCCCACTCCGCGGTCGCGGTTCGCGCACCCGCTGCGTGCCCGGCCTCGATGTCACGGCGGTCGTCACCCAGGAAAAGCGTGCCTGCGGGTTCGACACCGGCCTGCGCGCACGCGTGCATGACCGGAAGCGGGTGCGGCTTGCGTTGCTCCAGCGTGTCGCCGCAGACCACTGTCGCGAAACAGCGATCGAGGCCGAGAGCGGTCAGTAACGGCAGCGTCAACCAGCCGGCCTTGTTGGTGACGATGCCGCTGACGCCGCCCTCGTCTCCCCAGCGTTGCAGGAGCGTGGCCATGCCGTCGAACAATCGCGTGTCGACGCAGATTTCGGCTCTGTAGCGTGCGAGCAGGTCGTCGAGGTGCGATTCGGCTTCCGTCACCGACAGTTCGGGCAGCCCGGCACGCAGGATCGCCCGGCCACCCTTTGAAACGCTGCCCCGGACGCCTCCCGGATCAATGGGCGCCAGGCCCAGCTCCGCGCGCACGCGCTGCACCGCACGCACCAGGTCTGGCGCGCTGTCGACGAGCGTGCCGTCGAGGTCGAAGAGCAGCAGGCGTGGTCGCCAGTCCGTCATGAACCCGCAATTCGGGCGGGCTTACGCGCGCAGGCGAGATAATTGATGGCAGTGGAATCGGACAGCCACGCGCGACGCGTCAACGGCTCGTAGCCCATCCCACTCACATCCTCGAGAACGAGGCCTGCCTTGCGCGACCAGCCCGCCAGCTCCGCGGGCCGAATGAAGCGCGCGTACTGGTGTGTGCCGCGTGGCAGCAGTCCCAGCACGTATTCGGCCGCGACAATAGCCCCGGCGAACGCAAGCGGCGTGCGGTTGAGCGTCGAGGCGAACAGAGGCGCGCCCGGCTTGAGCAGGAATGCGCAGGCGTCGACGATCGCGGCAGGATCGGGCACGTGTTCGAGCATTTCCATGCAACAGATCGCATCGAACGACGCGGGCTCGGACCGCGCAAGTTCGGCGACGTCCTGCACGCGGTAATCGACCTCGAGCTTCGATTCGAGCAGGTGCAGCGTCGCGATTTCGATGAGCTCCGGAGCCAGGTCGATCGCGACGACATGCGCACCGCCGCGGGCCAGCGCTTCGCTCAGCAACCCACCGCCACAGCCGAGGTCGAGAACCCGTGCCCCGCGCAACTCGACGCGCCGCTGCACGTAATCGAGCCGGACGGGATTGAGATCGTGCAGGGGACGCGAAGGACCGTTCGGATCCCACCACCCGGACGCGAGCGCACTGAAGCGCCCGATCTCCGCGGTGTCGACATTGGGCTCGACTTCCCTCATGCCAGGTCTGCCGCTGCGATGCGCGCCTGCCACTCGCGTGCGACCGCACGGAGCCTCGCGAGATCGATGTCGACCAGTACGCCATCGCGCAAGCGCCGGTGACCGTCGATCCAGACGTCGGTGAATTGGCGGCGATTGCCGGCGTACACGATCTGCGACACAGGGTGATAAAGCGGCAGCGTCTCGATATCGTCCAGCCTGATGGCGGCGAGGTCGGCGCGCTTGCCGGTTTCGATCGAACCGATGCGACCCCCCCACCCGAGCGCTTGCGCACCGCCCAGGGTCGCCGCGCGCAGCACGGTGGCTGCGTCGCAGACGGCTGCGTCACCGGCTACAGCCTTGGCAAGCAACGCGGCGGTGCGCATTTCGCCAATCATGTCGAGATCGTTGTTGCTCGCGCAGCCATCAGTGCCGATGGCCACGTTGACCCCGGCGGACACCAGTCCCGCCATGGGACAGAACCCCGACGCGAGCTTGAGATTCGACTCCGGACAATGCACGACGTGTACGCCGGCACCAGCGCAAATGGCGATCTCCGCGGAGTCGAGCTGCGTCATGTGCACCGCGATCAGGCGCTCGTTGACCAGGCCCAGGCGCCCCAACCGGGACAGCGGCCGCACTCCGTGATCGCGCAATGAGTCCTCAACCTCCTGGGCGGTCTCGTGCACGTGGCAATGCACTTTCACGCCCTGCGTTGCCGACACATCCCGAATGCGCTCGAAACTCCGGTCGCTTACGGTGTACGGCGCGTGGGGAGCGAAACACGTACCGATCAACTGGGAGGCCCGCAGGTGATCGAAGGAGGCTTGTGCCTTGTCGAAGTATTCGTCGGCGCTGGCCGCCCACGCGGTCGGAAACTCGATGACCGGCATCCCCACCATCGCGCGGAAGCCCGCGTCCGCGTAGGTGCGTGCGGCGGTGTCCGGAAAAAAGTAATTCTCGTTGCAGCAGGTCGTGCCGCCGCGCAGCATTTCAGCGATCGAGATGTCGATGCCATCGCGCACGAACCCGGGGCCGATGAACCGGGCCTCCGCCGGCCAGATGTGCTCGCGCAACCAGGTCATCAGCGGCAGGTCGTCGGCGAGGCCGCGCATCAGCGTCATGGGATTGTGCGTGTGCGCGTTGACGAGCCCCGGCAACAGCGCGTGCTCCGACAGGTCGATGCGCTCGCGTGCCTGCCAGCGCGCAACCGCATCCGCCGTCGGCAACAGGTCGACGATCTCTCCATCGCGCACCGCCACGGCGTGCTCATCGAGCACGACACCGTGCGGCTCCACCGGGATCACCCAGCGCGCCGCGATCAAAAGGTCGCAGTCGCGCGCCGCGGATCCGGACTGGGTCATCGGCCGCTCCGGTTACTTCACGCGCGAGACGTAGCTGCCTTCGCGGGTGTCGACACGGATCTTCTCGCCGTTCTCCACGAAAAGCGGTACGCGAACCGTCGCACCGGTCTCGAGCTTGGCGGGCTTGCCGCCACCCGACGAGGTATCGCCCCGGAGACCGGGGTCGGTCTCGACGATGGTCAGCTCGACGAAGTTGGGGGGTGCAACCGACAGCGGTGCGCCGTTCCACAGGGTCACCACGCAGGACTCTTCGCCTTTCAGCCAGTTCGCGGCGTCGCCCATCGCCACCTTGTCGGCCTGGTGCTGCTCGAAGCTCTCGGTCTGCATGAAGTGATAGAACTCACCGTCGAAGTACAGGTACTGCATGTCGGTGTCCATCACATCGGCGCCTTCAAAGGACTCGCTCGCCTTGAGCGTCTTCTCGATGACGCGGCCGTTGCGCAGGTTGCGGATGCGGATGCGCGTGAAGGCCTGGCCCTTGCCCGGCTTGATGAAGTCCGCGTCGACGATGGTGTAGGGATCGCCGTCGACCATGATCTTCAGGCCAGTCTTTACGTCGTTCAAGCCATAGGTGGCCATGCAGCTGCTCCGGAAAATGACGCCGGCCGCGCGCGGCGGCCGGCTACCATGGGAAGTTGATGACAAGGCGAACGCGCCGGGCGCTCGATCCCCGATGCGCGAATCAAGCAGAGAATGATAACCGCAACCCCACAATCCACGCATCCGCCGGACTGGCGCCGGCAATGGCGCGATTGCATCGTGGATCCGCATGTCCTGCTGGGCGAACTCGGACTGGATCGACTGCGTCGGCGCGTGCCCGCGGATCCGCCACACGGGTTCGGGCTCCGCGTGCCCCGCGCATTCGTGGCGCGCATGCGGCGCGGCGATCCGCACGACCCGTTGCTTCGCCAGGTCCTGCCGCTCGATGCAGAGAACCGCGCGGTCGAAGGTTTCGGCGTGGACCCGGTCGGCGACCTTGCCGCGCGCGCCGCGCCCGGGGACGGCGTGTTGCACAAGTACGCGGGTCGGGCCCTGCTGGTGGCCACGGGCAGCTGCGCGGTGCACTGCCGTTACTGTTTCCGGCGGCACTTCCCGTACGCGGATGAAACCGCGGCCCGCGATCGCTGGGCGACCACCCTGGAATTCCTGCGCCAGCATCCCGACATCGACGAGGTGATCCTGTCGGGCGGCGATCCGCTGTCCCTCTCGACGCAGAAGCTTGGCGAACTGACGGCCGCGCTGCGCGAATGTCCCTCGATCGCCACGCTGCGCATCCATACGCGCCTGCCGGTGGTCCTGCCAGCGCGCATCGACGCGGAGTTCGTCGACTGGCTCGGGCGGATCGAAATATCGAAGGTCGTGGTGATCCACGCCAACCACGCTCAGGAATTCGACTCCGACGTGGACCTGGCACTGCAGCGCCTGCGTGGGGCCAACTGCTTATTGCTCAATCAGTCGGTGTTGCTCCGCGGCGTGAACGACTCGGCCCTGGCATTGGCGGACCTGAGCCGAAGATTGTTGCAGTCCGGTGTCGTTCCCTACTATCTCCATCTCCTGGACCGGGTCGCCGGCGCGGCGCACTTTGCGGTCGAAGATGCGCAGGCAATCGGGCTGCTTGCACAATTGCGAGACAACCTGCCCGGTTATCTCGTGCCACGACTGGTTCGGGAAGTGCCGGGCCACTCCAGCAAGTCGTCGGTGGCTTAGGCTGGACCAATCGAAGAACACCCGATGTGCGGATTTCCGGATTCGCGGCAGCAGTGCGGCGCGTGCCTGCGACTCGACCCGACCTGACGCGGACTCGGGCGAGGCGCCGCTGGCGGCGTGCAGGTACATTGCGGTACAAACCACCCGATCACTGGGAACCCGTGCATGGTCAGATCCGACACCTTCGTGCGGCTGCTGCTGGTCGAGCCCACGCTCGACGACGCGGAGCGTCGCGTCAGCGATTTGCGCAACGGGGGCGTCGCGGTCCGCCCGGAACGCGTGGAAAGCCTCGAGCAGCTCGGCACGCTGCTACGGGGACAGCCGTTCGACGTGGCGTTCGTCAACCCCGCAGTGCGCGACATGGCGCTCGCCGACGTAGTGGCGTGCATCGCGAAAGCCGGGAAGGCGATTCCGGTTGTCGCCATCCTGGAGCAACTCGACGCGGAAGCGTATTTCAGCCAGCTCACTGCTGGAGCCTCCGGAGTTGCGGTGGTATCCAGGCCAGGCGATACCAAGCGGGCGCTGCTGCGGGCTGTCGACGATGTGGACGCGCGCCGCAAGCTTCGCGCAGCCGAAATGGAACTTCGCGACAGCGAGCGTCGTTGCGACGCGCTGCTCGAGTCGTCGCGCGACCCGATCGCCTATGTGCACGAAGGCATGCATCTGAGGGCGAACGCCGCTTATCTCGAAATTTTCGGCTTCGACTCCTTCGAGGATGTCGAGGGCATGTCGCTGCTGGACCTCATCGCACCGGATCACACGGAAGCCTTCAAGAGCCTGCTCAAGTCCCTGGGGAAGGGCGATGCGCCGCCGGAGCAATTCCAGACGCGGGCCACTCGCAGTGACGGCGCCACCTTCGATGCCGTCATGGAATTCCAGCCCGCCACTTACGAGAACGAGCGCTGCCAGCAGATCGTGATCCGCTTGCCCGGTTCAGGCGATTCTGCCGAGATCGAGAAGCTCCGATCGCACGATCTGGTCACCGATCTGCTCAACCGCCAGGCGATGCTGTCGCGGCTCGAGACCGCAACCAACGCGGTTGCCAAGGGCGGAAGGTCTGCGGCCTGGTGGCTGATAGAACCCGACCACTTCCGCACCCTGCTCGATCGCGTCGGGCTCGGTCATGCCGATCTCCTGCTCGGCGACATGGCGGCACTGATCAAAAAACATTTGCGCGACGGGGAATTCGCGGCACGCATTGGAGAACACACGTTCGCCGTGCTATCTCCAGAAGCGGACAGCGACGTGGCGGACCGCGCCGAGTCGATGCGCAAAGTGTTCGAAGATCACTTCTTCGACGTGGCGGGAAAATCGATCGGCTTGCGCGTCAGCATCGCGATCGTCCTTGTCGGCGAGACCAATGCCAACCTTTCGACCATCCTTGATGAGGCCAATCGATCGCTCAAGCTGGGCCAATCCGAGGGCGGCAATCGGGTAACCCTGCACGATCCCGGTGCGCGGGACCGGGCGACCGTGGAGGCCGAAGCGCTCCGTTCGACCCTCATCGAGGAAGCTCTGGGAGCCCGCCGGCTGGTGCTTCTCTTCCAGTCCGTCGTGAGCCTGCAAGGTGAGGAAGGCGAGGTTTTCGACGTACTGGTGCGCCTGGCCACCGCGGATTCCGAACTCGGACCCGGCGAGTTCATGCCGATGGCCGAACGCTTGAACCTGGGTGCTGCTGTCGACCGCTGGGTGATCGAGAACGCGATCGCGTCGCTTGCGGAACGGCAAGCCGACGGCCCCGTCATGATGTTCCTGCGCGTGTCCCCGCAGGGCATCGAGGATCCGAGCCTCATCCCCTTCATCGCCCAATGCCTCAAGACCCATCGGGTCAGCGGCGACCGCCTCGTGTTCCAGATGGCCGAGAGCAATGTCGTGACGCACATCAAGACCGTGCGGCTCTTCATCAAGGGACTCGACCAGTTGCATGCGCGCTTCGCGATCGCGCGATTCGGTTCTGGCCTTGATTCGTTCCAGACGCTCAGGAACATCGATGCGCGCTTCGTGAAGATCGACGGCGCCCTGATGCAGGGTTTCAGTGCCAACACGGAAAGCCAGGAGCGCGTCCGCGGCATCTGCGAGCAGGCCAACAAGCTCGGCAAGGTGACGGTCGCCGAATGGGTCGAGGACGCCGCGTCCATGGCCATCCTGTTCGGTTACGGCGTGGGCTTCGTGCAGGGAAATTTCCTGCAGGAGCCCGAGAAGGTGATGTCCTACGACGTCAAGTAGGACTCGAGCGACACTGGGAAATGCAGCCATCGTAGGTCAGGTCGGCTGCGCCGACCTGACGCGAGTGCCACGCGACCTGACCTACCGGGTTCCTACACGAGGCGCTCCAGGACGTTCGCGAGTTCGGTGGGCAACGGCGCAGTGAAGCAGTAGCTGCCGGCTTCACCCAGGTCGAAAGCCATTTCTGCAGCGTGCAGGAACATCCGTCGCAGCCCGGTCCGATCGCGCAGGGAGCGGTTGGCGACTTCGTCGCCGTACTTCTCGTCCCCCGCCACGGGCGCGCCAATGTGCGCCGCGTGTACCCGGATCTGGTGCGTCCGGCCGGTCTCGATGATCACTTCGACGTAACTCGCCCCCGCAAATCCCTGCAGCTCGCGGAATCGGCTACGCGCTGCCTTCCCATCGTCCGCCACCGCGACGAGTCGTTCTCCACCGCGCAACAGGGACTTGCGCAGTGGCGCATCCACGCGAACGTCGCGCTGCGGTAATGCGGCAGACAACAGCGCGAGATAGCGCTTGCGAACGCGCCCTTCGCGTAACGCAGCCTGCGCGGCCAGCAGCGCGCTTCGTCTCCGGGCAAACAGCAGCACGCCGCTGGTGTCGCGGTCGAGTCGATGCACGAGTTCAAGCGAGGCGCCCGGGCGTAGCTGGCGCAGCTGCTCGATGGCCCCGAGCGAGATGCCGCTGCCTCCATGCGCGGCCAGTCCCGCGGGCTTATCGATGGCAAGAAAGCGGGAATCCTCGAAGAGGATGGCATCCGCAAGTGTGCGCAAGACCTGCGGGCTCGCTAGGGGCGGGGCATCCACGGCACCCATCCGCAGTGGCGGAATACGCAGCCGGTCGCCGTCGATCAGGCGTGCATCTGCCTTCGCACGCTTGCCGTTGACCCGCACCTGGCCGGTGCGCAGCAGTCGATAGACGTGCGACTTGGGAACGCCCTTCAATTCCCGGAAAAGGAAGTTGTCGAGGCGCTGTCCGGCGTGCGATTCGTCCACGAGAACGAAGCGAACGGGGCTCGGCGGGCCGGAGAAAGCGGAGTCTTGTTCAGTCACGTTGCCGGAGGCCGCCTGCGATTGCTATGATGGACGTGGGCAAGCAGGCCAAAACCGGCGGTTCTACGACTACATAGGTGCCGTCGCCGGCCACTTGACCACCTCGTTCGAACGACCCGCGACGCACGCCGCAACAGCAGCGTACGCGCGGGCCGCATGCTAACAGGATGCTGTCGCTGCATCCGGTCCACAGTGTTACGGCCCGGATGCGCTGCGATCGCGATGGCGCGGCAGCGCGCCTTGCGAATGCGGCTGCGCCACGCCGTTCCGCGTGCCGGACAGGTCTGGTACCTCGCGAGGACCGCAAGTCCAGTCGAGGTTTTTCGGGGAACGCGAGTTCGCCGGTCAGTCGGGTCCGACCCGACAGTAGATGTAGCGCTCCCGCCTTGGGCGAGATGCGCCGGTGCGCGCAAGCAAGCGCGCGCGACAGCCGCACCAACACGGCTGCGCGCCGCGATTGTGATCGTGCGCACGGGCTGCCTCCCGGTTCGCGGTGGAGCGCCAGGGATAACCACCATGAAGCGTATGTTGATCAACGCGACTCAGCGCGAAGAGTTGCGCGTGGCCATCGTCGAAGGCCAGGCACTGTTCGATCTCGACATCGAGACGCTGGCCAAGGAACAGAAGAAGGCAAACATCTACAAGGGCCGTATCACCCGCGTCGAGCCCAGCCTCGAAGCGGCCTTCGTCGATTACGGCGGCGAGCGGCACGGATTCCTGCCGCTCAAGGAGATCGCCCGCGAATACTTCGCTGATGGGCAGGATCCCAACAAGGTCGGCATCCGCGAACTGATCCGCGAAGGCCAGTCCATCGTCGTACAGGTCGACAAGGAAGAGCGCGGCAACAAGGGCGCGGCGCTGACGACCTTCATCTCGCTCGCTGGCCGCTATCTCGTGCTGATGCCGAACAACCCGCGTGCGGGTGGCGTTTCGCGGCGCATCGAGGGCGAGGATCGGCAAAACCTCAAGGAAACGCTCGATCAGCTCAACGTGCCCGACGAGATGGGCATCATCATCCGCACCGCGGGCCTCGGCCTCAAGGTCGACGAATTGCAGTGGGACCTCGACTATCTGGTCCAGGTGTGGAAAGCCATTGCCGATGCCGCGCTGTCGAAACCAGCCCCCTTCCTGATCTATCAGGAATCGCGGCTCATCATCCGGGCCCTGCGCGATTACCTGCGCAGCGACGTCGCCGAGGTGCTCATCGACTCGCCGGAACTGCTCGAGGAAGCGCGGGAATTCATGCAGCAGGTCATGCCGCAAAGCCTGCGCAAGCTCAAGCTTTACCAGGATTCGGTACCGCTTTTCTCGCGCTACCAGATCGAGTCGCAAATCGAGAATGCGCACGAGCGCACCGTACGCCTGCCCTCCGGCGGGTCGATGGTCATCGATCGCGGCGAAGCGCTGACTGCGATCGATATCAACTCGGCGCGCGCCACCAAGGGCAGCGACATCGAGGAGACCGCTTTCAACACGAACCGCGAAGCCGCGGTTGAGATCGCGCGGCAACTGCGCATCCGCGACCTCGGTGGCCTGGTGGTGATCGACTTCATCGACATGGAAAGCGGGCGCCACCAGCGCGAAGTCGAGGATGCACTGAAGGACGCCCTGCAGGCGGATCGCGCGCGCGTCCAGGTCGGGCGCATCTCGCGCTTCGGGCTGCTCGAGATGTCCCGCCAGCGCCTGCGTCCCGCGCTCGGCGAGGCGGCGCAGAAGATCTGCCCGCGTTGCGATGGCCATGGCCACATCCGCAGCATCGATTCGCTGGCGCTCTCGATCCTGCGCCTGATCGAAGAAGAGGCGATGAAGGACAACACCGGCGAAGTGCTGGTGCAGGCACCGCCGGATGTCGCCAACTATTTGCTCAATGAAAAGCGTCGCGCGATCGCCGACATCGAGCTTCGGCACGAAGCGCCCGTAGTGGTGGTCGCCGACCACCATCTCGAGACGCCGCACTATGAAGTCCGGCGCCTGCGCGAGTCGGAGATTCCGGAACACGCCAAGCGCAGCTACGAGCGCATCACCGAAGTCCAGCCCGTGTTGGCCCCCATGCCACAAGGCAATGCGGCACCGGGCGAAGCCGCCATGGTGTCGCGCATTTCCCCGCAGGGACCGGCGCCCGCACGCCCCGAATTCTCCGAGCCAGAGGAAATGGCTGCGCCTGCAGCGGCTCCGATGGCGGCTGGAGGGTTCTGGGCCTGGTTCAAGCGCACATTCAGTGCTGATGGCGGGAAGGCCGTCCGCCCTGCGGATGCATCCGCTGTGACCTCGTCTGCTTCGGCCAGAAGCGGCGCTGCCGCGCATTCCGGGTCGCGTGACGGGAGGGCGAACCGCGACGGCGAAGCCCGACGTGGGCGCGGCGACAATCGTCGCGGCCGCGACGGCGCCGAGAGAGGCAGGTCTCCCCGCGAAGGCCGGGAGGTCCGCGACCAGAAGGGCGGAAAAGCGCGCCAGGAGCCACGCAACGAAACTCGTGCGGCCAAGTCCGAGCCGCGCGGGGATGTGGGCCGTGAGCGCGACAGTGGTGGCCGCAAGCGTGGCGCTGGCTCGGGCGAGAAGCGAACCGCTGCTTCACCAGCAATGGACCCGACGAGCAATGCGCCGAGCGCGATGCCCGACGAAACTGCGGCCTTGCTGGTGACCGCTGGGGCAATGGGCAATGTCGAGAACGACGCTCCACAACCCACTGACGTGGGCGCCGAAGTCGCTTCCCGCAACCGACGACGTGGACGGCGCGGCGGGCGGCGGCGGCGGAAGTCAGGGCCCGACGGCACGCCGTTGGCCAGCGAGTCCCAGGACCAGGTTTCACTCCAGACGGGGGACGATTCGCACGACCTGGCGGGCGTCGAAACCGAAGTTGCGTCGCCTGCGCCCCGCCGGCAAAACGGTGCGGCGTCGCCACACCCCGCCGTGATGCCAGTTGCGGCAAGAGATTTGGAAAGTCGTGCCAACGACGAGCCTGTCACTGCGCAGCCACCGGGTCTGGCCACGTCGAATGTGCCGGACAGCAGCGGGACAGTGCCCTCTGCGGGCTTTGCCACAGCTGCGGCCGGGGACAATTCCACTCCGATCGCCGCATCTGCGCACCTCGATATGCCGACCGACGCAGCGCGGCCCGGGGCAATAAAGGCTTCCGAATCCGCAGCGACGAACGTCCGCGACGCCCTTTCGGCGTCCGCAGTTGCTCCAATCGAACCTGCCGCGCAGGAGCGCTCACCGCCCACTCCGGCCCGAGCGCCAGAGTCGGTCGGAGTCCGCGTCAGTGCTGCCCCGGTCGAAAGCACTTCGACGACCACGGCCAGCGCTGGCATGACGACTGTGCCATCGCCGAATCGGGCGCCGCCTGCGGCAGCTCCGGCAGTCAGCGCTCCCGCGCAGGTCAACTCGCCACCACCCGCTCCGCATACGGCTGCGCCGGTGAACTCGCCATCGCCCCTTGCAGCCACGCCGAGCGCACCAACGACATTGGTTCCGACAGCTGCGACAACTGCGACAGCTGCGACACCTCCGACAGCTGCGACAGCTGCGACACCTCCGACAGCTCCGACACCTGCGACAGCTTCGGATCGCACCGCACCACCTCGTGCATCCGAAGGCGCGGCCACGGTGTCCGCCACGGGCCACGCGACGTCGCCTTCCAATCCCGTTTCGGAGTCACCCCGAGGGCAGTCAGACCCGACGCCAGCGGTATCCGTGACGACGCCGAGCACGAGACCTGCGCAAGTCGCCCTGCCCCCAGTTGCCGCCAGAACGGCAACTGCCTTCCCGGCCGCAAACCCGTCGGCGACAGCTCCTCGACAACCGCAGCTGCTGGACCCGGCACCGATCCGGCGGGAAGTTGCGCCGACGCCTGGCTCGACTCCGCCTGCTTCGACACCGCTTGGCTCGGCGCCCGCAGCCTCGGCAACGCTCGTCCCGGCTGCACCGTCGCCCGCCGGCCCGGCGGCTCCGTCGCTCGCTTCCCAGCCTGCAGTCAGTCCCCCGACGGCGGCACTGCCCGTTCCCCGGAGCGCGGAGCCTTCAAGCGACGTTTGACTTGCGGTGAGGGAGTAAACGGTCGATCAGTCAAGCGGCCGTCGACTGGCAGGTTCAGTAGAGGTACGAAGCGAGCGTTTGCTGGCACTCCAGCAAACGCTCGCCCCTCCAGCGGGGGAGTCCTTCTGGACCCCGCCCGTTTGGTCGCATCAGTCCCTGGCGAGTACCGGGTGGCGTAGTGCAGCCCGGAGTCGGCGAAGACGCGAGACAGCGTGATCGCGGTCGAACATGAAGGCGAAGTGCCCGGCCAGCAGCCCCAGGAAGGCGACGAACAGCATCCAGTCCGGCATTCCGTAGTTCGACGCAAGGATGGCAGCGCCGCCCAATGTAACGGCGGTGCCCATGAGGGCCATCGAGATCCCACCGTGCGTGTAGCCGGCTTCCTGCATCAGGTGATGGAGATGCTGGCGATCGGCCGCAAACGGGGAATCGCCGCGCAACAGGCGCCTCGCGATCATGACCAGGCAATCGATCAGCGGAACTGCCACGATCCAGGGCGCCAGCATCGCCGGCACGGCCGTGGCGCTCGACTGGGTCACGCGTATCGCGGCCCAGCAGATGGCGAATCCGAGGAATGCGCTGCCCGCATTGCCCATGAACACCTTTGCGCTGCGCTGCCAGGGAAAGCGAAAGTTGAACGCGAGGAACGCGATGACGACGCCAATCAACGGCATCATGAGGCCCACCATCACCGTGTGGCCCGAGGAAGCGGCGAGCAGGGCGAGCAACACCAGCGACACGAGGGTCAACCCGCCTGCCAAGCCATCGACACCATCGACCATGTTCACCGCGTTGATGAGGCCCACTACGGCGAAAACCGTGAACGCCACGCCGAAGGGACCGAGGTTGACGACTCCGTTGCCGAACAACTCGCCCAACTGCAGGAGGCGTACGTCTCCGATGTGCAACATGGCGAGCGCGGCCAGGATCTGGGCCCCGATGCGCGACCACCACGGAAGATCCATGCGGTCATCAAGCACTCCGATCAGGGTTACGATCCCTGCGCCCACACCGAAGGCCGCAAATGAAGGCGGTGGGTCGAGCATCAGGAATCCGATCGCCACGGCAGCGAACCACATGGCGATACCGCCAGCGACCGGAGTGGCCGCGATGTGCAGTTTGCGACCCCCCGGTTGATCGACCATGCCGAACGCATGGCTCACCGGAATCAGCACGAGGATCAGGAACCATGCTGCCAAGCCCGCTGCCAGAAGCGGAGCAAACGTTGAGAAATTCATTGAACTGACCAGTGAGTCCTGCGGTTCCCTTGCGCGCACCATAGCGCTTGATTCTGAAATCAAGTGACGCTTAGTAGCAGCAGTTCATGGATCAGTCACGCGCCCATTGCAGGCGTGTGCAGCTCTACATATACTAGCGGACTTTTTCACGCGGGTTGACCCGCACCCGGAGCCAGCATGAAAGTCCTCTCTTCGCTCAAATCCGCCAAGTCGCGCCACCGTGATTGCAAGATCGTCCGCCGACGCGGCAAGGTCTTCGTGATTTGCAAGAGCAATCCACGCTTCAAGGCGCGTCAACGCTGAGTGGGCGAGCCGCTCTCGAGAGCGGCTCCGTTTTCGAACTCTCCTGACCGCTGTTGCCTGCCGCGCGCAGCACCAGTCAGCGCTGGCGGAAAAGTCCGATCTGCGTAGCAATCGAGGCCCCTGGGAAAACGGTCGAAACCTCGCTGTCACCCATTCTCTTCGACAGCGCTTCGGCCAGCACGGTCCGGTAGTCGAGCGTCACGTCCAGGTCGCCCTGTACGAGTTGCGATGCCGCCAGTCCGGGGAAATCCCCGAACACGCGCCCCCCGATCACGCCGCCTCCCATCACGAACATTGCGGACGCGGCGCCGTGGTCGGTACCAAGCGATCCGTTCTCCCCGGCCCGCCTGCCGAATTCCGTCATCGTAAGCACGTTGACCGAACCCATCCGCGTTCCGAGATCTGCGTCGAAGGCAGCCAGGGAGCGCGCCAGCTCGTCCAGCAGCGACTGGAGCTGGGCTGCTTCCGCGTTGTGATGGTCCCATCCGCCGAGGTCGACGCCAACGACTTCCAGTCCGATCTCCGCCTTGATCAATCGCGCCACATCGGCCATCTGTTCGCCAAACGCAGTGGCCGGATATTGCGCACCGTTTTGCACAGGCGCATTCGCCGCATTTGCGGCGCGCAGGACGCCAAGCGCATCCAGCGTGCTCATAGCATTGAGCGACTGCGGCGAAGCATCGGCATAAAGACCGGCGAGCGTGGCCTCGCGTTGGTCGGGCCTCTGCGAATTCGTCGAGGTGGCAAAACTCTCGATGCTCTGTATCCCGATCACCGGCTGCAGGCCCCGGAAGGAAGAGGGCACTGACTTGCCCACCGCCATCCCCTGGAAGGGATTGCCGTTCGACACGACCTCCAGATGCCGGTTGACCCAGCCATCCGTGATGCTCGGCGTTTCCAGACTGGCGCGCTCCACGCGGTCCTGGCATTCGAAGTGTGAGCGGCTCGCCTGTTCGAGCCCGACCGCGTGGACGAGGGCGAGCTTGCCGGAGGCGTAGAGAGGCTGCAGCGGCGAAAGCGCCGGGTGCAATCCGAAGCGACCGTCCAGATCGATCGCCGCGCCCGTGCCACTGCCGGGCCTGGGAATGGCGATGTGCGGCCGCAAACGGTAGTAATCCGGATCAGCGTGCGGCACCACCACGTTGAGGCCATCCATGCCGCCGCGCAGGAACACCACGACCAACGTATCGCGCGCGCCGCTTGCATCCTGCGCGAATGCGAGGCGCGGCTGGGTCGCTGCAACCGCTGCAGCGGCGCCGGCAAACTTGAGGAAATCGCGACGCGGGCTTTGCATGGTCCGCTCCTCAGCGCGTCATGAAATAAGCGGAAGAAAGCAGCAGGCCCAGCAGGTCGCGACTTCGCTGCAGGAGCACGACCGGATTGAGCGGCTTGTCCGGCGAACCACCGTCCGCCCCGAAAGCAAGAAGCAATTCCCGATCGGACTCCGCGAGCGGCCGCATCAGCACGTTGGATTCAAGTTGTGCCAACGCTGCACGAACCGTTCTCGCTGGCGCGATCAGGCTCGCGACGGAAATGCCCGAACCCGGCGCGAACCCCTGCTCCGCGATGAGCGCCGCCGCGTTCCATCGGGCCAGCGTGGAACCGGTGTTGAGCCAGTACGCACGCACATCCGGATAGCCGTTGGGTGCCGGCCAGCCGAACGCCTGGTGCGACAGCGCCTCCAGTTGCGCGGAAATTCCCCGAAGGACTGCCGACGAACCGGTTGATCGAACGGCGCGCAGCGCCGAAATCACGAACTCGGCGGGGCGCTTGAATTTCTGGTCACCAGACGACGCGAACTGCGCGGAACCGAACAGGACTCGCAACACTGACTTGATGTCCCCGTTGGTGCGCGTGAATTCCGCGGCCAGCGCGTCGACAAGAGAAGCCGGCGGCGCGTCGGAAACGAAGCGGCGCGCGAGCTTGGTCGCGATGAGGCGCGCCGTCGATGGATGCGCCGCCAATATGTCCAGGACCCGCACGCCATCCTGTTCGCCGCCACCGGCCGCAATGTCGACTCCCAGCACCCGCTTGGCACCGTTGTCGTGGAACTGGCTGCGGAAGGCGAACCCGGTCAGCGAATAGTCGATGGTGCGCGCAAGTCCCCAGCCGGTAAAGCAACGCGCCACCTCCTTGACGTCCATTTCGGTATAGCCGCCGTTGATGCCCAGCGTGTGCAACTCCATCAGCTCGCGCGCGTAGTTCTCGTTGGGACCGCTCGCGACGTTCGCGAAATTGTCCAGGTAATAAAGCATCGCGGGACTGCGTGCGCTGGCTTGCAACAGGTCGCGGAAATTCCCGAGCGCGTGCTTGCGCACGACTTCGCGGTCGTCCCATGGCTTGAAATAGGCGAGCTGTGCGGATCCGAGGTCGATGTTGAAGTGGTTGGTCCAGAACTCGACCATGACCTCGAACAGTTGCCTGGGGCCCAGCAGCTGACGTACGTACGTCGCCGTAATAGTTTCCGCCGCAGCGCGGTAGCGGGGGGCAGGCGGGTTGGTGTACGCCAGCAACTCCGGCAACGACATCGTCAGGCTGGGGAGCGCTGCCGCCAGCGCGACTTCCAGACCGCCGTCGTTCAAGGCTTCGGGCGCGAGCTGCTCTTCGATCCAGGCCGCCGGGCCAACGCTGCGGCCGCGGGCCAGCTGATCCTGCCTGACGCCGAAACTCGTGCGCGACTGCAGGAGATAAACCGCGTCGGGCGCGGGCAGCGCGGCGCCCAGTTTGGACAGCATTGCAGGCGGCGCGGCGCCGACCGGCGCGTGGGAATCAGGATGCGCTCCGGTCAGGAACCCCCGGCGCGTGGCTTGCCCTCTGGTCGCTTGCATGGAAACTCCGCGGATGCCGTTTTCCCGACATGACGTGCCAACGCACTGGCAGCCAAACGGATGACAGCCTACCCCTATCCTCAATCACTTATCTGATCGACAATCGCTCCGACTCTCCTGGAGCTGCCCCATGTCCGCACGTCATCTTTCCCCGATCCTGCTGGCGATGGCTTTGGCCCTGCCGTTGAATGCGTCAGCCGATACCCTCCTCATCGAGCGGGTGCAGCGCGGTGCCACGGTTGCGAAGCCGCAAAACGGCACGAGCATGTCCCAGGTTAGATCGAACTTCGGCGCGCCGGTCCGCCAGGTCGGACCCGTCGCCGGTAACAAGCCCCAGCACCCACGCATCACGGGCTGGGTCTACCCGGACTTCACCGTGTACTTCGAAAAGGAACGCGTGCTCTACAGCGTCCTCAACCAAAGCGCCCCCGAGGAAATCGGCCCGGCGCCGCTGCGCAACTGAGCGGCGTGGCCTGGCGCCTGCCTGCGGAATGGGAGCCGCAGGACGCGATCCTGCTCGCCTGGCCACACGCCGACACCGACTGGGCCGCCAACCTTCCGGACGTCGAGGCGACGTACGTTGCGCTCATCGAGGCGATCACCGCGCACCAGCGCGTCGTGCTGGTCGTGGCCGACGAAGATATCGAACGACGCGCCGCGCACTTGCTAAGGGGCGGCGGGATGGCGCGCGAGCGGGTCCGGTTCGCGCGTGCAGACTACGACGACACATGGCTGCGTGACTCGGGCCCGATCACCATCACCGATGGCCCGCAGTTCCGCCTGCTCGATTTTCGCTTCACGGGCTGGGGCGGGAAGTTTGGTGGCGAGCGCGACGACCGCCTGACCGAAGCGATGCACGCGCAGGGACTTTTTGGCGACGCGGTGCGCGAGCGTCGCGACTACGCACTCGAAGGTGGCGCGATCGAAAGCGATGGCGCGGGCACGCTGCTCACCACGCGTGCCTGCCTCGCCCAGCGGCATCCCGGTGTGTCGCGCGTCGCCCTCGCCCAAGGACTGGCCGAACAGATTCCATGCCGGCGCGTCCTGGTGCTCGAGCACGGGGAACTCGAGGGCGACGACACCGACGGCCATATCGACACGCTGGTGCGTTTCGTGTCGAAGGACCACCTGGTGTACCAGGCTTGTGACGACCCGGAAGACCCCCACTTCGCTCCGCTCGCCGCGATGGCTGCCGAGTTGAGCGCGCTGCGCACGGTGGATGGCGCGCCTTACCGGTTGACTGCATTGCCGTGGGCGAACCCGATCCGCGCATCGGACGGACGACGGCTGGCGGCTTCGTATGCCAATTTCCTTATCATCAATGGCGCGCTGCTGCTGCCCGCCTACGGCGATGCCGCGGACCACGCTGCACGTGACATGCTCGCGGCTGCCATGCCGGGTCGCCTGATCCGCCAGGTCGCATGCCGGCCGCTGATCGAGCAGAACGGCAGCCTGCACTGCCTGACCATGCAGTTGCCCAAAGGAGTACTTGATGACCGCTGAGCGGACGCTGCGCGTGGCGCTGTTGCAGGAACGCGATCACGGTTCCCGCGAAGCGAACCTCGCACGGATCGGGGAGCGCGTGCGCGATGCGGCCAGCGCAGGCGCCCGGCTCGTGCTGTTGCAGGAACTGCACAACGGCCCTTACTTCTGCCAGCACGAATCGGTCGACGAGTTCGATCGGGCCGAACCGATTCCGGGCCCCAGCACCGCGCTGTTGTCCGGGCTCGCGCGGGACAACGGAATGGTCCTAGTCGCTTCGCTATTCGAACGACGTGCAGCAGGGCTGTATCACAACACCGCGGTTGTGTTCGATGCCGATGGACGGCTTGCGGGGAAGTATCGAAAGATGCACATCCCGGATGATCCGGGGTTCTACGAGAAGTTCTACTTCACTCCGGGCGATCTTGGCTTCGAACCGATCGACACGGCGGTGGGACGGCTTGGGGTGCTGGTGTGCTGGGATCAGTGGTACCCCGAAGCCGCACGCCTGATGGCGCTCGCGGGCGCAGATCTGTTGCTCTACCCCACAGCGATCGGCTGGGATCCGGGGGACGATGATGCCGAACGCGAGCGCCAGCGCGAAGCCTGGATGCTCAGCCATCGGGGGCACGCGGTGGCCAACGGCCTGCCTGTGCTGTCCTGCAATCGCGTCGGCCATGAGCCGTCACCGCTCGGCACGCACGGCATCCGCTTCTGGGGGTCGAGTCACGTGCTCGGCCCGCAAGGCGAATTCATTGCGCGCGCGGGAGGCGACGAACCCGAACTGTTGATCGCCGACATCGACCTGGCGCGAAGCGAGAGTGTGCGCCGCATCTGGCCTTTCCTGCGGGATCGCCGCATCGACGCCTACGGTGACCTGTTGAAGCGCTTCCGTGATTGAGACCACAGCGGGTGCGGAGCCAGCTGCGCCGGAAGTCGCCGCTGCCGGCTGGCGCAGCCAGCCTCTGCAGCGAGTCTCGCGGGACGGCACCGAATACTGGCTATTGGGCACGGCGCATGTGTCGCGCGCCAGCGCCGACGCCGTCGCGGAACTGCTGGCGGAGGTTTCGTTCGATTCGGTTGCAGTCGAACTGTGCGCGCATCGCGCGCAGCAGCTGCGCCGCCCCGACGCGATCGCTGAAATGGACCTCTGGCGCGTGCTGCGCGATGGCCGCGCAGGTGTCGTCGCGGCGGGCCTTGTACTGGGCGCCTACCAGCGTCGGCTGGCGGAGCAGTTCGGCATCGAGCCGGGCGCCGAAATGCGCGTGGCACTCGAGATCGCCGAACAACAGGGTGCTGCGTCCTGGCTCGTCGATCGCGACGTTGGCGTTACCCTGCGCCGCGCCCGCGCGCGGCTGGGCTGGTGGGATCGCGCAAAACTCAGCGCCGGACTCGTGGCAGCCGTCGTGAGCGACGACACCATCGACGAACAGGAAATCGAGAAGCTCAAGCAAGGGGACGTGCTCACGAGCACCTTCTCGGAATTCGCTGAGCAATCGGATGCGTTGTACGAAGTGCTGATCCGTGAGCGAGACCGCTACATGGCCGCGAGCCTGCGCCAGCATGCGGATGATTCGCCGGATCGGCCGGCGCGGGTGCTTGCGGTAGTCGGTGCCGGGCACCTCGAAGGTCTCGCGGCGCATCTGGGGGATTCTTCCGAATCCCCCGAAACGGCGCTCGCCGGCTTGCGCGCCGAACCGCCTCCCTCCCACTGGGGTCAATGGTTCGGTTATGCGTTCATCGCCTTCATCGTCGCCGGATTCTTCTGGGCCTTCGGCCAGGGCAAGCATGTCGGTATCGAGGCGTTGACGACTTGGGTGCTCGCCACCGGCATCGGGGGAGTATTGGGTTGCATCGCCGCGCGAGGCCACCCCCTCAGCGTGCTTGCCGCGTTCGTGGCCTCGCCAATCACGCCGTTCCATCCTGCCCTCGCATCGGGCATGGTCAGTGCGGCCGTCGAACTCTGGGTACGCAAGCCGCGTATCGGCGATTTCCAGGCGCTGCGCGACGACCTCACCCACTGGCGTGGCTGGTGGCGCAATCGCGTCGCGCACACCTTGCTGGTGTTTTTCCTGACCAGCCTCGGTACCGCCCTCGGGGTCTACCTCGCCGGATTCCGCATTGCGGGAAAACTTTTCGGCTGATTCCGAACACGGCTCATCACTAGCCAAGGTCAACCCGGCACTGGACGCCGCGGGGGGACTGCGCTCTCCAATTCGTCCACGCCGGCGCACGCACGCCAGGCTCGACGCCAGATCTGACTGGTCAAATTCCGACACGTTTTGGCACCGCTGTTCCAAAAACGTTGGAATGTGACCCAGTTCACGCAATGGCACGGTGCTTGCTCAAAGCCTCTGAGATTTTCACGGACTAGAGCACACTTATGCTTCGACCCGCCTGCCTCTTTTTCTTGCTCTTCGCACCAATTATCGCCGCGGCACCCGCGGCCGCGTCAGTTTCGACAACTCGAGGCGTCGCAGCCCCGCAATGCGATACCTCTGCTTCCATGTGCATCAACGAATTGCTGATAGAGATGCCCGGCAAGGATTCGACGCGCGAGTACCTCGAACTGCGCGGACCGCCCGGTGGCGTGATCCCGGCGAACACCTACCTCATCACAGTCGAGGGAGACAAGAACCAGAACCCGGGTCGGATCCTCACCTCGATCCGACTCGATGGGCTGGCCTTCGGCGCCAGCGACGCAAGCAACCCCAACGGTTACCTGGTGATCCTGCCGTTCAACAACGCTTACGCCCCCCAGATCAACCCGGCGGCGACGCGCCTCGTCAGCACCGCCACCGGATTCTCGGGATTGCCGGACGGACGATGGTCCAGCATCGGCTCCCCCAACTATGACCGTTCCACCGTGTCGTTTTTCCTCGCAACCTCCGCCACGGCGCCGGTCATGGGTCTGGACATCGACACCGACAACGACGGGGTGCCGGAGTCCGATCCCGAAGTGCTGTGGTCGGTCATCGATTCGATCTCGTCGTCCGACCACCCGCTCGATCGCACCTATGCGCGGATCAATTTCCGCAACAGTGGCACCAGCTCTGTGGGCGCCACCGCAACCGTCGGGTTCCGCACCGGCTACTACGGCCGCTTAGGCGATTCGTTCGGCTCCACCGCGCAAGCCTGGGTGATCGGCGCGGCGGTCACGGGCAGCTATCCGAACTGGGTGCTGGCCGGGAGCTTCCCCTCCACCCTGTCCGGCAAACCGCTCAACCATATCGGTAGCATCAACGCCTGGGCCAATGTTGCCCCGGTGAATACTGTTCCCGCAGCCCAGACGACGAACGAGGACATCGATCTCACCCTCACCGGCGTTGCGCGGGTCAGCGTCTCCGATGTCGACGCCGGCACGGGAAGCCTGGTGGTGACTCTCACGGCGACCAATGGCACCGTGACGCTGCAGACGACTTCCGGAGTCGTGATCACTGGCAACGGCACCAGCACCGTGACAGCGACGGGTGCGCAATCCGACCTGAATTCCGCGCTCAACGGCTTGCGCTTCTCGCCCACCCCTGGCTACTCCGGCATCGCTGGCATCACGATCGATACGAACGACCAGGGCAACACGGGCACCACCGGCCCACTGTCGGATGTCGACACCCTCTCCATCTCGATTCTCCCGGTCAACGACGCTCCGGTATTCAGCGCGGGGCCCGACCAGCAAGTCAACGAGGATGCAGGTCCGCAGACCGTCACAGGCTGGGCAACCGGCATCGACGATGGCGACAGCGACTTCACCCAGGCGCTGACTTTCGCGGTGACCGCCAACAGCAATCCCGGATTGTTCAGCGCAACCCCGACGATCGCCCCGGATGGAACCTTGCAATACACCCCAGCGGATGACGTCAGCGGCAGCGCGATCATCACTGTGCAATTGTCCGATGACGGCGGCGTCGCCAATGGCGGGATCAACATCAGTACGCCGCAAGCGTTTTCGATCACGGTCAGACCGGTGAACGATGCACCTACTTTCGCGGCGGGTCCGGAGCAGTCGGCGCCGGCAAACTCCGGGCCAGTGACCGTCGATCCGTGGGCGACGCAACTCTCGGCGGGTCCTGCGAACGAATCGGGTCAGTCGCTTACGTTCGCGGTCACCGGCAACGACAACCCGGGCATCTTCGCTGCGGGACCTGCAATCAGCCCGTCGGGCGCATTGAGTTTCACGCCTTCCGCGTCGACGCCCGGCGTCGCCACGATCACGCTCGTGTTGATGGACGATGGCGGCACGGCGAACGGCGGCGTCAACACCAGTGACTCGCAGATTTTCACCGTGACCGTCACGCCCGATGTCACTGTGCCCACCCTCGGTTCCGCCGGAATAGACGATGGCGATGCCGACGACCTGGTCGACGTGGGCGCGGTGTTGAACTACACCGTCACCTTCAGCGAGCCGATGGACTCGGCGACGATCGGCAGTGGCGACTTCATCAACTCGGGCACGGCGACGATCGCGGTCGGGGTTGTGACGGTCACGGGCAACGTCGCGGCGTTCCAGGTGACTGCCACCGCCGGCGGCAGCCTGACCCTGAGGATCACCGGCGAAATCCGCGATCCGAGCGGCAACCTGCTGGCCGTTCCAGTCACGGACGACACCACGGTTACGGTGCTCGGCGCCGACACGACCACCACCATCACCGGCGACAATCCGGACCCGACCGTGCCTGGCCAGAGTTATTCGGTCGCAGTGAGTGTCACGAGTACTTCCGGAGTGCCGACCGGGTCGGTGCAGGTCAGCGACGACCAGGGAGCCAGCTGCAACTTCGTCTTGGCGAACGGCAGTGGCGCCTGCAACCTGACGTCCACTGTGCTGGGCGCGCGGACCCTGACCGCGAACTATGTCCCGGACAACGGCAACTTCGTCGCGAGCAGCGACACCGACACTCACCAGGTGCACCGTCCCGCGAACCTCGTGGCTACCAAAACCAACAATGACACTTTCGTCGAGCGCGGCGACCCTGTGCTGTACACGATAACGGTCACCAATTCCGGTCCCGAGGGATTGGTCGGCGTGCGGATACAGGACATCCTTCCGGTCGCACTGGTCAACGGAATGTGGAGCTGCGTGGCCGGCGCCGGTGCCACATGCCCGGTTCCATCCGCGGCGACCGGCGACATCGACGTGTTGGTGAACCTGCCTCTCGCAAGCGTGGTGACATTCAGTGTGGCTGCAGATGTTTCGCAGTCGGCACCAAGCGGATTCCTTGTCAATGAAGTCTCGGCAACGGTCCCGGCCGGTTTCCTCGATGTCGATCCCGCGGACAACGTCGCCATCGATGTCGATGAACTGCATGGAATCTTCAAGGATGGATTCGAGCCTTAGGCAAGGAGAATCCCGGTAGCGATACCGGGAGCGAGCGCCCCGCGAGCGTTTCCCGGCCACTTGCCGGCGAGCCGTGGTACCGCACACGGATGTGCGGTACCGGCTTTCGCGTGCGGATAAACTCATTGCTGGAGCCATGCCACCCACTTAGCTCCCTGGTGGGCCAACATTCTGAGCCGGGTTGACGGGAAGCCAGGGGACGCAATGGCGTTGATGGACTTGCTGAAAGTGGCCATCGCCGACATGAGCGACGCGTTGCTCGTGAAGCGCTGGCGTGCAAACGCGTTTCCCGAGGCGATCCGGGACGAGGCCGAGGCCGAACTCCGGCGCCGTGGTATCGATCCGGCAGATGCCGTCGTTCCCGAAAAAAGCGCTTCCACAGCACCCGCCCCGAACAACTGGACCCCGGTGAGACTGTTGATCGCGATCGCCCTTTCGCCTTCCCTGGGCGGATTCCTGTGGGGCGTGTACAACGCCCCGTCCGGCTGGACCAGCTTCGCGGGGCGGATCCTGCATGGAGCGCTCGCATTGGTCACCGCTCCCACCATGGTGCTCGCCATGCCGGCCCGCGTTCCGTACTGGCCCTATATCGCCGTTGCGTTCCTGCTTTTGACGTGGGCGTCGATCCGGTGGCCTGCCCAATCGTCACAAAAGGATTCGAAACTGTAGGACTGATAAACAGTGTGACGAAAACGTGAGGATGCGTCCTCGCAATGGCCCCGATCGGTCCCATGATACGAACCACGCCACTCCCGGCCGTTCCAAGAGGTCCATCCCATGAAGTTGCTCATCGGCCTTGCCGCCACGTTCGCCCTGGCAGCGACGGGCACGGCGTCCGCGCAGTACTACGATTCGGGCTACGACAGCCACGACAGCTACGACAGCTACGACAGCTACGACAGCACATACGACGGTGGTTACTACGATCGTTACGACACTCGATACGATGATCGCTACGACGATCGCCGCGATTCGGCCGCTCCGATCGTAGGCGCCATCGTCGGCGGCGTGATCGGTAACCAGTTCGGTAGTGGCGGCGGGCGTACCGCCGCCACGGTCGCCGGAGCGGCGCTCGGTTATTCGCTTGCACAGGATTCGCGCGGTCACTACGGATACAACCGCGGATACGGCTACGACTCTGCCTACCGCTACGATCGTGGCTATGCCAACGACCGTTACTACGGCGGTAATTATGGTCATGGGGGATACGGGTACGGTGGATATGGGTACGGCGGTTACTCCCCCTATAACAGCGGCATCGGCATCACGATCGGCATCGGCAACCGGGCATACGGCCGCGGCTACAGCCACGGTTACCGCCCGCATCACAGACGCCACCATCGCCGGCATTACCGGTACTACGATCGCTATTGATCGGTAGCGTGATGACGCCGCTGATCTGACGCAGTAGGGAAAAGGGGCCTTAAGGCCCCTTTTTCATGCCTGGGATTCTGCGGGCGGGACTGACGACCCTACTGATTCACGCTGCCGGTGCGGCGTCACCCGAGCGAGACCTTCCCCTGACGGGCACCTTCTGACAACCCGGCAAGAGCGCGCTAAGCTCCGCCGCTACAGAGTCCGACGCGAGGAGCACGCCGTGCCGATTTCCCGTCGCGGGCTATTGACAGCCCAGAGCCTGGCGGCATCTGCCGCTCTCCTTCCGACCAACCTGCTCGCTGCACTGCAGGCCGCTGAAGCCACTGCCGCGCCACCAGACCTCGGCAGCTGGGAGCGGGTGCGCGCGCAATTCCGGCTGACTCCCGAATATCTGCACTTCGCAAGTTTCTTCATCGCCTCGCACCCCGAACCGGTGCGGCAGGCGATCGAACAATACCGCGACGCCATCGATCGAAATCCCTTCCTGGCAGTGGAACACGGCCTGTTCGGGTCGGAAGCCGAAAATCTCCCCCGCAAAGTCCGGCATGACATCGCTGATTACATCGGAGGTCGCGCGCAGGACATCGCGTTGACCGGCAACACGACCACCGGACTCGCGCTGGTCTACAACGGGCTCGACCTCGGCCCGAGCGACGAGGTCCTGCTGACCACGCACGACCACTATTCGCACCATGAGTCTGCGCGCCTTGCCTGCGAGCGCAGCGGCGCGGCGCTGCGCAAGATCACATTGTTCGACGATGCCGCCGTTGCGACGACCGACGCCATCGTGGCCCGCATCCGCGCCGGCGTCGGGCAGCGGACGCGCGTGCTCGGAATCACCTGGGTGCATTCGAGCACGGGCATTCGACTGCCCATACGCTCCATTGCCGATGCGGTGGCCGACATCAACCGCGAGCGACCGGAGCGGCGTCGGGTGCTGCTGGTGGTCGACGGCGTGCACGGCATCGGTTCCGTCAACGAATCCATCGCGGAGATGGGCTGCGACTTCTTCGCTGCCGGAACGCACAAGTGGATGTTCGCTCCGCGCGGCACCGGCATCCTCTGGGCGAATGCGACCAGCTGGCCACTGTTGCGTCCCACCGTCCCGTCCTTTTCCAGCGATGCTTCCTATCAGGCCTGGATGGCGGAAAAGAAGCCTGCTGCCCCGAACACGGCGGATCGCGTCGAGCCTGGTGGATTCCACGCCTACGAGCACCAGTGGGCCATGGGCGCGGCGTTTAGGATGCATCGCCAGATGGGGCGCGCTCGCGTTGCGGAGCGCATCAGCAGCATGAACGATCAGTGCAAGCGCGAACTCGCGAAGATTCCCGGATTGCGGTTGCACACGCCGATGGATCCCGCCTTGTCGGCCGGAATCGTGTCTTTCGAAGTGCCCGGAAAGACTCCCGGGAACGTGGTGAAGGCCCTGCTCGCGAGAAAGATCATCGCAAGCACGTCTCCCTATGCCGTCACGTACGCGCGCCTGGCACCGAGCCTGGTCAATACCCCGGACGAAGTCGAGAAAGCCGTCGCGGCGGTCCGCGCCATCGCGCGCGCCTGACTCGAACAAAAAAGCCCCACCGAAGTGGGGCTCCCAGAGTCAGTCATCTTGCTCGCGTCACGCGGTGGGCTTGCGCATCGCAAGGAGTCCGATCCCCGCCAGCAGCAGCATGAGTGCCGTGAGCCCGGTCAACCCGAGCATCGGGATTCCCGTAGGTGCCCCCCCAACCGCGCCGATGACGATGTTGTACGTGCGGCTGGCCTGGCAGCCATTGGCATCGGTTGCTCGCACCGTGAACGTGAATATGCCAGGGGCGATGGGCGTTCCGGTGATCGCCCCGTTCGCGCTGTTGAACGCCAGCCCCGGTGGCAATGCTCCGCTGGTGATCAGGTACGTGTACGGGGCCATGCCTCCGGATGCGGCGATCGTCTGGTTGTACGGCGTTCCGATTGCCCCGGGCGGTAGCGCGGTGGGGCTCAACGCCAGAACGGGGCAGCCCACTGTTGAAGCAATGCCGATGACATAGGCGCGTATGCCCTGGCAACCGTTGGCGTCGGTGGCCGTGATGGTGAAATTGAAGGTTCCTGCCACGGTCGGTACGCCGGTGATGGCTCCAGTCGCCGGATTGAGCACGAGGCCGGTGGGCAGAGCGCCGCTCGTCACCGAGAACGTGTACGGCGCCGCACCGCCACTGGCTGTGACAGTCTGGTTGTAGGCCGTGCCGATGACGCCGGTGGGCAGCGTGGCGGGGTTCACCGTGATGAGCGGGCAACCGGTGGCGGGACCACAGCGTGCGACGGAATTCGTATCCAGTGTCACCGCGCCGTTTCGCGCCAGCGCCCTGCCCGACAGGCTCGCGCCGGTCGTGAGCGTAATGCTGCTCAGCGCCAGGATATTGCCGACAAAACTGCTGCCCGTGCCCAGGGTCGCGGAACTGCCGACCTGGAAGAACAGGTTGGCGGGACACGTCGAGCCGCCGCTGTTGAGCAGCAGCACGCTCGAACCGCTCGCGGTAGTAAGTGTGCTGCCAATCTGGAAAAGGAAGACGGCGTTGGGGTTGCCCTGGAAATCGAGCCGGAGAGTTCCAGTCAGCTGCGCCGAGGTCGAGAAACAGTAGACACCAGGCGTCAGCGTAAGACCGCCGAGGTCCTGCCCGCTCAGATCGACGTTGCAGGGAGTTCCCGCCACTGCGTTGTATGCGGTGGTCAGGTCCGTCTGGGCCTGCATCGCCACCGCGTCGTTGGTATGGATTGAACCGTTGGTGACGAGGCCGGGAGGAAACCCGATGACTGCAGTGCCGGGAGAGACGCCGACGTCGCCGCTGATCAAGCTCACACCGGTGTTGGTGACCGTGGAGCCACCGAGCACGGCAAAGTTCTGCGAGGTGCCGAGGGAGACCTGACCGAGCGCAGGACCCGCGACGACAGCGAACAGGGCGGACATCAACAGACCGCGGATTGAATTGCCTTTCATTTGCGAGTTCCTTTCCAGACTCAACCAGTGCTCGTGACGACGTCCACGAACTCCCCAACGGTAACTGAATCAACCATGGGAATCCGAGCACCCGGACTCGCGCTCACGACCAATTCAGATTCGTTCGCCTGCACAGCAGTCGATCGGACACAATCAATACCAATCGACAATGCGATATCGAGTCCGGAGCGTTGCGCGGGGGAACTCGAACGCGATTTCAACCAGCCGACGGCGCCGACTGACGCCGGCCGACGGCGCAGGAGCGGCCTAGGCGTTTGCCGCCTGGGGTGTTGCTGAATCGATGTCCATTTCCGGCTTGCCGCGGATCCGGCGCACGAGGCGACGCATCGCGAGGCTGCGATCATCGAGGATTGCGTAAAAAGTCGGCAGCGCCAGCAGCGTGATCACCGTGGAGAACGCGAGGCCCCCTGCAATCGCACGCGCCATCGGATAGTAAGGCGGTCCCTGCCCGCCCATCTGCGTTTCGGATAGCGCGATCGGCACCATGCCGAGGATCGCGGTGCCCATGGTCATAAGCACGGGCCGCAGTCGGTCGCGACTGCCGATAGCGAGCGCGTCGGTGCGGCCCATGCCGGCGTGCCGCAGCTGGTTGATGTGCTCGATCATGACAATGCCGTTGTTGACGACCACGCCCATCAGGATGAGGATGCCGATCGCGGCCATGATCGAAAAGGTTGTGCCGGTTATCCAGAACAGCCAGAACACCCCGAAGATCGAAAACACGACGGAAGTCAGGATGGTGATCGGCAGCAGCAGCGACTCGAAGATGGCCGCCATCACGATGTAGATGAGCGCAAGCGCGATCAGCATGTTGAAGCCCATCTGCTTGCCGGCCTCGTCTCCTTCCTGGAATCCACCGCCGAGGTCGAAGGCGTAACCCGTAGGCAACGCCACGCCTTCGATGGCTTTCTCGAGCGCCTTTCTGGCGTCGTCCTGCGTCGCTTCCTCGGCGACATTCATCTGGATGTCGAGGCCCGTGCGCCGGTTCTCGCGGGAGATGGTGGGTGCCGCCCGGTCGAAGCGGATGTCGACCAGCGTCGACAGCGGTATGAGTTGTCCGTCGGCGCGCCGCAGCTTGAACTCGGCAAGGCTGTCGACCCGCTGCGAGTCGGAACCCTGGAAGCGCAGCCACACGGGCGCCTCGTCCTGTTGGCCTTCACCGCGGAATTCGCGCAGTGGCGTGCCGCGCAGGGCGATCGCGATATAGCGCGCCACTTCCTGCGCACTGAAGCCATATTGGGCGGCGCGTTCGCGGTCGACGCGCACGGAGAGCTCACGGCTGGCGGACGTATCGGCCAGGCGCACGTCGCGCAGCGCGGGCACGCGTTCGAGCAGTGGCATGACCGTGCTGGCGATCTTGCGGAGCTGGTCTGTGGAGTCGCCCACGATGGTCAGTTTGACCCCGCCGCCTCCCGGACCGCCGTTGTTCCAGCCGAACTGCAGCGTTCCGATCGGGATCTTGGGCAGTTCCTTGCGGATGAGCTCGCTGATCTCGTCGGGGCTCATGCTGGATTTGTCCGAGCCGATGAGATTGATGCGCGTGCTGGCGTCGCCCTGCTCCGTGTACCACGTGTAGACCGTGTCGATCTCGAACTTCTTGCTGTTCTCAAGCAGGTAGTTCTCGACCCGGATGATCGACGGTTCCATTTCCGGAAGCGTGTAGTTGCCGCTCAGACGGTAGACGAGGTTGAGTTCGCGACCCGAGCTGTTCGGGAACATCTCGAACTTGGTGAGCTTCAAGGGGACGAGGCTCACTGCCAGCAAGGCGGCGACTGCAAGCATGGTCTTTCCGCGGTTCGCAAGCGTCCAGCGGAGGAAGTTCTCGTAACGCTTCATCAGCCTCGAGATGGCGCTGTCCTGCTGCACGAAATGGGGCGTTGACATCTTCGCCGCGAGCATCGGTACGAGCGTGATCGCCACCAGCCACGAGGCGAGCAGCGAAACCGTGATGGCGATGGCGACCTGGGCCAGGAAAATACTGACCTGGTTCGCTTCGCCGAATATGTTCGGAAGGAAGACGATGCAGTGGCACAGCGTGCCGGCAGACAACGCGATGGCGACATTGCGCACGCCGATGACGGAGGCGGCCGCCGGATCGCCGGGCATCTTCTCGCGCTGCTGGTAAATGCTCTCGACCGCCACCACCGCGTTGTCGACGACCATGCCTACGCCGAGCAACAGGCCCATCATCGTCAGGATGTTGAGCGTCACGCCGAGGAAGTACATGACGCCGAGTGTGATGACGAAGCACAGCGGAACCGCCATGGACACCATCAGCGTCGATGGCCAGTGCCGGAGAAAAAAATACAGCACGATGAGCGAGAGCAGCGAGCCGAGAATTCCCGCCTCGGCGAGCTCCATCAGCGACTCGATCACGCCCTCGGCCTGGTCGCTGATGGTCAACATCTCGATGCCGGTCAGCTCCGGATCGCGGCCGATCCGGTCGATTTCCGCCATGGCCGAGCGCCCGACCTCCACGAGGTTCGCGTTGCGCTCCTTGAAGATGTCAATGCCCACGGCGGGACGCTGGTTGAGGCGGCGGCGATAGTCGAGCCGGCCTGGCTTGAGCTCGACATTGGCGATGTCGCGCAGCCGCAAGCCAGTGTCGTTGACGAGGATGTCGCGCATCTGCTCGACCGTATGCAGCTCACCCACCGGCTGGACGCGGAAGCGTCGCCCGCCGTCGTCGATGCGACCGCCCGAAACCGAAAAATTGGCTGCCGCAAGCCGGGCGGCCAGTTCATTGAGTCCGATGTCGTGTGCGGTGACGCGATCGGCGATCAGCTCGATTTCGAGTTCCTTGGGCGCGACCCCGGAGATCTCCACCTTCGCCACACCGGGCAGGCGCTCCAGGGGGCGCTTGAACTTGCGTTCGAGCATTCCATAAGTGCCCGACAGGTCCTCTTCGCTGGACAGGCGCACCTTGAGAATGGCTTCGTCGCTCGTGGAAAACTTGAGCACGAAATAGCGCTGCAGGTCTTCGGGTAGCACGTCGCGGATTGCGTCCACACGCTCTCTTGTCTCGGACGCCTTGATCGCGACGTCGTTGTCCCATCCGAACTCCATGAAGACGGTGCTGCCCTGGCCATCGCTCTGGCTGTTCATCTTCTTGACGCCGGACAGCGTCGCCAGCGCTTCCTCAATGGGGCGCGTGATCGTGCGCTCGACCTCGATCGGCGAAGCGCCAGGGTATGGCGCCTGCACCAGCACGAATGGCACGTCGATCGCGGGGAACATCTCGAGCGGCAGCCGCAGCATCGCGATTCCACCCACGACGAGCAACGACACGTACAGCATCATCATGCTGACGGGTCGGCGCAGGCTCAGCGACGGCAAATCGATCATGGTTCGTACCCCGCTTCGAAGCTACGCATGCGCTTGGGTGGGCAGACTGGCGTTGCGAAGGTCGGGCTCCTGCTCCTCGCCCGAGACGGTCTCGCCGGCCCGGCGGGCGTACTCCCGGTAGGCCGAATCGGGCTTGCGGTCCAGCAGGTCATACACGATCGGTATCACCACCAGCGTGAGCAGCGTTGACACCAGCAGGCCGCCGATCACCACGATGGCCATCGGAGCCCGCACCTCCGCGCCGTCGCCCGACCCCAGTGCCAGCGGCAGGAAACCGAGCAAAGTGCAGATCGTGGTCATGGCGATGGGACGCAGGCGCGCATGCGCCGCGCGCACGATCGCTTCCCGCTTCTCGACGCCGGTTCCGCGCAACTGGTTGATCCGATCGATCAGCACGATGGCGTTCTTGACGACGATCCCCACCAGGAGGATGAGGCCGATGAAGACCACGATCGACAACGGCGTGCCGGTCAACTTCAACGCCAGCACCGCTCCAACCAGCGCCAGCGGAATCGTGAAAAGGATCACGAACGGATGCAGCAACGATTCGAACTGCGAGGCCATTACCAGGTAGACAAGGAAGATCGCCAGGGTCAGCGCGAAAATAAGTGAGTCAACGGAGTTGTCCAGCTCTTCGCTCTGGCCGCCGATCGCGACGTCGACGCCGGCTCCGAGCGGAGCCGCAGCCAGCATGGATTCGACTTCCTGCACGGCGGTACCGAGATCGCCATACGCCAGATTGGCGGAAATGATGGCGACACGTTCCTGGTCGATGCGGTGGATCTCGCTCGGACCTTCCGTGGCAACGACGTCCGCGACCGCGGAAAGCGTGACGGGTCGTTCGCTCTCCGGATTCACGACCAGGTTGCGGATGTCATCCACCGAGCTTCTGTCCGTCTCGGCAGCACGCACCAGCACGTCGATCTTGCGATCGAGGAAGCTGTAGCGCGTCGCCACTTCGCCGCGCACCTTGCGCACCACCTGGTCGGCGACCTGGCGCGTGGTGAGTCCGAGCGCCGCGGCGCGATCCTGGTCGAAGCGGATCTGGATTTCGGGATACCCCTGCTCCACCGTGGACTTGATGTCGGTGAAGCGATCGGATGATTCGAGGCGCTGTGCAAGCTCCCTGCCGGCCGCGCGCAAAGTCTCGAGGTCGAGGCCGCGGATCTCCACTTCGAGCGGCGTCGCGAAGCTGAAGAGCTGGGGACGCGAAAATTTCTGCTGCACGCCGGCCCGGTCGACGACACTCTCACGCAGCGCCGCCATGGCTTGCGCCTCGTCGTCATCGTCGGTCCCCGGCGCCATGCTCACCAGCAGGCGTCCAATGTTTTCGCCGGATTCAGTGGGATTTGCATCGAGGCGGGTACCGCTGCCGCTGACACCGAACAGACCCTTGATGGACGAGTTGCCGGCATTGCGGGTCTGGACTTCCCGCACCAGCGCGTCCGTCTGCGCGAGCGGCGTACCGGGAGGCAGGGTGACCGTCATGTCGAATCGTCCCTGCTGAAGCTGCGGGATCAGGTCGAGACCCAGCGTGGGCACCAGCGCCACCGACAGCAGGAATGCGACCAGCGCACCGCCGAGTACGAGCACCGGACGGCGAATGATCCCGGGAAGATTGCGCACATAGGCCTCGGCAGCCCAGTCGTACGGCTTGAGCAGGATTCCGCCCACCCACGACAACGCGCTGCCGACGCGACGCATGACCCACTCGATGGCCTTCCAGATCGCCCCGAGTGCGGTCTCGGGCACGGTGCCGAACGCAAACGTCGTGCCTTGGCGCCAGCCCCGACCCAGCCGGGTCTTCGCAGGCGCGCGTTCGGGCACGGGCTCTTCGCGGTACGCCTGTGGGGCGCGCGCCTTGAGAGAAGCCAGCATCGGGATCAATGTCATCGCAACGACGAGGGAAATCAGCATTGCAATGGTGACGGTAAGCGCCTGGTCGCGGAACAACTGCCCCGCGACACCCTCGACGAACACCAGAGGGAAAAATACCGCGCACGTAGTAAGCGTGGACGCCGTCACGGCCAGCCCCACCTCATTGGTTCCGCGCAACGCCGACTCCAAGATGCCCATGCCGCGCTCCCGCATCCTGGCGATGTTCTCGAGCACCACGATGGAGTCGTCCACGACCATGCCGGTTGCCAGCGCCAATCCGCCGAGCGACATGACGTTGAGGCTCAGGCCCGCCTGGCCCATGAAGAAGAAGGTGGCGATGAGCGACACCGGCAGCGACAGCCCGATGACAAAGGTGCTCCAGCCGTCCTTCAGGAAGAAGAATATGACGAGGATCGCCAGGATGCCGCCTTCAATCGCGGCGTTGCGGACTTCGCGCAAGGCATTGCGGATGAACACCGACTGGTCGTCGACCACGGTCAGCTTGATGCTTTCGGGAACCAGCGGCTTGAACTTTTCCAGCGCCGCATGCACGGCATCCGCGACGGCCACGGTGTTTGCATCACCTTCCTTGTACACGGCGAGTTCCACGGCTTCGCGCCCGTCGATGCGGATGACGGCCTCGCGCTCGCGGTATCCCTGCTTCACCTCTGCGACGTCCCGCAGGCGAACCGGGACGCCTTGCGCATCCACGCGCACGACCATGTCGGCAATCTCGCCCACCGAGGCGAACTGGTTGACGGTGCGGACCAGGTAGCGCTGGCTCCCCTCTTCGATGCGACCGCCCGAGACGTTGACGTTCTCGGCGGCGAGGCGCGAGATGACCTCGCTCACCGGAAGCTTGAGCAGCGCGAGACGTTCCTGGTCGATGGCGACCTGGATTTCGTCCTCCAGTCCGCCGCCGATCTTCACGGCAGCCACGCCATCCACGGGGTCGAGGCGCTTCTTGAGTTCGTCGTCCGCGAAGCGGCGCAACTGCTTGAGTTCGGCCTCGTTGAAAGTCTTGTTCGCGGAGCCGCCCGCCAGCCCAAGCCGCAGGATGGGGTCGGTCGAAGGATTGAAGCGCAGCAGCACAGGTTGCTTGGCTTCGAGCGGCAATTGCAGCACCTCGAGCTTGTCGCGCACCTCGAGGCTGGCCCGCTCCATGTCCGTGCCCCAGGCGAACTCGAGCACCACATCCGATTGCCCCGTGCGCGAGATCGAACGGATCTTGCGCACGTTCTTCACGACGCCGACGGCTTCCTCGACGGGCTCCGAGATCAGGGTCTCGATTTCCGCCGGCGCGGCGCCGATGAATTCGGTGCGTACGGTCAGCGTCGGATAGGTCAGGTCGGGCAGCAGGTTGACCTTGAGATCGCGCAGCGCGATGAATCCAAACAACAGGAGGGTCACGGTGACCATCGCAATGGTCACCCGGCGCCGGATGGAAAGCTCGACGAGATTCATGTCAACTCCGTCACTTCGTGCCTTCGATAACCTGGACACGCGTGCCGTCCCGGACCGCAGAGCGTCCGACCGTGATCACCTGTGCTCCCTCTGCGATACCGCTCGCGATTTCCACCTTGTCGCCGCTGACATAGCCGAGCTTGACCAGCTTGCGCTTGGCAACCAGGGGCGGGCCTGCCGGCTTCTTGGGCGCGGCTTCCTCGGCTTGTGCCGAACCGAACGAGAATCCCTTCTTCTTTTCGACTTTCTTGGGCTTGGGCGGCGTGAGGTCCTTCTCGATGACGTACACGAAAGTTTCCCCGTCCTCGTCGGCCAACGCTTCGCGCGGCACGACCAGCGCATCGCGCCGGGTGTCGTAAACAACCGTCAAGCGTCCGAACATGCCCGATTTCAGCGTCCCGGTTTCGTCGCGGAATTCGCCGGTCACCCGCAAGGTTCCGGTCTTGGAGTCGACGACCGGGCTGACTCGTGCGATCACGCCGTTGAAAGTGCGGCCGGGCAACGCGTCGACCTGCATCGCGATGGGCATCGCGGGCTTGAGCAGCCGCAACTCGCGTTCCGGCACATTGAGCACCGCGAGCAACGGATCGAAATCATCGATCATGAAGGCAGCCTGGTTGATTGTCAGGAAGTTGCCGGGCTTCACCATGCGGGAGCTGACGGTGCCGCTGATGGGCGCAACGATCTGTGTGTACTGCAGGTCGAGGCGCGCCATGTCGTAGGCGGCGCGCTGGGTCTGGAAGTCGAACTTCGCGCGATCGCTGGCTTCTGCGGACAGGAGTTTTCGACTGAACATCTCCTGCGCACGACGTGCATCGTTCTCCATGCGCTTGAGGCTGGCCTCTGATTGACGGAGCTGCATGCGCGCGCGTTCGGAATCGAGCGTGGCGAGCACCTGCCCCGCCCGCACCTTGTCGCCCTCTTCGACCAGCACCCGTTGTACGACGCCGCTGGCCTTGGCCACGACCTGGGCCTGACCTTCGGGCTCCAGGCTTGCAGTGCCCGTGTAGCTCGCGACGATTTCGTCACGACGGGACACGGCGCTTTCCACCGGGACGGCGGTGTCCTGGGCACGCTCCTCTCCCTGATTGCCGTCGCCGTCTTCTCCCCCACCTCCACATCCGGCGATCGCAAGCACCGCCGCAACGGCCAATGCTGCCCAATATCCGCCAACGGCTTGTTTGCTCTCCATTTCCTGCACTCGACCTGTAGTGTTGTAGCGAACTATATCAGTATAACTCTTCCCGCGACAAGTATCCGCAGGGGCTTCACATTTGTCGTGAGCCGCAAGTCACTGTGCCATTCGTCCGCACGCATTCGATCGAGCCTCGGGCGAACAAATGCGTCGCAGGCGGTCCGCCGGGGGCGAACCAAGGCAGACCCAGCGCCTATCGAGCTTGCATCACGATGGCTATACTTTCGCGTCGCTTGCGGTGGATTCGCACCGCCCTGGAATCGAGAACACATGCATCCTGCGATCCTGAGAATCGCTGCGCTGACATTGCTGGCCGCAGCAATGTGCGCATGCGAGAAATCCACGCCGACTCCAACCGAACCGGAAGCGACGCCCGCAACGACGATCGACGCCGTGACGACCACCGCGACCCCGGTGCCACCGGCGCCAGTGGCACCGGCAGTGGTGGGGAACTCCGAGCAAGGGCGATTGCGCGTGTACACCTGCACTGGCTGCCATGGCATCGCGGGCTACCGCAATGTGTATCCGACTTATCACGTTCCCAAGATCCATGGTCAGAACGCGCAATACCTCATCACCGCGCTGACCGCCTACCGCGAAGGGCAGCGCCAGCACCCGACGATGCAGGCCCAGGGCGAAAGCCTGGGCGATCAGGATATTGCCGACATTGCGGCGTACCTTTCTTCCGCTGCGCAGCACTGACGGAAACGAAATCGTGAGATTGACGAGCCAAATGAATCGTTTGACGCGCGCGCTCTTCGCCGTGGCATTGCTGGGCGCCGTCGCGATCGCGACGGCCGGGACTGCGGGTGACCCCAGCGCGGGCGCCACCAAGTCGAAGCCCTGCGCCTCGTGTCACGGACCGGATGGCGACAAAACGCTCGACGGGCAGTATCCGCGCATCGCGGGCCAGTATGCCGACTACCTGCTGCGTTCCATGCAGGAGTACCGGAATGGACGTCGCGACAACGCGATCATGGCCGGGTTCGTCAAGGAACTGAGCGACCAGGATCTCGCGGACCTCGCGGCGTTCTACGCCGCGCAGAATGGGCAGCTCGGGGACTTGAGCCACCTCAAGTAACGCATCAGCCGCGGTAGTACGGGGCGGTTCCGTTGGCGTGATCGGTGGCATCCAGCACCGCCGTGATTTCCGGAAATCGCTCGCGCAGCGTCTTCTCGATGCCATCGCGCAGGGTGGTCCCGACCATGCCGCAGCCCTGGCAGCCGCCTCCGAACCGGAGCAGCACCGAACCGTCGCTGCGCAATTCCTGGAGTTCAACCCGCCCGCCGTGCGAAGCGAGCGAAGGATTGATCTCGACCTCGATCAGGTGGCGCAGCCGTTCGGCGAGTCCGGCGCCGACGCCCGGTTCGCGGGCCTTGAGGTTTGGCGCCTTGATGGCCAGTTGCCCGCCCGTCGAATCCGTGACGAAATCGATTTCCGCCTGATCGAGGAACGCGACGCTGGCCGCGTCCACGTAAAGGGTGAATCCTTCGCAATCGATAGCCCACTCGTCGCCCGCGAGTTCAGCCGGCTCGCAGAACTCGAGGCGGCAGTCCGCGCGGGCAGTTCCAGGTTGAACCGCGATCAGGCGCACGCCGAGGCCCGGCAAGTCCTGGTCGTCGATCAACCTGCGGAAATGGCGTTGCGCGCCTTCTAGAATCTGGATCAATTGGGAGACCTGTGGTGAGTGGGGGCTATGCAGTGAAATCTGGGGCCTATACTGATGCAGACAATCCCGCAGGAATGGTTTCATGACGAAATCCGACGCCCATCCAGCCGGCGACGCCCTCGCCGGCGAGCACTGCGTTCCTCTCAAGGGTGCGGAACATGGCCTGAGCCCTGTCGAGATCGACGGGCTGCTCGGCCAGCTCGACGAGTGGGTGCTTGCCGACGACCGCCGCGCCATCAGTCGCGAATTCAGGTTCGGGGATTTCCATCGCTGCATGGCTTTCGTCAACGCGGTTGCATGGATCGCCCATCAGGAGGACCACCACCCGGACATGGAGGTCGGTTACAACCGGTGCCAGCTGCGCTTTTCGACTCACGACGTCGGCGGTCTGTCACGCAACGACTTCATCAGCGCGGCGCGCGTCGACCGGCTCCAGTCGAATTGAGCGAGCCCGGGAACTGCGACGCACGCGATGCCGCTGCCTTCCGGCGCCTGCTCGAGCACCTTCGCTCGCGCGGGGACGTGGCCAACATCGATCTCATGAACCTCGCGGACTTCTGCCGCAACTGCCTTGCGGACTGGCTGTGCGAAGCCGCAGCGGAACGTGGAGAGCCCCTCGACAAGCCGCAAGCGCGCGAATACGTGTACGGCATGCCGTATGAAGCGTGGAAGGCGCAGCAACCCGAGGCGACTGCGGAACAACTCGCTCGCTTCGCCGCGCGCACTCCCTGATTCGACGACCGCCGCTGTTTAGCGCGAGGTTCTCTCGGCTGCGATGGCCTGCGGCGAATCTCTATCGCGGCCGGCGGTGCGCGCTTGACTCTACTCGGTCGCGTCGATGGCCGAACAGCCGGGGCAATGCGGATCGCGCGCGATCGCGATCTCGCGGAAGCGCATGCCCCGGGCATCGAAGATCAGCAGCCGCCCGCAAAGACTTTCACCCATGCGCAGCAGGAGCTTGAGTGCTTCGGTAGCCTGCACGAGTCCGATTATTCCCGGCACCACGCCAAGGACGCCCGCCACCGCGCAGTTGGGCGCGAGTTCCGGTGGCGGCGGATCGGGGAACAGGCATCGATAGCACGGCCCGGGCTTGCCGGGGCGACCAGGCCAGAAAACGCTGGCCTGCCCTTCGAAGCGATGCACCGCGCCGTACACCAGCGGCTTGCCGAGTTCCACGCTGGCCCGGTTCAAATGGTGCCGCGCAGCGAAATTGTCTGATCCATCGATCAGCACGTCGGCGTCGAGCGCGAGCACGCGGGCATTGTGACCGTCGAGCGCCGCATCGACGATCTCGATGTTCACGGCGGGATTGAGGGCACGCAGCGCGCGCTCCGCCGAATCGACCTTGCTCTCGCCGATGTGGGAGTCGCGGTGCAACACCTGGCGATGCAGATTGCTGCGGTCGACGCGATCCGGGTCCACGATGCGCAACGTGCCCACCCCGGCGGCCGCAAGATAAAGCGCGATGGGAGAGCCGAGGCCGCCGGCGCCGACGATCAACACGCGCGACGCCTTCAGTAGCCGTTGGCCTTCGATGCCGATTTCCGGAAGGATCAATTGACGCGCATAGCGTTCGCGCGAATCGTCGTCCAGCGCGACTTCGATTTCCGGTAACCCGGCTTCCCGCCAGGCAGCGAACCCGCCGTCTACGCTGCAGACGTCTTCGAATCCGGCGTGCCTCAGCATTGTCACCGCGCGGATGGATCGCCTTCCGCTTGCGCACAGCGTGATGATCGCAGTGTCACGCGACCAGGGATTGCTGGATAGGCAGGCTTCCAGTTCCGCCAACGGAACACTCTCGCTGCCCGCAGCGCCGCCCAGCGCGAACTCGGCCGGATCGCGCACGTCGACGAGGCGCGCACCGTCCTGCACCGCGGCGTGCGCCTGTGCGGCATCGATGACGTCGCGGCGCGATGGAGAATGGCTCATGCGATGTGCCAGGCGCGAACGGGCACGACAGTGTCCGCTGGGAATTCGAAGCTCTCGGCCGCCAGTTCCAGCAACACGTTCGAGTCGAGCAACGAATGCAGCGCCCCCGAACTCAGGGAGGGATGTGCGCTCACCCGGCAAATGCCCGACGCGTCGATACGCAGGGATCCACGTCGCCATTCCAGTCGATCGTGGCGTTTCGCCAGAGGCCCATCCAGGCGCGCCGGCGTTGCCGGCGGATCAAGCTCCGGGCAACTCATCCAGCGCGCAAGTACGGGCCGCACCAGCGCGACGAACGTCGCGAGTACCGAAACGGGATTGCCGGGCAATCCGAATATGAGGGAATCGCCGATGCGCGCCATCAGCGCCGGCATGCCGGGCCGGAAGCGCAGCTTCCAGAACAACACCGATCCGAGTTCGCGGCAGAGCGCAGGCAGGTGGTCCGCCTCGCCCGCGGACACTCCGCCCGTCACCAGCACCAGCGGGTGCGAAGCAGCAGCTGCGCGCAACGCTGCGCGAAGTGCCTCGGGGTCATCGCGCACGTGGCTGCGTTCGACCGGGCGGAATCCGCAATTGGCGAGCAGGCCCTCGAGTAATGGTCCGTTGCTGTCATAACGAAGCCCGTGATGCCATTCCGCGCCCGCCTGCAGCAACTCGTCGCCTGTCGTGAGGATCGCGACTGCTGGTGCCTGGCGCACCCGCACGCGGTCGAACCCGAGCGTGACCGCGGCAGCGACCGACACCGCGCCCATGCGCGCGCCCTCGACCAGGGCGGTGTCGCCGGCGGCGAAGTCGTCGCAGGCGGCGCGGATGTTGGCGCCGGACTCCGGCACAACCAGGAACTCGATGCTTGCGTCGTCCGGCCCGCCGTCGAGCCGGCGCGTGCGCTCATGCATGACAACGGTATCGGCGCCGTCGGGGATCGGTGCTCCGGTGGTGATGCGCCGGCAGGTGAGCGGTCGAAGCGGAGCGATCTCCGTGGCTCCCGCGAGCGTCGCGCCGTCTTCGCGGAGGACGCGGTCCGCGGATCGCGCGAGATCGTCTAGACGCAGCGCGTATCCATCCATCGCGCTGCAGGCGAAGCCCGGTACTGCGCGCGGCGCAACCAGGTTCTCGGCAAGCACCGCGCCGACCGCGTCTGCAAGACCGAGCACCCGGATGGCGGGCCGCGGAAGCAAAGTCGCCGCCTCAAGCGCCAGCCCACGCGCCTGGTGGAGTGTCAGCACTCCACGGGCTCATGTTCGGCGTGACGCCGCGCCTCGATGTCGGCAGCGCAGTTGAGGTTGCCAAGGCGAATTTCCGGAAACTCGACAGCCAGCGCCCCGAGCCGTGACTGCACGGCGCGCACCGCACGCTGGCCGTTGCGCAACGCCGTTTCCACGGTTTCCAATGCAGTGCGCGGCCACACCGCAACCAGTGGTTGCACGCCCCCGGCGTCGCGCGCGTAGGTCGCGCGAGTACCGGCAAGGGAAGCATCGAGCAGGCGCTGCAGCACGCGAAAGGGAACGTCCGGGATGTCCACCGGGACCGAAATCAGGGGATCGCCGAATGCTCCGTGCAACGCCGCGCTGATGGCCGCCAAGGGACCAGCGAAACCAGGATCGCGGTCGACAAACACCGGGACGCCCAGCGATCGGTAGCGATCGAGCGAGCGATTCGCACTGATGGCGATTGGCCAAGGGCTGCCGGACAGTTGACGCATGCGGCGAGTCACGAGCGCTTCGCCATTGATTTCGATCCAGCCCTTGTCGACACCGCCGCAGCGGCGTCCCATGCCGCCCGCCAGGATCAGCACCGCAGGTTGCGTTCCGGGGGAGCCGGACTCAACGGCGCCTGACATGCTTGATCAGCCGCCGCCGCTTGCGCACCTGGCTCTCGGTAAGCTCATTCCTGCGGCCCGCGAACGGATTTTCGCCGTCGCGCATCTCGACACGGATCGGCACGCCCACGAGCTCATAGCGCTCGCGCAGGAAGTTTTCGAGGTAACGGCGGTAGGAGTCGGGAAGCGCCGCGAGGCGTGAGCCATGCACGATCACCCGCAACGGACTGTTGCCGCCCAGATGGGCATAGCGAAGCTTGGCGGCGCGGCCGCGGACCATCGGCGGCTGCACTTTCTCCACCGCGATCTCGATGGCCTTGGTGAGCTCGCTGCTGGAAAACACGCGCGATGCGGATTGATGCGCTCGCTGCACGGCTTTGAGCAATTCGCTGAGGCCGCTGCCGTGCAGTGCCGAGATGAACACCTGTTCGGCCCACGGCACGAACACGAACTTGCGCTCGAGTTCCGACTTGACGCGTTCGCGGGCATCGCGCGCGAGCCCGTCCCACTTGTTGGCTGCGAGCACCAATGCGCGGCCGGCGTCGAGCACGTGACCGATCACCGTTGCATCCTGGTCCGTGACGCCCTCGGCAGCGTCGATCAATACCACCACCACGTGGGCGCGTTCGATCGCCTGCAGCGTCTTGATCACCGAGAACTTCTCTACCGCCTCTGCGACCTTGCCGCGACGCCGCACGCCTGCGGTATCGATCAGCACGTAGTCGCGCCCGTCCCGGGTCAGCGGGATCTCGATGGCATCGCGGGTGGTCCCGGGGATCGGAGACGCGATCACGCGCTCCTCGCCAAGCAGTCGATTGACCAGTGTCGACTTTCCGACGTTCGGGCGCCCGACGATGGCCACGCGGGGCGCAGTGGGCAAGGGCTTTTCGGAGGAAATCTGTCCGTCGTCGGACTCGTACGGTTCAAGCCCGGGCAGGCGCTCGAGGATGGTCGCGACCAGTACGTCGATGCCGCGTCGATGGGCGGCGGCGATCGGCACGCGCGCCGCGATGCCGAGCGTCGCGAATTCCGCATTCACACTGGCCTCGTCGAGACCATCGATCTTGTTGACGGCGACGACCAGCGGCTTGCCACTGCGCCGGAGCTTCGCGAGTATTTCCTGGTCGGGACCGAGCAGTCCGTCGCGGGCGTCGAGCATCAGCACGACCAGATCGGACTCTTCGATGGCGGCCCACGCCTGGCGCGCCGTCAGCGCGTCCATGCCTTCGTCTTCGCCCGTCAGGCCGCCCGTGTCGACGACCACGAAGGGACGCTTGTCCTCCTCGCGGCAGAACCCGTAGTGGCGATCGCGCGTCAGTCCGGGCTGGTCTGCGACCAGCGCATCACGACTGCGGGTCAGCGCGTTGAAAAGTGTCGACTTCCCGACATTCGGGCGCCCCACCAGCGCCACCACCGGCAACAACGCGACGGCGGTGGCAGGCGAAGTGTTCAACCGCCGACGCGATACGCAGCGATGTCGCCCTCGGTACCCACCACGTATGTCACGTTGCCGGTCACCAGCGGCGTCGCGCGGACGCGATGCTTGCCAAGTCGCTCGCGCGCGGCGAACTCGCCGTCCGACGCCTTCAGCCAGTGCACGTAACCTTCCAGGTCGGCGACGACGACGTGCTCTCCGACGACGGCGGGCGTCCCCAGGCCACGGAAGCCGAGTCCTTCCTTCTTCCAGAGAACGCGACCATCACCGGAATTGAGCGCCCACACCACGCCTTCCGCATCCGCGACGAAAAGCCGTTCCCCGGAAAGGGCTGCGCCCCCGTATGCATTGAGTTCGCGCGACCACAGGATCCTCCCGGAATCCACGTCCAGCGCCATGGCGCCGCCGCCGAATGCCACGGCATAGGCGCGGCTTCCGTCGCTGGCGATTTCGCCGTCTATGTCGACGGTGCGATCGATGTCTGACCGGCCCTCGCCGGACGCAAGCGTCTGCTCCCAGTCGGCCGTGCCTTTTTCGAGATCGACTGCGACCAGCTTGCCGTTGTCGTAACCGAGCAGTGCCCGGCCCCCGACGATCAAGGGCGATGAGTTGCCACGCAATGTGAGCAGCGGAACGCCCCGGTCGAAGACCCACTTGCGCGTCCCGTCCGCGACCTCGAACGCGTAGGCGCGACCGTCGACCGTCCTCGCGACCACCAGGCCGTCCGCAATGGCGGGAGCCGCGAGCGACTCGGAGGACAGCTGCGCCGTCCAGCGGCTCTTGCCGTCGTCGGCGTCGAACGCGAGCAACTTGCCATCCAGGGTGCCCACCACCACGAGACCTTCACCGGCGGCCACGCCCGAGCCCAACCTGAGGCCGGTGTCGACCTGCCAGACCTCGTTGCCACTGCCTGCATCGAGCGCAACCAGCACGCCGCCCCCATCGGCTGCGAAAACGCGACTTCCGAGAATCGCAGGTTCCTGCTTGAGTCCCGCATTCGGGGCGCCTTTGCCAATGTTCCGCCGCCAGATTGTCTGGACTGCCACGGAAGGCGCGAATGCGGTCAATTCGACCGGAGGCTCGACATTTTCCTTGGACGAACCGCGGAACACTTTGCGGAACGTGTCACAGCCTCCGAGCGCGACGCATGCGCCCAGCGCGACCCACAATAAACGCCGCATCAGCCTGCACCTCCAAGGGGTTTTGCAGAAGCGGCCGTCGCCGCCACCGCAAGGTCATTGCGCTTGAGTTCCACCACGGTCCGCAAAGGCGCGGTGGCATCGAGCCCGGTCAAGGCTTCGTCGTATGCCTTCGCTGCCTCAGCTTCACGCTTGAGCGCAACCAGGGCGTCGCCGCGCAATTCGGCTGCCAGAGGCTTGAATCCTTCGCCAGCGATATTCTCGGCGAGTGTGAGGGCCGCTTTGGCGTCTCCGCTCGCAAGCTTGACGCGGGCCAGCCTCAGGTTGGCGATGTCCTTGAGTTCGGGCAGCTTCGAATCGCGCGCCGCAGCCGCGAGGATCTCCGCCGTGCGCTTGAGATCACCCGACTCCTGTGTGCGCCGCGCATCCTGCAAGTCGGCAAAGACGGCATACGGCGTGCCCTTGAAATCTCCGCGCAGGCGATCCGCCAGTTGCGCGCTGAGCTTGGCGTCGCTTTTTTCGCTGGCCTGCTCGAGCTGCCGGTAAACGAGCTGCGCCTGCTCGCGCCGCCCCTGCTGGTGCTTTTGCCAGAACTGCATGCCGAGCAGGACCGCGATGCCGAGGCCCACGCCAGCCAGCATGATGGAACTGTTTTGCCGCAACCAGCTCCGCACAAACTCGGATCGTTCGTGCTCGTCCATATTTTCGATGGTCATTACAACTCCGGATCGGGCGCTGCGTCACGAGCGCGAGCCTGTGAAGGCCAATTCAGTATTTTTGGATTGCAAAACAGCCATTTGCCCGGACACTGCCGGCCCGCTCAAGACGACATCATGCCAGCACCCGCGTGATTCACGCGCGCAGGTGCGGTTGCCGCCTCACGAAAGCTTATTGCAACTGGGCCTGGCCTGCCTCGTCGACAGTCAGGGTGGCAACATTGGCCCGCGCGTACGGCGCCAGGTCAATGACCTTGTCATTCGCCCGCAGTTCCACGGCCGAGACGTCTCCGATCCTCAGCCGCGTCGATCGGGCCACCGAGTACGCGCGATCGGTGCCCGCAGGCAGGAGACCCTTTTCGATTATTTTACCATCGGCCGAAACGATCTCGATCCAGCTGGGAGCGGTGAGTCGAACCCGTATCTGGCGCAGATCGAGCGGCGCGGGACTCTCCGCCGGACCCGAACGCATCAGGGGAGTCATCGACGCCATCATGGGCTGCAACCATGTTTCCGAGCCAGGCACGTCAATGGAGGTCGCAGTCGACGCCTGGCTCTTGGTCCTGGCACCCGCGTCCGCAGAAAGTCCGGTCGGAGTTACGCTTGAGGTCGTGGCGGGCGTTCCAGCAGTAGTCTGCTCAACACTCGTATCCGATTGCGGCAGCGGCGACCTCTGGGCCTGGCGAACGCCATAGTAGGCCGGCACTGCGATCAACGCAGTGAGCAACGTGTATACGATGGGATTCGCCATCTGGCGTGAGCTGCGGCGCGGTGAAGTCGCGGCGAGCGAAGGCACCGGAGCATCCTCCACTACTCGCTGGGCGCGGCTTTCCCATACGCCAATCACCGCATCCGGCAAATCCACCGCTCGCGCATAGGACCGAAGGTACCCACGCGCGAACACGGTTGCGCCGAGTCGGGCGAACTGCCCTTCCTCGATGGCCTTGATCAGCGCCGTGGTGATGTGGGTGCGACGGGCGACTTCATCGCGCTCGAGTTCCAGTCGTTCGCGCGCGGCGCGCAGGCGCTGCCCGAGCTCCGCGTCGGCACTCGAAATGCCGTCTTGCCGACCTTCGAGCCGATGTTCGCCCGGTGCCGACGCGTTGTCGCCGACGGATATCAGGTAAGAGGCCATGTCCCTTTCACGACCCGCGGCCGCTGCCGCGGGATGGGCGGAGACGCTGCTTTCTGCCGTTGCGCTGAGCCTTGCCTCGCCATCCTCTGGCACCGCCCCCCGCTCCGCAAAGACTTGCTCGAGCTCGACTTCCAGCTCGGGCCAGAGTGGCAACTGGGAGCGATCGCGCTCCGGCATCGACGCCTGTAACCCCACGGCATCGGCAAATGACTGGCTCATTGGATCGCCCCCTCTTGATCGATCGAACGGGTTTGCGCCGACTGCGGAAATTCGCGGCGCAACCTGCTGCGGTATTGATTTGCGGTGCCGGAGTTGCCCAGGGCCTGCTCTATCTGCAGTGCCAGCATGAGGCTGTCGGCGCTCGCCGACTGCGCGCTCTCGTAACGCTGCACGAACGCGCGCGCCCGGAAATAATTCTTGCGCTGGTACTGGAGGTCGGCCATCGCGAGCAATGCCACCGAATTGTTCGGGTCAAGCTTCAGCGCCTGGTCGAGGCTCGATTCCGCGACGCCGAGATTTCCAGCACTGAGCGCACAGTGGGCCCGGTTGCCGAGCGCGACGGAAGGGGTCTTGTAGAAGGGGTCGGCGATCGCGATCGCGAAACGACGGTCGGCTTCCTTGTAGCGCCGGTGACGGCACAACCACGTCGCATAGTTGTTGTTCATGACACCCGACTTCTTGTCGAGGTCGGCGGCCCGTTGATAATGCTTGCCGGCACTGCTGTCGTCACCGATGCGCTCGTAGAGAACGGCGATTGCGGTATGGGCGATCGGGAGGTTGGGTGCGAGCTGCAGCGCCCGGCGGAATTTCTGCAGCGCGATCTCGTTCTGTCCCTGGGCCATATACCCGCGACCGAGGCTCACGTTGATCTCGGCTGCTCGCATCGGGTTCTCTTCCGCGTCCATTCGTTCGGTGGGGGACTCCCGCTCCCGCGAACTTTCGCCGCGCGAAAAATCGTTCTTCTTGCCGAAGCTCACCTGCCCACTGCATGCGAGCAACAGAGCGCCCACCGAGGCCGCAATCAGGACCCGCACTGGCGGGAGATCACGCAGCATCGGCGGTCACTCCATCGTTCGCCGCCCGTTCGCGCAGCACACGGCTGCGGCGCGTCCTGTCGGTCACCTTGCCGACCAGCTGGCCACAAGCCGCGTCGATATCGTCGCCGCGCGTGCGGCGGACGGTCGCAATGAGCCCGGCATCCATGACGATGCGCTGGAAAGTCCGGATCGCTTCGGAACTCGAACGCTTGTAATGCGTGCCGGGGAACGGGTTGAAAGGAATGAGGTTGAGCTTCGAAGGCAGCTTGCGCAGCAACTTGACCAGTGCCCGGGCATGTTCCGGACGGTCGTTGACGCCATCCATCAACGTGTATTCGAAAGTCACGGACGACCGGGGCCGCATCGCCTGGTAACGGCTGCACGCAGCGAGCAGCTCCGCGATCGGGTATTTGCGATTGAGCGGCACGAGCTGGTCGCGCAGTTCATCGACGGGAGCGTGCAGCGATACCGCGAGACTCACGTCGGCGTTCTCCGCCAGCTGATCGATCATCGGTACCAGGCCGGCAGTCGACAGCGTGACGCGCTTGCTCGCCAGCCCGAAGCCGTAATCGTCGCGCATGAGGCTCATGGCGGCGACCACGTTGTCGAAATTGAGCAGAGGCTCGCCCATGCCCATCATCACGACATTCGTGATGCGGCGGTTGCCGCGCGACTCGTTGCCGAGCGCCTTCGCCGCGACCCACACCTGGCCGATGATCTCGGCGGTCGACAGGTTGCGGTTGAAACCCTGCATGCCGGTCGAACAGAACGAGCAGTTGAGCGCGCAGCCGACCTGCGACGAGACGCAGAGCGTTCCGCGCGTGGGCTCGGGAATGTAAACCGTCTCGATCGCATTGCCCCCGGGCAGGCCCAGCATCCATTTGCACGTGCCATCGGTGGACTGTTGCTCCGCCAGGCTTTCCGGCAACCGGATTTCCGCGTGCAGCTCGAGCTTCTCGCGCAGCGCGCGACCGACGTCGGTCATGAGCGCGAAGTCGGTGACGTGGTGGTGATAGATCCACTTCATCAACTGGTGTGCACGGAAGCGCTTCTCGCCGAGATCCGCGAAGAACGCCTCGAACCGCGGCCGGTCGAGATCGAGCAGGTTTATGCGGGGCTGGATGTTCACGTGGGCGGCGCGCTCAACGCGCGCAGAGTTCCTGGGCGCCGAAGAAATACTCGATCTCCTGGCGCGCAGTGTCTTCGGCATCGGAGCCATGCACGGCATTGGCGTCGATCGACTCGGCGAAGTCCGCACGAATGGTGCCAGGCGCAGCGTCCTTCGGATTGGTCGCACCCATGATCTCGCGATGGCGCGCGACCGCATTCTCTCCTTCGAGCACCTGGATCATCACTGGACCCGAACTCATGAACTCGACCAGCGGCGCAAAAAACGGACGCTCGCGGTGCACGGCGTAGAATCCCTCGGCATCGGCTTTCGAAAGCTGGCGCATTTTTGCACCGACGATCCTGAGTCCTGATTGTTCGAAGCGCGAATAGATTTGACCGATCACGTTTTTTGCAACCGCGTCTGGTTTGATGATCGACAACGTGCGCTCCACCGCCATGTTCGGTAATCCTCTAGATGATCAAGAAGTTGTGAAGGCGTGGGCATCGAAAGAGCCCCGCGAAGACCTCAGAGACTAGCACAAAATGTTAAAAATCGTGGACTTGCGACGCAAATGTACAGTCAGGGTGAACCGTTGGCAGACGATGTCCAATGGCTGTGAAACAATCGTTGACAGGGCTCACACTTTCTGAGGAATTTTGCGTCAGGCCCGTCACTTTGCGAGCATCCGGGGCGTAGTGAACGGATATCGGCAATCGGGCTTGAGCCTGGGCCCAGATTGCCGGTAGCTCTTCAACTGTTTAGTTCTAGAAATTATCGAGCTTTTTCAGTTGTTTAAATCAGTTACTTAAACCAGTTTGTCACACCAAGACGCGCCAGCGTCAATCACCGGCGGGGGAATCGATGAGCCTGTTACGTATTCGAAAGGTGGCCGTGCTGGGCGCGGGCGTCATGGGTGCCCAGATCGCCGCGCATCTCGCCAACGCCGGAGTCGAAACCGTGTTGTTCGATCTCGCGGCCGCCGAAGGACCCGCAAACGGCGTAGTGGACCGCGCGATCGCCAATCTCGCCAAACTTTCTCCCGCGCCATTCGCGAGCAAGTCGGCTGCCGGCGCCATTACCGCAGCGAATTACGATCAACACCTGCCCCAGCTTGGCGGCTGCGACCTGGTGATCGAGGCGATCGCCGAACGCATGGATTGGAAGAAGTCGCTTTACGACCGCATCACGCCGCATCTCGCGAGCCATGCGATCCTCGCCTCCAATACATCCGGCCTCGGCATCACCGAATTGTCCGGGGTACTCCCACAGGAGTTGCGCTCGCGTTTTTGCGGTGTGCACTTTTTCAATCCGCCGCGGTACATGCACCTCGCCGAGCTCATACCCACTGCCTCGACCGATCCGGCGGTACTGGCGGGACTGGAAGCATTCCTGACCAGCACGCTTGGCAAGGGCGTGGTGATCGCACGCGACACGCCGAACTTCATCGGCAACCGCATCGGCGTTTTTTCGATGCTCGCGACCATGCACCACACCGAGGCGTTCGGCTTGCCGTTCGACCTAGTCGACGCGTTGACGGGTCCCGCGATCGGGCGACCCAAGTCCGCGACCTATCGCACCGCCGATGTCGTCGGCCTCGACACCATGGGGCACGTCATCAAGACCATGGCGGATACGCTGCCTGACGACCCCTGGCATCGCTACTTCAAGGCACCGGCCTGGTTGACCGCGCTGGTCGGCAAAGGTGCACTGGGGCAGAAGACCGGGGCCGGTATCTATCGCAAGGTCGGCAAGGACATCCTCGTGCTCGACCCCGCGGCCGGCGAATATGGCGCGGGAGGCACCGCGATTGCGCCCGAAGTCGCCGAACTCCTCAAGCAGCGCAATCCGCAGGAAAAGTTCGCGGCATTGCGCGCGAGCGAGCATCCGCAGGCACAGTTCCTGTGGGCCCTGTTCCGCGATCTCTTTCACTACACCAGCTATCACCTGGAATCGATTGCGAGCACGGCGCGCGACGTCGACCTCGCAATCCGCTGGGGCTACGGATGGTCGCTCGGTCCGTTCGAAACCTGGCAGGCAGCGGGCTGGCGACAGGTCGCAGGCTGGATCGCCGAAGACATCGCCGCGGGCAGGTCGATGAGCAATGCCCCGCTTCCGGCGTGGGTTACGGACGGACGCACCGGCGTCCATACCGAGCAGGGCAGCTTCAGTCCGGGCGACAAGCGGGAGCTGCCCCGCTCGTCCCTGCCCGTCTACGCACGCCAGCGTTTTCCCGATCCTCTGCTCGGCGAGAACTTCGCGCGCGGCGACACCGTGTTCGAAGACGACGCGGTGCGTTGCTGGCACGACGGCGACGACATTGCCGTAGTCTCGTTCAAGACCAAGATGCACACGGTCTCGGACGGTGTCCTCGCCGGGCTGGCACGCGCGGTGGAAGTTGCCGAGTGCGACTTCTCGGGACTGGTGATCTGGCAGGATTCCGAGCCCTTTTCCGCTGGCGCCGACCTCAAGGGCGCCATGGGCCTGCTCGCGGCCGGCAAGATCAAGGAATTCGACGCGATGATCGCGACGTTCCAGGCCACCAGCATGCGACTCAAGTACGC
>JBBSLL010000017.1:0-56277 GCA_038255255.1 Lysobacterales bacterium
GGAGCCCGACTCCAGTTTCGCGGCATCGGGCCGTGGGGCCCGCCCTAGCGAGAGGAGCCAGCTGTGAACATCAGTCGTTATCAGCCCTGGACGTCGCCGAACGGCCTGCAGCAGGAGATGAAGCAGGTCTTCGACCGCTTTTTCGAGGACAGCGAGGGCGACCAGTCCAATGTCGTGACGAGCCAATGGGCGCCGCGCGTGGATATCAAGGAGGACGAATCCCGCTTCGCGATCTTCGTGGACGTACCCGGAGTCGATCCCGCCAGCATCGACGTGCACATGGAACAGGGAATTCTGAGCATCAAGGGCGAAAGGAAGGTCGAAGCCATCGAAGGCAAAGGAAAATACACTCGCGTCGAGCGCTCGCACGGGACGTTCTATCGCCGGTTCGCGTTGCCCGATAGCGCCGACCCCGAGAACGTCTCGGCTACCGGCCGTCATGGGGTGCTGGAAATCGTGATCCCCAAGCGCGCCGAGACCAAACCCCGGAAGATCGACATCCGCACCACTTGAAGCACGCCTTACCGTTGACGGCGGGTCAACGGGTGGCCGCGCCCTCGGTGCCGTAGCATTCACCGGGCGACTCGCGCGTTTTGCGCGGGTCGCTTCGGTCCGCTCCCTCGACAAGGCTCCGGCAAAACCAGGCATGGAATTCAAGGACTACTACAGCGTGTTGGGGGTACCCGCGACCGCGAGTGCCGCCGAAATCAAGAAGGCGTACCGCAGGCTTGCCAGCAAACTGCACCCCGACGTCAGCAAGGAAGCCGATGCCGAGAGCAAGTTCAAGGCGGTCAACGAGGCCTACGAAGTTCTCGGCGATGCGGCCAAGCGCAAGGCGTACGACCAGCTCAAGTCGCGTGGCTACCGCCCGGGTGAGGAATTCCGGCCCCCACCGGATTTCGGCAAGGGCGGCGACTTCGATTTCGGCGCCGAAGGACCCGCGGGTTTCAGTGATTTTTTCGAGTCATTGTTCGGCGGGGCACGAGGCGGCGCGCCGGGTGCGCGGCCGCGCGGCAAGCCTCCTGCGACAAAGGCGGTGCTGGCGATCGATCTGGAGACTGCGTATTCCGGCACGCTGCAGCGGATCCAGGTCGACACGCGAACCCTTGACGTACGCATTCCCGCGGGCATCCAGGCGGGGCAGCAAATACGGTTGGCGGGGCAGGGCAGCCACGGCGGGGATCTGCTGATCGAAATCCAGTATCGGCCGCATGCGCGCTATGCGGTCGAAGGGCGCGACCTGACGATGCGATTGCCGCTGGCGCCGTGGGAAGCCGCGCTCGGCATCGAACTCAAGGTGCCGACGCTCGGTGGCGAGGTGTCCCTGCGCATCCCTCCGGGAGCCGGCAGCGGCCGCAAGTTGCGTCTGAAGGGAAGAGGCTTGCCGGGAGATCCGCAGGGCAACCTTTACGTGCTGATCGAAGTGCAGGTGCCGACGCCGCGCACCGACGAAGAGCGTGCCGCCTTCGCAAAGCTCGCGGACCAGTTTCCCGACTTCAAGCCCCGTGGGTGAAGCAGGCGATCAAGCCTGCTTGACGAGGAACTGGTTGATCGCTGCCTCGAGTTCGGACTCTTTGATCGGCTTGGTGAGATAGGCCTTCGCGCCCTGCCGCATCCCCCACATGCGATCCGTTTCCTGATCCTTGGTGGTGACCAGGATCACCGGGATATGGCAGGTGTTCGGATCCTTGCTGATCTGGCGCGTGGCCTGGAAACCGTTCAAGTTCGGCATCACCACGTCCATCAGCACGAGGTCGGGCAGCTCACGCTTGGCCGCCTCGACGCCGGATGCACCGTCTTCGGCGGTGAAGACCTGATGGCCGAGGCCCTCCACGATTTTCTTGATGCCCACCAGTTGCGACGGCGAATCATCGACGATCAGCACACGAGCCATGAGTTGGATTCCGACGGAACGAAGGCGCAGTGGAAGAGTGTTCAGAAGCGGACCACGGTACGACCAAAGGACTCCCCGGCCAGCATGCTAGCAAAAACCCCGGGGAGCTGATCGATCCCGATTTCACGCGTCGAGATCCGGTCGAGGTTGGCGGGCTTCCAGTCCGTGGCGAGGTGTTCCCACACCGCGCGCCGGATCGGAAGCGCGGTGCCCGCTGACGCGATGCCGAGCAGCGAAACCCCGCGGATGATGAGCGGCATGACCGTGGTGTGCAATTCCGCGCTCGCCGCCAGCCCGCAGCAGGCGATGTTGCCGTAGGGATGTATCACCCGCGTCAACGCGGCCAGTTGCTCGCCGCCCACGTTGTCGATCGCTCCGGCCCACTTGGCAGACTCGAGTGGCCGCTGGCCCCAATGGATGCCGTGCCTGGACACGCACTGGCGTGCCCCGAGCGCAATCAGGAAATCGAAGTGTTCCGGTTTGCCGGTAATCGCGTGGGCCTCGAAGCCGGCCTGCGTCAGGATGTCGATCGCGAGCATGCCCACGCCGCCGGTGGCACCCGTGACCACGATGGGTCCCATCTCCGGCGTCTGGCCGTTGGCGAGCATGCGGTAAAGACTCAGTGCTGCCGTGAATCCCGCGGTTCCAAGCACCATTGCTTCACGCAACGTCATGCCCGGCGGCAGGGGAATCGTCCAGCGGGCTGGCAACCGGGCGTATTCGGCATACCCGCCATCGCGCGATTCCGACAAACCGCTGCCCGTCGCCAGCACGGCGTCGCCTTCCCGGAAAGACGGGTCGGTCGATGACACCACGTGGCCCGCCACATCGATTCCGCCAACGAGCGGGAAGCGCCGCAGGATCGGGCCGCTGCCCGTACCGGCCAGCGCGTCCTTGTAATTGACCGACGACCACGCGGTCTTGATTACCACTTCGCCTTCGCTGAGGTCCTCGAGCCGGATGTCCTCGATACACGCGCGATGCCCCGCGGCCACGTCGCGACCCTCATTGCTGCTGTGGATGCGAAAAGCGCTAAACGGCTGGGAGGGCGATGTCATTCGGGTATCCGCATTGCCTGCAATCGATTTTTTAGAGCCGAGCTGCGCTGCGCTCGGCCATGCAACCTGTAGAGCCGAGCTGCGCTCGGCTGCGCAACTCGGCTGGTTCCCCGCAGCGGAGCATAGCTCCGCTCTACGGGAAGCGGCGGATGATCAACTTCAGCGCAATTCGGTGCGCCGCTGCTCGTCGCGCGACTTGGATGCGTGCGCGGGCTGGTAGGCGTGCAGCCAGGCCATCAGCTCTTCGAGGTTCTCGCCGTGCCACAGGTCACGTCGCGCATCCGGATGCAGGAACCGCTCCTCGACCATCCGGTCGAGTTGTGCAACAAGCGGCTCGAAAAACCCCTCGACATCCAGGAATGCACAGGGTTTGTCGCCGAGGCCCAGCTGGCGCCAGGTCAGCATCTCGAACATCTCGTCGAGCGTGCCGAAACCGCCAGGCAAGGCGACGAAAGCATCGGACAGATCGAACATGCGCGCCTTGCGCTCGTGCATGTTTGCGACCACTTCGAGCCGGGTCAGTCCCGGATGGGCGACTTCCCATTCCACGAGCTGCTGCGGGATGACGCCCACGACATCGCCGCCGCGCGCCAGTGCTGCGTCGGCGAGGATGCCCATCAGGCCGACGTTGCCGCCGCCGTACACCAGTGTCATGCCCGCGCCCGCGAGTCGCTCGCCGAGTTCCACGGCGCGCTGGGCGTATACAGCACGTGCGCCGGCGTTGGATCCGCAATACACGCAGACCGTCTTCATGTGGCGGCCCGGCTGATCGCCCACTGCAGGATCGCCACCCCTGCAAAACCGGCCGCAGCCGCGGCCGCGAACGCGATGCCGATGTGCCATCCCTGGCGGAGTCCGGCCGCGAGCACGGGAAAGAACGGCAGGCTGCCCAGGACGAACCAGAAGATGCCCATCGACAGCGCGGCGACCTGCTCCGTATCGCGGGTGTCCGCGTACAGCCAGGTCATCACGAGCACCGACGTCAACGGCAGCGAGGCGACCAGCGCGCCGAGCCAGCCGCTGCGCTTCGCTACCGCAGAGGCAATGAGGACCACCGCCACGGTGATCGCGATCTTGACGGCGAATTGGGCGTTCAACGCCGCGTGCGCCTCAGTTCGCCTTGTGGATTGCGCGCTTGTCGACGGCCAGTGCGGCCTCGTGCACCGCCTCGCTCAAGCTCGGATGCGCGTGGCAGATGCGCGCCAGGTCTTCAGCGGAGCCCTTGAACTCGATGGCGACGACTGCTTCGTGGATGAGTTCGGACGCCGAAGCGCCGACGATATGCACGCCCAGCAGTCGATCCGTTTTCGCGTCGGCGATCACCTTGACCATGCCTGCCGTTTCGTTCATTGCGACGGCGCGTCCCACGGCCGCGAAGGGAAAACTGCCCGTGCGTACCGCGATACCCGCGGCCTTGCACTCGGCTTCCGTCTTGCCCACCCAGGCGATTTCGGGTTCGGTGTAGATCACCCATGGCACGGTGTCGAGGTTGACGTGGCCCGGCAGGCCCGCGATCAGCTCCGCGACCGCGATGCCTTCTTCCGAACTCTTGTGCGCGAGCATCGGCCCGCGCACGCAATCGCCGATCGCCCACACGCCATCGGCGCCCGTGTGGCAGTGCCCGTCGACGGTGATGCGGCCACGGTCGTCGAGCTGCACGCCGGTTCCTTCCGCAAGCAGTCCCTGCGTCGCCGCGCGCCGGCCCACCGCGACCAGCAACTTGTCGACCACCAGCGACTGTTCTCCACTGCCGTCGGTATAACCGACATGCACGCCGTCTTTCCTGGCTTCGACTTTGCTGACTTTCGCGCCGAGCCTGATGTCGAGGCCCTGCTTCTTGAACTCGCGCGCCGCGGCCTTGGCGATGTCTGCATCCGTCGTCGCCAGGAAATCCGGCAACGCTTCGAGGATCGTGACCTCGCTGCCGAGGCGCTTCCACACGCTACCGAGCTCCAGCCCGATGACTCCAGCGCCGATGACGCCGAAGCGTTTCGGAACGGCAGTGAAATCGAGCGCGCCGGCGTTGTCGACGATGCGGTCGTTGTCGAACTTCGCGAACGGCAGCTCGATCGGCAACGATCCGGGCGCGAGGATCACATTGGTGGCGCCGAGTTCGAGCACCGCTCCGTCGGTCTGCTTGACGGAAACCTTGCGCCCTGGCTTGAGCGTTGCGAAGCCGGCGATCGCGGTGACCTTATTGGCCTTGAACAGCGCCGTGATGCCGCCGGTGAACTGGCGGACGATCTTGTCCTTGCGGCCGATCATGACGCCGATGTCGATAGCGGCCCCGGACGCCGTGATGCCGTGCACGCCGAAGTTGTGCTCCAGGTTGTGGAACTGCTTCGAGGAGTCGAGCAGCGCCTTCGACGGGATGCAACCGACGTTGAGGCAGGTGCCCCCGAGCGCGGGCTTGCCATCCTTGCCGATGAAATTGTCGACGCACGCGACCTTGAGGCCGAGTTGCGCCGCGCGAATCGCCGCCACGTAGCCGCCGGGCCCCGCGCCGATCACCACCACGTCGAATTGTTCGCTCATATCGTCAGAGTCCCAGCAGCATGCGGCTCGGATTCTCGAGCTGGTTCTTGATGTCGACCAGGAACAGCACCGCGTCCTTGCCGTCGATGATGCGATGGTCGTAGGAGATCGCCACGTACATCATCGGCGCCGCCACGACCGCGCCGTTCTCGACCATCGCGCGATCCTTGATCGTATGCATGCCGAGGATCGCCGACTGCGGCGGATTCACGATCGGCGTCGAGAACAGCGAGCCGAAGGTGCCGCCGTTGGTGATGGTGAACGTGCCGCCCTGCAGGTCCTCGAGTTTGAGGCCGCCCTCGCGCGCTGCCTTGGCGTAATTACCGATCGCCTGCTCGATCTCTGCGAAGCCCATCGACTCGGCATTGCGCAGCACCGGCGTGACGAGGCCCTTTTCGGTCGACACCGCGATCGAGATGTCGACGTAGTCGTGGTAGACGACGTCGCTGCCATCGACCGAGGCATTGACCACGGGATGGCGCAGCAGCGCGTTCGCCGCGGCCTTGACGAAGAAGCCCATGAAGCCGAGCTTGATGCCGTTCGCCTTCTCGAATGCCTCGCCATGCGCCTTGCGCATCGCCATGACTTCGCGCAGGTTGATCTCGTTGAACGAGGTCAGCATCGCGATCGAGTTCTTCGAATGCATCAGGCGTTCGGCGATGCGCGTGCGGATGCGCGTCATCGGCACCCGCTGTTCGCTGCGCGCGCCCGGAGACACGACGCGCTGAGCGGGCGCCGCTTGCGCGGGAGTTGCGGGTGCTGGTGTCGTCGCCCCGCCGCTCGCGTGCTGCACGAGGTCTTCCTTGGTGACACGCCCATCGCGTCCGGTGCCGCTCACGGCCGCGGGATCGATCTTTTCCTGCTCTGCGACGCGTCGCCCTGCCGGCGAAAGTTGCGACGTATCGGGTTTGCCTGCAGATCCCGGCGCCGGCGCGGGCTTGGCGGCCGACGCTGCGGGCGCCGGCGACGCCGATTCCGGCTTTGCGGCGGCCGGTGCAGCGCTTGCACCTTCCTCGACCACGGCCAGCACCTGCTGGCTGGTGACCGTGCTGCCGGTCTGCTGGCGGATCTCCTTGAGCACGCCGTCGACCGGGGAGGGCACTTCGAGCACGACCTTGTCGGTCTCGAGGTCCACCAGGTTCTCGTCGCGTTTGATGGCGTCGCCTGGCTGCTTGTGCCAGGTCGCGATGGTGGCATCGGCCACCGACTCGGGAAGCACCGGAACTTTGACTTCGATCGGCATGACGTTGAGATCCTTGGAACCGCAAACTGCAATGGGGGAAGGGGCGTGGCTATTCGACGACTGGATTGGGGTCGAACTCGGCAGAAAGCGCTTGCGCCACCAGCGCCGCCTGTTCGGCATTATGCGTCGCGAGATGTCCCGCCGCAGGCGCCGGGGAGCGCGCCCGTCCCGCGTAATAAAGCGATTGTCCTGCGGACATGCACGCACGGATATGGTGCTGGACCTGGTACCAGGCACCCTGGTTCATCGGCTCTTCCTGGCACCACACGATGCAGCGCGGCGAACCCAGGCGTTCGAGCTCTAGGCGAACCTCCTGGCGCGGGAACGGATAGAGCTGTTCGACGCGCACCAGCCCGACGTTTTCGATCCCTCCCGATTGCGCGGCCTCGAACAGGTCCCAGTAGACCTTGCCGCTGCAGAGCACCGCGCGATCGACCTGCTTGCCGCCACGTGCATTGGTGTCGCCGATCATGTTCCGGAAACTGCCGGTCGTAAGGTCCGCGAGCGCCGATACCGAGAGTTTGTGACGCAGCATCGACTTGGGCGTCATCACCACCAGCGGCTTGCGCGTCGTGCGCACCATCTGCCGCCGGATGAGGTGGAACATCTGTGCCGGGCTCGTGGGCGCGACGACCTGCATGTTTTCCAGCGCGCACAGCTGCAGGAAGCGCTCGAGCCGCGCGGAGGAATGTTCCGGTCCCTGTCCTTCGTAGCCGTGCGGCAGGAACAAGGTCAACGTCGACAGGCGGCCCCACTTGGCTTCGCCCGACGACAGGAACTGGTCGATCACGACCTGCGCGCCATTGGCGAAATCGCCGAACTGCGCTTCCCAGATGACCAGCGTGTTGGGATCGGTGGTGGCGAAGCCGTACTCGAAAGCCATCACGGCTTCTTCGGACAGCAGCGAATCGATGATCTCGAGATCATCCGGGTGCGGCGCCAGCGCCGCGAGAGGAATTGCGGTGCGCCCGGTTGCCTGGTCGTGCAGCACGGCATGTCGATGGAAGAAGGTGCCCCGGCCGGTGTCCTGCCCCACCAGGCGCAGTTTGAAGTTATCGGCGAGTAGCGACGCGTACGCGAGGTTCTCGGCGAATCCCCAGTCCATGGGTTGCTCGCCCGCGGCCATCTTCGCGCGGTCGTCGTAGACCTTGGCGACACGCGATTGCAGTTTGAAATCGTCCGGCACCCGGCAGATCGCCTGCGCGAGCGTGGCCAGCCGGTCCGCCGGCACGCCGGTTTCCGCAGGACTGGCGAGGGTGCCCTCGAGGTACGCGCTCCATCCCCACGAGGGCGGTCCCGGTTCCGCCTGCGCGAGATCCGCCACCGAATCGCCCGCAACGAGCTTCGCGCGATAGGCATCCACCAGGCCCTGCGCGGTATCGGACTGGATCGTGCCTTCCGCCAGCAGGCGCTCGGCGTACAACTCGCGCGTCGTCTTGCGCGCACGGATGATCTTGTACATGAGCGGTTGCGTCGCCGCCGGCTCGTCTGCTTCGTTGTGGCCGTGGCGGCGGTAGCACACCAGGTCCACGACGACATCGCGCTTGAACGCGTGCCGGAAATCGTGCGCGAGCTGGGCGCAAAACAGTACGGCCTCCGGGTCATCGCCATTCACGTGCAGCACCGGTGCGCTGATCATCTTCGCGACGTCCGTGCAGTACAGCGTCGAACGTGCATCGTCGGGCCGGCTGATCGTGAAGCCGACCTGGTTGTTGATGACGATGTGCACCGTGCCACCGACGGTGAAGCCGCGAGCCTGCGACATCTGCAGGAGTTCCATCACCACGCCCTGGCCTGCGAATGCGGCGTCGCCATGGATCAGGATCGGCATCACCTGGCGGCGCGCACTATCCCGTCGCCGGGTCTGGCGTGCGCGCACCGAACCCGTCACGACGGGATCGATGATCTCGAGATGCGAAGGATTGAAGCCGAGCGCCAGATGCAGGGGGCCGCCCGCCGTCGCGATGTCGGACGAAAAGCCCATGTGGTACTTGACGTCTCCCGAGTGCGCCGGATCCTCGGGGTGGTCGAACTTTCCTTCGAACTCGTTGAACACCAGGCTCGGCGCCTTGCCGAGCGTATTGATGAGCACATTGAGCCGGCCGCGATGCGCCATGCCGATGACGATTTCCTTGACGCCGTCGGCGCCGGCCCGCTGCAGCAGCGTGTCCATCAGCGGGATGAGGCTTTCCCCGCCTTCCAGCGAAAAGCGCTTCTGGCCGACGTACTTGGTGTGGAGATAACGTTCGATGCCCTCGGCGGCCGTGAGGCGCTCGAGTGCGCGCTTCTTCTCCTCGGCGGACAGGGCGAAGTTGCCCGCGGCCTTTTCGAGCCGCTGGTGCATCCACAGTCGCTGCGCGGTGTCGGCAATGTGCATGAACTCGGCACCGATCGTCGCCGAGTACGTGGCCTTGAGCAGTTCGAGGATCGCGCGAAGGCTCATGCGGGGCGGCGCCCCCAGCGATCCGGTATCGAATTCGTTGTCGAGGTCGCTGTCGGAAAGGCCGTGGAAGGCAAGTCCGAGGTCGGCGGCAGGCGGCGGATTGGCCAGGCCGAGCGGATCGAGCCTGGCCGCGAGATGGCCGCGCGAACGGTAGGCGGTGATCAGGCGGGCGACGGCAGTCTGCTTTGCATCGATCGCGCTGGACGCGGGGCCGCTGCTGCGCTGGCCGCTGACGCGCTCGGCGAACGCCGCCTGGATCGGGCCGTGCGCAATGTCGCGCGGTCCCTCGGGTAGTGCGTCGAAGTAGCGTCGCCAGTCGACCGGTACGCTGTCGGGGTTTTCGAGGAACTGCTCGTACAGCGTTTCGGCGTAGTCGGCGTTGCCGCCCGCAAGGTGCGAGGAATCGAAGAAACGCTGGCGATTCGAACTCACGCGCGGACCTGCCTCTGGGGGCGCGTCGACGCACGCCGGGGAAAAAAATGCGCGCCGCAAAGGCGCGCGATAGCCCGCAAGTATACCGTCCCTTGCGTTGCGGTCTCGAATCGGAGCTGAAGCTAGAGGCCGAGCCTCCGCAGGGCGGGATCCGGCTGCGCGCGCTGCCAGTGGTGATCGAAGCGGGTGATGAGCTCCGCCGCGCGACCGGGATCGTGCGGCGAGGCTTCGGCGTGGAAGCTGTCGGGACGCGGCTGCCAATACCAGCCTCCGGCGTCGTCGAGCACGAAGGCATCGTTGTCGAGCCCGGATTCATCGACGTCGACCTGGCGGATTTCGACGAAGCTCGGCAGGCGCCGCGCAAGCTCGAGCAGCCGATGTCCATCGCGCGCCATGCGGCGCGTGTCGCGGAGCAGGAGGCGGACCAGCGCGCCACGGCCCGACAGCGCTACCCGCTGGACTTCCGTGACAAAACCCGGTCGACCCAGCAGGGGAGGGTCTCCGTCAAGGCTGAAAATCGACAGGCGGTGGCGCGCCTGCGCCGCGATCCGGTCGATCCACTGCGTAGCCTCGTCCAACGAATCGATCGAATGTCGTTCGAATGCAACTGGGGTGCGGTCCGGCTTGTCGGGCGCGGGAATGCTCTTGCGCATGGTCAGGTGCGCGATACCTGCCTCCAGGTACTCTTTGCCTTCGGCGATGAATCCAAACCCACGGTAGAAGTCGATCGCGTGGGTTTGCGCATGCAGCGAGACCGACGCCATTGCGCGGGCGCGAGCCTGTTCAAGCAGTGTCCGCATCAGTGCCGCTCCGACCCCGCGACCGCGCCAGCGGGCAAGTACGGCCATGCGGCCAATACTGCAATCGGGAGTCAGGCGACCGCACCCCACGGGCTCGCGCGTCTGGTCGTCGAGCGCGAGAACGTGCTGGGAGGTCGCATCGGTTTCGTCCCATTCCATCTCTTCGGGCACGCGCTGTTCGACGATGAACACCGCGTGCCGCACGGCAATCAGCCGAGCGCGATCGGCCTCGTTCGACCAGTCCGCCAGTTCCACATGGAAACCTGGCTCAACCTCCCGCTTTTCGGTCACGTTGTGTCCTCCTCCGTGCCGTCGCCCAATACCAGGTGGCCTGCTGCGAGCAGTGCGTGCAGGGTGCTCCAGTCGGCCCGGGTCAATTGCCCGGCATCCGCAGCGGAATAATGCTTCCGTGACTGAAGCAATCGCGCCAGCCGCGTCGTGGCATCGAATGGTTGCCCCGCAAAGTACAGCCGCGCGCCGCCGGCCCGCGACTGCCACGCGAAGCGGCTCCACGGATGGCGATGCAGCGAAGCGCCGTGTGCGATTGCGGCGCGAAGTTCGGGCAGGCCCGGCGTCTCCGGCGGAGGCGAAATCTCGTGCGCGGAGCGATAGCGCGTGATGAAGGTGCCGAACCAGTCCGAGAATTCCGCGTCGCCCAATTGCGTGGCTTCGCGCAGTGCCGTGCGCACCTGCGCGATGACTTCGGCAGGGATCAGCGCGGGATCGCGTGCGGGTTCCTGCAGGCTGTGCCGCAGGCGCACGGACTCCGCAGTGCGATCCGCGACGAACTCGGCCGCATCCGTCACCAGTTCGGCCAGGGAAGGCGCGCGCATGCCGATGGAGCAGGTCAGGCACTCGTCAACCGCCACGCCGTGATGCGGCACGTCGGGTGGCAGGTAAAGCATGTCGCCGGGCTCGAGTATCCATTCGTGCGTCGGCTCGAACTCGCGCAGCATCTTGAGTTCCACGTCTGTCCGGAACACGCGGGAACTCCCTGGTCGTGTGTCGATCTGCCAGCGGCGCCGGCCGTGCGCCTGCAGCAGGAACACGTCGTACAGGTCCACGTGCGCGCCAACAGACCCACCCGGCGCGGCATAACTCACCATCACATCGTCGACACGCCAGTCCGGCAGGAAGCGGAAAGGCTGCAACAGCTCATCGACCTCGGCGAGGAGTTTGTCGCAGTCCTGCACCAGTAGCGTCCAGTCGCGTTCCGGTGTGTTGCCGAAGCGCTCCTCGGTGAAGGGGCCCGTCTCGACGGTCCAGCCATCACTGGAGCGGTGGTGCGTGATCAGGCGCGCGCTCGCGATCGGTTCGCAGGCAAGGCCCGCAAGGTCGTTTGCATCGAGTGGCGCAACGAAACCCTCGAATGCGCCGCGCACCAGCAGCGGGTGACGCTGCCAGTAATTGCGCAGGAATTTCTCGGGCGACATGCCGAGAGGCGGGGCGTCGCGCGCTATGACCTCGATCGGCAATGCCGCACCGCGCCTGCTCATCCCGGGATCGCTTTTCGGCGGGGCGGGCTAGATATCACGGGCGAGTGTCGAGGCAAGGCCGGTGTAGGTCGCAGGAGTCAGCTCGAGCAGTCGGCGCTTCGCGTCGCTCGGCAGATCGAGCGACTCGATGAATTCGCGGAGCGAATCTCGCGTGATGCCGCGCCCGCGGGTCAGCGCCTTCAATTGCTCGTAGGGTTCCGGCAGGCCGTGGCGGCGCATCACGGTCTGGATCGGCTCGGCGAGCACTTCCCAGGCATCGTCGAGGTCCGCATCCAGACGCGCCGCGTCGACACGGAGTTTGCCGAGGCCACGCCGTAGCGCGGCGCAGGCCACTACGAAGTGCCCGAACGCCGTGCCGAGCGCGCGCAGCACCGTGGAATCCGTGAGGTCGCGCTGGAAGCGCGAGATTGGGAGCTTTCCAGAGAGATGTTCGAACAGGGCATTGGCGAGGCCGAAGTTGCCTTCAGCGTTCTCGAAATCGATCGGATTGACCTTGTGCGGCATCGTGCTGGATCCAACCTCGCCGGTCTTCACCGTCTGCTGGAAATAGCCCAGCGCGATGTAGCCCCAGAGATCGCGGCAGAGGTCGATGCCGATCGTGCCGATCCGGCGCGTCGTGTCGCACAATTCCGCGATCGCATCGTGCGGCTCGATCTGCGTGGTGTAGGCGTTGAACTCCAGGCCGAGCGACTCGACGAACGTGCGCGCGAACGCGGGCCAGTCGATCTCCGGGTACGCGGCGATGTGCGCGTTGTAGTTGCCCACGGCCCCGTTGATCTTGCCGGGCACGGTTATGCCCCGCAGGTTTCCCAGCTGGCGCTCGATGCGCGCCACGACATTGGCGAATTCCTTGCCGACCGTGGTGGGCGATGCCGCCTGGCCGTGGGTGCGGGAGAGGAGCGGCTGGTCTGCGTGCGCGTGGGCGAATTTCCGCAAGTCGCCGGCCAGCGTCGCCAGCAGCGGTTCGAGCACCTGATCGCGCGCCTGTTGCAGCAGCAACGCATACGCCAGGTTGTTGATGTCCTCCGACGTGCAGGCGAAGTGCACGAACTCCCGGGCGGGAGCGAGCGCGGCGTCCTCCGCCATGCGCTCCTTCAGCCAGTACTCGACGGCCTTGACGTCATGGTTGGTCGTTGCCTCGATGGACTTGATGCGAAGGGCGTCGTCCAGCGAAAAGTTTTCTTCCAGTTTCCGCAGCGAAGCGATGTGCGCGTCCGGGAATCTCTGGAGTTCGGCCACTGCCGGATTCTCGGCGAGCGCGAGCAGCCACTCAACTTCCACCCGGACGCGCGCCCGGATCAGTCCGAATTCCGACAGGATCGGTCGCAGCGCCTCGAGTTTCCCGGCGTAGCGCCCATCCAGCGGAGAGATGGCAAGCAGAGGGTCGGTCATTGGGAAAGTCGTTTGGAGCGCGCAGCGAAGTGTAACGGGGCGTGGCCGCCCCGGTTCTATACTCGCCAGCCTCTCAGGGGCGAAAAGGGGATCGGTCTTCATGAGCAGCAAATTCCGCGTCGAACGCGACAGCATGGGCGACATGCAGGTGCCGGCCGACGCGCTGTATGGCGCCCAGACCCAGCGTGCCGTGCAGAACTTTCCCATCTCCGGGCTCCGCATGCCGCGCGAATTCCTGCGCGCGCTGGGCCTCATCAAGTCCGCCGCCGCGTCAGCGAATGCCGGACTCGGACATCTCGACGGGGCCATCGCGGCGGCCATCGGCGCGGCGGCGCTCGACGTCGCCAAGGGCCGCCATGACGACGAATTTCCCATCGACGTGTTCCAGACGGGTTCGGGCACCTCAAGCAACATGAATGCGAACGAGGTGATCGCGGCACTCGCAAGCCGTGGCGGGATAGACGTCCACCCGAACGATCACGTGAACATGGGCCAGAGTTCCAACGACGTGATCCCCACGGCGATCCAGGTCAGCGCCATGCTGGCGATCGAGCAGACATTGCTGCCGGCGCTGGCGCATCTCGCCGCGACCATCGGCAAGCGCGAGGTGGAACTGGCCGGCGTGCCCAAGACCGGCCGCACGCATCTCATGGACGCGATGCCCGTGACTTTCGGGCAAGAACTGGGCGGCTGGCGCGCGCAGATCGAAAGCGCGATCGCACGCATTGGCGACAGTGCGGTGCGCCTGCGCCGTCTGCCGCAGGGCGGCACCGCGGTCGGCACCGGCATCAATGCGGATCCGGCCTTTGCGGAGCGGTTTTCGCAAGAACTGACGACGTTGAGCGGCGTCGACTTTTCCGCGGCGAAAAATCTTTTCGAAGGGATTTCCGCGCAGGACGGCGCGGTCGAGATGTCGGGCCAGCTGAACACGCTTGCGTGTTCCCTCATGAAGATCGCGAATGATCTGCGCTGGATGAATTCGGGTCCGCTCGCGGGACTCGGCGAGATAGAACTGACGGCGTTGCAGCCGGGTTCTTCGATCATGCCGGGCAAAGTCAACCCGGTCATTCCGGAAGCGACCTGCATGGTCTGCGCGCAGGTGATGGGCAACCACACGACCATTACCGTGGCGGGTGCCAGCGGCAATTTCCAGTTGAACGTGATGCTGCCGGTGATCGCGCTCAATCTCCTGCAATCCGTTGGCTTGCTGGCGAATGTTTCGCGCGAACTGGCGGATCAGGCCATCGCGGGTTTCAAGGTTCGCGAAGACAACATCCGTCGCGCGCTGGATCGCAATCCGATCCTGGTGACCTCGCTCAATCCGGTGGTCGGTTACGAGAAGGGCGCCGCGATGGCCAAGCAGGCCTACAAGGAAGGGCGTCCCATCATGGACGTCGCGCGCGAGGCCACCGGCATGAGCGAGGCAGAGCTGAAGCGCTATCTCGATCCGCTCGAACTCACCAAGGGCGGCATCCACGGCAAACCGGGGGGGGGAAGCGGATAAGGCGCGCCACTGGCGCGCCCCGCTGACCGCCACGAACAGGATGTTCGTGGCCGGATGCGACTTGGCGAGCGCATGGATGCGCAGAGCCTAGTCGCCTCGTTTCCCCACCTTGATTGCTTCTTGCAAGTCGGGTCGGTCTCAATTCGGCAGGCGCAGCGCAAGCCCGGCCCCTCACCCCAACCCCTCTCCCGACGGGAGAGGGGCTAAATGCAATCAGCTGTCGTCGCGCCAGCGGCGGATGCGGACTGCCGCAAGAATCATCGCCACGCCAGCCGCGGCGCCGATCCAGATGTTCGCCGTCAGGAAAGTCGAGTACATCGACTTCAGGGAGAACAGTTTCATGACGTCTTTCGGGCCCTCGACATCGACGTTGACGAACTGCGCAACGTCTACCCAGGTCCCCGGAAACACGCTCAACAACGCCCGTGCAACGATGTTCTTCCAGAACCAGAACGTCTGCATCTCGAAGGACTGCATGAGGTCGAACCAGGACACCAGCAGCCCCGCGAACACCGGAATCAGTACTGCCCACAGGAACGGCTTGCTGCGGGCCCACGCTGAGCAGAGCAGCAGCCAGCCGACGGTCGGCAGGGCCCACACCGCGCTTACCGGAAGCGACGCGATCAGGATGCCAGCGACCTGCAACGGCGAACCCGGTCCCCACAACAACTGCACCGGGTTGCCGCTGTGGATCAGCACGACGAGGCTCACGATCAGGAGGAAGGCGAACATCGCCGCGAGACCAGCTGCCAGGGTCAGCAACGGAGCCACCACGGTTGCGCTCGCAACCTTGGACCAGACAGTCTCGGAATCGGAGACCGGCAGCGATTTCCAGAAGAGGACCGATCGATCCTTGCGCTCGTCGTACAACGCGCCCAGGCAATAGAAGAACACCACGAAGCCCAACACCAGGAATGGCCAGGTCGAGGCCATGATCAGGCTGAGGTCGACGCCGCCAGACAAGTGCTGCGCGTCCTCGGGTTTCATGTTCGAAGTGACCTTGCTCAGGTCCAGCCCATTGATCATGACCTCGCCGTCGATGCGGAGCTTGCCAGCCGCTGCAGCCTTGTTCGCCGCGACTTCGCCCACCACGATGGCCATCATCGTCAGCACCAGGAAGAGACCGGCCGCGACGATCGGCGCCCAGAAAAAGCCGCCCTTGTTCTCCCAGTACTCGCGCCGCAGGAGGATGGGGAAAGTGTTGGTGTTCATGCGTAGGTACCTTTCATCGTGGCGACGAACAGATCGGCCAGGCCAGGGGTGCGGGTTTCTCCGAAGTTCTCGAGTCGGCCGCGCTCCACGCCATCGAACAACATGACGACCTTGCCAAAGGGCAGGGAACGCTCGTCGACAGGCTTCAGGGCGCGTGCGGCATCGAGGTGATCCGACGACAGCATCACTTCGGTGTAGCGGTCCGCCAGGTTCTCCATCTCGCTGTTGAGCACGATCTTGCCGTCGCGGATGAACATGACGTCGGTGAGGATGTGCTCGATCTCCTCGACCTGGTGGGTGGTCACGAGGATGGTCTTGTTCTCGTCGAAATAGTCTTCGAGGAGCCGCTGGTAGAACTGCTTGCGATACAGGATGTCGAGGCCGAGGGTCGGCTCGTCCAGCACCAGCAGCCTGGCGTCGATGGACATGACGACGGCGAGGTGGAGCTGCACGATCATGCCCTTGGACATCTCGCGCACGCGCATGGCGGGCTTGAGTTGCGTGTTGGCGATGAAGCGCTCGCACTTGGCACGGTCGAACCGTGGATGCACGCCGGCAACGAAATCGATGACCTCGCGGACGCGTATCCAGCGGGGCAGCACCGCCACGTCGGCGATGAAACAGACCTGCTCCATCAGTTCGTCGCGCTGCGTGCGCGGGTCGAAACCCAGCACGTCGAGCTCACCCTCGAACTGCGTCAGTCCCAGGATCGCCTTGAGCGCAGTCGTCTTGCCCGCGCCGTTCGGGCCGATGAGGCCGACGATGCGGCCGGCCGGGATGTCGAAGTCCGCGTGATCGAGCGCGACCTTGTTGGGGAAGCGCTTGCTCAGTCCACGCGCACGGACCGTCATTTTTTCGGCGGCGTTCATGCATGTTCTCCATTGACCGTGAACCCCTGCAGGAGACGCTTCGGATCGAGTCCGAGGCGCTGGATCCGTTGCATCAGCAGCGGCCATTCCTCGCGCAGAAAGTGTTCGCGTTCGCTCGCGAGCAGTTGCTCGCGCGCTCCTTCAGCTACGTACATGCCGACTCCCCTGCGTTTGTCGATCAGGTTCTCGTTGGCCAGTTCCTGGTAGGCCTTGGACACCGTGATCGGATTGAGTTGAAAGTCCCCCGCGACCTGGCGGACGGAAGGAAGCGCGTCGCCTTCCTTCAGCTCCCCGTCCAGGATCATCGCGATGACCTTCTCGCGAAGCTGCCGATAGATCGGCGTGTTGTCGTTCCATTGCACGGCCATGGTTTTATCGGCTCCCACCGACGGGATCGGGCCCGAAGGCGTAGTACGGAAGACGGATGCTGACGCGCGATGCGCGACGGGTCGCGACGCTCGCCTTGTGCAGCTGGGCCTGTGCTTCCCGGATCGGGACCGGCAGCAGGGCCGCGGTCAGGGCGTCGTGCTCGGCCTGCGCCAGTGCGTCGGCTTGAGCGAGCGCAACGGGGTCGGCGACCACCACCACGGTCGGCATCACATACGGCGACTCGGCAGCGACTGGGGCCAAGGCGACTGACGTGGCCGTCGGAGTTGCCGCGGTGTGGCGGACGTCGTCCCCAACGGCAAGGGCCATCAGGCTGAATGTCGCGCCAAGGACACCGAGTATGGAAAACCAGCTATGCGTTGAACGGGCCACGTTTGCGCTCCTTGGTGAGGTGTTGGACTAGTGTTGTAGCCAACTATAACACCACATCAGAGTTCGTCAAGCATGACCTGTGGCATAAGTCGAAAAAGTCTCCCCTCGGGGGCGAGCGCCAGGTTCGGCGGGGCCATGGCCCTGAATCGGTCCAGGCAATAGGCTCTCGCCGGGAACTGACGGGGCCGTCGCCTGTCTCTGACTTGCCGTTTGCCAAGGCAGGGTCGCGCCGCGACAATACGCGGCTTGCTGCTGCGGCCGCAAAAACCCGCTGTGTATCAACCCTCGACAGGAGTTTTGAATGAATCGCTTCATCCGCAATTCGCTGGCAGCCGCAGTGCTGTCCGGCGTAATCGTTGCGCCGAACGCATTTGCGGTCGACAAACTCACCACTGAAAAAGACAAGGTCAGCTACATGGTCGGCATGGACGTGGGCAGTCGCTTGCGCTCCATCCAGTCGGACATCGACCTCGCCATCGTGCTGCAGGCGCTCAACACGGTCTATAAGGGCGACGCCCCGTTGTTGCCGCCGGAAGAGGCCAGCAAGGTCGCGGAATCCTTCCAGAAGAAGAAGTCCGCCGAGATGGAATCGAAGATGAAAGAGATGGGCGCCAAGAACAAGACCGAGGGCACGGCGTTCCTCGCGGCCAACAAGACCAAGCCTGGCGTCAAGACCACGGCTTCCGGCCTGCAGTACCAGGTCATCAAGGAAGGCACGGGTCCGAAGCCGAAAGCCACCGACAAGGTGAAGGTGCATTACACCGGAACGCTCACTGGCGGCCAGAAGTTCGACAGCTCCGTCGACCGCGGTGCGCCGGCCGAGTTCGTGTTGAACCAGGTCATTCCGGGTTGGACCGAGGGCGTGCAGCTGATGTCCGTTGGCAGCAAGTACAAGTTCGTGATCCCTTCGAACCTGGCTTACGGCGAACGCGCCGGTCCGATTCCGCCGAACTCGACGCTGGTGTTCGACGTCGAACTGCTGGAAATCGTCAAGTAGAATCCGTTACTTCGCTGGAAACCGAAACGGCCGCCCCGCGCGGCCGTTTCTTTTTCCAGGGCGTGGATTTCTAGAGGAAACGACGCATGCAGGTGGCGATTTTCGGTACGGGATACGTGGGGCTGGTGTCGGGAGCATGCCTTGCCGAAATGGGCAACACGGTCGTCTGCGTGGATACGGACGCCGCGAAGATCGCGCGCATCGAGGCCGGCGACATGCCGATCTTCGAACCGGGGCTGGAGCCGCTGGTGCGGTCCAATCACGCTGCGGGCAGGCTCCGCTTCACCACCGACTCCGCAGCTGCACTTGAAGAATCCGTTATCGTTTTCATCGCTGTCGGAACGCCCCCCGATGAGGATGGCAGCGCGGACCTGAGCCACGTACTGGCCGTCGCGCGCACGATCGGGCAGCACGCCATCGCGCCGCTCGTGGTGGTGAACAAATCCACGGTTCCGGTCGGCACGGCGGATCGCGTGCGCGAAGCCATTGCGGTCGAGTTGGCGAAGCGTGGAGTGGAGGTCGAGTTCGACGTGGTTTCGAATCCCGAATTCCTCAAGGAGGGCAATGCCGTAGAGGATTGCCTGCGCCCCGACCGGATCGTGATCGGCTGCACGCAGCCGCGCTCGCTCGAATTGCTGCGCCGGTTGTATGCCCCGTTCCAGCGCAACCACCAGCGCATGGTGGTGATGGATGTGCGCTCCGCCGAACTGACGAAGTACGCGGCCAACGCGATGCTCGCAACCAAGATCAGCTTCATGAACGAGATGGCGAGCATTGCCGAGCGCGTCGGTGCCGACATCGAGATGGTGCGCCAGGGCATCGGCTCCGATCCACGCATCGGATACCACTACATCTACCCCGGAATCGGCTACGGCGGTTCGTGCTTTCCCAAGGACGTGAAAGCGTTGGGGCGCACCGCGCAGCAGCATGGATACAAGTCGCGCCTCCTCGACGCGGTCGAGGAAGTCAACGAGTCGCAGAAAAGGCGGCTGTTCGAGTCGATCGCGTTGCACTTCGGCGACACGCTGCGCGGCAGGACGCTGGCGCTGTGGGGTCTTGCCTTCAAGCCCAACACCGACGACATGCGCGCGGCACCGTCGCTCACACTGCTGCAGCAACTGTGGGACGCGGGAGTCACGGTGCGCGCATTTGATCCCGTCGCGCACCACGAAGCACTGCGAATCATCGGCAACCGTGCGGATTTCATTCTCTGTGACTCGCCTGCCGATGCACTGGCCGGCGCGGACGGCCTCGTGGTCGTTACGGAATGGAAGGAGTTCCGCAGCCCGGACTGGCGGGCCTTGCTCGCGGCGCTGCGCGAACCCGCGGTGTTCGACGGGCGCAATCTCTACGATCCCCAAACAGTAGAGTCGCAGGGGATCGCCTATTACGGCATCGGTCGCGGCCGCTCCGTCGCACGTCCCGGCTTTGCAGAGCCATCCGGTCCGGCATCGACGTGACGAGCCCCGACCAGGAGCGCCTCGAGCGGCTGGAATCGCAGAGTGCCTTCCAGGACCATCTGTTGTCCTCGCTCGACGCAATCGTCGCGGAGCAGTCGGCGCGCATCGCTGCGTGCGAGCGGGAGCTTGCGTCGCTGCGCGCCAGCCTGACCGCACTGCGCGAGCAGGGCGATCCGACGCCCGGCGACGAACCGCCACCGCCCCACTATTGATGACCTTCTTCGCGTGGAAACCCGGCGCGCTGGTGCGGGGCGGACCGTATCGTGGACAATCCCTTCTCCAACTGCGGCATTGCATGGCATGAGCATCTCACTGCGCGACCAGCTTCTCGGACTCGGCTACGCGGCGCCGAAGCCGGAGCCGCGTCCGGCCCGGCCTGAGCAGGAGTCGCGTCCCGGCAGGCAGGAAACGGGAACCCGGACTCCTTCGCGTGGCGACGCGAGCAAGGACCCGCGTGGCGCAAAGCGCCGCGATGCGCAGCCCGGGCAGCGTCCGGCGCGCGGCAGCCGCGACGCGGAACGCCGCGGGGGCTCCAACCGCACGCCACCCGGCAGCGCGCGGCCCGAGATCGATCTCGGCAAGGCATTTGCCTTGCGCGCACAACGCGAGAAAGAGGAGCGCATCGCGGCGGAACTCGAGCGCCAGGAGGCGGGGCGACGCAAGCGCGAGGCGAAGGCGCGTATCGTCGAGCTGGTGGAGGGAAAAACGCGCAACGATCCGGCGGCGGAGATTGCGCGCCATTTCGAGTACAACGGCAAGATCCGCCGCGTACACGTCACGCCGGAGCAGTTGCGCGCGGTGAACGCGGGCGAGCTCGGCGTGGTGCAACTCGACGGCCGATACCTGCTGCTCGATGCCGAACTTGTCGAGCAGGCGCGTGCGCTGTTGCCGGGCGTCATCGCGCTGCTGGTGGTTCCGGGCGATGAGGCAGAGGATCCCTATGCGGATCCGCTTTATCGCGTGCCCGACGATCTCGTCTGGTAAAGGCTCGGCGCTATTCGGGGTCGTAGTCGAGATTGGGCGCGAGCCATCGCTCCGCCTGTGCGACGGGCACGCGCTTGCGCGCGGCGTAATCTTCGACCTGTTCCCGGGTGAGCCGCCCCACGACGAAGTACTGGCTCGACGGGTGGCTGAAGTAGAAGCCGCTCACCGCAGCCGCGGGTAGCATCGCGAACGATTCCGTCAGGCGCATGCCGGTATTCGCTTCCGCATCCAGCAGGCGGAACAGCGTGGTTTTTTCGCTGTGGTCGGGACAGGCCGGATAGCCTGGTGCCGGTCGTATGCCGCGGTACTTCTCATCGATCAGCGCATCGACTTCCAGCGTTTCGTCCGGCGCGTACCCCCAGAGTTCGCGCCGCACCAGCGCGTGGAGACGCTCCGCCAGCGCTTCGGCCAGTCGATCCGCCAGTGACTTCAGCAGGATCGCGTTGTAATCGTCGAGTGCGGCTTCGAAACGCGCGACGTGCGGCTCGATGCCGAGCCCGGCAGTCACTGCAAAGCCGCCGATCCAGTCCTGCTTTCCGGAGGTCTCAGGTGCGATGAAGTCCGCGAGGCAGAAGTCGGGACGCTCGGCTGGCTTGTCGACCTGCTGGCGGAGGAAGTGGATCGTTGCGAGAGGCGTTTCCGGATCAGGCGACTGCACGAGGACGTCGTCTCCAACCGAATTTGCAGGCCAGATGCCGACGACGGCCTTGGCCTTGAGCCAGCCCTCTTCGACGATGCGCGCGAGCATGGCCTGGGCGTCGGCAAACAGGGTGCTGGCGGGTTCGCCCACTACTGGATCCTCCAGTATCTGCGGATACCGCCCGGCCAGCTCCCAGGTATTGAAAAACGGCGTCCAGTCGATGACGTCGACCAGTTCGCCGAGCGGGAAATCGTCGAACACAGTGATTCCGGACTGCCGCGGAGCGGGGGGCGTGTACGACTGCCAGTCTTCCTTGAAGCACTGCGCCCTTGCGTGCGCCAGCGGTACCAGGCGCTTGGCGTCTCCGCGGTTGCGGTGCCGCGTGCGGATGTCTGCGTACTCGGCGTCGATGCCCGCGCTGAACGCCGCACGCTTTTCGGGCTGTATCAGCGTCTGCGCGATGCCCACTGCGCGCGAGGCGTCCTTCACCCAGACGGTCGGTGCCTTGTAGTGCGGATCGATCTTGAGCGCGGTATGTGCGCGCGATGTGGTTGCGCCGCCGATGAGCAGCGGGATGGTGAACCCCTGGCGCTGCATTTCGCGTGCGACGTGGCTCATCTCCTCGAGCGACGGCGTGATAAGGCCCGACAGACCAATGATGTCCGCGCCGACTTCGCGCGCCTTGTCGAGGATGGTCTGCGACGGGACCATCACCCCGAGGTCGATGACCTCGAAGTTGTTGCAGGCGAGCACCACGCCGACGATGTTCTTGCCGATGTCGTGCACGTCGCCCTTGACGGTCGCCATGACGATGCGTCCATTGCTGCGACCCACGTCGCCGGTGCGCAGCTTCTCGGCCTCGATGTAGGGCAGCAGGTACGCGACCGCGCGCTTCATCACGCGCGCCGACTTGACGACTTGCGGCAGGAACATCTTGCCGGCGCCGAACAGATCGCCCACCACGTTCATGCCGGCCATGAGCGGGCCTTCGATGACGTCGAGCGGACGCGAGGAACCCGCGCGTGCTTCTTCGGCGTCCACTTCGGCGAATTCGTCGATCCCGTGCACCAGCGCATAGCTCAAGCGCGCCTCGACCGTCGCGTCGCGCCACTTGAGCTTGTCGGCCGCGCTTTGCGCGCCGCCGTCGCCGTGGCCCTTGCCCTTGACGCGGCTTGCGATGGCCAGCAACCGCTCCGTGCCGTCCGGGCGCCGGTTGAGCACGACGTCCTCGACCGCAGTGCGCAACTCGGCGTCGAGGTCGTCGTAGAGCGGCAGCGCGCCGGCGTTGACGATGCCGAAGTCCATGCCCGCCCCGATCGCGTGATAGAGGAACACGGTGTGGATCGCCTGGCGCACCGTCTCGTTGCCGCGGAACGCGAACGAGACGTTGGAAACGCCGCCCGATACATGGCTGAGCGGGAAGCGTCGCCTGATCTCGCGCGTGGCCTCGATGAAAGCGACCGCGTAATCGTTGTGCTCTTCGATGCCGGTAGCGATCGCGAACACGTTGGGATCGAAGATGATGTCTTCGGGCGGGAAGCCGACAGACTCCGTGAGGAGTGCGTAGGCGCGCGCGCAGATGCCGACCTTGCGCTCGATGGTGTCGGCCTGGCCCTGCTCGTCGAAGGCCATCACGACCACGGCGGCGCCGTAGCGGCGCACGAGCCGCGCCTGGCGCAGGAACTCCGCTTCGCCCTCCTTGAGCGAGATCGAGTTGACGATGCCCTTGCCCTGCAGGCACTTGAGGCCTGCCTCGATGACGCTCCACTTCGAGGAGTCGACCATCACCGGCACGCGCGTGATGTCGGGCTCGGCGGCGATGAGGTTGAGGAACGTGACCATCGCCTTCTCGGAGTCGAGCAGGCCCTCGTCCATGTTGACGTCGAGGATCTGCGCGCCGCTTTCGACCTGCTGCCGTGCGACCGCAACGGCTTCGTCGTAGCGGTTGTCCGTGATGAGCTTGCGGAACTGCGCGCTGCCCGTGACGTTGGTGCGCTCCCCTACGTTGATGAAGAGCGACTCGCGCGTGATCGCCAGCGGCTCGAGCCCGCTCAGGCGCATATGCCGGTGCAGGATGCTCAAGCGGCGCGATCCAGCCGCGGCACGCTGCGCGGCGGCAGGTCGCGGACGGCCGCCGCGATAGCCGAAATGTGCGCCGGCGTGGTGCCGCAGCAGCCGCCGACGATGTTGAGCAGCCCGCCGGCCGCAAACTCGTGCAGCATCGCGGCCATGTCCTCGGGAGACTCGTCGTAGCCGCCGAAGGCGTTGGGCAATCCCGCATTGGGGTGGCAACTCACGAACGTATCGGCCACCTGGGACAGCACGTCCACGTATGGGCGCAAGTCCTTTGCGCCAAGCGCGCAATTGAGTCCGATGATGAGCGGCTCGGCATGCCTCAGCGAGAACCAGAAGGCTTCCGCGGTCTGGCCGGACAGCGTACGGCCCGAGGCATCGGTGATGGTGCCGGAAACCGCAACCGGCAAGCGGGCACCCAGGGCATCGAATGCTTCCTCGATTGCGAAGAGCGCAGCCTTGGCATTCAAGGTGTCAAAAACGGTCTCGACCATCAGGACGTCGGCGCCGCCCTCAATGAGCCCGTCGGCCGCTTCGCGATACGCGACGCGCAGATCGTCGAACGACACCGCGCGAAAGCCCGGGCGATTGACGTCGGGACTCATCGACGCGGTGCGGTTCGTCGGGCCGAGTACCCCGACCACGAAGCACGTGCGCCCGGGTTCGGCCGCTTCGGCCGCCGTGCACGCCGAGCGCGCGAGGCGTGCGCCGGCGACGTTGAACTCGCGCGCGAGATGCGAGAGGCCGTAATCGGCAAGGCTGATCGAGGTGCTGTTGAAGGTGTTCGTCTCGACGAGGTCGGCGCCCGCGTCCAGGTACTCGCGATGGATGCTGGCGATGAGGTCGGGGCGCGTGAGGCTCAGCAGGTCGTTGTTGCCACGCTGGTCGCGCGCACACCCGCATGCCGGGCCGTGTGCATGGTCCGATTCTGCGTGGAGCGGGTCGAATCCGGGCGCGAACCGCTCCCCGCGGAATTCGGCTTCAGTCAGCGGATGGCGCTGGATCATCGTACCCATCGCGCCGTCGAGCAGCAGGATGCGCCGGGCGAGTGCGTCGCCCAGTTGCTTCACCCGATGCGCATCGAGCCAGGGCAGGCGTGTCATGGCTTGCGCCCCAGCAGCGTCAGCACTTCGAAGTGCGGCGGGCGTCGTTCCCGCGAGCTCGCCGCGCAGCGCTCGATGACGATTCCGGCCTTGCGCGCGAGCTTGCTCATTTCTTCCACCGTGAATCCCAGGTTGCGATGATCGAAAGGCTCGACGGCGCGCCGGTGCGCATGCCTCACCAGGGTTGTCACGAGCACCCGGCCGCGGGGACGCAGCACCCGCACGGCCTCGGAGAGTGCGAGCGCGGGTTTGTCGCTGTACGTCAGGGCGTGCATCAGCAGCACCGCATCGAAGCTCGCATCCGCGAACTTGAGCGCATGCATGTCGCCCTGCAGGACCGTTACGTTGCCCAGGGGGCGCAGCCGCTCGCGGGCCGCGCCGATCACCCGCGCGCTCGAATCGACGCAGTGGATCGACCGGGCGTGCGGTGAGAGCAGTTCTGCGAGCACTCCATCGCCGGATGCGACGTCGAGCACATCCCCGAGCTCGAGCAGGCTCGAGAGTGCGCGAGCCATCGCTTCCCACGTGCGGCCCGGCGAATAATGCCGCTCCATGTCGCCGGCCACCGTGTCGGCCCAGTTTTCCTCGCGTGCGCGCTTGGCGAGAACGGAAGGCAGGCGCCTGGCATCGTCCCGCAGGGTTGCGTCGTCGGTCCGGCTCTTGAGCGTTTGCCAAAGCGTCGCGAGCAGGGAATCGTCTTCGGTATTGAGGCGGTAATAGGCCGATACGCCGGCGCGCCGGTCGTGCACGACCGCGGCTTCCTTGAGTTTGGCGAGGTGGGTGGAGACGCGCGGCTGGGCGAGTCGCGTGACGGAAGCCAACTCGGCAACGGTCAGTTCCTCATGTTCCAGCAACGCCAGCAGGCGCACTCGCGTCGGGTCTGCGAGCAGCCGGAGCAACGCGGAACAGCCCGCCAGATCCATATTATCCTTCCATCTTGATATAAAGATAATACAGGCTAGTCGCCATCAGGCGAGAAGGCAACGCCGGTTTAGGTGGCGGGCACTACGCGACGTGCGGGTATCATTCACCTTGGCCAACCGGCAACAACCTGGGGCAGGCGATGGATTTCGGATTCACAGACGAGCAGCTCGCCATACAGGACGTCGCGCGACGCATCGGGCGCGAAGTGATCGCGCCCTCGGCAGAGCATTTCGACCGCACCGGCGAGTTTCCGCTCGACAACATCCGCCTGCTGGGCGAGAACGGCCTCATGGGCATCGAAGTGCCAGCCGAGTACGGCGGCGCGGGGATGGACCCTATCTCCTACGTGCTGGCCATGATCGAGATTGCCGCGGCGGACGCGGCCCACTCGACCATCATGTCGGTCAATAATTCTCTGTTCTGCAACGGGATTCTCACCTTCGGCACCGAAGCGCAGAAGCAGTTGTACGTGCGCGCCATCGCCGAAGGCCGCGAGATCGGCGCGTTCGCGCTCACCGAGCCGCAATCGGGATCGGATGCGACGGCCATGCGCTGCAGGGCGACGCGGCAGCCCGACGGCACCTACCTCATCAATGGCAAGAAGAGCTGGATCACCTCCGGCCCGGTAGCGAAATACTTCGTGCTCTTCGCGATGACCGAGCCCGAGCGCGGCGCGCGCGGCATCACGGCGTTCCTGGTCGACGGCACGCGTGCGGGCTTTCATCGCGGCAAGACCGAACCCAAGCTCGGCATCCGCGCATCCGCCACGTGCGAGATCGAGTTCACCGACTACCGCGCCGAGGCCACGGAAGTGCTCGGCGAAGAAGGCCACGGATTCAAGATCGCGATGGGCGTGCTCGATGCCGGACGGATCGGCATCGCATCACAGGCCGTGGGGCTGTCGCGCGCGGCGTACGAGGCGACGATCTCCTATGTGAAGGAACGCCACGCGTTCGGCCAGCCGATCGGCTCGTTCCAGATGACGCAGGCCAAGATCGCGGACATGAAGTGCAAATACGATGCGTCGCTCATCCTCACGCTGCGCGCGGCGTGGGCCAAGGCCCGGGCACAACAGGTCCAGGGCCGCTTCACCACCGAGGCTGCCGTGGCCAAGTTGACCGCGTCGGAAGCCGCCATGTGGATCACTCACCAGGCAGTGCAGATCCACGGGGGCATGGGTTATTCCAAGGAAATGCCGCTCGAGCGGTATTTCCGCGACGCGAAGATCACCGAGATCTACGAAGGCACCAGCGAGATCCAGCGCCTCGTCATCGCCCGCCACGAAACCGGCCTGCGCTAGGCCACGAAAAAGCCCGTCCGATCGGCGGGAGCAACCAGGGTGACGTGCCGTGCGGCCTGATGCGCGCGGTATGCTTTGCGCCCCTCCGGGTGGCGCCAATCTCACCGATGAATGCGCAGCTTGCTGACGAATCCGCAACGTCCGTCCCCGCCATCGTCGCGGAGCTCAAGGGCCGGCTGAGTACCGCGCGCAATACCGCTCTCGCGCCCCTGATCGGGCGCTTTTTCCGCCGCGTCGAGAGCGAGGAGCTCGCACTTCGCTCCAACCAGGAATGGGCGGCGCTGATGCTGGGGCTGATTGATCTCTCCGCAAACCGACCCGGCGGGCGACCACTTGTGCGGGTGTTCAATCCCACCCGCGCCGAGCACGGATTCGAGTCGACCCACACGATCATCCAGATCGTCAACGACGACATGCCGTTCCTCGTCGATTCGGTCAGCATCGCCGTCAATCGGGTCGGCGCTGCACTGCATTCCGTCGTTCACCCGGTCGCATGGGTGCATCGGGATGCAGCGGGCCATCTGCTTGCCACCTTCGACGATGCCGACGCGCCCCGTGCGCAGGGCGAGTCCTACATGCATGTCGAGGTCGATCGGCGGGCGGAGGCGGAGCAGCTGCTTGAAATCAAGGAGACTGTGCTGCGCGCGCTCGCCGATGTGCGCGCAACCGTCGGCGACTGGGAAGCCATGCGCTCGCGCGTCCGCCGGATTGCAGAAGAGCTCAAGACGCGCGTGCTGCCTGTTGACGATGCCAACCGCGCCGAGGCGGTGGAGTTCCTGGACTGGCTTGCCGACAATCACTTCACTTTCCTCGGCTTCCGCGAATATCGCGTTGCGCCCGGCGCGGAGGGCGAGGTCCTCGCCGCAGTGGAAAACTCCGGTCTCGGGATCCTGCGTGGCCAGGACGGCGCACCGCGTGCGCTGAGTTCGCTCGCCGCCCATCGCCTCGACCGGAGCGGCACCGCGAATGCCGTGATCGTCACCAAGACCAACTCGCGGTCTACCGTCCATCGCCCCGGTTACATGGACTACGTCGGCGTGCTCAGTTTCGACGCGAATGGCCGCGCAATCGGCGAGGAGCGGTTCCTCGGACTGTTCACTTCCAGCGCTTATTCGCGGCGCCCGTGGGAAATCCCGGTGCTGCGCCAGAAATACGATGCTGTCATGCAGCGCTCGGGGCTGCGGCGCGAAAGCCACAGCGGCAAAGCCCTGCGCAACATCCTCGAAGATCTTCCCCGCGACGAACTCATGCATTCCACGGCGGAGGAGCTGGGCGATCTGGCATTGGGCGTCCTGCGCCTGCAGGGCCGCCAGCGCACGCGCCTTTTCGTGCGCCAGGACCGCTACGGCCGCTTCTTCTCGATCATGGTGTTCATTCCGCGCGAGCGGTTCAACCCGACGGTGCGCGACCGTATCGAGCGACTGCTGACGCGTGCATTCAACGGCGAGCACGTCGATTCGACGATCCAGGTCGGCGACGCACCCCTCGCGCGCATCCATCTGGTCATCCGCCCGCGCAAGGGGAGCAATCCTGCCCCCGAACTCGCGACGCTGGAAACGGAAATCACCGACCTCGTGCGCAGCTGGCATGACGCACTCCGCGAGCGCCTGGTTCGAAAGCACGGGGAGCAACGCGGGCTCGAGCTCTCGAGCCGCTTCGGCCGCTCGATGTCGGTCGGCTACATGGAACAGGTGTCCCCCGACTCCGCAGCAGAGGATGTCGCCTCCGCGGCTTCGCTCGAAAGTGCGGAGGATATCCACCTCGATCTCGACCGGTCGCCCGAAGATCCCGATCGCCTGCGCTTCAAGCTGTTCCGTTTCGATTCGCCGCTGGCGCTTTCGGACGCGCTGCCGATGTTCGAGAACCTCGGGATGCGCGTCCTCACCGAGCATCCTCACCAGTTCGAAGTCGCGGGCCGCACCATCTTCCTGCAGGACTTCGAGGTCGCTGCCGATCCGCCGGATCTAAACGTCGAACGCGTGCGCGAACGGTTCCAGCACGCTTTCGAGCGCGTGTGGCGCGGCCAGGGCGAGAGTGACGGGTTCAACCGCCTGGTGCTGCACGCCGGGCTCGACTGGCGGCAGGTCGCGATGCTGCGCGCGTATCTCAAGTATCTGCTGCAGACGGGCGTGCCCTTTTCGCAAGCCTACGTCGAGCAGACGGTCGCAAACTATCCGCTTCACGCGCGTTTGCTCGCAGAGCTGTTCGCGGCCAAGTTCGATCCTGTCCGCGACGAGCCCAACCACGCTGCGGGCGCCGCTCTGGCCCGCGAGTGGGAAGAACTGGGTTTTGCGGCGCATCGCCACGCGCATCCCGGGCTGATCGACGACATCGTCGCAGCGCGCCAGCAGCCCCGCGCGCAGCAGCTCGCTGCCACCAGCGCGTCGTTGCTCGCGCTGATGGATCGCGTCGAAAGCCTCGACGAGGACCGCATCCTGCGTGCGTTCATGGCGGTGATCAAGGCGACGCTGCGAACCAATTTTTATCAGCTGCTCGACGGCAAGCCGCGCGACACGGTGAGCTTCAAGCTGGACCCCGCTCAACTACCCGACCTGCCCAAACCGCGTCCCTATCGTGAGATCTTCGTCTGTGGCCCGCGGGTCGAAGGCGTGCACCTGCGCTTCGGTCCGGTTGCGCGCGGCGGCCTGCGCTGGTCCGACCGTCGTGAGGATTTCCGCACGGAAGTGCTCGGCCTGGTGAAGGCGCAGATGGTGAAGAACACCGTCATCGTGCCGGTGGGCGCGAAGGGCGGCTTCTACGTCAAGCGTCCGCCCGTGGGCGGCGATCGCGATGCGCAACTCGCGGAAGGCATCGCCTGCTACAAGTCCTTCATCGGCGGGCTGCTCGACATCACCGACAATCTGGTCGACGGCAACGTCGCGCACCCCGAATGTGTAGTGCGACATGACGCGGACGACCCGTATCTCGTGGTCGCCGCCGACAAGGGCACTGCCACGTTTTCAGATATCGCCAACGGGCTCGCGATCGAACGCGGCTTCTGGCTGGGGGATGCTTTCGCGTCGGGCGGCTCGGTCGGCTACGACCACAAAGGCATGGGCATCACCGCCAAGGGCGCCTGGGAGTCGGTGAAGCGCCACTTCCGCGCCATGGGCCGGAATTCGCAGACGCAGGACTTCACCTGCGTCGGCGTGGGCGACATGTCCGGCGACGTGTTTGGCAACGGCATGCTCTTGTCCACGCATATCAGGCTGATCGCCGCATTCGACCATCGACACATCTTCATCGATCCGGAGCCGAGCGCCGAGGCGTCGTTCGCGGAACGCACGCGGCTGTTCGGCCTGGCGCGCTCCTCCTGGGACGACTACGACCGCACGCTGATCTCGAAGGGCGGAGGTGTGTTTCCGCGCAGTGCCAAGACCCTCGAGGTGAGCGCCGAGGCGCGCGCCGCCCTCGGGATCGAGGCCGATTCCGCCACGTTGTCTCCCAATGAACTGATGCGGGCAATCCTGCGCGCGCCGGTGGATCTCCTGTGGAACGGCGGCATCGGGACGTACGTGAAGGCCGTCGGCGAGACGCACGCGGACGTCGGCGATCGCGCCAACAACGCGATCCGGGTCGATGGCCGCGATCTACGCTGCAAGGTCGTGGGGGAGGGAGGCAACCTCGGTTTCACGCAGCGCGGCCGCGTCGAGGCCGCTCTCGCGGGCGTCCTGCTCAACACCGACTTCATCGACAACTCGGCGGGCGTCGACACCTCGGACCACGAGGTCAACATCAAGATCCTGTTGAACGAGATCGTTGCACACGGAGATCTCGACATCGCGGCGCGCAACGAGCTACTCGCCGAAATGACGGGAGAGGTCGAGAGTCTGGTGCTGCGCGACAACTACCTGCAGAACCAGGCGATCTCGCTCATGGAAAGAATGAGCGTGCAGCGCCTCGGAGCGAAGCGCCACTTCGTGCGTGTCCTCGAGGAGCGCGGCCTCCTCGACCGCCAGCTCGAATTCCTGCCCAGCGAAGCGGAGTTCGATGACCGCCGGGTAAGAGGGCTGGGATTGACGCGCCCGGAACTCTCGGTGTTGTTGTCCTACGCGAAGCTCGTGCTGTTCCAGCAATTGCTCGATTCCGACGTGCCCGAGGATCCGCACTTGTCGAAGGAGCTGATCCGGTACTTCCCCGTGCCGCTGCAGCAGCGCTACGGCGATGCCATGCAGCGCCATCGTCTGCGTCGCGAGATCATCGCCACAGCGGTGACCAACTCCGTCGTGAACCGGATGGGCGCGACCTTCGTGCTGCGCATGCAGGAAGACACCGGCGCATCGCCCGGGGAAATCGCCAAGGCGTATTCGATCGCGCGCGAGATATTCGATGCGCGCGAGTTGTGGGCCGCCATCGAGGCACTGGACGATCGGGTGTCCGCACAGACGCAGGTAGACGCACAGTTGCGTATCTGGGGACTGATGCGTCAGCTGACGCGCTGGTTGCTCAACATGCCCGGCAATCGCCTGGACATCGCCGCTGCAGTGGAGCGGTATCACGCGCCCTTCGCCGAACTGCTCCGGGGCATGGCCGGGGCGATGACGGAGGCCGATCGCACGACCGCACATGCCGCCGAGGCGGAATGGATTGCCCGCGACCTGCCGCCGGAGCTGGCGCAGCGATTGAGCCTGCTGCCGGCGATTGGCTCCGCCCTCGATATCGTGGAAGTCGCGCTGCAGCACAAGCGCCCGGTGCACGCGGTCGCGCGGATCTTTTTCGCGCTGGGCGATTCGCTGCATCTGCGCTGGCTCATGGAGAAGATCGAGGAGCTGCCGGTGGAGGGCCGCTGGCACGCCAACGCCCGGGGGTCACTGCGCGATGAACTCGTGCAACAGCAGCGCGCGCTGGCGGCGCAGGTGCTCGAGCGCAGCGGCGACGACGCAGCCGGAATCAACAATGGCAGCGCGCAGGTGGCTCGCTGGCTCGAGCGCGACGAGCCGTCCCTGCGCTTCACCCGGGACATGCTCAAGGACCTGTGCACGCAAGTGCAGCTCGACTATCCGACCGTATCTGTCGTCCTGCGCCGGCTCGGCCAGCTGGTGCAGAGCGGAGCGTCGCGTTGAGCGACCCGCGCTTCGCGTTCGTCGCCAGTCGGGCGCCCGAGGGGCAGGCTGCCCTTGCGGATATGACGGCTCGTTACGGAAACCATCCGGCGACCGAGTCCGACGTCATCGTTGCCCTCGGCGGCGACGGCTTCATGCTGCAGACGCTGCACAAGCTCCGCGCCGCGGGCAAGCCCGTGTTCGGCATGAAGACCGGCACCGTGGGTTTCCTGATGAACCTCTACCATGCCGAGGATCTCGCCGACCGAATCGAGTCGGCGCAGCCCGCGAAGCTGCATCCGCTGCGCATGACTGCGACTTCCGAGTCGGGACACACGGCCGAGCACCTTGCGTTCAATGAAGTGTCGCTGTTGCGGCAGACGCGCCAGGCCGCGAAGCTCAAGGTGTTCCTCAACGACAAGCAGCGTCTCGAGGAACTGGTCTGCGATGGCGCGCTCGTCTCGACGCCCGCGGGCTCGACTGCCTACAACCTCTCGGCGCACGGTCCCATCCTGCCGCTCGGAAGCGGCGTGCTGGCATTGACGCCGCTGGCGGCGTTCAGGCCGCGTCGCTGGCGTGGTGCCATCCTGCGCAATGACGTGCGCATCAAGTTCGAAGTGCAGGACCACTACAAGCGCCCGGTCAGTGCCACCGCCGATTCACACGAAGTGCGCGACATCGTCGAGGTGGAGATCGAGGAAGCGCACGACATCACGCTGACGCTGCTGTTCGACGCCGAACACAGCCTCGAGGAACGCATACTTGACGAGCAATTCGTACTCTAAGTCCGCCGGGATTCTCCTTGGCTTGTGGATGTTCTGCGCTCCGCTTGTCGCCGCCATCGAACCGGAAGCGAACCAGCATCTCGCGCGCCTCGATCCGGCGCTCGCCGCGCTCCCCGCCGACGATCGCCCCGTCGACGTATTGATCGCATTGCCACCCGGCGCGGAAGTCGCGCAAGCCGGTCAAGGAGGACTGTTCGCCAAGGCCGCAATCGTCGAAGGCAAGCGCGCAGCCTCGGAAAACGCGGGGCGCGATGTCGTAGCGTGGCTCAAGAGCGGCGGCTACCGGTATCGCCACTACTGGATCGCCAACGCGATCTGGGCCCGCGTGCCTGCAGACCAACTCCGAACGCTTGCATCGCGCTCCGACGTGAGGTTTCTCGCCAGCGATCCTTCGTTGCGCGGCATCGATCCACAGCCCGCCGAAGGTCCGATGCCGAAAGCTGTCAACGCAATCGAGTGGGGCATCGCGCGCATCCGCGCCCCCGAAGCATGGGCACTCGGCACCTTGGGCCAGGGTGCGGTCGTCGCCGGCGCCGACACCGGCTACCAGTGGGATCACCCGGCGCTCAGGAACCAGTACCGCGGCTGGAACGCCCAGACCGGGCAGGCTTCGCACGCCTACAACTGGCACGATGCGATCCATGCCCTGCAAGGCGGGGGCACCAATCCCTGCGGCCTCGACGCCGCCGCCCCGTGCGACGACAACAACCACGGCACGCACACCATGGGCACGATGGTGGGCGCCGATGGCGGTGCCAACCAGATCGGCGTCGCGCCGCAGGCGCGCTGGATGGGTTGCCGCAACATGGAGCGTGGCGTCGGCACGCCCTCGACCTACATCGAGTGCATGCAGTTCTTTGCCGCGCCCACGGACTCGCAGGGCAACAATCCGCGCGCCGATCTCGCGCCGCACGTCATCAACAATTCGTGGGGCTGCCCTGCGAGCGAAGGTTGCACTGCGCAGACCGACGTGCTGATGGCCACCGCAATCGAGACGCTCCACCAACTGGGTATCGTGTTCGTCGCATCCGCGGGCAACTCCGGTTCGGGATGCAGCACGGTGCTCGACCCTCCTGCGACCCTGGGACTTTCGTTCACCGTCGGGTCGACGACCAGTGCCGTGCCCGACGCCATCTCCAGTTTCTCCAGTCGCGGGCCGGTGGGGACGCGACTGGCACCGGCGATTTCCGCACCGGGATCGAGCATCCGCTCTTCGTTCCGCAACAATGCCTACGGAACGATCAGCGGCACCAGCATGGCCGGCCCGCATGTCGCGGGAGCGGTGGCCCTGCTGGTTTCCCGCCATCCGTGGCTGGCCAACCACCCGTCGCGCATGCAATCGGTGCTCGAGGCCACTGCGACACCGCGCACCAGCACCCAGAACTGCGGCACCTACCTTGGCGCGAACGTGCCGAATGCTGTCTTCGGCCATGGTCGCCTGGACGTCAAGGCCGCGCTCGACGTGATCGACGACTGGTTGTTCATCGACGGCTTCAACGGGCGTTGAGTTTTTCGATGAGCGCTGACGGGCCTGTAGACCAGCGCTTCACGGTGGCCATTTCCTCGCGGGCGCTTTTCGCCCTGGATGATGCGCACGCGCTGTTCGAGCGCGAGGGCCTGGACGCGTACATCCAGCACCAGATCGCACACGAAGGCGAGACGCTCGAACCCGGGATCGCCTTCCCCCTGGTTCGCAAGCTGCTCGCACTGAACTCGGGCCGCAGCGCGGGACCGCGCGTCGAGGTCATCCTGCTGTCGCGCAACTCCGGCGATACCGGCCTGCGCATCTTCAACTCGGTCGAGGAATACGGCCTCGACATCGTACGCGCGGCGTTCACCAGCGGGGCTTCGCCGTTTCCCTACATCGAGCCGTTTGGCGCACAGCTGTTCCTGTCGACCCACGTGGAAGATGTGCGTGCGGCGCTGGCCGCGGGTGTTGCCGCTGCCACGGTGCTGCCGTCCACGCCTTCCGCGCGGCAGACCGATCAGTTGCGCATCGCGTTCGACGGCGATGCCGTCATTTTCGGCGGCGAGTCGGAGGCAGTGAACCAGCGTGACGGACTCGAGGCGTTCGCGGACTTCGAACGCGAACGCGTCGGCGAGCCCCTGGGCGTCGGCCCCTTCCGCGGATTCCTCGACGCACTGCACCGGATCCAGTCGGCATTTCCCGCGGAAAATTCCCCGCTGCGCACGGCGCTCGTCACCGCGCGCTCGGCGCCCGCGCACAAGCGCGTCATCCTTACCCTTCGCCACTGGGGCGTGCGGATCGACGAGGCCATGTTCCTGGGCGGGCGTGACAAGGGCCCTTTCCTGCGTGCGTTTGGCGCCGACATTTTCTTCGACGATTCGCAACTCAATGTCGACTCCGCGCGGCAGCACGTGGCCACCGGGCATGTGCCCGCGTGGCCGGCCCGTCAGGGCGGTTGAGGCGCCACCTCTGGCCGTGCTGGCCATCGTCCATGCCCCTTCTGGCGGGCGCGCAGGTCTTTGCCAAATGCACGCTCGTACTGCTGGAACGTGTTCCGTCGCTGCGGGACAGCGAAACTGGCATGATGCGCCGTCCCTGTCGCGTGTGACTACCGTGCGCTTTCTTACGCCACTCCTGCTGGTTCTGGTTCTGATGATGGCGCGCCAACCGGCCTTGGCCGCCGAGCCCGTGGGCGGGGACGTCGCGGTGGTACGGGTGCAGACGCGCGACAAGGCGGTCATCGCCGATCTGGCGTTGCGTCATTCGCATCTCTTGATTGCGGACGAAAAGGGCGTCGTCGTTTTCGAAGCGGACGCGGAGGAACTGTCGGAGCTGCGTGCCCGCGGTTTACACGTCGAGGTCGACGAAAGCGCAACTGCCGCCCGCCGCGCGATGACCTCCACTCTGGGTGGCCCCAAGGCCGGGATCGTCAACTTTCCGTGCTATCGAACCGTCGCCGAAACCCATGCGCGCTTCGATGCCCTGCGCACGCAGTATCCGCAGCTGGTGAGCATCCTCGACATCGGTGACAGCTGGGAGCGGGCGAGCGGGGCGACTGGAGGAGGCGAGGATCTCCGTGTCATCAAGCTCACCAACGCGGGCACCGCCGGCACCAAGCCCAAGGTCTTCGTGATGACGGGCCTGCATGCGCGTGAGTACACGCCGGTCGAGGTGTCGCTGCGGCTCGCCGAGTGGCTGCTGGAAAGTTACGGCCGGGACGCCGAGGCCACGTGGCTGCTCGACCACCAGGAACTGCACCTGCTGGTGCAATCGAATCCCGACGGACGCAAGCGTGCCGAGCAGGGATCCGACTGGCGCAAGAACACCAACGCCAATTACTGCCCGACCGGTCGCAGGGGCGCGGATCTCAATCGCAACTTTCCTTTTGAATGGGGCGGGCACGGCGGTTCGAGCGGCGATGCTTGCCGGGACACGTATCGCGGTCCGCTGACGATCTCGGAGCCGGAAACGCGGGCCGTCGTCGACTATGTGCGCAACCAGTTCCCCGATGTACGCGGACCTCTGGCAACGGATGCGGCACCCGCGACGACGAGCTGCCTCTTTTTCGATCTGCACAGCTATTCGAGCCTCGTGCTCTGGCCGTGGGGATACACGAACCAGGTGCCGCCAAACGGCCCGGCGCTGGAAACGCTCGGGCGCCGCTTTGCATGGTTCAACCGTTACGTGCCCAAGCAGTCGGTCGGACTCTACGTAACGGATGGCACTACGGTCGATTTCGCCTACGGCGAACTGGGCGTGGCCGCGTACACGTTCGAGCTCGGCAACCAGTTCTTCGAAAGTTGCAGCGCGTTCGAGGCGAGGGTGTTTCCCGACAACTTCGCGGCGTTGCGCTATGCGCTGCGCGTGGCGCGTGCGCCTTACCTCCTGCCTGCCGGGCCCGAAGCGCGGGACCTGACGATATCGCCTGATCTTGCGTTGATCGGGGAAGCCATCACGGCGGCGGGCACGCTCGACGACACCCGGTTCAACCAGGACCAGGGCGGTACGCAGCCCAGCCACGCTGTCTCTTCCGGTAGCGTGTATGCGGGGACGGCCCCGTGGCAGAACGGATCCGTCGCGCTGCCTGCGAGTGCCTCCGACGGCGCGTTCGACGAACCGGTGGAGAGTGTGTCCACCACGATTCCTGGCGGTTCGCTCGCGGTCGGTAGACACCTCGTGTATTTGCGGGGCAGCGACGCCTCGGGCGCTTCCGGGCCGGTCGCCGCCGCCTTTGCCGATGTCCGTTCGCCCGCCGAAGTGGGCACGGTCACCGGGCGCGTTCGCAATGCGCGCACCCAGGCTCCGGTTGAAGCCGACATCCGGGCAAGTGGCTACACCTCACGAAGCGGCGCGGACGGCACCTACACTCGCCGGCTGCCCGCCGGGACGCATGACTTCGAGATCACTGCCGTCGATTTCGAACCGCTCGACATCGCCAGCGTCGATGCACCCGGCGGTGCCACGGTCGTTCGCGATTTCGAGCTGTACCCGTTGTGCGATGTGCTGGCCGAGAACGCCGAGGCGACCGCCGCAGGATGGACGCTCGCGGCTCCCTGGGGAATCGTCAATGGCAACGCCTCGCACGCGAGCCGCTTCCTCACGGAAAGCCCGGCCGGCAATTACGCCAACAACGTGAACACCAGTCTCACTTCGCCGACCATCGACCTGACGGGTTACGAAAGCCCGATCCTGTCCTTCGAATCACGTTGCGACACCGAGGCAGGCTTTGATTTCGGCATCGTCGAGGTGCGCACGACTGCCACCGGCGCATGGACCGAAGTCCATCGCTGCGACAACCTGCCGCAATGGCAGACCGTGCGCGTTGAAGCATCTGCATTGGCCGGCGCGGCGCAGGCGCAAATCCGCTTCCGCTTCACCAGCGACGGCAGCGTCGTGCGCGACGGGTGGAGCATCGACAACATCCTGCTCAAGTCCGGCGGAGCAACGTGCCGCGCATCGGCGCCCGGCACCGTTTTCTCGAACGGTTTCGAATAGCCGCGGGGTCCGCGGTCTGGATCGTGCGTCCCGGAGCGCGCGCGGTGGGCGCTTACTGATAAGTCCGTCCCTTGTGCCGGATCCAGCCGCCCACGTGGCGACCGGCAGGATCGTGGTGCGTCCAGTGCACGACGCCGCCTTGGGGATTCCACTCGAGTTCTCCGTGGAACTCCACCTCGTCCCCCTGCCGCAACGCGTCGATGCGGGGCGCGAGATCGATGTTGTGCGCGATGAGCAGGGTGCTGCCCCCGGCCCGCCGTACGATGAAGCGCTGGTGGCGGCTGCCGTCGTTGTCGTCGGCGAGCAGTTTCACGACGACGCCGCTGTCCCGGATCTGTCCGGTCTGCGCAGGACTGGATTGATGTTCGCCCTGGCGTTGCGCAGGTTCGGTTCTGCCGGGAAGCCGCGAATCGGGAGTGCCGAGGCGCTCGTATCCGAAAAATGCTGCAACGAGCAGGATCGCGATCGGCAGCAGCTTCTTCACCTTCGCCCGGTTCCGATGCGTTCGAGTACTCGAGCTCGAACATGCAAACCCGGCGCCGCTCCGCGCCCTTGCGTACCGCGAGTCACCGGTCGGCAGCCTCGAAGACCAACGATGCGTTTCCGTCCGCGTCGTGCAGCGTCAGTCGATTGCCAGCGGATTCGTACGATCTGGCCTGAGAGAGCAAAGTCAGGTAAGCGTCCTCGGCGCGCATCGCGTCGCCGGTGTGCCCCTTCTTCGAGCGCGAAAACGGTCCCGCAGAGAACGCACCATCGCCGCCCGCACGAAAGGCCCCGCTGTAGGAATTGACGCCGCTGAAGCCCGAGACCTGGCCATCATGGAATTTCGCGCGAATCGCGTAATCCTCAGGTCCGATCGAACTCAAGGTCCACTCGATGAGTTTCCAGTCGGTCGCCTCGAGCGGATGCGCAACCGTCGTGCAGGCCGACATCGCAAACACGATCAGTGCCATCGCGGCCAACTGTATTCGGGACAATCGCTTCTCACGCATCGCAACTCCGTGCCGGCTTCTGCCGAGCGTGCAAACCCTGTGGCGCCTCTTGTACGTTCAATCGAGTTGGACCGCAAGAATCGTACGAAGGCCCATCATCCGCCTCGACCTCGATTTAGATCCGAAGCCGCTTCCCGCGCAGGCGATCAATACACGGCTACGCCTTAGCGTGCCACCGTTACTCTTTCTGTGTAGCGGCCGGACGCGCGGCTTCGATAGCGTCGGTTGACGACGTCGGAGTCAGGAGATTCTCCCCGGGCGTCCAGGACCCGCGCGCCTGTTCCTTGATTTCCCCGGCTTCGCTTTCGAGTCCCGCTTCCGCCTCTGTCGCGACGGTTTCCGGCTCGGCAGCCTTTTTCGGCGGAACTGCGGCTTTGGTTTGTACGGACCCTTCGGGCTCGATCATTCGCACCGGCACCCCATGCGGGAACGTGACTTCCCGCGCCTCGTCCGGCATGGAGATTCCCGCATCCTGGAAGGCCCGCTTGACGAGCCGAATTACGGAGGATTTCACTTTGAGCCAGCTGTGTTTTCCGCCATTGAGCCAGAAATACACACGCAGGTTCACCGTCGCCGAACCCAGGTTCTCCACGAGCACCAGCGGTTCGGGGTCTTTCAGAAGAGCGGGGTGTTCGGCAAGTACTTTCAGCGCGACTTCCTGGGCAAACGGGATGGAGTCTTCATACCCGATGCCCACGAGGAAGTCGTCGCGGCGGTTGGGATTGCTCGTGAAATTTCGGATCGTGTTCTTGAAGACGGTTGAATTGGGCACCTGCGCCTGATTGCCGTCGAGTGTCATGAGCACCGTTGTTCGCGAGGTCAGCCGCTGCACGTATCCCGTGATGCTCGCCACTTCGATGAGGTCCCCCTCTCGAAAAGGCTGCTGCAAACTCAGGAAAAGACTGGCGAGGAAGTTCTCCGTGATGTCGCGAAAGGCGATGCCGAGCACGAGGCCGATCAGTCCGGTGCCGCCCACCACGGTAAGCGCGAGTTGCGTGAGTCCTGCGATACGGAGCACCAGGTAAAGACCTACCAGCATGACCAGGATTCCACCCGCGCGCGCGAGCACTTCCCGCAACAGCCGGCTGAGGGAACGGGTCAGCATCCAGCGGCGCAGCAGGCGCACGGTCAACCTGGCGAACATCCACGACGCGGCGATGACGGCCAACGCCACCACCACCAGCGGAAGCGAGCGGACGAATCCGCGCACGAGGTCTTTCAGAGACTCGAACGTCGGAGTGAAATCCCAGATCGTCGTCGGGGCCAACTCGATCTCGTTGACGACAGCCACCACGCCTTCCGTATTCTTGGCCAACTCTCCGGCCCAATCGCGGGAGTCTTCCTTCTTCGCGGTCCCTTTCAGGAACACGATACCGTCCCGGACCATGACCTCGGGCTCACCGTACCAGCCGGTCGTTTCGAGAATGTCGGTGATCCGCTGACTGATCTCGTGATCCTTGGCGACGGGGTCCACCTGGATCCTTGCCGCAGGCTCGGGATCGCCGTCGGGCACGTTGGCCGGCGTCGGCACACTGCTGTCGAACGGTTGGGCAGCCACTGCGGTGAACGCAAACGCGGCGCAGCAGAGCAATGAGACGAGGGCGATCCGGGCGTGTCGAGACAGGACGGACGCCCATGCTTGAAACAGAGCCTGCCCACGCGGATTAAGGCGTGCGCGCGTTCCCGGGTTCTTGGCTTCTCTCTTCAATTGTTTCTCCCGTGGGTGCGAGTCGTCGGTCGACTTCACATTCACCTCCGCGACCGCGTGGAAAGTTTCAAGAGCCCTTCATGCGCGCTCGATCATGTTTGAAGAACACCGCCCGGATAGCGCCTGCGGGTTTCCGCGACCGATGCGGCCATGAGTGCCTCGAGTACTTTCTCGTCGAGATCCGCGAGGCGCTTGATGTAGAGGCACGACTTGCCCATCTTGTGTTTCCCGAGCTTCGCCAGGAGTTCCGGTTGCCCGGGATCCTCGCAGCCGAGGTACACAACGAGCTCCCTGCCGCGGACCGCGAATCCAGCGAGCGGTGCGTCGCCAGAATGACCACCCGCATACCGGTAGGTATAGGAACCGTAGCCGACGATACTCGGCCCCCACATGTAGGGCTGCTGCTTCGTGACGCGCTTGCACATGGCCATGATGGCCCGGCAGTCCGCAAGTTGTTCTGGATTGGCCTTGGACGCGAGATATGCATCGACGCTTGCGCCCGTGGGTCTGGTTTTCGTCTCAGCCATCGGAAATGCCTCCGGATAGTGATAGAAAAGACGCGCTTCGCGCGCCGGCAAGCAACCAGCGAGAGATGAATTGTCCGGGGGCAAATCATGCAGCGCAAGGAATACGACTGACATTCGCGCATACTACGTCCAGACCGGCATGGCCGGGCTTTGCATCCCTGCCGCCATGAGGGTGTAGCGCTGATGGGCATGGACCTGTGGTTGACACTGGCCGTTCTCGGCGGCGCGATCTACCTGTTCGTCACCGAGAAGCTGCGCGCCGACATCGTCGCGCTGCTGGTGATGGGCAGCCTGCTGGTGCTCGGGTTGCTGCACCCGCGTGAAGCGCTGTCGGGCTTTGCGAGCGAGGCCACCATCACAGTCGCTGCGATGTTCGTGCTCAGCGCCGGTCTTCAGCGCAGTGGCGCGTTGCACAAGCTCGGCGAACTCGTGTCGCGGATTCGCCAGGGCTGGCTGCTGGCGCTGGTGATGATGACGATGGTGGCCACTGCATCGGCTTTCATCAACAACACACCCGTGGTCGCGGTGATGCTGCCGATCGTGATCGCCGCGGCGGTTGCCAACCAGCAGGCGCCGTCCAAATTCCTGATCCCGCTGTCGTATGCCTCCCAGTTTGGTGGCGTGTGCACGCTGGTGGGCACCTCGACCAACCTGCTGGTGCATTCGCTCGCCATCCAGTCCGGGCGCGAAGGATTCGGCCTCTTCGAGTTCGCGCCGCTCGGGATCATCTTCGTTGTCGTCGGCGTGGTGTACCTGATGATCGCGCGGCGGTATCTGCTCCCCGACCTGGGCGTCCCGGCGCCGGACCGCGAAGGGCATGGGGGTCTATTCCTCACCGAACTGGTAATTCCCGAAGGCTCAACGGCGATTGACCGACTCGCCGGAGACCTGCTGATGCCCGACGACAATGACGGCAAGGACGCCAGCGGCAGTGGTGCACTGGTCGATCCTCTCGACACCATCCGCCTGATCGATGTACTGCGTCGCGAGGGCAAAGACACGCTGGCTCCCCAGACCAGTCTGCGTCCGGGCGATCGACTCCTCATCGAAGGTGAGTGGGCGCAGATCGATACGTTGCGCAGGCGCCACAAGCTGCGCTACGACGCGGTGGCGTCGGATCTCGACGACCTCAGTCGAGGCGAGCGCATGCACGCGGAAGTGATGATCGCGCCAGGCTCGCCGCTGATCGGACATACGATCGCAGCCACGCGCTTCGGGCATGCCTACCAGGCCCGGGTGCACGGGTTGCAGCGCGCGCGTTCCTTGCTGAGCAGGGAGGTCAACCAGGTGCCGCTGGCGCTGGGCGACATCCTGATGCTGGATGGCTCGCCAGAGGCCATCGATGCGCTGCGCGAAGACAACGGGCTGGTGGTGCTGGCGGAGCGCACGCAGCAGCGCGTGGACATGCGGCGCGCCCTGACTTCTTCCGTGATCCTGGTTGCGGTGCTGGGTGCCTCTGCGTTGGGCTTCATGCCGATCGTTGCGTCGGCCATCCTTGGCTGCGTGGCGCTGGTGGTGTTGCGCTGCCTTGAGCCCGACGAAGCGTATGCCGCCGTCGACTGGCGCGTGGTGATGCTGCTGGCGGGCGTCATGCCGCTGGGCATCGCGCTGACGCACTCCGGCGGTGCGGAGTGGTTGGCAGAAAACGCGATTGGCCTGGTGGGGCAGTTCGGTCCGGTCGCGACACTGGCCGTGATCTATCTGACGACGGCGATCATGACCGAAGTGATGAGCAACAATGCGGCTGCGGTGCTCATCGTGCCGGTTGCGATAGCCACTGCGGAATCTCTAGGGGTGGATGCCAAACCGTTCCTGGTTGCGGTCGCGTTCGCGGCGTCCACCGCATTTGCCACACCTGTCGGCTACCAGACCAACGCGATGGTGCACACCGCCGGCGGCTACCGGTTCGCCGACTTCACCAGGATCGGCCTGCCGCTCAACATCATCTTCCTGATCATGGCGACGTTCCTGATCCCCCGGTACTTTCCGTTCTGATGCGGAGCCGTCAGTCGATCGGAATATGGATTTCATTGCGCCTGAGGAACCATGGGGTGAAGGGCGGGTTGTACCGGGCCCAGATGGGAGTTCCCGCACTGGTCAGGCCGGCTTGCTGCATCCATGACTCCAATTCCGATTTGTGCTGTGCATAGTTCTTTTCGCTCCAGGTCCCGGAGTACCGGATGACAGCCATTTTCTGCGCGGGCACCTGACGCAACGCAACACGCGCATCGCGCGGTTGCGGAAGCGTGCTCATGGTGTACGCCTTGGGCATCAGGAAGCTCACTGCTCATTTCCCTTCGACCCGTTGCTGTCCGACCGGCGCAGTCATCTCGATCTTCTCGCCCGCCGGCTTCTGGGAGACCGGTGATGTCATCGCCAATCTGGTGCGCGACACGTTGTCGCCCGAGATGTACCCGAAGAGCCGCTCGAACGCCTTGTCGCCTGCCTGTTCCAGGTCACTCTCCACCAGGGTCTCGGCGAGGACATGAGGAGCGTATTCACGAATCTCGAACTCGTTGTCCTTTTTCAGGACGACGTAACTTGCTTCTTCGACTGCCATGGCCTCTTGCGACCCGATGGTCAGCAGCGATGCCGCGACGACAAATCCCATCACGTGCCTGATGTTCACGCGCACCTCCCGGTCGACTATGAGCTTGCGCAAGGGTGGGGAGACGTTGCGAAAAGGAACGTGAAAGTTACTGCGTCAAGATCGAGCTTTGTTGCAGCCGGCGCGTCTACTGCTGGCAACCCCGGGGGAGTTGCGTCAGGCCACTTCTGCCCTGGCACGAGCCCCGCGCCGCGCGAGAGACTGCCCAATATGCGCTCCGAGCGCGGCGACCGGGACGGCAAGCGCCAGCCCGAGAATATTCCGCGTTGCGATCGACAGATAAGTAGTGGGAACTTCGGCCGTCGCATGCAGGGCGACGATAATCAGCACCCAGATAAGCAGCTGCAATCCTGCCGCGACCAGCACGAAACGAGTGCGGGCGTAAAAGCCACCGGCAATGGCGCCGACGCCCATGAAAACGGTGAACCCGAGCCATGCTGGCCCGGGCATGCCGACCGACTCTCCGAGCACTGCCCAAACTCCAGTCATGATGACGACAGCGACCAGCAGGCGCTTCACGTGGTGGGCAGCGCAAGAATGAGGAAAAAAAGTAGCGACCTCAGAGCCATGCGGAGCTGCTCCTTGTAAGGCCCACAGTTTGAGTTGAGCGGCGCGCGACGGCGTGACATGCCTTTACCCGTCCGTTCGACCGAAGCGTCAGGCGCTTGCATCGTGAGTTCTTGAAGCTGTCAAACGATTGCCAGCTGCAAGCAGGCTCCAGCTGACGAACAGAAATGTGGCGCTGATTCCAATCGAGTATGCGGCTACAGCGCCATACCCGCCGACATTCTCGGGATTCAGGAAGGGATACGGGTACCAGCCCGTGCTCGCGCCGCGAACGATGACGTAGGCGAGGTACAAACTTGGAAAAACGACCGCAAGAAGCACGCACTTCGGATTCAGCCTGGAAGCCGGCGGTGCCAGCAGCCAATCAAGGACGATTGCGACTGGCATGACGTAATGGAGGACGAAGTTGACCCAGGGAAGCAACGCACCGAGATCGACGTTTCTGAGTAACACGGCAAAGACGATGCCGACGACGGCCATGTTGACTGTGGAGATGTACCGGGCGAGGTCCTGCCTCAGAGTCGGGTTCGAGAACACGCTGAGCAGAAGAAGCAGGGCGGCGAAGAGATTCGAGAGGTTTGTGAAATAGCTGAAGAAGTTCAGAACGCTGAAGGACGCCGCAATGTGCAGCATCAGTTGTTGGCCAATCGCTGTCAGCGCAACGAGGGCGAGTATCAGGCGGGCGGGCTTGAGCATGATTAGCCGAGTAAGCGCCTGGCGCTTGAGTTGAGCGGCGCGCGGTAAGCGTTGCCGCTCGAAAGAATTATTGGGGTTACAGGTTGATTGTGACGTACCCTTCGAAGGAAGGGTTAGTTATCGTATTCATGTGAGAGAGCCTGCAGCTTGAGGACGGTCGACCAGTTTCTGGTGGTGGCCAAACTGCCCGTCTTGCCAAGAAGAGCCTGTCCCGCTTTGCTCTCAACTATGCCGTTAGCGCAGAGAAGGTACGCGGCACTCTTGCCCACGGCGAACTTCTCGGGAGGAACTATGAGAGCCTCTATGGTGGCGAGACTCGACAACGTCTTGGCGTCTTGCACGAATGCGACCAGAAGGCGCGAATGCTCCTCCGGTCCTGCCTCGATGGGGTTTTCAGAGGTGATGGCGGCAAGCTCGCTTGCCGACTTGACAATGACCGGGACCTCGCAGACGAGTGCGGCGATGGCTGCTGCGATGTTAGCGGACAGCTCCGCCGGCGTGCCCCGCGGCGAACGGAAGACGGCATTGCCGCTGTTGCGCAGCGTAGCTACCCCCGTGTAGCCCAAACCGGAGAGCAGGGCGCGAAACTCGGCCATAGGCACGCGCTTGGCCTTGCCGACATTGACGCCGCGCAGGAGGGCTACGAAAGCGGGCATTTCCGATGCGTATCGTCTGAATTAACCCGTGCCGCGAAGCGGCACCAGGTTGAATGAGTTGTCATGCCGCGGCTCTGTACATTACTGCTGATGATGCTTGGCAATCACTTCCTTGCTCAGTCGTAGGAAACGTGCGGCATTGTTGTAGAGAATGTCGCGCTTCTGCTTCCCATCGAGGAAGGGAGCGTCTTCAATAACCTTGATCGAAGGCTCGATGATGCCGGGCCAAACCATCTGGTCGGAACCGAACATCACCCGCTCGCCGTAACCCGCCTCCACGATCCCCTGCAGAAAGCGGTAGAACGCCGGACGCGGCTCGCCGTAGACGATGGCGCCGATGTCGACATAGACCTGCGGATGCGAGAACAGCAGCGCACGCAGGTCCTCCAGCATCGGATACCCGGCGTGCATGATGTACACGCGCAGCTTCGGATGCCTGACCAGCACGTCCTCGAGCTTCAGCGGGCTGCTGTTGCGGGCGCGATAACCATTTCCGCTGTAGGGATCGCCCGGCCCGCCGGTCCCCATGTGGATAGCGACCGGGATGTCGAGTTCCTCGGCCAGCGCCCAGTAGGGCTCGAGCCGGGGATCGTCCGCGGGGATGCCTTCGTATTGGGCCATCACCTCGCCCAGGACCTGGAAAACCCCGTTTGCATGGAGTGCACGCACCTCGGCGGGGCTGCGTGCCTTGACGTGGCGTGGGCCCTCGGCCGCACCGAGGCGCAGGTCGAGCCCGGCGATGATGCGGGCGGGTGCAGCCGCCTTCCATTTGGCCATGAGCTCCGGCTCACCGCTGACCATGCCGATAATGTTTCGGCGTTCCATGACAGCGATCGTCTGCTGCATCACGTCCGCCTCCGACTTCCCGGGCCAAATGGGCTCCCCATTGCACGGCATTGATTTCCCGAAGGCTTCCATTCCAGCTTCAGGATTTTTCGGGTCCCAGTGAGGCATCCGTTCGAATGGCGCGCACATCGGATACTGGTTGGCGGCGAGGTAAGCCGCCCCCCGGGCGTGCAGGTGCATATCGAGGATGGGGAGTGCCTGCGCGTAAACCTGCAGAGGACTGAGAAGCAAGGCCACGATGAAAGCAATGGTTTTCACATGCCACCTCGATAAAAAACGTGGGCATAGCTTGCCGCGGTATAACGCCATATGTCTTCCCGTTTCCCTACTGTAGGCGAGTGACGTCCCCGCCGGTCCGCTGCAATACATAGTTAGGCCGCCGCACCGAACCCGCGCGCGCGACCCGACCGACGAAGCGAAAGACGCCGCCGCCCGAGACAGGCCAGGCGAGATTAACGCGAGCCGCGAAGGCCCGCGAGTGCGCTCCGTAGACCGATCGCGCGCGGACGACAGCGAAGTGCGAAGCCAAACCGCGCGCGCAGGCCGGCACGCACTCGCGCAAGCGGCTCTTGATCCTAATGTGTCGAGACAGGGACGACGCCGATCGGTGCGTCCCCTGCACCCGCATGTTATGCGGCATTTGTCGGATTCACTTCAACCTGATGTTCGCTGCGCGGATGACGGTCCTGTACTTTTCAGTCTCGGCTCAACGGGACGAAAAGCCTGTCGCCTCCAATGTGGGCCAACGCCGCAGTTCGGCCGATGCCGAGCGAAGCGAGGCCGTGGGCTCACCTGCCTGTTGGGCGGCATGCTACCAATCACCGCTGACCGCCCGGCGAGCCGCTGACTCTCCACCGGGCGCTTACAACGGCTTGACCGCAACCTTGCGGAACTTGATTACGCCCGCGCCGTGTTGCAGCGTCAACGGTCCTTCGGTGAACAGGCCGTTGTGGAGCTCCGCGGTCGTCTCGCCGTTGAGCATCACGGTGATGTGCCGCCCCTTGGCGGTGATCTCGAGGGTGTTCCATCTGCCGCCGGCCTTGGGCAAGGGATTCACTTCGACGAAATCGACAATTGCGCCCGTGCCATAGGTCGGGTCCGGGCGCTGGTCGAAGATGTTCGCCTCGTAACAGGTCCTGGAACTGATGTTTTTGGGATCGCTACAACGAATGAAGATGCCGCTGTTGGCGTCGTCGCTCGCCCAGAACTCCACGTAAGCTTGGAAGTCCTTGTATTTGGTCTTGGTGACCAGATGCGCGAGGGTCTCGCTCGTTAGTTTGTCGGCGACGATCGCGGCGTCCTCAACCCGCCAGTTGGTCTCACCGACCCGGTCCCATTCGCTGCTGATGGTCTTGCCGTCGAACAGCGAGACCCAGCCCGGGCCGGTCTGAGCCGCGGCTCGAGGCGCACCGTGGATGGCGGCGACTGCCAAGATGAGCGATACGGCGAGGGCGAGTGCACGTGTCGATATGCGTTGCATCTTGATCTCCTCTACTTAGGGACAAGACCCCTTGACACTGGGTTCATCCGGTCACACTCGTCCGCCCGACGCCGTGTTCGGCGGCGCCGCGCGAGCAGCAGTCGGAATAACTGTAGCCCGTCCCCGGCAATCGGCTTGGACACATACTTAGACGGAAACTCAATGTTGCCATGGGAATAGCCATAGCAAAGCCCCCAATGCGAAGACGGCGCCACCGATCTTTGCGCGCACGTTGGCCGGCACGTTAACAACGTCAGCGTCCGGCATGCCACTGGCCATTGCGTAGCGTATACCAAGCCCAAGGACGCAAGCCGACAACAGGTAATAGCCGTTGGCGAGTTGATACCCAAGTTCGAAGTGCTCGAACAACCAATTGCCCGAACCGATGGTGTGCCCGAATGTGATGGCAATGCTCAGAATCAGGGCCGCCAGCCGAGGCAAGACCAAGATCATGGTGCAAAGCATCGCGAGCCAAGCGGCGGCACCTGCTAGGAATGCCACGGGGTGAACTTGCAGCAAACTGGCAAAGATGGGATTGGCCTCGTTTACGGCCAGGTAGTTCTCCCAATAGAAGCTGCTTTGGCCCACAAGCGTTAACGAAGCATCAACCAACCCCAGCACCAGGGGCGGCACACATAGACCGAGGAATCGCCGCTTGAAGCCAGCGCCAAGATACGAACGCATCGAAACCCCCAGAAGAAATGCTCCTCGCGAGTTTGGGGCGACGTCGCACGATTCCATAGCGTGCCCCGCAAGGTGCTCTTAGGGGCGGGCCTGCAGGCTAACGTTTGAATCAAGCCGCGTCGCGGAGCGACGTCGGTTTGAATGATTTGTTAGCCGTCAATTCTCCCGAACCGGTCATCACCGCTTCAACCCGAAAACTTCTTCATTCGGTCCTTGTTTGAAACTTCAGGCGTGAAGTTACGAGCATCTTCAAAGGCCTTCAGAAATGCAGGGCGTTTAGAAATTCTAGACAGGTACTCGCGAAAGATTTCGTCTTTACAGAGTTGATAACCCCGCGCCCACATCACATTGTGGCCAATCACGATATCCGCGCCGGAAAACACTTCCCCACATATGAAGGACGTCCGGTCCAGCCTTTCCTTGAGCTGCGGTTCCACTTCCTCAACGAACTTGTGTCGATACCGTTCGATGGTTCGTGAGTCGGATTGTGCTGTAGGCAAAACGTGCTCGTGTATCCGAACTTGCCACAGCATCATATCCATCCAGGTGCCTCCGAAATGCAGCATTTGAAGGTAATCGGCTCGCTCAAGCGACAACCCGGCGGGTGGCGAAAGCTGCTTTTCGGGGAATGCATCGACGAGCCATTCCACCATAGCCACGCTCTCCAGCATTCGATGGACCGAGCCATCTTCCATGTAGATTTCTAGCAGCGGAACATTGTGATTCGGGTTCTTCTGCAGATAGTCGTCGCGGTATTGCTCCCCGCTATAAAGCTGCACATTCTGAATCTCAAAATCATCGCCAACCGTTTCATGCAGGGCCCACCGAACTCGCGCGCTGCGGGTAGCCGGGAAATGATAAAGCTTCAGTGTCTTGATTTTCATATGGTCCAAGCTTAGCAAGCTGGTTGCTTCTTGACGGCTAACGCTGGAGCTCAGCCGCGGCGCCGCGACAGCTGCGACGTCGGCTGCAGCGAATTGTTAGGCCGCGCGATCTGAGCGGCGACAGTAAGTCCAGTAGCTGCGTCCGCGGCGCCTTTACCTAAATCGACCTGGCCTGTCACTTGTCGGTCCAGCACCATCCGCCCGAATGTCTCAACCGCTACTTGATTCGGAACAGGTTGTACTCAACGCCGGGTCCCGCGATGATCCGGCCCTGGCCAACAAAGACGTTTTGTTGCAGCCACGCGTAGCGCGGATCAGATGACTCGAATCTTGGGCTGGTGCGGAAGTACTGCTGATCGAAATTGGTCGACATGCCGTTCTCCAGGGCGCTCGTGACCGCCTCGTTCATCTCGATCAACCCGTAGTACTGCACGTACAACACTGCTCCATCGGCCATCTGTATCTGAGCACGAACGTCGAGCCGTCCCCATCCGTCCTGGCCAACGAGCAGCCAGTCAGCACCACCGGTGAGGAGCATGCCTCGTTCGCCAGACGCGCCATGGAACTCACCGCCTACGACCTCGAAGACCATGCGCGTGCCAAACGGGCCACCCGCCTGGATCGGCGGCGTGAGGATGGCAGTGTATGTGCCAACGTATTCGAGTTGAGGTGCACCGATAATGGCAATCATTCTTGTCCTCCTTCGGGCTGCAGAGTGATGTATTTACCTTGGATCGTCCTCGATGCTCTTCGTGCGGCCTAACGCCGTGTTAAGCAGCGGCCGCGCGAGCAGCGACAGGAAACAAATGAGGAGATTTCGGCGGTCGGCTTGAACACATAGTTGGGCAGCTGCACGACAGACCTAACCTTGCAAGGGCGTACCTGCCTAGTGCTTCAACTCGATTTCCACTGCCTCGAAGGGGGCGGCACCGACGTTCCTCCAAGAGTGGGTGGTTCCGCCCGGGTGCCATTGACTGTCGCCGGGCTCAAACTTGACGGTCCTCGCCTTCTGCCCGGCAACCTCGATCGAGATCGCTCCGAGAGTGATGGCCACTCCCAGGCTCCGCGCGTGCTGATGCATGTCGAGCGACTGGCCGGGAGCAAGAACCTGCCGGGAAACACGAACTCGATCGTTTTCCACCACGAGCGTCCGTTCTGCCGCGAGAGCCGGCAGCGGCGCGAGGGACCGCGCTCCGGCGGTTCGGAGGATTTCCACGAATATGTTTTGGAACGGCGTCCTTCCGATGTTGCTGACGCGGTGGGTCAGCGGGCTGGGCCGGTAGCTGAAGCTCACTTCACCGCGAGTGACCTGCAAGTCTTCCGCATTGCCATCGAGCACCACATCGCGGATGTGCGCGTCGGAGAGCTTGAGGCCAACGCCGTCGTTCACGTGGGTGTGGAACAGTGTCGAATCACCCGCGGGGATCAGGACATCGAACACCCGCACGTACCGATTACCGAACTCGAGGCGATGTCGCGGCTCCTTCTCGATCGGCACGGGCGACCGGGTAGACGCGAACAAGGACAGGGTCAGCGAAAGCAACACGACACTCGACAAGGACCAACCGATGCGAAGCAGTGCGGGCGGAAGAGCCTGAGCACGAACCACCGGCCAATGACTCATGGGGCCATTGGTAGACGAACGCGCTTCTAGAGTTTGAGGCATCGCTGAGTGAGTCTTAACGCCTGAGTTAAGCCGCACCGATTTGCGGCGGCGGCAAGGCCACAATCTTACGAGGCTTTGCCGACGCCGCGAAGCGGTGTCGGCTTGAACGAATTGTTAGGCTGCGGTCCCCGGTGGCGCGGGCTTTGAAAGCCTGGCACCGAAGATGCCGCCGACGATGGCTCCGAGTGGTCCGGCAACGAAGAAAGCAGTCATTACCGCCTCCATGGCGCGGTCATGCGTGTTGGAGGACAGCAGTTCAATTGCTGCATAGCCACACAAGGCGAAGGCGAAGAACCCAGCGATGGCACCCAGCACGACGATGACAAATCGTTTCATCTTTGAGCAGCCTGACGCCTGAGTTAAGCCGCGCCGCGAAGCGGCATCGGGTTGAATGAATTGTCAGGCGGAGCGATGCGCTGGCTGTTGATCTTCATGCTGATACTACGCCTGCTGGCTTTTCGGATTCGCGTGCACCCGATACGCATCCATATCTCTAAGGGGTTTACGAGCCAACAGACCCTCGACCCATTCCACGAACTCAGGCTGGAAGTACCCTTTTCGTTGGCGCCAATAGAGATGCATGCCAGGCATGTGGTTGACGGCGTGCATTGCCGTTCCTATTGAGTCTCGAAGTGCGACATCCAATGTTCCCTCGCGCGCAAGGAAGAAGCTCCTTTGGAAGCCGAGAAAACAGCTGTGCATCAACATCACGTACTGGAACTGGTCCTGCTCCGACAGTGCGTCCGGATTCGTCAACGCTTCCAGGAACAGCCTGCTCGTCGCTGGGTTGCTCCCTAGCTCCTGATAGAAGGCTTGCATCGCGGTCGTCGCGTCAGTCACAGCAGCGGAACGAGACGATCGAGCACTGTCCTTGATCTGAATGGCCAAATACACGAGCGTAACAATGATGGCAATCGCGCCAACAATCTCAGCGATCAATCCCAGCTGTTCAAGAGACATCATTCTCCTTTGGGCGCCCAGTTTCGCGCATGCCGTACCCTGCCGCCTAACGCCGGCGCTCACCCGCGCTGCGCGCCTGCGCGCAGCGTCGGGTGGAGTGGCTGGTTAGGCGGCGCTCCGACGGAGCTCCTACGCTAACCGACATCGGTCGGACTCGACCACACGAATAACAGTCCGTACGCCTGTGCAAGGAAAAATACAGTGGCGGCCGCATTTCTGAGTCTCCCATTGCGCACGTAGTAGGTGACCAGGAGCGGTATGGTCAGCGCTATGTTGAACCAGACGCCGACACCCAGCCAGCTACCTTCCGACCACGCGTTGGCTGGTACCCAGAACAAAATGTACGCAGCGAGGAGGAGCAGGCTGAGTTTGCCGCTCTTCTCGAAGTCGTCGATGAGGGAATCGCCAGCGTCCGCACCTGGCGTGGGAAGCACGATGCCCCCACTCAGAAAAAGGACCACGGCAAGTGCCAGGAAGGGGCCGTGCTGCACTCGCAGCACTCAGAATCTGGGCAATGCCGAGTCCAAGAACGAACGAATAGGTCAATGTGATTATTTCGAACTCGGTCACGAGGCTCTCCTGACATCGGCATCGGGTTGAATTAATTGTTAGGCCCGCTGCCTTACAGCAAGGCGTGATTGCATGGCTGGAACGCCGATGACGATGAAGGCCAACAACGCAGAAAGGACAAGAAAAACGCTGATAAACGCAAGCGATTTGTTCATCGAGCCAACAAACTCGGTGAGTGGGTCGATCAAGTCGCGCTTGTCCAGAAATGACTTGATCAAATCGTTAAAGGGATGAATAAGGCTGGCCATTAGCATGGGCCACCCATTTCTAAAATCCTTAATAAAGAAGAGTAGGCCAACAGCCAGCAAAACGTACCGTCCTGTCGTAACGGCAGTCTCGAAGGGGAGGAACTTTGGAAGTGTAAAAAACATGGCGATGCCAAGAAACAGGATGCCGGTGCTCAGAAGCATATAGCCGTGCAATTTCCTTCGCTTTTTCAGGATGAACGCCAGAAGGATGATCAATCCCAGTTGCGGGACTCCCGCCACGTTCTGCACGATTAAAAAATCCCCCTCCCCTGAAACCAAGCCTTTGTGGGCCGAGTGGACAGCCAGTAAGGCCGCAGTGGCCACTAGAAGCGGGCCGAAAAATAGAATGGATAGCCCCACTTTCCTGTGATTTGTGTAGCTGCCTTTTGCTATCAGGCTGACCTGGTACAGCAACAAGAACAGCCAGGAAAGATTCGTTGCCAAGTGAAGATGGTGATGTGGGGCGGGATTGGAACTGACCCCAAAATAGATATTCCAGAAGCCCGCTATGGTCAGTACTGTCGTCACCGCCAAAAGCAGGCGCTCCAAGAAATACTCGCCGAAAATTTTCATCGAAGACTTCCCCTGTTTCTTTTGCATAGCAACGGCTTTTTAGCTTTCGAGCGGCCAGAATGCTGGTTGCGGGCCTAACGCCTGGGTTAAGCCGCGCCGCGAAGCGGCGTCGGCTTGGACGAATTGTCAGACCCTGCGCGCCACTGAAGTGCAACCTCACACGCGAGCAAAGGGCCAACCCAAGACAGCCAGATGAAAGCAGCGCCCCCGCCCATATCTTCAACGCCCTGAACCCTGCTGGCTAGCCGGCAAAACACAAAAGCCCAAACCAGTACATAGCTCCGGATCATCCATTCGCGATGGGAGTCGTAACGCCTGTTCCGCACCGCTCGATAAGCCATGCCTGCGGCCAGCAACCAACCAGCTGAGAGCGTCAGCAACGAAATAGTGGTGTTGGTGAAAGCGCTTAGCCCCGTAAAGGTGCTGACACCAGTTCCTTTATGGTCGAGAGCCCTCCGCCGATCAAATACAGACGACCTATAAGTTTGTGGTAGCGAAAGAATCTGCGGGTAGTGCCAACGTACAGGTTAGCCAAGCCTAGAAACAACATCACGGTTCCACCGAACACGTGGAAATAGGCAAGGCCAAAATGACCGACGTGTTTTTCAACGCTCGCGCTACTGACTGTAATTACGGGCGTGGCGATGAGCAGCCAAGCCCATGTGCTCGAGATCAAACCGATCGCGAGAAGAGCGACCGCGAGCGTCCATTTAGATTTCTTCGCGAGTGCCAGCATGGGATTTGAGGCCTCTGCAGGGTCTAACGCCTGAGTTAAGCCGACCCGCGAAGCGGGTTCGGCTTGAATTAATTGTTAGACGTCATCGACGCGATGTATCCGCCGGCTGATCACCGATATCCGTAATCAGGAACTCCATCTCGCCGATCTCTCGCCGTTGGGCTTCGATGATTCCATCAGCCAGCTTCCTGACCCGAGAGTCAGTGATGTTGGCGCGCTCGCTGGTGAGGATTGCAATTGAGTGATGCGGAATCATCGCCTTCATCCACGCGACATCCCCGACTGTTGCCTGGCTGCGAACCAACCAGAGGCCCAGACCCATCAGGGCGACGCTGCCTATAACAATCGCCAAATTAGCCTTCTTGTCTTTGTACATATGCCGCATAAAGTAGAGCATCACTAACGCCATGGAGCCGGCCATGATGAAGGTCATGAACAGGCGGGTTTGACTAAACCAAACATGGCTAAGCTGGTACGTGTTTAGGTACATCAAGCCAAACATCAGGGTGGCCGAGACCACGATCATCAAGATGAAGTTTCGATACGGGTGCATTGATCTCTCCTGTGATGTCTAACGCCGTGTTAAGCCGCCGCCGCGCCAGCAGCGACAGGAAAAAAATGAGGAGATTTCGGCGCTCGGCTTGAACACATAGTTGGACAGCATCCTAGTTGCAAACACTTCCGAAGGCTTTGCCGGCTTCGACCATGTTGAAGCATGCCCCAGGAAAGTATGAGGCTGCGCAGGCACCAACGGCCTTGCTGCCTGAAAGCGCATCTGCCGGTGCGAGGCAATGACCTTGGCATTGGGAACTGTCGGTGCAGGCAGTTCCGCCATCAGTGGTTGGCAGTGTGCAGAACTCATCCGAGACCTCGGTAGCGCCATGGAAACCCCACACACCTGAGCGTGCGATGCAGTCAGCCTCGGTAGTTGGAGGGGGAGGCGGTACAGACTTGACCGCCACCTCGTGAGCGCACCCGAGGCAAGCAAGGATGCCCAGCGCTACGACAAGCGTTCTCATGCTTCCTAACGCCTGAATTAATCCGAGCCGCGAAGCGGCGTCGGCTAGAACGAATTGTTAGGCCGCGACCGCGCTACCACTCAGGTGCTCACTCTTCCGACCTGCAAAGGAATCAAAGATCCTGCGGTGTGCGTGGTACGACCACTGGTCTTGGCGCTGATAGTAGCCTGCGACCCAGACTTGAAGCTGCTCGAGCATTGCGTCTTGCGCCTCCTTCGAGGCGTACTTGTGAGGTTCCCACTCGCGCTTCTGGTTGTGCGCCAGACAAGTTTCCAGCCCGGGGTTGAGGAAAACGAGCTCAGTGCAGTGGCCGGACGCGGCAACTACAAGTTCGCCGTAGCAGCCCTCTATGGCCCAACTCTCGTTCTCGGCGAGGAATGCTGCCAACGACGCTGCGATGGATTCTGGCTGGCGCTGGACTGCGACCTGGCATGGTTCCCAGACGATGGAGTCGAGGTCGAGGTGGGCCAAGCGGTGCTCTGCGCTCAGGCGCTTGGCGAGCGTGCTCTTGCCGGAACCCGAATTGCCGAAAACGAGGACTCTCATAGCGGCCTAGCGTTCGAGCCAAGCTGCCCGCGGAGGTATCTGTTGCTTGCCCGCGGAAGCACAATCACGAGCATGGCCTGGAGCGGGCAAGCAACGCATGCCGTAGCGGGTCAGCTTGAGCGAGGAGTTAGGCCTCATGCGCTGCGACTCAACTGAAAAGACCAACAGCAAGTTCTGCCCAGACGAGGGCAAGCCCGAGTACAACAGCGAGCACGACAGCAATCCGATGCCCGGTGCTTTTGGCCTGCCTGAGCGCCAGGACTGAATCGCCCCGGCTTCTGTAGACACATCGAAGCCTCACTGTGATTGCTGTTTTTCGAACTCTACCGGGGACAGCCCGTTGTTGTGTCCATGCTGTCGCCGGGTGTTGTAGAACATCTCGATGTAATTGAAGACGTCGGAC